>CACKPV010000002.1 GCA_902602185.1 uncultured SAR86 cluster bacterium
ATTCAATGTGGCTTTGGAGAGCTTTTTGGAGAAGGGAATGGCAAACTTCCAACAGATCAAATGTTAATGTTTGATAGGATTTCTGAAATTAATGATTCTGGAGGAAAATATTCTGAAGGTAAAATTAGTGCAGAACTTGATATCAACCCTGAACTTTGGTTCTTCGATTGCCATTTTAAAGGTGATCCCGTAATGCCAGGCTGCCTTGGTCTAGACGCAATGTGGCAATTATTGGGATTTTTCCTATGCTGGAAAGGTTTGCCTGGCAGAGGACGAGCTCTGGGTGCAGAGAAAGTAAAATTTTTTGGTCAAGTGCTCCCAACAGCAAGCAAAATAAATTATGAATTAGACATAAAAAGAGTGATAAATAGAGGTGCTGTTGTTGGTTTTGCAGATTCAGATATGTTTGTGGATCAACGGCATGTTTATTCTGCAAAAAATTTGCGAGTAGGACTATTTAAAGATACCTCAGAATTTTAAATGCGAGAAGTAGTAGTTTCAGGGGTTGGTTTAGTTTCATGTATTGGTAATGATATAGATACTGTTGTTACTAACTTAAGAAATGGTAATTCAGGTATTTCTCGCAATGAAGTTTATGAACAGATGGGGTTCAGAAGCTGTGTTTCTGGTTCCATTGATTTAAATCTAAGAGAACTTATAGACCGAAAAAAACTTCGTTTTATGGGGAATGCTGCGGCTTATGGTTTTCTGGCATCAGAAATGGCAATAGCTGATGCAGGTTTAACACCAGAAAAAATTTCTTCTCCTAAGGTTGGGCTGATTGCTGGTTCTGGAGGAGCATCCTCAGCAGAACAAGTTATTGCTGCTGATATTGCAAGGAATAAAGGAGTGAAAAGAATTGGTCCTTATGCAGTTCCAAAAGTTATGGGGAGTACTGTCTCTGCAGTTTTGAGTACTTTGTTGAAAATTAAAGGAGTAAGTTATTCTATCTCATCTGCTTGCTCAACTAGCGCTCACTGCATTGGTCATGCATCACAAATTATTTCATCAGGGCAACAGGATATTATTATTGCAGGTGGTGCTGAAGACGAACATTGGTCATCTTCATCACTTTTTGATGCTATGGGAGCATTAAGCTCTAAATTTAATACAGAACCCAAGAAAGCATCTAGACCATTTGATTCGAGCAGAGATGGTTTTGTAATCTCGGGTGGTGCAGGAATTGTTATTCTTGAAGAAAAAGAGCATGCAATCAAAAGAGGAGCAAAAATTTACGGCACATTAAAATCATTTCATGCCAATTCGGATGGTTATGACATGGTTGCTCCATCAGGCCATGGAGCAGAAGAATGCATGAGAAATGCCTTGGAATCTTTTGAAGGTAAAGTTGACTATATAAATGCTCACGGGACGAGCACAACTGTTGGTGATGTTGCAGAAATAAATGCAATTCAAAAAGTCTTTACAGATAATAATATAAAGATATCTTCTACCAAATCTTTAACGGGTCATTCACTTGGTGCAACAGGAGCACAAGAAATCATTTTTTCTCTTCTCATGATGAATAATAATTTCATTTCTCCCTCTATTAATATAAAAAATGTAATAAAGGAAGCAGATGGATTAAATATTATTACAGATCAAAATGATATTTCTTTTAACTCATTTATGAGTAATTCATTTGGATTTGGAGGAACTAATTCCTGCCTGATCTTTGAAAAAGATTAAAAAGGTAGTTTACTTGGAGCAAATGGGTTTCCATCAGGTTCATTGTCCTGATTCATATTTTCCTGAGCAGAATCTTGATTTATATCCTCTTCTGCACCTACTGATGAGGAATTTGAATTTGAAGCTGTAGGTGAATTTTCATTATTTTTTGAACTACCGAGCATGGTCATTTCATTAGCTCTTATTTCCGTGGTCCAGCGATCAATACCATCTTTGTCTTGCCATTTTCTTGTTTGCAACTCACCTTCTAAATAAATTTGAGAGCCACTGTCTAACCATCTGACAGCTACATCAGCTAACCCTCCGAACAAAACTACCCGATGCCATTCTGTTTTAGACTGAAGCTTGCCCTCTTTGTCTTTCCACTCCTTATTGGTTGCAAGGTCTAAACGAGTATATGATGTCCCATCTTGAAAATTTTTTATTTCAGGTTTAGCCTTAACTCCCCCTACTAAAATTACTTTATTTACTCCTCTTGCCATAATTACCTTTTATAATATCTATTTTAACCTAAAAAAAACTGTCTAACATATTTAAATGAAAAGCATTTCAATCAAGGGTGCCAGAACCCACAATTTAAAGGAAGTCGATGTTGATATTCCTAGAAATAAATTGGTGATCATTACCGGTCTATCTGGTTCAGGAAAATCTTCATTAGCTTTTGATACCTTATATGCCGAAGGACAAAGGAGGTATGTAGAATCTTTATCAGCATATGCGAGACAATTTTTGTCAATGATGGATAAGCCTGATGTTGATCAGATTGAAGGTTTATCTCCAGCAATTTCTATTGAACAAAAATCAGCTTCACACAACCCAAGATCTACTGTTGGAACAGTCACAGAAATTTATGACTACCTAAGACTTTTATATGCGAGAGTTGGGATTCCCAAATGTCCTGATCATGGGGAAGAACTCAAGGCAAAAACTATTTCTGAAATTGCTGATGTAATTGAATTAATGAATGAAAACGAAAAAATAATGATCTTAAGTCCGATTATAAGAGGAAAGAAGGGGGAGCACCTTGGAATCTTTGAGCAATTACAAATAGAAGGTTTTGTCAGGGTCAAAATCAATAATACTGTCTATCAACTGGACGATACACCAAAATTAGATAAGAACAAAAAACATGATATTGCTGCAGTAATAGATCGTCTTGCTGTAAAAAAAACAGATGAATTTAGATCTCGTCTAACAGAATCACTTGAAACAGCAGCTAGTCTTTCTGAGGGAATAATTGAAATCAACACAATTGGAAAAGAAACTGAATCGCAATTATTTTCTACCAATTTTTCGTGTCCTAAATGTGGTTACTCTATTAGTGAACTGGAGCCCAGAATTTTTTCATTTAATAGTCCTTTTGGAGCCTGCAAGAAATGCGATGGGATTGGTGTCATACAATTTATAGACCCCAGTAAAATAATTCCTGATGACTCTGTATCAATAAGTAATGGGGCCATAAAAGGTTGGACTCGTAGAAATAGATTTTATTTTTATCAGTTAAAATGTTTAGCTAAACATTTTGATTTTAGTCTGACAATGAAATGGAAAGATTTAGATCAAGAAGTACAAGACATCATTCTCTATGGTTCTGATGAAGTTATTGACTTCTCTCATAGGTTCAGAAGTGGAAGTAGAATTGTTCGCAAACATAAATTTGAGGGTGTTCTGATAAATACTGATAGACGCTTTAGAGATACAGACTCTGAATATATGAGAACAGAATTATCTAAGCTGTTATCTGAAAAGAATTGTGATTCATGCAATGGATCTAGGTTAAAAAAGGAGTCACGAAATGTATTTATAAATGATTCTCCAATTAATGTAATAACTGAGATGCGAATTAATACTAGCTTAAATTTTATAAAAAAAATTAGTCTAAAAGGTAATCGAATAAAGATAGCTGAAAAAATTCTAAAGGAAATTCAAGATCGATTAACTTTTTTAAACAATGTGGGTTTAGGATATTTGTCACTCGATAGAAGTGCTGAATCACTATCTGGAGGTGAAGCACAGAGAATAAGATTGGCAAGTCAAATTGGTTCCGGTCTTGTAGGTGTTACATATATTTTGGATGAGCCCAGCATCGGTCTGCATCAACGTGATAATAATAAGTTAATAGAGACACTTAAAAATCTCAGAGATCTTGGGAATACTGTAATTGTGGTGGAGCATGACGAAGATGCTATGCGACAATCTGATCATATAATTGATATGGGTCCTGGAGCAGGAGTACATGGTGGAAAAGTTTGTGCTCAAGGAAATTTAAAAGATATTCTTAAAAATAAAAATTCAATAACAGCAGAATATCTTTCCAAGAAGAAAGAAATAAAAGCACCTTACAAAAGATCAAAACATAATAATAATTTCATAAAAATTCGATCAGCATTTGAAAATAATCTAAAAAAAATAAATGTTGATATCCCGGTAGGATTATTTACTGCTGTCACTGGTGTATCTGGTTCAGGTAAATCAACACTAATAAATCAGACATTGCTTCCAATGAGTACATTTCTCTTAAATAGATCGACTTTGAAGAAAGAAATCAAATGTGAACGAATTGAGGGCCTAGAAGACCTAGACAAAGTAATAAATATTGATCAATCACCGATTGGAAGAACACCTCGTTCAAATCCAGCAACTTACATTGGTCTCTTCTCAAACATACGAGACCTCTTTGCTCAAACTATAGATTCAAGAGCAAAAGGCTACAAACCTGGGAGATTTAGCTTTAACGTAAAAGGTGGTCGTTGCGAAGCATGTCAAGGTGATGGGCTTATTAAAGTTGAAATGCATTTTCTTGCAGATGTTTATGTTACCTGCGATATTTGCAAAGGATCAAGATATAATGAGCAGACTCTTGAAATCAAGTATAAAAATAAAAGTATCAGTGATGTTTTAGAAATGACAGTTGAGGATGCTTTAGATTTTTTTGACTCTATCCCCTCAATTAAGAAAAAATTATCAACATTATCAAGTGTAGGACTTAACTACATCAAACTTGGTCAATCAGCTACTACATTGTCTGGAGGAGAAGCTCAAAGAATAAAATTATCAAAAGAGCTTTCAAAAAGAAGCACTGGAAAAACACTGTTTATTTTGGATGAGCCGACAACAGGACTCCACTTTGCTGATATACAAATGTTATTAAATGTATTATTCGAATTAAAAAAACAAGGGAACACGATTGTGGTCATTGAACATAACTTAGATGTGATTAAGACTGCAGATTGGATTATTGATTTAGGTCCTGAAGGTGGTATTGATGGTGGTGAGTTAGTAGTTGCCGGAACACCAGAGGATGTTTCAAAACACAAAGGTTCTTTTACTGGAGAATTTTTAAAACCGATGTTGAAATAAAATTTTAAGTTTCTAAAAGTTCAGGTTCACTATCACTTTCACTATCGGATGCATCTCTATCAACCCACTCTATAAAAGCAATATCTGCTTTATCACCTGGTCTAAAACCAGCCTTTATTACACGAAGGTATCCACCAGGTCGATCAATAGAACTAGGTCCAATTACACTAAATAATTTACCAACAGAATCTTTACAACGTAATTTATCAAATGCTCTCCTTCGATTTGCAACAGAATCTTGTTTAGAAATTGTAATAATAGGTTCTAAAAACTTTTTTAATTCTTTTGCCTTGGGAACGGTTGTTTTAATAATTTCCTTATCAACCAATGCAATAGCAAGATTCTTTAAAAGTGCCTTTCTATGCGATGCATTTCTATTTAATTTTCTACCAGATTTTCTATGTCTCATAATTTATCCAACTGGTGGCCAATTCTCAAGAACCATTCCTAGGGATAAATTCCTTGATGCAAGGACATCTTTGATCTCATTAAGAGATTTTTTTCCTAAGTTTGGTGTTTTTAATAAATCAAACTCTGATCTTTGAATAAGATCTCCTATCAAGAAAATACCTTCGGCTCTTAGGCAATTTGTTGATCTCACAGTTAATTCAAGTTCATCTATAGATCTCAACAAAATCGGGTCGAAATCATTCTGTTCTTTCTTGGCTTCCTGTTCTGCAATTGCATCTAGATTCACAAATGCAGCAAGTTGTTGCTGCATAATTGTTGCTGAGTGCTCAATGGCAGTTTCAGCATCAATAGTTCCATCCGTTTCGAGTTCTATGACAAGTTTATCCAAATCTGTTCTTTTTTCAAAACGAGCATTCTCAACAGAGTAGGAGACTCTTTTAACAGGGCTAAATGAGGCATCAACTTTTAATGCACCAACAATTGCATCATCATTGCTTCTTACATCAACAGGCTCATATCCTCTTCCTGACTTTATAAAAATTGACATGGACAAACTTATTTTATCGACTAACGAAACAATATGATGCTCAGGATTGGTAAGTTCTACATTTCCAGGAACTTCGAATGAGCTGGAAGTCACTTCACATGGACCATCAGCAGAAAGTTTAATTTCTGCATCATTTCCTTCAATAAGTTTAACTGGCATATCTTTTAAATTTAAAAGAATATCAATCACATCTTCACGAACTCCCTCAATTGTACTGTATTCATGAGAAATTCCATCTATGAGTACATCTGTAACTGCAGCACCTGGCATTGAAGAAAGCAAAATTCTTCTTAATGCATTTCCTAAAGTGTGTCCAAAGCCCCTCTCAAGAGGCTCTAAAGTTACTTTAGAAACTGTTTCTGAGATATTTTCAACCTCAATTTCTGTTGGTACTAATAAATCTACTACTGATACTTGCATAACTGCCCCTTTATCTTCTTATTTTGAATATAACTCAACAATAAGATTTTCATTAATTTCAGCACTTAAATCTGACCTGTCGGGAACAGACTTAAATACTCCTTTAAAATTTTTTTCATCAACTTCAAGCCAATCACAAGATTCTCTTTGTGAAGATAACTCCATTGCATTTTGAATACGTAATTGATTCTGTTTATTTTCTTTTATTTTAATTTCATCACCAGGTTGTACTTGAAAAGATGGGACATTTACCGACTTATTATTAACTAAAATTGCTTTGTGTGACACCATCTGCCTTGCTTCAGCTCTAGTAGACCCAAAACCCATTCTATAAACTACATTATCCAATCTTTTTTCTAGATATGACAAAAGGTTTTCACCAGTATTACCCTTTGATTTTGAAGCTTTCAAGTAATAATTCCTAAATTGTTTCTCAAGAACTCCGTACATTCTTCTGACTTTCTGTTTTTCTCTTAATTGTAGCCCGTAATCTGAAAGTCTGCCTCTTCGCATACCATGCATTCCAGGAGCAGTATCCATATTACATTTACTTTCAATTGCTCTTTTTCCACTTTTTAAATATAAATCAGTCCCTTCTCTTCTTGAAAGGCGTAATGATGGTCCTCTGTATCTTGCCATAATTATCTCCTAGACTCTTCTCTTCTTGGGTGGTCTACAACCATTATGCGGTAATGGTGTAACATCAGTAATACTTTTAATTTTTAACCCGCAAGCATTTAATGATCTCACTGCAGATTCTCTCCCTGCACCTGGTCCTCTAACCTTTACATCTAAACTAATCATTCCAAATTCTTCCATGGCTTTGGTTCCAACTTTTTCAGCAGCAATCTGTGCGGCAAATGGAGTGCTCTTTCGAGACCCACGAAAGCCTGAACCACCAGAAGTAGCCCAGCATATTGCATTACCTTTTTTATCCGTGATGGTGATAATAGTATTATTAAAAGATGAATGAATGTGAGCAATACCCTCATTAATAACTTTTTTTGATTTCTTACTTTTAGCCATATTATCCCCTCATGGGCTTCTTTGGCCCTTTTCTAGTTCTTGCATTAGTTTTGGTTCTTTGACCACGTGTTGGTAATTTTCTTCTATGTCTAATCCCTCTATTAGTTCCTAAATCCATTAATCTTTTTATATTGACACTAATTTCTCTCCTTAGATCACCCTCCAGAGTGTATTTCGCAACCTCACTTCTTACCTGTTCAATTTCGGACTCAGTTAGATCAGATATTTTTTTTGAGTATTCAATTGATATTGCATCACAGATAACTCTTGCTCTTGCTCTACCAATACCAAAGATATGAGTGAGAGCAATCTCAATGTGTTTGTTTTCTGGAATGTTTACACCTGCTATTCTTGCCATTTGATATTATCCTTGCTTTTGTTTATGTTTTGGGTCAGTTTTACAAATTACAAATAAGACTCCCCGTCTTCTGACTAATTTACAATCCCTACAAATCTTTTTTACTGATGCTCGTACTTTCATGATTTATCTTCTATATGTATTTAAATTTGCTTTTTTTTAGCAGGTTAGAATATTGACTTGACATCAGATATGACTGCACTTGTGCCATAAAGTCCATTAGAACGACAACAATAATTAAAATGGATGTTCCACCCAGATAAAAAGATACACCAGCAAAGTTAATTAGAGCAAGAGGTAATAAACATATTAATGTTAAATAAATACTTCCAAAAACGGTAAGTCTCGCTAAAACCGAATCAATATATTGAGAGGTTTGTTGTCCTGGGCGTATACCAGGAATGTAGGCTCCTGATCTTTTTAAATTATCTGCTACTTCCCTTGTATTAAAGGTGAGTGCCAACCAAATAAAGCAAAATGAGATAATTAAAGTAGAAAAAACTAGTATGTAAAGTGGTTGTCCTGGATTTAAAGCTAGTGTCAGGGATTGCAAAAATCCGGACCCATCACCAAACCATTGTGTAAGAGATTGTGGAAATAATAAAAAAGTACTTGCAAAAATTGCGGGAATCACACCGGCCATGTTCACTTTAAAAGGAAGATGGCTTGCCTGTGCTTGCATTAACTTTCTACCTTGTTGTCTTTGCGCATAATTAACAGTTATTCTTCTTTGACCCCTTTCTATAAATACTACAATAGCAATTACTGCCATAGCCAAAACTCCAATTGCAATCAATAAAAGAATATTTAAATCACCAACCCTTGCTTGCTCAAGTGCTTGCCCAATTGCACCAGGCATACCTGACAAAATACTTATTGCAATTATGATTGAAATACCATTTCCAATACCTCTTTCAGATACTTGCTCTCCTAGCCACATCAAAAAAACGGTTCCTGCCACTACAGATGCCACCGAAGAAATATAAAAAGCAGAAAAAGGTATATCTATATATTTAAGACCAGAAGCATTTAATGTAAAAGCTAGTGCTGAAGATTGGATGATAGCAAGGAAAACTGTTCCATATCGAGTGTACTGAGTAATTAAATTTCTTCCTGCTTGTCCATCTTTCTTCAACTCTTGCAAATAAGGAATAGAATTTGAAAATAATTGCATAATAATTGCTGAGGAAATGTAAGGAATAACATTTAGAGCAAAGATGCTCATTCTTTCAAGCGCTCCTCCTGAAAAAAGATTAAACATTTCTAAAATCGTACCCTGATTTTGTAAGAAAAGTTCCTCTAATCTTTGAGGGTCTATCCCAGGAATTGGTATATGTGTGCCGATCCTATAGATAACAATTGCAAGAATCACGAACCTGATTCTTCTCCAAAGATCTGACATACTTGAATCTGACATATTAGTTCTCTACTACCCCACCTGCATCAATAACTGATTTCTCTGCTCCTTTTGATAAAGATATCCCAGAAATTTTTATTGGTTTAGAAAGTTTATGATTGCCATAAATTTTAACCTTCTTTATTTTTTTATTTATCAATTTATTATCTTTGAGTATTTGTAAATCAACTTCTTTTAGGCCATCAATAGCTTTTAAATTTAAATCTGTTGAAAAATTGTTCACTCTTGAAGAAAAACCAAATTTTGGAAGTCTTTGCTGAAGTGGCATTTGTCCACCTTCAAACCATCTAGGAATTGATCCTCCAGATCTTGATTTTTGTCCTTTATGGCCTCTTCCTGCCGTTTTACCAGTACCTGATCCAATACCACGACCTACTCTTTTCCTGTTTTGCTTTGAACCACTATTCGATAATGAATTCAAAGAAAGGCTTTTGTCTTTTGCTTTTATCATTTAAGTAATAACCTCAATCATGTCAGATATTTTATTGATCATTCCTTTGTTGCTTTGCGTATCTTGGATTTCTACTATTTGATTAAGTTTTTTAAATCCTAAACCTTTCACACAAAGTTTATGATTGGAATTTCTTCCAATTGGACTTTTAACAAGTTTAATTTTTATCATTGTTTTTTTATTCATAAGATTTCTTCAACACTTTTACCACGTCTTTTAGCAACCCTCTCAGGAGATTCAATTGCTTTTAATCCATTGATTGTTGCCATGACGACGTTTACCGGATTTGTAGATCCATAACATTTTGCTAAAACATTTTGAACCCCTACGAGCTCAAGTACTGCCCGCATCGCACCACCTGCAATAATACCTGTACCTTCAGATGCAGGTTGCATGTAAACTTTTGCTGAGCCATGTTTAGCTTTGACTGGATACCAAATTGTAGATCCATTGAGATCAACATCAACCATATTTCTTCTGGCATTTTCCATAGCTTTTTGAATGGCTATAGGTACTTCTTTTGCTTTACCTCTTCCAAAACCAACTCTTCCTTTACCATCACCCACAACAGTTAAAGCAGTGAAACCGAAAACTCGCCCTCCTTTAACAACTTTTGCAACGCGGTTTACTTGAACTAACTTTTCTTCTAGTAGGTCCGCTTGTTGCGAGTTTGTGTTTAAATCTTTTGCCATACTTAGATCTCCAATCCTGATGAACGAGCTGATTCTGCAATCATTTTAATTTTCCCATGATAAAGATAGCCAGATCTATCAAATACAACTTTTTTAATACCATTTTCTAAAGCTCTTTCTGCAATCAATTGTCCTATTTTTTCTGCAGTTTTAAGATTGCTTGTCTTTTCTGAAATTGATTTATCATGTGATGATGCAGAGGTTATAACTTTATTGCCATCTGGCTCAATAACTTGAGCATAAAGATGCTTAGATGACTTAAACACAGTCAATCTTGGAAGGGGTTGAAATTTAAAATTCATTCTAGTTCTTTTTGCTCTTCGCAATCTTGATTGATTTTTATTCATTTATGCTCCCCCAGCAGCCTTTTTAGCTTCTTTTCTCTTAATTCTTTCATCCGAATACCTCACACCTTTTCCTTTATATGGTTCAGGAGGTCTAAAAGCTCTAATTTCTGCAGCAGTTTGTCCGAGTGCTTGTTTATCAAAACTTTTCAACACAATTTCGGTCTGAGATGGAGTTTCAACACTTACTGATTCAGGTAATTCATATTTAATGGGATGTGAAAAACCCAGTGTAAGATCAAGAGTTTTTCCTGATGCTTTTGCTCTGTATCCAACACCAACTAATTCCAGCTTTTTTTCATACCCTTTTGACAGACCAATAATCATATTGTTAATGATTGATCGAGTTGTGCCAGCCATTGCAATTGATTCTTGATTATCTGATGACATAACAGAAATCTCATTTGCATCAATCTTTAGAGAAACTTCCTTTGTTAAAACAAAATTTAAAGTTCCTTTAGCACTATTAACACTTACATCATTACCTGTTAGAGAAACATTTACTCCTTCTGGTATATTTATTATTTTTTTTGCAACCCTAGACATCTTAAAAAATCCTAACCAACACTTCGCCACCAATATTTTGAGATCTTGCTTTTTTGTCAGTCATCAAACCTTGATTAGTTGTAAGAATATATATGCCCAATCCAGCATTAACTTCTTTTAAATCTTTAACACCCTCATACTTGCGTAATCCTGGTCTTGAAATTCTTTCAAGATTTTTAATGACTGGTTGGCCATCGAAATACTTCAAACCAACACTTACAAAAATTTTGCTATCCACAGAAACCTTTTCAGCAGATAATAAATATCCCTCATCAACAAGGACATTAACTAAATCATGTTTCAATTTTGAATAAGGAAACAATACTTCATCTTTATGACGCATTAATCCGTTCCTTATTATGTTCAAACAATCTGAAATAGGGTCTTGCATACTCATATTCTTACCAACTTGACTTTACCAATCCAGGAACATCTCCACGCATTGCGGCTTCCCTTAATTTAATTCTACTTAAACCGAACTTCCTATAAACCGCATGGGGTCTTCCTGTCAATTTACATCTTCTAGTTACCCGAGAAGGACTTGAATTCCTTGGCAATTTTTGAAGTTTTTCATAAGCAGCAAACCTCACCTCATCAGAGTTATTTACATTTAAGAACTCAGCCTTCAACGCGGCTCTTTTTTTCGCATATTTAGCTACGGTTTTAATCTTTTTATTCTCTCGAGCTATTATTGATTTTCTAGTCATATTATTTATTGTTTAAATGGAAACTTAAGTTCTTCTAGTAAAACCTTTGCTTCATCTTTAGTTTTAGCAGAAATATTTATACAAATATCCATGCCACGAATTTGATCGATATTATCGTAGTTAATCTCCGGAAAAATGATTTGTTCTCTAATACCAAAACTATAATTTCCCTGATTATCAAAAGATTTGGGGTTTAAACCTCTAAAGTCTCTTTCACGAGGAATCGCAATATTAATAAGCCTATCAACAAACTCATACATTCTATTTCCCCGGAGAGTTACTTTACAACCTAATGGCCATCCCTCTCTAATTTTAAAACTGGCAACCGATTTCCTAGCATTTGTTATTATGGGTTTTTGTCCTGAAATAGCCTCTAAATCACTCACAGCAGAAGTGAGATGTTTTTTATCATTTATTGCCTCTCCAACACCCATGTTAATGACTATCTTCTTTAGTTTGGGAAGAGCCATGACATTATCGGTTCCCAATCTTTCTTTTAGACTTGGAATAATCTCTTTATGATATTTATCTCTCAACATTGACATTTTTTAATCTACCTTCTTTCCCGTACTTTGAAATATCCTTGTTTTTTTTCCAGATTTTTCATCAAGTTTATAAATGATTTTTTCTTTGATTTTCTTCTTAGAATCCCAAAAAGATAGATTCGATAAATCTATAGGTGATTCTTTTTCTTCTATTCCACCTGTCACACCCAACTGAGGATTTGGTTTAGTATGCTTTTTGACCATATTTATCCCAGAAACAAGTGCTTTATTCTTCCCTGCAATCTTAAGAATATTTCCTGTCTTACCAACATCTCTCCCAGCAAGAACAATCACTTCATCTCCCTCTCGAAGTTTAGTTTTAATTTTACTTTTTAATGTCATTAGAGAACCTCCGGAGCAAGGGATAGAATCTTCATGAAACTACCAGATCGTAATTCTCTTGTTACAGGGCCAAAAACTCTGGTGCCGATCGGAGCATTCTGTTGATTAAGTAATACAGCTGCATTCTCATCAAACTTAATTAAAGAGCCATCTTTCCGTCTGACTCCATTCTTTGTTCTCACAATTAGTGCATTAACCACTTGCCCTTTTTTAACTTTCCCAGTTGGTATTGCCTCTTTTACTGCAACTTTAATGATATCTCCAATATTTGCATAACGTCTTTTAGACCCACCAAGTACCTTGATACACATTACTGACCTAGCTCCACTATTATCAGCAATATTGAGTGTTGATTGCATTTGAATCATGATTCACTCTCCGTGGTTGATGATTCATCAAGCACCCATGTTTTCTTTTTTGAGAAAGGTTTACATTCACGAACTGAGACAATGTCACCTACATTTGCAATGTTAGATTCGTCATGTGCATGAACTTTTGATGAGCGTCTCATTATCTTTCCGTACAAAGGATGCTTCACTTTTCTCTCAACTTTGACAACAATAGTTTTGTTGCCTTTATTACTTACAACTTCTCCAGTGAGGACTCTTGGGTTTTTAGTTTTCATTTGAAGACACTCCTGAATCTCTCTCATTTAAAATTGTTTTAATTCTTGCAATTGATTTTCTGTGTAGTTTTATTTTATTAGATTGGTCCAATTGTCCTGTTTTAAGTTTTATCATGTCCTGAAACTGCTCTGAATAGTGATCTTCCAACGTCTTCTTAAGTTGATCATCAGATAGTTTCCTAAGTTTTTCTAATTCTTTATTCATAATCAGTTTTCTTTTTCCCTAAATACGGTTTTGACAGGTAATTTTGCTCCAGCAAGTCTAAATGCTTCTCTTGCAACTTCTTCACTAACTCCTGACATTTCATATAAAACCTTTCCTGGTTGAACGAGTGCTACCCAATACTCAACATTTCCTTTACCTTTACCCATTCTTGTCTCAAGAGGTTTTTTGGTAATAGGTTTGTCAGGAAATATTCTTATCCAAATATTTCCTCCTCTTTTAACGTACCTTGTCATAGCTCTTCTTGCGGACTCAATTTGTCTTGATGTAATCCTGCCTCGAGTTTGTGCAACCAGTCCGAACCTTCCAAAATCAATAGTATTACCATTTTGAGCAAGGCCTCTATTTCGTCCTTTGTGCATTTTTCTATATTTTGTTTGCTTTGGTTGTAACATCTTAACTATTTGCCTTATCTTTTATTGGGTCTCCAATGATTTCACCTTTATAGACCCATACTTTTACACCAATTATTCCGTAGGTAGTAAGTGCTTCTGCAGTTCCATAGTCAACATCACCCCTAAGAGTATGAAGTGGTACTCTTCCCTCTCTATACCACTCAGTCCTGGCAATTTCCGCACCATTAAGTCGTCCAGAAACCTCAATTCGAACTCCTTTAGCACTTTGTCTTAATGCTCCTTGAACTGCTCTTTTCATAGCCCTTCTAAATTGCACTCTTCTTTCCAGTTGTTGTGCAACTGATTCAGCTAAAATTTTTGCATCCAAGTCAGGTTTTCTTACTTCTTTGATATTGATCTGAGTTGGAAGATTGACGATAGTTTTAATATGCTTTTTTAAGTTTTCAATTTCTTCACCCTTCTTACCAATAATAATCCCAGGTCTTGAGGTATGAATGTTTACCACAAAGTCTTGGGCATTTCTATTTAGCTCAACTCTACTAATTGAAGAGAATTTCAACCTAGTGTCAAGAAACTCTCTTACCTTTAAATCCTCGATTAAGAATTTAGAATAGTCTTTACCTTTTGCATACCAATTTGAATTATGACTTTTAATAATGCCAAGTCTCATTCCAATTGGATGAACTTTCTGTCCCATTATGTTTCTCCATCCGTGAGAATAATCTCAATGTGGCAAGTAGGTTTTGTGATCCTATCAGCTCTTCCTCTTGCTCTAGGCTTGATTCTTTTGAGTCTCATACCCTGATTAACAATAATTGATTTGATTAATAACTTATCGATATCAGCATTATTATTATTCTCAGCATTTGCAATTGCTGATTCAAGAAGTTTTCTTATAACCATTGAAGCCTTCTTTTTGCTAAATTCCAAGAAACTCATTGCTTCGTCGACATTTTTTCCACGAATCACATCTGCTACCAGACCGGCTTTCTGTGGTGATAATCTGGTTCCTTTTAAATATGCTCTTGTTTCCATTACTTTGCCTTTCTATCTCCGGAATGCATTTTAAAGGTTCTTGTTAAAACAAACTCACCTAGTTTATGCCCAACCATATCCTCGTTAATAAATACAGGAACATGAGCTCTGCCATTATGAACACTTATTGTAAGACCAACCATTTGTGGTGAAATCATCGATCTTCTTGACCATGTTTTAATAGGTTTCTTATCTTTATTTTTTATAGCAGCATCAACTTTTTTCTGAAGAGATAAGTCTATAAAGGGTCCTTTTTTTAGAGATCTAGGCATAATTACTTCCTTTTCCCTCTTCTTCTAACAATAAGATCATCTGATCTTGAATTCTTCCTAGTTTTATATCCCTTAGTTGGAACCCCCCATGGTGTTGACGGATGACGACCTCCCGAAGTTCGTCCTTCACCACCACCGTGTGGATGATCAATGGGATTCATAGCTACTCCTCGAACAGTTGGTCTTTTTCCTCTCCATCTGTTGGCACCTGCTTTTCCAATTGATTTCAAATTATTTTCTTGATTTGAAACAACACCTAATGTTGCTCTGCAATCTGAAAGAATTTTTCTCATTTCACCAGACTGCAACCGCAAAGTTGAATAAATTCCCTCTTTAGCAACAAGTCGAGCAGATGTTCCTGCACTTCGAGCAATTTGAGCTCCTTTTCCAGGTTTCATTTCAACACAATGAACATTCGATCCAAGTGGAATATTTTTAAGGATCATTGAGTTTCCATTTTTAATGTCAACTTCATTCTGAGACGAGATTACTCGAGATCCTACAGATAATTTATTTGGGCAAATGATATATCTCCTCTCACCATCATCATATTTCAGCAAAGCAATGTGAGCTGACCTGTTAGGATCGTATTCAATTCTTTCAACCGTTGCAGATATGTCAAACTTATTTCTTTTAAAATCAATAATTCTATAGTTCTGTTTGTGTCCTCCACCCTGATGTCTTACTGTAATTCTTCCATTGTTATTTCTACCACCCTTTTTGGTCTTTTTTTCTGTTAACTTTTTTAGAGGTCTTCCTTTGTAAAGATGATTTTTTTCAAGTGAAATAACAAATCTTCTCCCTGGGCTTGTTGGGTTTGCTTTTCTTACTCCCATTATCCTACCCCCTCAAATTGAATATCTGAATCTTTAGATAAAGTGACATAAGCCTTTTTAAAATTGGATTTTTTATATTTACCAAATCGATTCCTTTTAGTTTTGCCTTTTTGCAGTGATGTTGTAACTTTCTCAACTTTAACTTCAAAAAGTGACTCCACTGCATTCTTTATCTCTCTCTTGCAGGCACGTGGATCAACTTTAAAAACTATTTGTTTTAACTCTTGATTAAGTATGGATGACTGCTCAGTAATATGCGGACCCTTAATTACTTTGTAAATATTCATAGTCATATTAAATTCTCCAATACTTTAAAAGCAGCTGGTGTTACAGCAACATTTTTTGCTTTTAAAAGAATTAATGGATTAATTTGAGATGGCATTACAACATCTACATTGGGAATATTTCTCGATGATAAATAAAGATTCTTGTCTAACTCGTCAACTATCAAAAGAACACTATCAAGTGAGATTTTTTTCAAAAAATTTATCATTTCTTTGGTTTTAGGTTTTGATATTTTTGGATGTTCAACTGCAATTAATTTTTTTTGACGCAATAATTCTGAAAAAATTGATCTAAGTGCAGCTTTATACATTTTCTTGTTTATTTTCTTTGAATAATCTCGTGGTCTGGCAGCAAAGGTGACACCCCCTCCTCTCCAGATAGGGCTGGTGTTAGTTCCAGCTCTTGCTCGTCCTGTCCCTTTTTGTCTGTAGGGCTTTCTTCCACCACCTCTAACTTCAGATCTATTCTTTTGCTTATGAGAACCTTGACGCATGCCAGCTAGGTAGGTGGTAACTGCCTGATGAATTAAAGTTTCGTTATAATCTTTTAAAAATGAGTCAGAAAGAACTAAGTCTTTTTGTTTAGATTTGGAAGTTGTGACTACACTTATTTTCATTTCTTGACCGAAGGCTTAATTCTTATTTCTGATCCATTGGCACCTGGTACCGATCCCTTTAGCACTAGCAAATTATTTTGATTGTCAATATCAATGATTTCTAAATTTTGAACAGTTTTTTGCACATTCCCCATCTGTCCTGACATCTTTTTTCCTTTCCAAACTCTTCCAGGTGTTTGACATTGACCAATTGAACCATGCGCACGGTGAGAGAGAGAATTGCCGTGAGTTGCATCTTGCATTCGAAAATTATGTCTTTTAATTACACCTGCATAACCCTTACCTTTAGATGTTCCAGTCACATCAACAAATTGGCCTTTTTCAAAAATACTTGCTGATAACTGGTCACCAATTTTTACGTCTGCAACATTCTGAGTTCTGAATTCAGATAAAGAGCCAGGTTTTAGGTTGGTTTTTTTAAAGAATTCTTTATGAGATTTTTTTAAATATCTCTTATTGTTTGATTGCTTTAAAACGACAACAGACGAATACCCATCTCTATCCTCAGTTTTTATATCTGCAATATAATTACCAAAAACAGATATTAATGTAACAGGTATCGAATCACCATCTTCCTGAAAAAGACGAGACATTCCAGATTTTTTACCAATTAAGCCTAAACTCAATTTTTTTCTCCTTATTACGGGGCTTTTAACCCTCTATGGCCGCAAAAAGCGTTTTAACTTCTAACTATATTTGATTTGGACATCTACACCTGCAGAAAGATCCAACTTCATTAGAGCATCAACGGTTTTATCTGTTGGCTCAATTATGTCAAGAAGCCTTTTATAAGTTCTAATTTCGTATTGATCACGTGCATCTTTATCCTTATGCGGTGATATCAACACGGTGGTCCTCTCTTTTTTTACTGGCAATGGAATCGGACCCCTGACCAAAGCACCAGTTTTTTTTGCAGTTTCAACAATTTGTTTAGTGGAGGCATCTATAAGTCTATAATCAAAAGCTTTTAACTTTATTCTTAAGGATTGATTTTTCATTAAGTAATTCCTCTAAACACCTAGCTTTATAAGCAAAATGTGCCGTATTTTGGTCTCTTTTAATAACAATGTCAACCAAAATATAAAATTAGTTTTGGACTTTAAATCAAGCAGTTTTTAGTTGCTCTGCAATATTATTTGGAACATCAGAATATTTTAAGAATTCCATTGAAAAACTTGCTCTTCCTTGTGTTTGTGATCTTAAATCTGTTGCGTATCCAAACATCTCAGCAAGAGGCACTTCAGCTTGAACAGTTTTTCCAGATGGTATCTCATCCATCCCCAAAATGATTCCTCTTCTTCTATTAAGATCACCTACAACATCACCCATATGTTCTTCCGGTGTAACCACTTCAACTTTCATGACTGGTTCAAGAAGAACGGGGTTAGCTTTGTTTGCTCCTTCTTTCAATGCCATTGATCCAGCAATCTTAAATGCCA
This sequence comes from uncultured SAR86 cluster bacterium, assembly GCA_902602185.1. Taxonomy (GTDB): domain Bacteria; phylum Pseudomonadota; class Gammaproteobacteria; order Magnimaribacterales; family D2472; genus CACNXK01. Next base: position 18,543 of record CACKPV010000002.1, read on the forward strand.
TTTCACTTGAGTCAACATCATGGAATGAACCATCAAATAGAGTTGCTTTTAGGGCAAGTAAAGGATATCCCGCAATTACACCATTTTGCATTTGTTCTTGAACACCTTTGTCAACGGCAGGAATATACTCTTTTGGGATTACTCCTCCGACAATTTTATCAACAAATTCGTATTCATCATCTAATCCTAGAGGTTCCAACTTTAACCAAACATGCCCATACTGACCTCTTCCCCCACTTTGACGAACAAATTTGCCTTCTATTTCAATGGTATCTTTGATTGTCTCTCTATAGGCAACTTGCGGTTTACCAATATTTGCTTCTACAGAAAATTCTCTTTTCATTCTATCTACCAGAACATCTAAATGAAGTTCACCCATTCCTGAAATAATAGTTTGTCCTGACTCTTCATCAGTGTGTACCCTAAATGAGGGATCTTCCTGAGCTAATTTACCAAGTGCGAGTGACATTTTTTCTTGATCAGGCTTTGATTTAGGTTCAACTGCAACAGATATCACGGGTTCAGGAAAGTCCATCCTTTCAAGTACTATCTGATTTTTAAGATCACATATAGTATCTCCTGTTGTAATATCTTTTAAACCTATGCAGGCAGCAATGTCTCCTGCTCTTACTTCTTTAATTTCGTTTCTGCTATTTGAATGCATCTGAACCATTCTGCCCACTCTTTCTTTTTTACTTTTTGTGGAATTTACAACACCATCTCCAACTGAAAGCACTCCAGAGTAGACCCGGATGAAAGTAAGTGTACCTACAAATGGGTCTGTTGCAATTTTAAATGCAAGTGCAGAGAAAGGTTCATCATCTGATGAAGATCTTGAATCTTCTTTTTCTAAATCATCAGGGGAGACACCTCTAATTGCTTTAACCTCATCAGGAGCAGGCAGAAAATCGATAACAGCATCTAGAACTGCTTGCACACCTTTATTTTTAAATGCTGAACCACACATTGCTAGAACAATTTCATTACTTAAACTCCTTATTCTTAATCCTTCTTTAATTTGAAGTTCAGTAAGCTCACCTGATTCAAGATATGCTTCCATTAACTCTTCAGATGCTTCAGCTGCAGTTTCAAGCATTTTTTCTCTCAAATCATTAGATTTATCTAGAAGTTCAGCAGGTATATCAGCAAGATCAAAAGTTAAGCCTTGATCATCTTCATTCCAATATATTGCTTTCATTCTTATTAAATCGATTACACCTTTGAAATTTTCCTCAGTACCTATGTTCAATTGGATCGGAACAATGTTTGCTCCGAGTCTTTCCTTTATTTGATCAACAACTCTCTCAAAATCAGCCCCTGCTCTATCCATTTTATTAACAAAGACAATTCTTGGAACTTCATACCTATTTGCCTGTCTCCAAACTGTTTCAGACTGAGGTTCTACTCCAGAAGTGCCACAAAATACTACAACTGCTCCGTCTAAAACCCTTAGTGATCTTTCAACTTCAATAGTGAAATCGACGTGACCAGGTGTGTCGATAATGTTAATTCTATGTTTTGGAAACTGCTGCTCCATACCACTCCAAAAGCAAGTCGTTGCAGCAGATGTAATTGTAATTCCCCTTTCTTGCTCTTGCTCCATCCAATCCATAGTGGCAGCACCATCATGTACTTCTCCAATTTTATGAGAAAGTCCTGTATAAAATAGAACTCGTTCAGTTGTTGTTGTCTTACCAGCATCAACATGAGCACAAATACCAATGTTTCTATATTTATTTAATTCTGTTTCTCTGGGCATCTTTAAAACCTAAAATGGGCAAATGCTTTATTAGCCTCTGCCATCTTATGAACATCTTCCCTTTTTTTGATAGCTGCACCTTTTCCTTGTGAGGCATCTTGTAACTCTCCTGCAAGCCTCAGTGCCATTGATTTCTCAGATCTTTTTCGAGCAGCTTCTACAATCCACCTCATAGCAAGTGCTTGTTTTCTAGAGGGTCTCACTTCAATGGGAACCTGATAAGTTGCGCCACCTACACGTCTTGATTTAACTTCCACAACTGGTCCAACCTCGGAAATAGCTTTGTTAAAGACTTCTATTGGATCATTATTTTCGTTAGCATGGATTTTATCAAATGCTCCATAAACAATTTTTTCTGCAACAGATTTTTTACCATCCTTCATTAAATTATTCATAAACTTAGCAACAACTATGTCTTTATATTTTGGATCAGGAAGAATTTTTCTTTTTTCTGGACTTCTTCTTCTGGGCATTCTTACTTACCTTTTTTTGCCCCGTATTTTGATCTTCTTTGTTTGCGATTTGCAACACCAGATGTATCCAATGTACCCCTCACAGTATGGTATCTAACACCTGGTAAATCTTTAACTCTGCCACCTCTAATCAAGACTAATGAGTGCTCTTGTAGGTTATGACCCTCACCACCAATGTATGAAGTAACTTCAAACCCACTTGTAAGTCTTACACGGCAAACTTTGCGCAAAGCAGAGTTAGGTTTTTTTGGGGTTGTCGTATAAACACGAGTGCAAACACCTCTTCTTTGAGGACAGCCCTTTAGAGCAGGCACATCAGTTTTCCTAGTTTTTGGTTTCCTAGATTTTCTAACTAATTGATTTACTGTTGCCATAAATTATTAACCTTTTAAGTTCGCTGATTCTATAGTCTCATTCAGGATTGTCAACTGGTTTGTCCTCATCATTAATTGTTTCCTCTGTTTCTTGGACTTCTTGTGTAAGTGCAGCCATCATTTCCTCAGATGTAAGTGTATACTCATCATCACCCGGAGACTTAGATTTGAGTTTGTCATGAAAGTCCATACCTGTCCCAGCAGGTATCAACCTTCCAACAACAACATTTTCTTTCAATCCTCTAAGTTGGTCTTGCTTTCCTGTTACAGCAGCCTCAGTCAGTACTCTTGTAGTTTCCTGAAATGATGCTGCAGAGATGAAGGAGTTAGTTGCAAGAGATGCTTTTGTAATGCCCAGAAGAACTCTTTCATAGGTAGCAGGAGACTTACCTTCTGCTTCAGCATTTTTGTTTTCTTCAATTAGATCAAAGTACTCAACTTGATCACCTTGGATGAAACTAGTGTCACCACCATCAATAATGAGAGCTTTTCTTAACATTTGTCTTAATATAGTTTCGATATGCTTATCATTTATTGAAACACCTTGCAGTCTATAAACTTGTTGTATTTCATTAACAATAAAGTTCGTAAGTTCAGGAATTCCTTTGAGTCTTAGGATATCATGAGGATTAAAAGGCCCATCACTAACGATGTCTCCTTTTTCTACTCTTTCTCCTTCAAAAACAGTAAGTGTTCTATGTTTAGGAATCAACATTTCAACATTTTGGGTCTTTTTTGTTGCTCCATCAGGAGTAATCACAAGCCTAACTTTTCCTTTTGTTTCTTTTCCAAAAGATACTATTCCTGATTCCTCAGCAAGTACTGCTGCATCTTTTGGTGTTCTTGCTTCAAATAAATCTGCAACTCTGGGCAATCCACCGGTGATATCTTTAGTTTTTGATCCTTCGACAGGTATCTTTGCCAGAACCTGACCTGCAAAAATCTTTTGACCATCTTCTAGATCAATTGATGCTTGAGGTGGGAGGCGATATTCCATTGGTTGATTATTTTCAGGATACGTTAAAGGTTTTCCTCTACCATCAGTTATACAAATTGTTGGATTTAAATCTTTACCAGCAGAAGGTCTAACAGAAGCATCAATGACTTCGATAACAGTTTGGCCTGTGAGATCTTCAGTTGAAAATCTAACTGAGATATCCTCTTCCATATCCAAAAATTTTACTTTTCCACTAGCTTCAGAAATTATTGGTCTTGTGTAAGGATCCCAAGTAGCAATTGTTTCTCCAAGTTTTACCTTCGAATTATTCTCAACTAATAAAGTTGTTCCATATTTCAACTCATGTTGCTCAGCAATCTTTCCATTTTCATCTAATATTGAAAGTTGTGAGTTTCTTGAAATAACCACATCTTGTTTATCTTTATTTCTAACACTTTTGAGATCGTCAGAGATTATCACTGAACCATTATTCCTACTTATAATAGAATCAGCTTCGGATGAACTTGAGGCAGCACCACCGATATGAAAAGTTCTCATAGTAAGCTGTGTTCCTGGCTCTCCAATGGATTGAGCAGCAACTACACCAACAGCTTCTCCTCTATGAACTAAGTGTCCTCTTGCAAGATCTCTTCCGTAACACATTGAGCAAACTCCATAACTTGCTTCACATGTCATTGGAGATCTCACTCTTAATTGTGAGAGATTTAGTTGCTCAATTTTAGAAATTGCATCCTCATCAATAAGTGTGCCTTGTTCGAAAACTATATTCTTTTCTGAATCAAAAACCGGTTCAGCAATAACCCTACCAAGAATTCTGTCAGTGAGATTTTGAATTATTTCTCCACCATCAATTATTGGTTGCATATTTATTGAATTTTCTGTTCCACAATCTTCCATAACAACAACAGAATCCATCGAAACATCACATAGTCTTCTAGTGAGGTATCCTGAATTAGCTGTTTTGAGGGCAGTATCAGCTAATCCTTTTCGAGCACCATGTGTTGAAATAAAGTACTGAAGGACTGACAAACCCTCTCTGAAATTTGCTGTAATAGGTGTTTCGATTATTGAACCATCAGGTTTGGACATTAACCCTCTCATTCCAGATAACTGCCTTATTTGAGCTGGTGATCCTCTGGCACCGGAATCAGCATATATATAGACTGAATTAAATGAGGGAAGTTGAACTTCTTTGCCATCTGCATCTTTTACTATTTCATTGCTAATCTTGTCCATCATTGCATCTGCAACGTTTTCGTTTGCTCTTGACCAAATGTCAACTACTTTATTGTATCTTTCACCTCTAGTGACTAGACCAGAAGAAAATTGAGATTCTATTTCTTTAACTTCATTTTCAGCTCTCTCGACAATTTCATATTTTTCTTCCGGGATAACGAAATCGTCAACTCCAATAGATGAACCTGATCTTGTTGAAAAATCAAATCCTAAATACATAAGTTTATCTGCAAAAATTACGGTCTTCTTAAGCCCAGCCTTCCTGTAAGATAAATCGATCAATTGAGAAACAGCTTTCTTTGTCAGGGTCTTATTAACAGAATCAAAACCAACTTCAATTGGGGTAATTCTCCAAATTAAAGTTCTGCCAGTAGTTGTTTCCTCAAGAAATACACCTTTATCTGCATTTTCAATTCTGACCTTGATTTTGGCATGCAAATCTAATTGCTCCGATTCAAAAGCTCTTTGCACTTCATCTGGATTGGAAAATACTCTTCCTTCTCCAAGAACATTTACTTTTTCACGGGTCATATAATAAAGGCCAAGAACAACATCCTGAGTTGGATTAATGATTGGAGCTCCATCAGCAGGAGATAAAATGTTATTTGTTGACATCATTAATGCTCTTGCTTCTAGTTGAGCCTCAATTGTAAGTGGTACATGGACTGCCATCTGATCACCATCAAAGTCTGCATTATAAGCAACACAAACAAGCGGGTGTAACTGTATAGCTTTTCCTTCGATTAGTTGGGGTTCAAATGCTTGAATCCCAAGTCTGTGAAGGGTTGGAGCACGATTTAATAAAACTGGATGTTCACGAATAACCTCTTCGAGTGCTTCCCAAACTTCAGGAGTTTCTCTCTCAACGAGTCTTTTAGCAGCTTTTATAGTTGTAGCTAACTCTTTGTGCTCAAGTCTTCCATAGACAAATGGTTTAAAAAGTTCCAATGCCATTTTCTTAGGTAATCCACACTGATGTAATTTTAAATTTGGACCAGAAACGATTACTGATCTACCTGAATAATCAACTCTTTTTCCAAGAAGGTTTTGTCGGAATCTTCCACCTTTTCCTTTGATCATATCCGCAAGTGATTTCAAAGGTCGTTTATTAGTGCCAGTAATTACTCTGCCACGTCTTCCATTATCTAGAAGAGCATCAACTGATTCTTGAAGCATCCTTTTTTCATTTCTAACTATAATATCTGGAGCATTTAGCTCTAAAAGTCTTTTTAACCTATTATTTCTATTGATCACTCTTCTATATAAATCATTTAAATCGGAGGTAGCAAATCTGCCACCTTCGAGAGGAACCAGTGGTCTCAGATCAGGTGGCAAGACTGGAAGAGCATCCATAATCATCCACTCAGGTTTATTACCAGATTTATGGAATGCCTCTAAAAGCTTAAGTCTTTTTGAAAGTTTCTTGAGTTTTGTTTCAGAATTAGTCTGAGGAATTTCTTCTCTGAGAATTCTTATCTCGTCTTCAATATCTAACTCCTCAAGAAGCTTCTTTACAGCCTCCGCTCCCATTTCTGCAGCAAATTCGTCTCCATATTGCTCATATTCTTCTACAAATTCTTCTTCAGTTAGAATGTCACCTTTCTCTAAAGGAGTCATTCCAGGCTCAGTTACAATAAAACTTTCAAAATATAATACTCTTTCGATTTCTCTTAAAGTAACATCAAGAAGCAACCCAATTCTTGAAGGTAATGATTTTAAAAACCAAATATGTGCAACTGGTGCAGCCAACTCAATGTGACCCATTCTATCTCTTCTGACCTTAGCAAGAGTTACCTCGACTCCACATTTCTCGCACATAACTCCTCTGTGCTTCATTCTTTTATATTTTCCGCATACACATTCATAATCTTTTATAGGACCAAAAATTTTGGCACAGAAAAGACCATCTCTTTCTGGTTTGAAGGTTCTATAGTTGATAGTCTCAGGTTTCTTTACTTCACCAAATGACCAAGATCGGATCATTTGAGGAGAAGCTAGGCCTGCTGAGATTGATGAAAAATCATCTTGATTAGATTTAAGTTTGTTTAGTAATTCTTTCAAAATTTACTCCTACTCTTCTTTGTCTAGATCTATATTGATTCCCAATGAGCGAATCTCTTTAGTTAAAACATTAAATGATTCAGGGACGTTTGCATCCATCTCAAGGGAACCATCTACAATTTTTTTATACATTTTCGTTCTTCCTGAAACATCATCTGATTTCACGGTTAGCATTTCTTGAAGAGTGTAAGCAGCACCATATGCTTCAAGAGCCCAAACTTCCATCTCACCAAATCGTTGTCCACCAAATTGAGCTTTTCCACCCAATGGTTGTTGAGTAACAAGACTATATGATCCTGTAGACCGGGCATGCATTTTATCACTCACTAAATGATTAAGTTTAATCATATACATATAGCCGACAGTAATTGGTCTATCAAACTTTCTTCCGGTCCGCCCGTCAAATAATGTGAACTGTCCTGAACTTGGTAACTTGGCATTAGCTAGCATTTGCTTGACTTCTTCTTCTGATGCCCCGTCGAACACGGGAGATGCAATGGGTACTCCATCTCTTAGGTTTTCGGCAAGTTCTTGGATCTCAGAATTATTTAGTGAATTAATATCCTCTTTGTTATGTGCTTTTTGGTTGTATAAATCTTCAAGAAACTTCTTCAATTCCGAAGCATTTTTTTGCTCTTTAATCATTTTATCGATCAAATCACCAATACCTTTTGCAGCACAACCCATGTGCGTTTCAAGAACTTGTCCAACATTCATTCTTGATGGTACACCAAGTGGATTAAGAACTATGTCAACAGGATTTCCTTGTTCATCATATGGCATATCTTCAATGGGCATAATCTCTGAAATGACTCCCTTATTACCATGTCTACCAGCCATTTTGTCACCGGGTTGTATTCTCCTTTTTATAGCCATATAAACTTTGACTATTTTTATGACTCCAGGAGCAAGATCGTGACCCCTTCTAATTTTCTTTACTTTTTCATCGAAGTTTTTCTTGATAGATGATTTTGCTTTTTTAAGTTCTTGGAGTAATTCATCGATCTTATCATTGGCATCTGAGTCTTTTACTCTTATTGATAAAATTTCATCGATTGAAAGATCGGATAAGTTTGTGTTATCTAGTTTTGAGCCTCTTTTAATTTTGTTATCTTTGATTTTAGTGAGAACTTTTCCATTCAAAAAACTGATAGCTCTAATTTTTGAAGCCTTTTCCCGTATCTTTTCATCATCATCTGCATCTTTCTTTGCTTCAGCAACATGATCATCCTCAATGGAGATTGTTCTGACATCTTTTTCCAAACCATCTCTAGTGAATACTTCTACACCGATAACTGTTCCTTTAGTACTCGTGGGGACTCGTAAGGATGTATCTTTAACATCAGATGCTTTTTCACCAAAAATTGCTCTCAGAAGTTTCTCTTCAGGAGATAGTTGATTTTCACCTTTGGGAGTTATTTTTCCTACTAAAATATCTCCAGGGTTTACTTCAGCTCCAACATAAACTATTCCACATTCATCTAATTTAGATAGAGATCCCTCTCCAACATTTGGGATATCACCTGTGATTTCCTCCGAGCCAAGTTTAGTATCTCTTGCAACACAAGTTAATTCTTGAATATGAATTGAAGTAAACCTGTCTTCTCTTGCAACTCTCTCCGAAACAAGAATTGAGTCTTCAAAGTTATAACCATTCCATGGCATGAATGCAATTCTAATGTTCTGCCCCAGAGACAACTCGCCATTGTCAACTGACGGACCATCAGCAAGAATATCTCCTGCCATAACTTTATCTCCCTTTTTAACAATTGGTCTTTGATTGATACAAGTGTTCTGATTTGATCTTGTATATTTCACTAGGTTATAAATATCAACTTCGGCAGTTTTATTCTTCGCATCAGTTACTCTGACAACTATTCTGCCAGCATCTACACTTTCAACAATACCCTTATTTTTTGCAACCACACAAACTCCAGAATCTCTAGCAACTGCTGTCTCGAGACCGGTTCCAACCAAAGGTTTTTCTGGTCGCAGTACAGGAACAGCTTGACGCTGCATATTTGAGCCCATCAAAGCTCTGTTCGCATCATCGTGCTCTAAAAACGGTATAAGCGAAGCTGCAACCGAGACGACTTGCTGAGGAGATATGTCCATGTGAGTTACCTTATCCGGTGACATTAATTCAAATTCATTATTGTGTCTTACGGGAACAAGGTCTTCGGTAAACTTATTTTTTTTATCAAGAGGAGCATTTGCTTGAGCAATAACTTTTTCTTCTTCATCGATTGCTGAAATATACTCAATTTCATTAGAGACTACTCGATTATTGACTTTCCTATATGGAGTTTCAATGAAACCAAAATCATTTGTTTGAGCATATGAAGCAAAGGAGTTGATTAAACCAATATTAGGACCTTCTGGTGTCTCAATTGGGCAAACTCTTCCGTAATGCGTTGGATGAACATCTCTTACTTCGAAACCAGCTCTCTCTCTTGTAAGACCACCTGGCCCTAAAGCAGAAACTCTTCTTTTATGAGTGATTTCAGATAAAGGATTATTTTGATCCATAAATTGAGAAAGTTGACTTGAACCAAAGAATTCTTTTATGGCAGCAGTGACTGGTTTTGCATTGATTAAATCTTGAGGCCCTAGTTCATCAGCTTCAGCCATACTTAATCTTTCTCTGACTGCTCTTTCAACTCTTATTAAACCAACTCTGAATTGGTTTGCGGTCATTTCTCCAACTGACCTTACTCTTCTGTTACCCAGATGGTCAATGTCATCCACCGAATCATGTCCATCTCTTATAGACAGAATCCCTTTCATAACTGCAATGATGTCCTCTAAATCAAGAATCTTTGGATTTTCTTTTTCTGAGTTCTCTTCGTTAATATGCCTTTTTAACCTTCTATTAAACTTCATCCTTCCCACATCAGATAAATCATATCTCTCTGGATTAAAAAATAGATTCTTAAAAAGGGTTTCTGCTGAATCCTTTGTAGGTGGCTCACCAGGTCTCATCATTCTATAAATTTCAACAAGTGCTTCGAGTCTATTTGTGGAAGGATCAACATTCAAAGTATTTGAAATATAGGGTCCTTTTATCAACTCATTTATATAAAGGCACTCTAAGGTTGAAATTTTAGTCTCTGCCAATAAAGCAATAGTTTCTTCATCAATTGTATGATTAGAGTCGAGTATAATTTCACCTGTTTCCTCATTTAGAACTTTTTTTGCAACCACCTTATCAATCAAATGTTCAATGGGAAAAGTAACTTTAGACTCACCAGAATCTTTCAGGATCTTTACATGTCTTGCTGTTACACGTCTTCCAGCATTCACAATTACCTTATTTTTAATTTTTATATCATGTTTTAAAGTTACCCCTCTCAATCTTTCTGGAGCTAATTCTGTTGTTACTTGATTGCCATGAACTGAAAAAGATTCCATCTCAAAAAATTCATCTAAAATTTCATCGTTAGACATTTCAAGTGCCTTTAACAAAATAGTTGCTGGGATTTTTCTTTTCCTATCGATTCTACAAAATAAACTATCCTTAGGATCAAATTCAAAATCTAACCATGAACCTCTATAGGGAATAATCCTAGCTGAATAGAGTACTTTTCCAGATGAATGTGTCTTTCCTTTATCATGATCAAAAAATACTCCCGGAGACCTGTGAAGTTGAGAGACAACAACTCTTTCGACTCCATTAATGATGAATGAACCTGTTGAAGTCATTAAGGGAACCTCCCCCATAAAGACCTCTCCTTCTTTAACATCTTTAATTTCAGCAAAATTAGTTTCTTTATCATAAATTACAAGCCTAACCTTTATTCTTAAAGGTGCTGAATAACTCAGTCCTTGTATAAGGCACTCCTGAACATCAAAACTAGGATCTCCAAGTTCATAAGAAACATACTCTAGGGCAGCATTGCCAGAAACACTAGTTATAGGAAAGAGGTCTTGAAAAACATCCTCAAGCGAATGTGGATTTGGTTTTCTTTTGTCAGGATCAACATCAGCCTGAAGAAACTTGGCATAAGACTCAAGTTGTGTTTTTGTTAAATTAGGAAGATCCATTATTTTTGGAAACTTTCCAAAAGTTTTTCTGATTCTTTTCTTTTCGGTGTAACTATATGTCATAAATATTGCCCTAGATTTTAAGTGTTACTTAAGTTCTGCAGTTGCCCCAGCATCAGTGAGTTGCTTTAGCATTTCTTCAGCTTCTTCTTTTTTCACAGCCTCTTTCAAAGTATTAGGTGCACCATCAACCAAATCCTTTGCTTCTTTCAAACCAAGACCAGTAATTGACCGCACTGCTTTGATGACTTGAACTTTTTGATCACCTGCTGCTGATAACACAACATCAAACTCATCTTTCTCTTCAGCTGCTGCTTCACTGGATGAATCTGCTGCTGCAGGAGCTGCTGCCACTGCAGCTGCTGCAGTAACACCGAACTTCTCTTCAATAGCAGAAATTAGTTCCACTAATTCCATCACTGACATGTCTTCAATTGCCTTGAGGATGTCTTCTGTTTTTATTGTTGCCATAATGTTCTCCTTTTAATTGGCGTTTGCCATTTTATTGTCATGAACTGCTTTTAGCACTCTTGCTAATTTGCTAGGAACTTCATTGAGAAGCGTAGCAAATTTGCCAATTGGTGCTTGAAGGACAGATGCAATTAAAGTAATTGCTTCATCTCTTGACGGTAGTTTTGCCAAAATATCAATCTGACTTCCATCTAGAAGTTGTCCCTCAACAGCTAAAGCTTTTATTTCTAATGCTTCAAAATTTTTAGCATAAGTTTTTAAAAGTTTTGCTGCTGCTCCAGGTTCACCAAAGGAAAAAGCAAATAAAGAAGGCCCTGTTAAGATTTCTTGGGTACAGTCAAAATCAGATCCTTTAAAAGCTAACTTTGCTAGGGAATTCTTAATCACTTGAATATGAACACCCTTATCGTTTGCCTCTTTTCTGATTTGAGATAACTCAGAAACTTTTAGACCTCTCGCATCTGAAACAACAAGAGTTGATGCTGTTGCAACAACCTGTTTTACTTCGTCAACAATTCTTTCTTTTTCATGTTTGGCTAATGCCATTACAGTTCTCCTATTAAGACCTTTCGGTCATTTCGGTAACAATCTGCTTGCGCAAAAAAGTCACCACCTGCGTAGGAAATTAAGTTTTTTCAAACACCTACGGTCTTCGACGGCTGCGAAAATCGCAACAATCCAGGGTTTTACAAACCCTAAAACTTATATTAAATCTCCAAAATTAACTTTTAATCCTGGACCCATTGTGCTATTTAATGATACATCCTTAAAGTAAATGCCCTTAGCACTTGCTGGTTTTAATTTTTTTAACTCATCAAGCAAAGATGAAAGATTGTCAGTAATTTGTTTTTCATCAAACGAAACTTTACCGATGCATCCATGAATAATTCCATTCTTATCATTTCTGAATCTTACTTGTCCTGATTTAGCGTTCTTAACTGCATCCTCAATATTATCGGTGACTGTTCCAGTTTTTGGATTTGGCATTAAACCTCTTGGTCCTAATATTTGACCAAGTTTGCCAACTACTTTCATTGCTGATTGAGAGGCAATAACTACATCAACGTTAATCTCATTTTTTTGAAATTTTTCTGCTAATTTATCAAGTCCGACAAATTCAGCACCTGCTTTGTTGGCAAGATCAGCAAGGTCTCCATCAGCAAATACTGCAACGATAACCTGCTTTCCTAGAGAATTTGGTAAAGTTACTGCACCTCTTACATTTTGATCTGATTTTTCTCCACTTATTCCTAGTCTTATGGCAACATCAACTGACTCATCAAAGTTTTTAGATTTTACTTCTTTTAGAATACTCAAAGCATCAGCTATGGTGTAAGTTGTCTCAGGCACTATGCGGTCAGCAACTGCTTTTCTTCTTTTGGAACCAATCATTATAAATCTACCTCAACACCCATGCTCTGAGCAGTGCCAGCAATAATTTTGACAGCATTATCAAGATCATTCGCATTTAAATCTGGTTCTTTTGCTTTAGCAATTTCTTCAAGTTGCTTTCTTGATATTCGACCAACCTTATCTCTATTAGGTTCACCACTGCCTTTATCGATCTTTAGGGCTTTTTTTATCAGTACTGCAGCAGGTGGAGTTTTAATTACAAAATCAAAAGACTTATCTTCATAAACATTTATGACAACAGGAAGTGGGACACCTTTTTCTGCATCTTTGGTCTCGTTATTAAATGCATTACAAAAATCCATTATATTTAATCCTGCCTGACCAAGAGCTGGTCCCACTGGTGGGCTTGGATTAGCCGATCCTGCGGGAATCTGAAGTTTTAAAATATTTGCTATTTTTTTTGTCTTTGCCATCTTAAGTTTTCTCTATCTGCACGAAATTAAGCTCTACTGAAGTTGATCTACCGAGTATTTGTACCGATACCCTTACAGAATTTCTTTCATAATCAACTTCTTCAACAACACCATTAAAATCATTAAATGGTCCATCACAGACTCTAACCATTTCTCCAGGTTCAAACATTGTTTTGGGTCTTGGAGCTTCTTCACCAATCTCAATTCTGTTTATGATGCTATTAACTTCTTCATCAGAAATGGGCTTAGGTTTGGCTCTAGTCCCTCCAACAAAACCTGAAACTCTTGGTGTTTGCTTAACTAATTGCCAAGTATCATCATTTAAATCCATCTGAACAAGAATGTAGCCTGGAAAGAATTTTCTTTCCGTTTTCTTTTGTTCACCACTTTTTAACTCAACAACTTGCTCCGTTGGAACCAGTATCTCACCAAAAGAATTGGCTAAATTTGCCAGATTTATTCTTTCTTCCATTGCAGATTTAACCTTCTGCTCGTAACCTGAATATGCTTGAACTACAAACCATTCCATATCTCTAACCTAAAATTAACTTAGTTATCCAACTCAACAATGATTCAAGACCCCAAAGAAGAAGGGCTAAAACAATTATTGCAACAAAAACAACTAAAAAAGTCTGTGTGGTTTCCATTCTTGTGGGCCACACCACTCTTCTTAGTTCCAATCTAGACTCTGACATAAGCTTCAAGGTATTTACTCCAAATTGAGTAAATGCAAGCACAACAACGCCTAAGCCTATCAAACCTACAACCGCAAGCACTCTGTACAAAAATGCTATTTCAGTGAAATAACTATTAAAAAATATTGCGTATCCAAATATGCTAAGGGCAACTAACCATTTCAATCTATCCATCCAATTTACTTGTGATTTCATCCGTTATCCTCAAATGGCCTTATGGCAGGCCAGGAGGGAATTGAACCCCCAACCCCCGGTTTTGGAGACCGGTGCTCTACCAATTGAGCTACTGGCCTAAACTGGAATATATTACTTAACATCAAAAAAAGATCAGACAAGAACTTAAATTTTATTATTTAATGATCTTGGCTACGACACCAGCACCGACTGTTCGTCCACCTTCTCTGATAGCAAACTTCAAACCTTCATCCATTGCAATTGGTGCAATTAGAGTAACTGTCATTTTGACATTATCACCTGGCATCACCATTTCTACACCATCTGGCAACTCACAAGCACCAGTAACATCAGTGGTTCTGAAATAAAATTGAGGTCTATATCCTTTGAAGAAAGGAGTATGTCTACCACCTTCATCTTTACTTAGAACATATATCTCAGCTTCAAACTCAGTATGTGGAGTAATTGATTTAGGTGCGGAAAGAACTTGACCTCTTTCAACAGCATCTCTGTCAACACCTCTTAAGAGAACACCACAGTTCTCACCAGCTCTTCCTTCATCAAGTGATTTCCTAAACATTTCAACACCCGTACAGGTTGTCTCAGTGGTATCATTAATTCCAACAATCTCAAGAGCATCACCGGTCTTGACTATACCCCTTTCGATTCTGCCAGTAACAACAGTTCCCCTACCAGAGATTGTAAATACATCTTCGATAGGCATTAAAAATGGTTTATCAATGTCTCTAGCTGGCTCCTCAATAGAAACATCTAGTGTTTCAACTAATTTTTGTACGGCAGGAACCCCAATATCAGAAGTATCCCCTTCAAGTGCCTTGAGCGCACTTCCTACAATAATTGGGGTATCTTCACCTGGAAATTCATATTCTGTAAGAAGATCTCTGATTTCCATTTCCACCAACTCTTGAAGTTCAGCATCATCAACTTGGTCAGCTTTATTCAGGAATACAACAATTTTAGGAACACCAACTTGTCTTGCAAGTAGAATATGCTCTCTTGTTTGAGGCATCGGTCCATCAGCAGCACTCACAACTAAGATAGCACCATCCATCTGTGCAGCACCTGTGATCATGTTTTTTACATAATCTGCGTGTCCAGGACAATCAACATGAGCATAGTGTCTGTTGGTAGATACATATTCAACATGAGATGTTGCAATAGTTATTCCTCTTTCTCTTTCTTCTGGTGCGTTATCAATACCATCGAAAGCAACAGCTTCACCGCCATAGACTTCAGCACAAACTTTGGTTAATGCTGCAGTAAGTGTTGTTTTACCATGGTCTACGTGACCAATAGTACCCACATTAATGTGAGGTAGATTTCTTTCAAACTTCTCTCTTGCCATGTTTTTGCCTCTCTGTATTTTAGTAAAATGGAGCTCATAACCGGACTTGAACCGGTGACCTCTTCCTTACCAAGGAAGTGCTCTACCGCTGAGCTATATGAGCCCGATTATTAGTTCCTAATTTTAAGGTGCCGTATTATCCCCCTAAAATACAAGAAACTCAACCTTTTTTTGGTAAAAAAATTAACCAGAAAAATAAGTCTTTAAAGTGGTGGAGGGGGAAGGATTCGAACCTTCGAAGCACGAGGCGGCAGATTTACAGTCTGCTGGGTTTGACCGCTCCCCAACCCCTCCGTTTAAAGGAGTGTATTTTTGATCTAGAATAGCATTAAGTCAACTAATTTTTAATTTTCATGCAATTTATTGAAGAAATTATTCTAAAGGATCTAGATTTAGGGGTTTTTGAGTTAAAAACTTACGAAACTATTGATTCGACTAATGATGAATGTAAGAGAATATCGTCTGCTAAAGATGTACTTGTTATTACTGCTGATAAACAAACCAAAGGCAAGGGAAGAAAAGGTAAGACTTGGCAAAGCCCGAAAGGTAATATCTCCCTTTCGGTTGCCTTTGCAGATAGAGAATTTGGGGTCCCAGTGAGTATTGCGACGGGGATTTTAGTAACGAAGTCACTTTCTCAAGTATTAAATAGTGATTCTGTAGGATTGAAATGGCCCAATGATTTGATTTTTAAGGGTAAAAAAATTGGTGGGATACTAGTTGAAAAAGAAGTTTATGCAAAATTTACAAAAACCATTGTAGGCATTGGCATCAATCTTGAGTTAGAGCATAAAGAGTCTTGGTGGGGTGATTTACAGGATTTCCAACAAGAAAATCTTCGCGATCATTTAATTAATAAAATTCTTTTAAATTTTGAACAATTCTTAAAAAATGGTCTGCCTGATTGGCAAAATCTTTGGGATCAATATTGTATCCATAATCAAAAAAAGATTTCAGTGGTTAAAAATCAATTAACTTTTGAAGGTAAATATTTTGGAATTAATCATGATGGTGCTTTGCTACTGGAAAATCAACATAAAGAAATTATCCCCTTTTCATCAGGTGAAGTCTCCATTAAAGGTATCTATAATAGTTGATATGCAACATTTTTTGTCAGGTTTAGATCTCCAAAGTGATTGCCCTCAAGGTTGTGAATCCATTGTATTTGGAGCCGGTTGTTTTTGGGGTGTGGAAAAGAAATTTTGGTCACTGGATGGTGTTTGGTTAACTTCTGTAGGGTATTCAGGTGGGACTCTAGAAAATCCCTCTTACCAAGAAGTTTGCTCCGGTACAACTGATCATGTTGAGGTAGTAAAAGTAATCTTTGACCCCGATATTATGCCAGTATTGGAGCTGCTCAAAGTATTCTGGGAGTGTCATGACCCAACACAAGGTATGAGACAAGGTAATGATGTTGGTAGTCAGTATCGATCTGTCATTTTTGTAAGCTCTAAGAGGCATGAAGATGCAGCATTATCAAGTTTGCAAATTTATCAAGCGGAACTAAAGTTGAGGGGTTTTGGTCCCATTACCACCGAAATATCTGCTGGAAAAAATTACTATCTTGCAGAGGAATACCATCAACAATATCTTGCAAAGAATCCTAATGGCTATTGTGGACTGGGGGGTACCGGTTGCTCTTTCCCAAAAAATTAATTTGTATATAATAGCAATCTTTGCCACCTTAGCTCAGTTGGCTAGAGCAGTTGATTTGTAATCATCAGGTCGTCAGTTCGAATCTGACAGGTGGCTCCATTCTTTAAAAAAAAATCCAAAAAAGATTTATTAATAAAACGGAAATTGTTGACACAACACTCAGTGTATGAAGTTGACTGAATCTTTTTTGATTGCCACTATCTCTAGCTCTATTTGTTGCAGGAACAATGAAATAGCATAACAGCATTAACCAAGCTGAGATCATAAAAATCAGTGTGAGTTTGAGGTTATCTTGCATAAAAGCAATGGTAAGACCGATAGCAGATAAAAATGCAATCATAACAAATAGTTTTGGGAAGATAGCTCTTAAAAAAGGGCTAGCATTATCAGCATCAAGTGTTTTAAAAACCGATGGAGCAATAATTGATGTTTGAAAAACTATAGCTCCACAAATCAAACCTGATAATAAGATTAAAAGATCAGAAAGAACTGACATAAGATTTATTTATACAAATCATTGGGATATTTGTTGATATCCTCTGATGTCTCCCTCTGTTTGACAACATAATTTAATAGCAGTGAAAGAGCAAGTGAGACAAAGCCCCAAAAAGTAAGGGTGATTGCCCAATTTTCAAGCAGAACAGGCAAGGTTTGATTCTCCTGCAAACGCAATAATAATCCTGTAAGTAAGCCACTTAGGCCAGTTGGTAGAAAGAAAATTAAGGTGCCATTTGTTAGTTCAGCAATGGCAAGAACTAGACCGATTATTAACCACACATTGCCCGAATATAAAAGTGTTTCAATCATTGTTGCTATCTTTTTTTGAAAAGGATTCAAGGAGGGTCTCAATGGATCCCAAAGTTTTGGTGATATCTGTTGGTATAACAACGGTTTTACTTTGATTTGATCCTGCCAAATCTGAGATGCCCTCAACTTGGCGCTTCATAATCTCAAAATTAATTGCCGGTTGGCCATCATTGTTAATTGCTTCAGCCACTAAACGAGTTTGTTCAGCATCTGCTTCTGCTTTAATTTTTACAGCATATGCTTCAGCATCTGCAGTCACCCTTACAGCCTCTGCTTGTTTTTCGGCTTCGTACAACTCAGCATCTGCTTTCAGCTCAATACTTCTTCTTTCACCTTCTGCAGTTGCAATGGCTGCTCTTCTTTCTCTATCAGCATTTAATTGGAGTCGTTGAGAAGTTTTAGTTGCTTCATCTACAAGTACATCCAAAATTTCAGTCCTTGTAACCTCAACCCCCCAGACTTCTGCAGCTTTAGTGAGTCTGGATGCAATCTCTTGATTCATGGCTTCCCGACTTGATTGCAAAGCATCTAAATCTAATTTACCTGCTGCTGAACGAATAATTGAAATCGCAGTATTTTGAATTGCAGAATCAATGTTCTTAATTCTATAAACAGATTTTGCAGCATCGATTACTCGAAAAAAAACAGTTGATGACAAACCGACCTCAACATTATCTTCAGTAATCACAGAAATCGTAAATGCTGGTAATTGTCGCTCTAAAATATCTACCCTGTGAGCAACATTATCAACAAATGGGACAATTATGGATAAACCTGAATCCAAAATTCTTGTAAATTTTCCAAACCTTTCGATAACAAAAACTTTTGACTGGGGAACGATTTTGATCCCAAGGTAGATCACATAAATGATCAAAACAACTAAAATGACCAGAACAAAGTTACCCACTGACATAAAACTCCTATTTTTAAAATGTGTATCAAGAATAAAACAAAATGGGTTAAATCTCAATTAAAACAATATAAGTAGGGTCATTTATTGAAATTTAATTTTTTATTTCTTGTAAGTATTTGGTTTGTCTGACGGATTTGTATAGCGTTTTGTTAGAGAAGTTGCTCTTGAGCTTAGATCCATGTTTTCACCATTGATAAACACGTTAAGAGGCATAATAGACGGCTCTAGTGGATCACCCTCCCAAATTACAATATCAGCGTTATTTCCTTCTTGAATAGTACCTCTTCCGCTGATACCAAAACTTGATGCAACATTTGATGTTAATCCTTTAATGGCTCCAAGATAAGACATGCCGTTAGCCACAGCATTACCTGCATTTTGACGAATTAAATGGTAATTGTGACTTCTTGATTCACTAAACATAATTGTCACTCCTGCACTTTCAAGAGTAGCTGCCAGGTTTATATTAGAAGCAAGTTCATCGAAGGAGTCAGGGATATTGTCAACTGGATTAATGATGACTGCTATATTATTTTCTGCCAAATCTGTAGCAACTAAATTTGCTTCCTGCGCATCCATGATAATTAAATTTATATTAAATTTTTTCTTAATTTCAATTAATTTCAGAATATCAGATGCTCTATTTACTCGCATCAATAAAGGTAAATTTTCTCTAAAAACCCTGTAAAGAGCTCTGGTATCTCTAGGAGTTAGATCTAACTCAGAAGCAATTTTATTATCCTCTGCTAGATCACCTAATTCCTCATCGGATAAAGCATCCTCATCAGAAATAGACATGCCAAAATTTAGTAAATCCTCCAATAGAGCAAGACTTTCTGCACGTGATCCTCCAGTTGACCCTCCTATCTCGCCAATGATAGCTAAATCCTTTATACCATTGACCTGGAGTTTGCTATCCAGTAAAAAAAAGGAAGCTAGTCCACTTAAGGGATCATAATCTAGATCTGGCAAACTGATTGCAGAGGTCACTCCGTTGGAGCGATTCCATGGTACTAATGTTGAATTAGGATTGAAGGCATCATAAATGCTAAAGCCAATGGTATAGATATCGCTGCTAGTATCCTTGGTTGCGCTGATAGCACCAATTTCAATAATGCCTATTTGAGTTTGCGGGGCCATTATTCCCGGAGTAATTATTCGATCGGAAGCGTCAATTATCTCATTAGCTCGCGCGGAAATATTTGAAGAAATTTTTGCAACCTTTCCATCCTCTATGAGGATATCTGCAATAAATGCTTCATTTTTACCATCAAAAATAGTGCCGCCCTTAATCAAAATTTGTTCCGCAGAAAGTTGCGCAGCAACTAAAGACAATAAAAATAATTTGGAATATTTATTCAACTCTCACTCCAGAGGGTTTGATAATGCCCAAATCAAAATCTGATACCGGATAAAAACCAGCCTCACGATCAAAAGCCAAGCCTCCATCTATATAAACTTTTTCGGCCAGCGCATACACACTAAAAGGATTTTTTGACCACAGCACTAAATCGGCATCTTTGCCTGCAACTATTGATCCAGTCCTATCATAAATACCTGCTGCTTTTGCAGGATTAGAAGTAATCCAATTAATTGCCCGTGCTTTGGAAATATTGTAACCAGCTCTGTTACCTGCCGACCAAGCTTTCGCAGCTTCTTGGTTTAGTCTTTGTATGCCTCTTTCATCATCAGAATGCACAATGGCGCAGCCAGTTCCGTTTCTTGCTTGATCAACAATTGCAATATTAGCTTGTACCATGTCATAGGCTTCGTGTTTAAAGCCCCACCAGTCGGCCCATAAAGCACCACAAATGCCGTTATCTGCCAGGAGATCAGCAATTTTATATGCCTCAACTCCATGATGGAAAGCTGTAATTTTATAATTAAATTCTTTGGCAACATCGATCATTACTGCCATTTCTTCAGCTCGATAACAATGAATATGAACAAGAATTTCGTCTTTAAGTACTCCTGCTAGGGTTTCCATTTCAAGATTTCTTCTAGGAGCATACTCTAATTCTTTAGCGTTATCTGATTTGGATTCATATTCTTGCAATTGCTTTAAATAGTTTTCTGCCTGAATCCAAGCTTTTCTGTAACCAGCAAAATTTCCCATTCTAGTTGATGGAGCTTGCCCCCTATTTCCATAAACCCGCTTAGGATTCTCACCGCATGCCATCTTAAGGGAATGAGGTGCATCTGGATACTTCATAGATTGGATAGTATTTCTTTGCAAATTCTTAACGGTTACCCCTCTTCCCCCAATTAAATTGGCCGATCCTGGTAAAATGTGAAATGTAGTGACTCCACCTTTAAGTGCCAAAGCGTATTGAGGATCTTGAACCCATATAGAATGTTCAGCCCAGACATCAGCAGTTACAGGACTTGTAGACTCATTACCGTCACTGCTAGTGCGCACTCCTGGTGCAGGATAAACTCCCATGTGTGAGTGGATATCAATAATACCAGGGGTAATCCATTTGCCTGTTGCATCAACAATTAAAAGTTGCTCATCCTCGATAGCTATTTCATCTCCAATAGCTTGAATAACCCCATCTTTAATAAGTAAGTCTGAGTTTTGCAATTCATTGCCTTCACCGTCGTAAATATTTGCATTCTTAAATAGAATATATTGGGTAGGTAAAGGTTTATATGTTGAATCAAAAGGTTCTCTTTCCGACAATGACGGTAGTGCAAATAAAATCAGCAAATAGATTAATTTTGGCGACTTTCGAAACAACATATTTTCATCATAATTTATTAAATGTATAAAATAAACATGGAATTTAAAACTTTCTTTAAGTTAAAATAATGTCATGAGCAAAATCATAGAGGATCTTAAGTCAGGGGAAGTTCTCATAAAATTTAAATCGTTAAGAAGCGGGAGAATAATTACTGAAAAATGCTCTTTAAATTCTGACCTAGTCCCAAAACAGTACTCTTTTAAACAGAATAATGAATCTGATAGTCTGCTTTGCTACCTTACTGAAAAGGAGCGATGGGAAGACATTCAAAAGGATTCCATTATTGAGTATAAAATTATTTCAGAGGAGAAATTATGAAAGCGTTTCAAATTAAAAAAAACGGAGAGCCACTTGAGCAAGTTGAACTTGAGAAGCCGACTGCAGTTGGTAACGAAATACTAGTAAAAACTATTGCATGTGGAGTGTGTCACTCCGATGTCCATATTCATGATGGTTATTTTGATTTGGGAGGTGGTGCTCAATTACCAACTCCCGCAGCAGACCTTTCCATGGGTCATGAGATTTACGGAGAAGTTGTGGCAATAGGTGATACTGCTTCAGATGTATCAATTGGTGAAAAATTTGTAGTTTATCCTTGGATTGGGTGTGGTGAGTGTGAAGATTGTTTATCGGGTAATGAACATTATTGTGGCCCAACGACTAACAAAAATTTAGGCATTACTGAAAATGGGGGATATGGTGAATTTGTATTGGTTCCTGATAAAAAATATCTCTTTAGTGCTGGTGATACACCAGATGAATTAGCTGGAAGTTATGCTTGTAGAGGACTTACCGCATACAGTGCAATTCAAAAAGCAAATATAAAAGAAGGTCAAAATTCAGTTGTAATTGTTGGTGCCGGTGGTATGGGTTTACTAGCAGTAAAAATCATCCAGGCGGTATACTCCATCAATCCGATTGTTGTGGATATAGATGATGCAAAGTTAGAGATTGCAAAGTCCCTCGGAGCTTCTCATGTTGTTAATTCCTCCTCTCCCGAAGAGGCAATGATGAAAATTTTTGAAATCACTGGAGGCGCAACAAGTGTTATTGATTTTGTAGGGGCAGCACCTGCTTTTGAATTTGCTTATAATCTCTTTGGTCTGCGCCGAGGAGGTACCTATGTTTTGGTTGGGCTTCTAGGAGGGCAAACGACTATTCAATTACCCATGGTCACACTAACAGCAAGATCAATCTTAGGCAGCTATGTTGGCAGTCTTTCTGAAATGGGAGAATTAATGGAATTGGTAAGTTCTGGAAAAATTGATCCTACACCCGTTGAAGTTAGAAATATTTCTGAATCTAATGAAGTTTTAGAAGGAATGCGTTGTGGAAAAGTCAATGGTATTGTATGCTTCACGCATGACTGATTCTCGGACAAGCAATAAATATATTCTTCTTGGTATATTTTTTCTTCTGTCACTTTCTATTCATGAATTTACTCATGTTTTCGAAAAAGATGATGCACATCATCAAGAAGTTATTGGTCTTGAGTGTGACGTTTGTGAATATAATGAAACAGATTTTGCGGACAACTCTCATTCACTAATCAAAAAAAGTTTTGATGAGAATCTTTTTTTAAAGAAGTTAAGACTCTTTTCAAAATCATTTAATCTTTACCTTCAAAGAGCTCCACCGCAGAAAAATTAATTAAGATTTTTAATTATTTTTTTTAATAGGAGTAAACATGCAAAAAAAATTATTTACACTTTTAATATTAAGTGCTTTTTCTGCTAACTATATCCATTCGGAAGTAGTAGAAGAAGTAGTAGTGCAAGCCTCGTTGCTTGGACAAACTGAAGATGGGATAAGCGATCCTCTTCATATTCTTGATGGTGCTGAAATTGCTGATATGGCAACTACAAGTTTAGGTGAGACACTTGATTCTTTGGCAGGGGTTACAACTGCAGATTACGGTTCTGCTGTTGGACAGCCTATCATTAGAGGATTGAGTGGATTGAGGGTTAAAGTTTTAACCAACGGTCTTGTAAACAGAGATGTAGCGGGCATTGGTGCAGATCACAAAAATGAAGTTGATCTTTTTGATATTCAACAAGTTGAAGTTGTGCGAGGACCATCATCACTACTTTACGCAAATGGTGCTACAGGTGGAATCGTAAATATTGTTGACAATGCAATAGCCACTTCTGATGTTGAAGATATGAGTATTAAGTTAGGTTTTGAAACCCAATCAGTAAACTCTGGTGATAGTCAAAACTTTGCATACAGTGATAATGTTGGGGGTTTAAATCTTTATTTCTCATATTCTGATTCTGCATTTGGCAATTATGATATTCCAAATGGTGCCGTTCTTCATGAAGAAGAGCATCATGATGAGGATCATGATGAGGAAGAGCATGATGAGCATGATGAAGATATGGGTTACCTTGAAAATTCAGATTCAGCTCAAGAAGCAACTAGATTTGGAGTCTCCAAAGTTGGTGATTGGGGATATGTCGGTATGTCTCTAAGCAACTCAGAAAGTGTTTTTGGTGTTCCATACCATGGTGAAGGTCATAGTGATGAACATGGAGACGAAGAGGACGGTCATGATGAACATGAAGGAGAAAGAATCTTCTCCGTAACTGATTCGGATAAATTTAATATCAAAGGGTCAATAGCTCTTGATAGAAATTTAGTAAATAGCGTGGATTTTTTCTTCCAAGATTCTGAGTATGCTCATACTGAACAACATGCTGAAGAAGAGCATGGTGATGAAGAAGAGCATGGTGATGAAGATGATCACGGACATGGTGAAGAAGGTCCGACAACCTTTAGTAATGATTCTTCTGAATATGGTCTTATATTCGATCTTTCAAACGACGCAATGACTCAAAAAGTATCATTAAATATTTCAGATGAAACCATTAAAATTTTTGGTGATGAAGCTTTTATGAATCCAGCTGAAAGAGAAGAACTTACCTTAGGATATTTTGCCAATAGGGAAATTGGATTATTTGATGTAAGTTTTGGCATAAGATATGACCAAATCGACACCAATGGTTCGATTACTGAGCATCATGAGGAAGAGCATCACGATGAGGAAGAAGAACACGAAGAAGAAGAGGAAGAGACAACAAATTATAACTTTGATACAAATAATTTGAGTTTTTCTATTGACCTTCGCAGATCCCTCAATGAAAACTGGGATGTTAATTTTGGTTATTCCAGCCTTGAGCGAGCTCCTTCAGTGGTTGAGCTGTTTATGAATGGCCCGCATTTAGCAACAGGACGATTTGAAGTAGGTAATACTAATCTTGCCACTGAAACCTCTAATAACATCGACCTTGGAGTAAGTTATGCAAATGATAATTTCTTTGCATCATTATCATTCTTTATAAATGATGTTGATAATTATGTGTATCTTATGGATATGCATGAGGAAGAGCACCATGATGAGGATGAAGATCATGATGAGGAAGAACACGAAGAAGGTCACGATGACCATGGTGGTCTCATTCTTGCAAATTACCTTCAAGAAGATGCTGAACTGGATGGATATGAACTTGAAATTGGCAGAGTATTCAATCTAGCAAGTGGAGATCTAGAAGTATCTTTTTCAAGAGATGTTGTCAATGGAAGCTTATCAAGCGGAATGAATATTCCCAGAATGAGTCCTGCAAGAAATATTTATTCAGTAGGATATTCTGTAAATGATTATTTGTTTGATTTGAGTTTCAAGGATGTAGACTCTCAAACAGATACTGCTGAAGAGGAATCCGCAACCAGTGGTTACCAGATGCTTGATGCCAAACTCGTTAGGACTTTCGACCTGAATGGGAATTCTTTAAGAGTATCTGTATTTGCAAATAACCTTCTTGATGAGGTTGCAAGAAACCATGCTTCTTTTGTAAAGAATCAAGTTCCTTTACCAGGTAAAAATTTTGGTTTACGTTTTAACCTAAGTTTTTAATCTCACTATATAAAAACGAGTCTAGCAATAGACTCGTTTTTTTTATCTTTCAAATCGTCTCCAATCTTGTAAAATTATCGGGTAACAATATTTGTATGCTGAAAAAACATATCTTTCTAGGACTTTTAATTTTTCAAGTGCTCTTAGTTGCTGACGTTGAAGAATTGGTTGTCACTGGAAGTTTGATTAATAATCTTGAAAATGATTCATCACCTATAGAAGTTATTAATAAAGAAGATTTAGAAAACTTAAACATTACTCAACTAGCTGAAATTAGTAAATATCTAAACATAAGTTCTGGTTCCAGATTCCAAACTAATGCTCTCGAGGGTACCGATCAAGGCATGACATCCATCACACTCAGAGGATTGGATCATGCATCAACCTTGTTATTGATTAATTCAAATCGTCATACATTTGCAGGTACTACTTCCGATGATGGCGAGGCTTACATCGATGCAAACATTGTTCCAGAAATTGCAATTGAAAGAATTGAAATTCTCAAAGAAGGTGCTACCTCACTCTATGGTTCTGATGCTATTGCCGGAGTCATTAACTTCATAACTATTAGAGAATTTGAGGGTATGCGATTTAAAGTTGGATCACAAAAAGCTTCTAACTACAATCACAACGATAAAAGTTTGGGAATTCTTTTTGGTAAAAATATAAATCGCAGCAATATTGTTGCTGGGATCAACATTCTTGAAAGAAGTCCACTTTCAGCTAGAGAAATTCCTGGTATTGCTGAGTTAGGACTAAGTACTTTTGGGAAAACATTCAAACTGCTTGCTCCGGATGAAGTAACCTTTGGAGATTATGCAGGGGTTTATCCGAATGAGACAACATTTGTCCCTGACCCAAAATGTGAGGCCAATGGAGGTGTACTGGACGGATCTTTTTGCCGGTTTTTGTACGGTGAAAGATTTAACATTGTAAATGATGAAAGTCATAAAAAAGCCTATCTAAACTTTTCAAGAGTTTCCAATAAAGCAAATATCAATATTTCTCTGCTGGCATCAAATGTTAAAGTCAACGATAATCCGCAATCGCCCTCTTATCCCGCTCTACCCTTTCTATCACGGAATATCTTACCTGGAGAAGGTGGCAGCCCGTTCAATGTACCACTAAAATGGTACGGTAGACCCTTAGGATCAGAATACGACTCACCCCATTCTCCAAAAGATATCTTCCAACATCATTTAACTGCAAATATTGGTTTTAAAGTGAATGTAGCAACTTCTGCAGAATTAACATTGTCATCAAGTCGACACCAAAATGATCATTTTCGTCCTGATATTATTGATTCTAGATTCCTCGATGCCATTCAAGGAAAAGGTGGCCCAAACGGAGATGAAATGTGGAATATATTTGATTCTAGTCAAAACTCACAAGAGCTGATTGATTATGTCTCTGGTGCAGAAGTCTCAAAAAAGACTGCTCATCTAGACAGCTTAAATTTAACATTCACCTCTGCATGGAACCAGCTGCGGTATGCGTATGGAATTCAATATAACCAGGAATCTCTAGATGTAATATTCGACGAAATTAGTCGTGCAGATTTTGATAATGATGGAAAGTTATTAAAGATTGCAGATTTATTTTTTTTGGGTGGGGGTACTAACGTTGACAGTCAACGAACCTCGAAAGCTCTCTTCACTGAAATGGACACCAATTTAACAGAAAAAGTAAATCTAAGACTGGCAGCAAGATATGAGTCTATGAATAATGAAAATTCATTAGATCCTAAACTATCTCTGAAATATAATTTTAGTGATTCTCTTAGCTTTAGATTCTCCCAGAGTACTGGATTTTCAATGCCTTCCATGGCTCAAATGTATTCTAGTTTTATAAAATTAGGCAGTGTTAGAGATGTCACGAGTTCTGTCTTTGTAAGGCAGGCTGTAATTGGTAATCCAGATCTCAAACCTGCTACTTCCAAAAATAAAAACTTAGGCCTAATTTATGAAATTTCTTCTCTCAAACTTTCCACTGATTTTTGGGAAGTAAAATACAAAAATAGAGTCGAAGCTGAAAATGCTCAAGCGCTATTAACAGCAGATCCCAATGGGCCAAGTATTACTCGTAATGAATTAGGTGATCTAGTCGGTGTTACTACCTCATATTTTAATGAAGAAAGCACCCTGGTAAGAGGTTATGACATCCAGATGTCTTACACTGCAGATATAGATTTTATTGAAGATTTAACATTTGTTTTAAAAGGAACAAAAATAAGTAAATTTATGACTCCTCAGGAAATTGATGGAGGTTCAGTCTTGGTCAATCGAGTGGGCAAGTTTAATTATGATGCGCATACTCATTCCTTGCCTGCAAAGAGAATTAACGGATTTATAACTTGGAAATCCAATGATTATTTCTCAGGACTTACGGTTAGATATATAGACGGATACAAGAATAAAAGACCAATCAGTAGTCTAGGTCTTACCTATGGTTATACTAATACTATAAAATCATCTTTATTATTTGATTTTTCAATAGGTCGTCATTTTGCTCTTAGCACTGGTGCTTTAACCTCAAAACTTGCGATTATAAATTTGTTTGATAAAAAAGCTCCGAGATTATTTGATGCACCAGATTTTAGCTTTGATACCAGAGTTCATGATCCGCGAGGACGACTATTACATTTAATTATTGAATATAATTTCTAGTTGATAAGTTGTATTTATAATTATGAACAAACTTGAAACTGCAATAAACCAAGCTATAGAAGAGCTTGAGTTACCAAGTGCTTGGCCAAGTGCAGTTTCTCAAGAACTGCCATCAGAATCTAACTTTCCTTATCAAGGCAACTACAAAGATTTTACCGATATGCATTTTGTCACTATTGATGGAGAAGATGCAAAAGATTTTGATGATGCGGTTTTATGCGAACGAACAAGTCAAGGTTTTACTTTGCGTGTAGCTATAGCTGATGTGAGTGGTGCAGTAATACCAAACACTGCTATGGACAAAGAGGCAAGGAAGAGAGGAACTTCAATATATTTTCCCGGATTAGTAATCCCAATGTTACCGGAAGCTATCAGCAATAATATTTGCTCTCTGGTTCCCCAACAAAATCGTAACACTGTTGTGTGTCAGATGATGTTTGATGATGATGGTGACATTAACAAATTTGATTTTGTACTTGCCACCATAGAATCAAAACATCGATTAACTTATTCTGAAGTTGAGAGTTTTGTAACTGATAGGCAAGCCCTGAGTTTGCCGGAAGTTGAAAGCTCAATATCCCATCTCAAAACTCTTACTAATATCTTATTAGATAAAAAAATGCAAAGAAATGCTCTGGACTTTGAGAGTAATGAGCCACAAGTCGAATGTGATAACAGTGGGGCAGTAAAATCAATAGTAAAACCCAGTCGATTATTTGCCCATCAAATGATCGAAGAATCTATGATTGCAGCCAATACTTGTGCTGTTTTATTTATTAAGTCGAAAATATCATTTGCAATAAATAGATACCACCCTCCTCCAAGTGAAGAGAAACTAAAACCACTTATTGACAAAATTAATACCTTAAAACAACAAGATCTTTCTGACCCACTGATCATATTAAAAAAAGCTATAAGTATTTCAAAAAAAGAAAAAGGGTTTGAAATTTTGCAAAATCTCATTTTACAAAATTTACCAAGAGCCGTGTACTCGGTTAATGAAAGTGGTCATTTTGGCCTTCAACTCAAGGAATATACACATTTCACTTCACCAATTCGACGGTACCCTGATCTGGTCATACATCGCATACTCAAGTCAATTTTATTAAACACAGAGGTGGTCTACACACAGAATCTTCTTGAAGATCAGTGTGCTGAACTTTCAGAATTAGAGAAAAGAGCAGAGCAGGCTTCTCGGCAAGTCACTCAACAATTGATTTGCTATCATTTAGAAAATGAAATTGGGAAAACATTTAATTCAAAAATAGTTAGTGTCACGAGTTTTGGCCTCTTTTGTGAAATTAAAGATTTTTTTATTTCAGGCTTACTTCATGTTTCAGATTTACCTTCTGACTACTATCTTTATAATGAACATCAAAATTATTTAAAAGGTCGAAAAAGAGGGATGGCATTTAAAGTCGGTGATCCAATCACTATCAGAATAGACAATGTGTTGCCGAGTGAACGTAAAATAGTCTTAGGTTATGAATACTGATAATAAAAATAATCTGCGAGAAGGTTTTCACCACGTTGAAATCTTGATAGATAACAAGCCAGAGAGCATTAAGAAAATCTACCTCCCCTTGGAAAGATCTGATGACAGGATAGAAAAACTTAAAGAAAAGTGTGGAGATATTGGATTGAAAGTTGAATTTTCGAAAAAAGTAAAGAAAAGTCCTGTAGTTGAAGTCATTGAGTCCGCTAAACAAAATTTAAAGGATTTAAAAAAAACTCTCGACTTAAATTCATCAACTAACCAAACATTTATTGTCTTAGATAATATTATTGACCCAAGAAATCTTGGGGCTATTTTAAGGACTGCAGCAGTATTAAATATTGATGGAATAATCATTAATAAAGATCACTGTGCACCAACGACTGATACCGTTCACAGAGTTTCTTGTGGAGGCTCAGATCTTTTGAATATATTTTATGTTTCTAATTTATTAAATTGCATTAAAACATTAAAAGAGTTTAATTTTGAGATCATTGGCTTTACTGAGCATGCTAAAGACGGTTTGCAACAAATTAGAGATGGCAATTCTGCTCTGGTGTTTGGCTCAGAGGAAAAAGGTATTCGAGCAAAGACTCTCGAGGCCTGTGATATACATGTAAATCTTATAAAAAATGATAAAATCAATAGCTTGAATGTCTCTGTAGCAATGGGAATTGCAGCTAATGAAGTCATCGGCGTAAAAAAAAGTTTTTCAAATTAAATGTTAAAGCAAAGAACACTAAGAAATTCAATCAAAGCTTCTGGCATTGGTCTGCATAGTGGTAAACAAGTTAACATTCAATTAATGCCATCTGAACCTGATACAGGCATTAGATTTTTAAGAACAGACCTCCAAGAAGATTTAGAAATTCCAGCAACGGCTCGAGAAGTTGGATTTACTACTTTATCAACTACTCTGGGTTCAGGAACAAATCAAATCTCAACCATTGAACATTTACTTTCAGCAATTGCAGGCTTGGGTATTGATAACTGCTTAATTAAGGTTGATGGTCCAGAAATGCCAATTATGGATGGTAGCGCAGGACCTTTTGTTTTCTTACTTCAAGCTGCTGGTATTGCTGAACAAGATGTTAAAAAGAAATTTATTAAAGTACTCAAAGAAGTAAAAGTAACTAGAGATGATGCTTATGCCTACATCAAGCCATTTGATGGTTTTAAAGTTTCTTTTTCAATTGAATTTAATCATCCGGTTCAAAATAGATATCCTGCAGAGTCAACCATTGATTTTTCATCGACATCATTTGTCAGAGAGGTATGCCGTGCCCGAACTTTCGGTTTTAATAAGGATATTGAATCCCTTAGGAAACAGAATCTAGCTTTGGGGGCAAATATGACAAATGCCATCAATATTGGAGAGGATGAAATTCTCAATGAGGAAGGGCTTCGTTTTGATGATGAATTTGTTAAACATAAAATTCTCGATGCGATTGGAGATTTATACCTGCTTGGCCATAATTTAATCGGTGAATTTGTAGGTTATAAATCAGGTCATGCTCTCAATAATGAGTTACTTAGAAAAATCAGTGAAACCTCAGATGCTTTTGAGATCGTCGAATTTGAAGATCTTGATGATGCTCCCATTTCTTATGCACGACCTCCTTTTGAGGACGCTTAGTTGAAATCAAAGATTTATGTTTAATTTCCTCGGAAAAATTTTCGGTACCAGCAACGATAGAAAATTAAAAAAAATGCAAAAATCTGTTGATCAGATTTCGCAATTAGAAGCTGAATTTTCTGATCAAGATGCTCTATTCTTTCAATCCTATAAAGAATCTTTATTTGAAAAATATTCTGACAATGAAGATATTTTTTCAATTTTACCCGAAGCTTTTGCAGCAGTAAGAGAAGCCGGAAAACGAACTATCAAATTACGCCATTTTGATTCTCAATTACTAGGTGGTATTGCATTAGCAGAAGGTAATATTGCTGAAATGAAAACTGGTGAAGGAAAAACCTTGGTTGCAACACTCCCGGCTTACCTTAATGCTGCCATTGGCAATAAAGTGGTGTTGGTGACCGTAAATGATTATCTTGCCAAAAGAGATGCGGAATGGATGCGACCTATCTATGAATATTTAGGCTTAACTGTTGGTGTAATTTATTCAGGACAAGAAATTGAAGAAAAAAAATCTGCATATGAATGTGACGTTATTTATGCCACTAATAATGAATTAGGTTTTGATTATTTAAGAAATAATATGGCTCTTAGAAAAGAGGATCGAGTCCAATGTTCACTTGATTTTGCAATTGTCGATGAAGTTGATTCCATTTTAATTGATGAAGCAAGAACACCCTTAATAATCTCTGGACCAACGAATGAAAGTTCTGAAATGTATGGACAAATCAAGTCCATAATCCCTCAACTGGTAAGACAGATGCGAGAAGATACCGAAGAGGAACCACTGGCTGAGAGTGAAAAAGGTCACTTCATAATTGATGAAAAGAATCGAACGATTGATCTTACGGATGACGGTTATATGCTAGTTGAATCGATGCTTGAGGATATGAAATTATTATCACAATCTGAAAACCTATACTCGGTTTCTAACATCAAAATCATGCGGTTTGTACAAGCTACATTGCGAGCTACCTTTTTATATGAAAAAAATGTGCACTATTTAGTTCGAAACAATGAAGTGGTTCTGATTGATGAACATACCGGTCGGACTATGCCTGGAAGGAGGATTAGTGAAGGTGTGCATCAGGCTCTTGAAAGTAAAGAAAATGTTCCCATTCAACGGGAATCTCAAACTTTGGCATCTACCACATTTCAGAATTTTTTCCGATTATTTAAAACACTTTCTGGAATGACTGGTACTGCTGATACGGAGGCATTGGAGTTCAATCAAATTTATGGTTTAAATGTTGTCATTATTCCGACTAACAAACCCATGGTAAGAAAAGATCTTGATGATCTAGTTTTTCTTTCCAAAGAATCTAAATTTAAAGCTATCATTGAAAAAATTTCTGAATTACGCACTCAACAAGTTCCAACTCTAGTGGGAACTGTTTCTGTCGAATCTTCAGAATATTTATCCTCACTCCTCAAAAAGCAAAATATCCCTCATCAAGTCCTAAATGCTAAACAGCATGCGCAAGAGGCAGAAGTTATTGCAAATGCTGGAAAACCTGGAGTAGTAACCATTGCCACTAATATGGCAGGGCGAGGAACAGATATCGTACTGGGAGGAAAAAAAGATTCTAATTATAGTTGGGATGCAGATCATCACACTGTCATCGATAATGGAGGTTTATTTATTCTAGGTACAGAAAGACATGAATCTAGACGCATTGATAATCAACTTCGCGGACGTTCTGGCAGACAAGGTGATCCGGGCTGCTCTCAGTTCTTTCTCTCCCTTGAAGATGATTTATTGAGATTATTTATCACAGATTCCCGTCGTGCTCTTTTTGAGAGAATTGGCATGGGAGATGAGCATATCGAACATCGGATGCTATCAAGAGGTATTGAGAATGCTCAAAAAAGGATTGAAAATCGTAACTTTGACATCCGCAAAAACCTTCTGGAATATGATGATGTTGCTAATGATCAAAGATCAGCAATTTATGCTCTTAGAAATGATTTGCTAGATGCAGAGGATATTGAAGAGTCTATTAATGGTCTAATTATTGATCAGTTCAATAACATAGTAGCTTCGTTTATCCCCCCAGATTCTGTTGATTCTCAGTGGCAGTTAAATGAAATGGATGCATATCTGAAAGAAAACTTTAACTTTACTAAAACCTTTGCCTCCACTATTCAAGAGGATAAAACTTTACAGTACGAATCAATTTGTGAGCTGATTAACAGTCAGGCTCAAGCAATGTACCAACTAAAATATGCACCCATTGGTGAAAATAGAAAGAATCTTGAAAAACAAATCATGCTCCAAATCCTTGATGTTCACTGGAAAGAACATTTAGCAGAAATGGATCATCTTAGACAAAGTATTGGACTTCGAGCTTATGCACAGAAAAATCCAAAGAATGAATACAAACGAGAGGCTTATTCAATGTTTGAAAATATGTTGGATGAAATCAATTCAGAAACTATAAGAATTTTGTTTAATCTCACGATTGCCTCCAAAGAAGAACTAGAAAAATTAGAACAGGCTAATATAAAAAAAACCGAAGAGGACATTGAATTAAAAAGAGAAGAAAATTTTCAAACTAGTGTTCCTCAAGGCAGTCATCCTGAAAAACCTCAACCTGTGATTTCGTCAGAAAAAATTGGTAGAAATGAACTTGTAAAAATTACCAATGGTCAGGAGACAAAAGAGATGAAATATAAAAAAGCAAAAAGATTGATTGAGACAGGAGAATGGCATATACAATAAAGCAAGGTTTCATTGCAATCACTCCTGATCTTCCTTTCTATGATTATCACTTTGATAATGCTTTTAAAAATCATATAACTAATGCAGATATAGATAAAGCAATTAGGTCTACCGATCGCATGGAATCATATTTAGAAAAACTCTTTAAAAAATTAGTGCAAAAAAAATCATGGGTTAGTCATATCGTGATGAGAAATAAATCATTGAGCAGTAAAGAGTATTCTTACTTCATAAAAAAGTTTTATGGAGAATATGAATTTGCATGTTCTGATACATTATTGGGTATGCCTAGTCATTTTCTATTTTCGGTAATTGATTCAGTTTGTAAAGGGACATTAATAAGTGATGATGATTTGCCAAAATTGATTACACATTGCAACAACGAAAAAGATATGAGGCCAATTAGATTTAAAGGTGAGTTTTATGATAATTTGGAAAAAGCGTTGAGAAAAGGTTGCTCTTCCAAAGATTACGTCCCAAAAGATCGTTTTGATGGACAGCATTTTACAAGTTCATTCTTAAAAGAAATATTCAAAAGTAAAAGGTTGCAAGAGAAATTAAAAGTTCACACTTATAGAGGTATCAAAGGTATTATTGGTGCTTCTTGTCACAATGAAGAAGATTTATATATGGCGCAAGAGATAGGAGCTGACTACTGCTTTTTAAGTCCTTTAAAAAGCAGTAATAAGGGACATCTAAATTTAAGTTGGTCTCGTTTTTCAAAAATGGCATCTAATGTCAATATGCCTGTTTATGCCCTTGGGGGGCTAGATTTTGATGACTTAGAATCTGCTAAAAAAAATAGTGCTGCTGGTATTGCTGGTATTAGTATGTTTACCTAATCCTCGTAAAAATCTTCTGATTGAATGGGTCTTGATATCTTATTTGTTTCGTTTGCCCATTCTCCAAGATCAATTAATTTACATCGCTTGCTGCAAAAAGGTCGGTATTTATTGTGTTTATCCAATTTAGTTGATGTTTTGCAACGAGGACAAGTATTCATTTTATTAATTTTAGGTAATGTTTATGTAGTTCTTTGACCTGTGTTTGTAAATCTTCCAAGGTTCCAGAATTCTCAATAATATCATCAGCAATGCTATTACGCTTTTCTCTTTTTGCTTGTTTATTCACAATTTTGCGGATGTCATCAATCTCGACTGCATCTCTTTGCGCAGCCCGAGATAATTGTTTAGCAACCTCACAATCAATCACAAGAATGCGATCATAAAAATCCGCAGATGATGTTTCAGTTATTAAAGGCACAATTACTATTTGATAAGGGCTTTTGGCAGACTGAATAAAAGCACCGATCTCTTGTGAGACTAAGGGGTGGATAATTGACTCTAAAGCAGCTTTGGCATCTTTGTCTTCAAATATTAACTTTCGCAATTTTTTGCGATCTATTTTATTTTCATGATCTAGATACTTAATACCGAATGTTTGAATAAATTCTTGATAAGCCTTACCTTCAGGTTCCATGACAGCCTTTGCAATATCATCAGCATCTATGACATCGACTCCAAGGTCCTGAAAATATTTCCCAGCAATTGTTTTGCCTGATCCAATACCTCCTGTAAGTCCAATAATCATAATTCTCTTTATTTATAAACGCATTATCATTGATTTCAGCAAGAAATCTAGAGATATAAATAAAAAAACCCCGTGGTTCTGATGGCACACGGGGTTCAAACCCACTTAAGGGTTTTAAATAAAAAGCCTGACGATGTCCTACTCTCACACAGGGAAGCCCTGCACTACCATTGGCGCAAATTCGTTTCACTTCTGAGTTCGAAATGGGATCAGGTGGTACCAAATTGCTATTGTCATCAGGCAAACTGGTTATGTAATTAATCACTTTAAGTAAGTTACTCATTACATGTAAGCCTTCTTAAGGTTACATGATCAAGTCTCACGAGTTATTAGTACGAGTTAGCTCAACACTTCACAGTGCTTACACATCTCGCCTATCAACGTCATAGTCTTTGACGACTCTTTAGGAAACCGAAGTTTCTGGGAAATTTAATCTTGGGAGAGGCTTCCCGCTTAGATGCTTTCAGCGGTTATCCTTTCCGAACATAGCTACCCGGCAATGCCACTGGCGTGACAACCGGAACACCAGAGGTTCGTCCAATCCGGTCCTCTCGTACTAGGATCAGCTTCCCTCAAATTTCCGACGCCCACAGCAGATAGGGACCGAACTGTCTCACGACGTTCTAAACCCAGCTCGCGTACCACTTTAAATGGCGAACAGCCATACCCTTGGGACCTGCTCCAGCCCCAGGATGTGATGAGCCGACATCGAGGTGCCAAACACCCCCGTCGATGTGAACTCTTGGGGGGTATCAGCCTGTTATCCCCGGCGTACCTTTTATCCGTTGAGCGATGGCCCTTCCATACAGAACCACCGGATCACTAAGACCTAGTTTCCTACCTGCTCGACCCGTCGGTCTCGCAGTCAAGCATCCTTCTGCCTTTATACTCTGTGCACGATGTCCGACCGTGCTGAGGATACCTTCGTACTCCTCCGTTACTCTTTGGGAGGAGACCGCCCCAGTCAAACTACCCAGCACACACTGTCCTCAATCCAGATAATGGACCTAAGTTAGAACCTCAATTTTACAAGGGTGGTATTTCAAGGACGACTCCACTAAGACTAGCGTCTTAGCTTCAAAGTCTCCCACCTATCCTACACAAATAAAGTCAAAGTCCAGTGTGAACCTGTAGTAAAGGTGCACGGGGTCTTTCCGTCTAGCTGCGGGTACACTGCATCTTAACAGCGATTTCAATTTCACTGAGTCTTGGGTGGAGACAGTGTGGCCATCGTTACGCCATTCGTGCAGGTCGGAACTTACCCGACAAGGAATTTCGCTACCTTAGGACCGTTATAGTTACGGCCGCCGTTTACCGGGGCTTCGATCAAGAGCTTTGCCGAAGCTAACTCCATCAATTAACCTTCCGGCACCGGGCAGGCGTCACACCCTATACGTCCTCTTACGAGTTTGCAGAGTGCTATGTTTTTAGTAAACAGTCGCAGCCACCTGGTATCTTCGACCATAATCAGCTCATAGAGCAAGTCTAATCACTAACTACGGCACACCTTCTCCCGAAGTTACGGTGTCATTTTGCCTAGTTCCTTCACCCAAGTTCTCTCAAACACCTTGGTATTCTCTACCTAACCACCTGTGTCGGTTTCGGGTACGGTTTCTTATAACCTGAAGCTTAGAGGTTTTTCCTGGAAGCATGGTATTAGCTACTTCTTAACATTAGTTAATCGTCATCAGCTCTCAGTCTTAGTAGTCCGGATTTACCAAAACTACCAACCTACAACCTTAAACACGGACAACCAGCGCCGTGCTAGCCTAACCTTCTCCGTCACCCCATCGCAGTTATAAAAAGTACAGGAATATTAACCTGTTTCCCATCGACTACGGCTTTCGCCCTCGCCTTAGGAGCCGACTCACCCTGCCTCGATTAGCGTTGGACAGGAACCCTTAGTTTTTCGGCGAAGGGGTTTTTCACCCCTTTGATCGTTACTCATGTCAACATTCGCACTTCCGATACCTCCAGCATACCTCACGGTACACCTTCAACAGCTTACGGAACGCTCTTCTACCATCTTCAATGAAGATCCGTAGCTTCGGTTCATGATTTAGCCCCGTTATATCTTCCACGCAGGCCGACTCGACTAGTGAGCTGTTACGCTTTCTTTAAAGGATGGCTGCTTCTAAGCCAACCTCCTAGCTGTTTGTGCCTTCCCACATTGTTTCCCACTTAATCATGATTAGGGACCTTAGCTGACGGTCTGGGTTGTTTCCCTCTCGACTACGGACGTTAGCACCCGCAGTCTGTCTCCCATGCTCATACTCATTGGTATTCGGAGTTTGCATCGGTTTGGTAAGTCGGGATGACCCCCTAGCCGAAACAGTGCTCTACCCCCAATGGTAATACATGAGGCACTACCTAAATAGTTTTCGAAGAGAACCAGCTATCTCCGAGTTT
The DNA here is from genome assembly GCA_902602185.1 of uncultured SAR86 cluster bacterium. GTDB lineage: Bacteria > Pseudomonadota > Gammaproteobacteria > Magnimaribacterales > D2472 > CACNXK01. The sequence continues at coordinate 56,531 of CACKPV010000002.1, forward strand.
GATTAGCCTTTCACTCCTATCCACAGCTCATCCCCTCATTTTTCAACATAAGTGGGTTCGGGCCTCCAGTCAGTGTTACCTAACCTTCACCCTGGCCATGGATAGATCACTCGGTTTCGGGTCTAATTCCAGCAACTGAACGCCCAGTTAAGACTCGGTTTCCCTGCGCCTACCTTATAGAGTTAAGCTTGCTACTGAAATTAAGTCGTTGACCCATTATACAAAAGGTACGCCGTCACCCAACAAGTGAGCTCCGACTGCTTGTAAGCACAAGGTTTCAGGTTCTATTTCACTCCCCTAGCCGGGGTTCTTTTCGCCTTTCCCTCACGGTACTGGTTCACTATCGGTCAGCTGAGAGTATTTAGCCTTGGAGGATGGTCCCCCCATATTCAGTCAAGATTTCACGTGTCCCGACCTACTCGTTTTCACTTGAATTAACTTTTCGCATACAGGACTATCACCTACTATGGCCAAACTTTCCAGAATGTTTTGCTAAATTAAAACAAGCTTAAGGGCTGTTCCGCGTTCGCTCGCCGCTACTAACAGAATCTCAATTGATTTCTTTTCCTCTAGGTACTTAGATGTTTCAGTTCCCTAGGTTAGCCTCCTATTTCTATGAATTCAAAATAGGATAATATGCTTATGCATACTGGGTTTTCCCATTCGGACATCTCCGGATCGAAGCTTGTTTACCAGCTCCCCGAAGCTTATCGCAGGTTACCACGTCCTTCATCGCCTTCAGCTGCCAAGGCATCCACCTTGTGCTCTTCCTTTACTTGATCATATAACCTTAAAAAGGTTATCTCTTTGAGAGTAACTTAATAAAATATATTAATTACTTTTAATTACTTGCAGTGATCTTTGTATATTAAATATACAAGAAAATTACAAACCAAAAATTTTACAGAACAGTTCTTTAAATTTGGTTACTCGTGTGGGCATCAAATACAAAATTAAGTTAAGGAGGTGATCCAGCCACAGGTTCCCCTACGGCTACCTTGTTACGACTTCACCCCAGTCATGGATCACACCGTGGTAAGCGCCCTCCCGAGGGTTAGACTACCTACTTCTGGTGCAACACACTTCCATGGTGTGACGGGCGGTGTGTACAAGACCCGAGAACGTATTCACCGCGACATGCTGATTCGCGATTACTAGCGATTCCGACTTCATGCAGTCGAGTTGCAGACTGCAATCCGGACTACGAAGAATTTTCTAGGATTAGCACCAGCTCGCGCTTTAGCGTCCGTCTGTATTCTCCATTGTAGCACGTGTGTAGCCCTACTCGTAAGGGCCATGATGACTTGACGTCGTCCTCACCTTCCTCCGGTTTGTCACCGGCAGTCCCCTTATAGTTCCCGGCCGAACCGCTGGCAAATAAGGGTAAGGGTTGCGCTCGTTATGGGACTTAACCCAACATCTCACGACACGAGCTGACGACAGCCATGCAGCACCTGTCACTTGGTTCCAAAAGGCACCCTTTCATTACAAAAGGTTCCAAGGATGTCAAGAGTAGGTAAGGTTTTTCGCGTTGCATCGAATTAAACCACATGCTCCACCGCTTGTGCGGGTCCCCGTCAATTCATTTGAGTTTTAACCTTGCGGCCGTACTCCCCAGGCGGACAACTTATTGCGTTAGCTGCGCCACTGAAAAACTATTGTTTTCCAACAGCTAGTTGTCATCGTTTACGGCGTGGACTACCAGGGTATCTAATCCTGTTCGCTACCCACGCTTTCGCACCTCAGTGTCAGTACAGAACCAGGAAGCTGCCTTCGCCATTGGTATTCTTCACAATATCTACGCATTCCACCGCTACACTGTGAATTCTACTTCCCTCTTTCGTACTCTAGTGAACTAGTTTTGGATGCAGTTCCTAGGTTGAGCCCAGGGCTTTCACATCCAACTTAATAAACCACCTACGCGCCCTTTACGCCCAGTAATTCCGATTAACGCTTGGACCTTCCGTATTACCGCGGCTGCTGGCACGGAATTAGCCGGTCCTTATTCTGTAAGTAACGTCACGGGTTACAGGTATTATCTATAACCTTTTCCTCCTTACTTAAAGTGCTTTACAACCCGAAAGCCTTCTTCACACACGCGGTATGGCTGGATCAGGCTTGCGCCCATTGTCCAATATTCCCCACTGCTGCCTCCCGTAGGAGTCTGGGCCGTGTCTCAGTCCCAATGTGGCTGATCGTCCTCTCAGACCAGCTAAAGATCGTCGCCTTGGTGAGCCATTACCTCACCAACTAGCTAATCTTACGCAGGCTCATCTAATAGCGAGAGCATCAAAGCTAAGCCCTCTTTCTCCCTAAGGAGGTATACGGTATTAATCCGAGTTTCCTCGGGCTATCCCCTTCTACTAGGTAGATTCCTACGCGTTACTCACCCGTCCGCCGCTCTACTCGTACCCGAAGGTACTTTCTCGCACGACTTGCATGTGTTAAGCCTACCGCCAGCGTTCAATCTGAGCCATGATCAAACTCTTCAATTATGATCAATTATGTTGTTTTAAAGACAACAAAACTTTATTAAATTATTCTCGTATTTTGAACACCCACACGAGTAACCAAATGTTGTTAAAGAACTACCGGCTCATGGCCGGAAGGTGAATTCTACACTAAATTTGCCTAAAAGATACAACTTTTTTCAGTTAATTTTTTTCGGTATCAACGATCTTTTTTTGATTGAGAAATTTCATTTTTGAACGTAACTCATTTCCGACTTTTTCGATTGAATGTTTTTTGGTTTTTTCCCTATTATTCTTGAGAAATGGTCCACCTGATCCATCATTACTCTGTCGACAATCATCGAGAAATTTGTCTGCAAACGCACCTGATTGGATATCAGCCAGCACATTTTTCATCTCTTTTTTAGTTTCTTCGGTAATTATCTTTGGGCCAGTTAAATAATCCCCAAATTCAGCAGTATTAGATATTGAATAATGCATATTAGAAATTCCACCTTCATGGAGCAAGTCAACAATCAATTTGGTTTCATGTAGACATTCAAAGTATGCCATTTCTGGACTGTATCCTGCTTCTACAAGAGTTTCATAACCTGCTTTAATGAGAGCTGTTATCCCCCCGCATAAAACTGCTTGCTCTCCAAATAGGTCAGTTTCAGTTTCTTCTCTAAAATTTGTCTCCAAAACTCCTGCACGTGTGCCACCATTTGCTTTAGCATAAGATAGTGCAACATCTTTTGCGGTAAAATCTTCTCCAGAAATCACATCACGTTCTATGGCAATCAATGAAGGGACCCCTCCACCCTTTTCATAAGTGCTGCGAACAGTATGCCCTGGACCCTTTGGAGCAATCATAATAATACTGATATCTTTGCTTGGAATAATTTTTTTAAAATGAATATTAAATCCATGTGCAAAAGCTAATATGGCATTATTTCTTAAATTTGGTTCAATTTCTTTGCTAAATAAATCACTTTGAAACTCATCAGGAGCTAATACCATCACTAAATCAGCACTTTGCACTGCATCACTTACAGTTTTGACCTGTAAACCAGCATTTTCTGCCTTTTGCCAGGATGACGACCCTGATCGCAGAGCAACGGTTACATTCACACCTGAATCATGCAAATTATTTGCATGTGCATGTCCTTGGGAACCATATCCAATAATGGCAACATCCAAACTCTTTATAATGTCTAAATTGGCGTCGTCATCGTAATAAATTTTCATCTCTTAAGACTCCCTTTAAATAAGTACTTTTCTCATTGCTGACTGCTAAAACTTCTATGAGTTTATTAATTTGTCTTAAAATTTGTCGCATTAACGAATCTGATACAGTTGTTTCAATTGTTAGTCTCGATATTTCATCAGCTTTAAAGGTGATTGATAACTCCTTTTCTATAAAACTGTATGGAGAGAAATCAGTAATTGGATCTACATGCAAACTATCAATGTTGTAGCCTCGTTGATGAAATAAACCAACTACTCTTGCCAATGCACCAGGTTTATTTTCCATTATTAAAATGAGCTTTCTTTTAATCATGTCTTTAAATCTTTATCTAACCACATATCTTTCATGCTACCCTCTGGAGCAACAAGCATGGGATAAACGTGTTCGTCTGGATCTACATAAATATCAACAAAAACTAATTTATCCTTGTAAGATAGTGCTTCTTCAATGCCATCTTGTAGTTGAGAATTTTTGGTAATCTTTATACCTACATGCCCAAAAGACTCTGCAAGTTTCACGAAGTCAGGGAGAGAATCTTCATAACTTATTGATGAATGACGTCCATCATAATTCATATCTTGCCATTGCTTAACCATACCCAAAGCAAGATTATTAATATTAAAAATTTTAATTGGTAACTTATATTGAGCACAAGTAGATAATTCTTGGATACACATTTGGATGCTTCCCTCTCCTGTGATGCAAATAACTTCCTCTTCGGGAAATGCCAATTTTGCACCCATAGCAGAGGGTAAACCGAAACCCATTGTGCCCAAGCCACCTGAATTTATCCATTTTCTAGGTTCATCAAAATGATAGTACTGAGCAGCAAACATTTGATGTTGACCAACATCTGATGTTACAAAAGCTTTACCCTCAGAGGCTTGATATATGTGTTGAACAGCTGCTTGAGGTAAAATGGGATGCTCATCATCTTTATTCTTGAAAAGGTTATGATTCAGCCCATGCTTGCTTCTCCATTCTTGAATTTGTTCATGCCATGCTGACAAATCTTGGCATTGGGACTCGGATGCCTCTAAAAGTTTATTAATCGCACTCAAAGATTCTTTTACTTGACCAAAAACTGCAACATCAGCTTCTATGATTTTTGAAACCGATGAGTGGTCAACGTCTAGATGAATAATCTTTGCTTTTGGAGCAAATTTTTCTGGAGTATTAGTAATTCTGTCATCAAAACGAGCGCCCACAGCAATAATAAGATCAGCGTTGTGCATAGCCATATTTGCTTGGTAAGTTCCATGCATGCCTAGCATACCCATAAAGTTCTTATTTGTGGCTGGAAAAACACCAAGACCCATTAAAGTATTTGTAACTGGAGCATTGGTTAGTTTTTGAAATTTAATCAGCTCATTAGATGCATTGCTTGAGATGGTACCTCCTCCTGCATAAATAACAGGTTGTTTTGCCTCTAAGATTGCTTCGACAGCTCTCTTTACTTGGTCCTCAAGAGGTAAAATTGGTGGATTATAAGATCTAATTTTGGCTTCTTTTGGATACTCAAAATCAAATTTAAAATCGGGATGAGTTAAATCCTTTGGAACATCAATTACAACCGGCCCGGGTCGACCCGAAGTGGCAATGTAAAAAGCTTCCTTTAAAATCCTTGGGATACTTTCCTGAGACTCAACAGTAAAACTATGCTTTACAATAGGTCGGGAAATGCCAATCATATCTGTTTCTTGAAAAGCATCTGTCCCAATCAAATGACTTTGTACCTGCCCAGAAATAACAATCATTGGAATTGAGTCCATGAATGCAGTAGCAATCCCTGTAATAGCATTGGTAGCTCCAGGACCTGATGTCACTAAAACAACACCAACTTTTCCAGTTGCTCTTGTATATCCATCTGCAGCATGGGTTGCAGCTTGCTCATGTCTGACAAGAATATGCTGAATTTCAGATTGATTAAAAATAGCATCATAAATATGGAGAGCTGCCCCTCCAGGATATCCAAAAATAAATTCAACACCCTCATTGATGAGTGATTGAATTAACATATCGTTACCAGCTAGTTTCATAAAATTTCTTATTTGAGGGTTTTATACCCTAAAAATGCTTTTAAAAACAGTCATTTAAGGAATGTTTCTTGCAATTTGACCTGTAAAGATCGAAGGTCCTCGGGGAGATCAGATTGAAAAGAGTATGTTTTACCCACACTATCAACAAACTCTATGTCATGAGAGTGCAAGGCTTGTCTGGGAAAGTTTTTTATATAGTCGATAATATCGACTGGAGTATCTTTGGCACAATTTTTTCCTCGATTATAAGTTTTATCCCCAATTAATGGCATTTTCTTTGATGCCAGGTGTACTCTGATTTGATGGGTTCTTCCAGTTTCAATTCTGATCCTTAAAACCGAATAACCGCCTAAATTTTCAACTAAGCCTAGATGAGTGATTGCATCTTTACCGTCATCTCGACAGTCCATTTTAGTTCTATTTCTTTTATCCCTACCGATGGGGCTATCAATAGTTGAATTAATGCGTAAATTTCCAATGCAAAAACCTAAATACTCTTTTTTAACTGCTCTTACCTGGAGTTGGTGAATGAAATGTAATCTAAAATTTTCTTTCTTGGCAACAATCAGTACTCCTGAGGTATCCTTATCCAAGCGATGAACAATGCCTGCTCTTACCATGTTCTCTAACTCTGGAAATTTGAATAAAAGACCATTTGCCAAAGTTCCATTTTGGACCCCAGCCCCGGGATGGATCACGAGATTTGCGGGTTTATTAACGACAACAAAATCTTCTGTTTCTTCAATTATCTCAAATGCAATTTTCTCAGGTTGCCACGCGGTTTCTATTTGTCTAGTATAAAAAATCTCAATTTCATCACCTGTTTCAACTTTTTGTTTTGGAGGAGTAACTTCCCCATTCAACAAAACTTTGCCAAGCAAAATTAACTGTTTGATTTTTGATCTTGATAAATCTGGTGTCAATTCGGCCACGACTTTATCAAATCTTTGGTTGGATAATTCTGCAGGCACACTTACTGAAGAAAACATAATGAACTTTTTTTAAATTTTTTAATCAAATATTAGAGTAGAATAGCAACATATATGTTTAATAATAAGCTTTTTCAATTAACCCTGATCCTTGCACTTAGTTTTTTTAATTCGTCTTGTAGCAAAGATGAAGTTGAGATTGAGAGACCTGAGAAAGTTTATTATGACCAAGCTCAAAGGAGGATTAAGGTAAATAATTACTATGGTGCCATCGAGTCCCTTCAAAAAATAGAGACACAATATCCGTTTGGTAAATACGCAGAACAAGCTCAAGTGGAGTTAATTTATTGCCAATACATGAATGGAGATGACATTGCAGCACACGCTGCCTCTGAACGCTTTATTAGACTTCATCCAAGACATCCAAACATTGATTATGCTTACTTTATGAAAGGTATGTCGAGTTATACCAGAGATTCTGGAACTCTAGCCAGAGTGATTAATACCGATCTTTCTACCAGAGACATTTCTGGTGCAAAGTTGGCATTTTCTGAATTTACAGAATTTTTAACAAGATTTCCTGACAGTCAATATGCCCCCTATGCAAAAAAAAGGTTGGTTTATATTCGCAATCTTGTTGCAAAGAATGAGTTAGCTGCTGCGGATTACTACATAAAAAGAAAAGCATATGTTGCGGCAATTAGACGTGCAAATTATGTAATTGAAAATATACCAAATTCTTCTCAAAATCACCGTGCCCTTCAAATTCTCAAAGTGTCCTATCAAGAGCTAGGTTACGACGATCTTGTTGCCAGCACTGATGAGCTATTAAGATTAAATCCAGCACCTCCAGAAACAGATGAAGATAGCTCTTTCTTTGAAAGGATTCCTCTACCAAACTCCCTGCCAGTTATCATTGCTGGTTCAATTCTTTCAAATGCCATCAATTAATTGTTAGCATTAATAATTATTTCTTTAATATTTTCGATATCTTTATACTTATTTATGACCAGCAACAAGGTTAAATCTTTGACCAAAAACATAGTTCAATGTCATTGCTGCGGTATATATTTTCTAAAAGAAAAGGCATTGTCTAGAAAAAACTTAGTCTTTTGCTCAGAAAACTGCCGGCAAGATTAATTCTTTATTCCTGAAAAAATTTTGAACATTGCTGGAATATAAAATAATGCAATTACAGATGCTCCAATCACCCCAACAGACATAGCCCATGCTAATGGTTGAAAAAAAACACTGCTGACAATTAGGGGGAAGAGACCACCAATAGTTGTTGCCGTTGTTGTAATAATATGTCGTGTTGCTCTTATAACAGTCTCAACCAATTCCTGCAGTTTGTAATCTGTTTTTTTTGCATCAGCTTTCATTGCGGCAAGAACTACAATTGAGTCATTGATAGCCAAGCCAGCAAGTCCAATAGCTCCTACAATTCCAATAAACCCAAAATTTTGCATTCCAACAAATAATCCCATAATTGCAAGTCCCACACATAATCCAGCAACTGAAGTTATCAGTGCAGTTTGGCGAAAAGAATTGAGAACAAACACTAATCCAACGATTATCAAAATGAAGAATACAATTGCCGAGGAAAATAATTGTGCATTTGATTCAGCACTCTCCGCAGCTTCTCCAGCCTGCTCAATAACATAGCCAACAGGTAGTTTTTCTTTGAAAGCATTTATTTCTGCTTCGATAAGGGTTTCAGTTTGTGAAGGCAGTGATGTTGGCCAAGTCCAAGCTTGAACAGCATTTTCAGTCTTTCCTTTGTAGCGACTGATCGAGCCAATGTTTCTTGCCAAACTAATGTCTGCATAATCTGCAATATAACCAAAATTAGCTTTGTTATTAAAAGTTAAAAATGGTGCTTGGGCAATATTGGAACTACTTGAATTGATACTTTGCAATCGTATAGGTATTTCTTTATCACCGTCAACAAGTTTTCCAAGCACAATTCCAGAATTTGCTGCGAAAATTTGGTTAACTAAGAACTCTGAATTTTGATCAGAATAAATAATATTTGAATTCTCAAAATTTAAGAGAAGATTCGTTTCATAATTATTTGATTGTGATTTTGTAAGATAAACATCCGGTGATTTTTTAAGAATTAGCTCTAATTGATTTCCAAGATCAAGCAATATTTCTGGATCCTCACCCAAGACTTTATACTCAATATCTGCAAATACAGGTGGTCCTGACTGAAATGAATCAACTACAATGCGAATTTCTGGATTATTTTTAATTAAATCTTTTGCAATTTCATCAATATTTTTAATCATAGTCCAGTAATTTGTTGTGAAGTAAACTCCTTGAGCAATATTGTTAGATCCTAGCTCACTGTCACCTCCCACAACATTTCCTAATATTCTGGGTAACCGTCTTCCCACAAACCAGATATCTTCCTTTATAAAATTATATTTTGCTAATTGTTCACGTAAATTTTCTGCCGTTATTAATGTAGTTTGTGCAGAGGTATTTCTTGGAAGCTCAATTTTAACTTGGAACATATTTCTGTCATTTGCAGGGAAAAAATCTTGTTTTAGAGTGCTAAACAAGAGAAAGCCAACCAAGGGTAAAACTAATGAAATTAATATTGCTCGTCGAGGTCTAACTAAAGACCACAAAAGAAGACCTCGATATTTTTTCTCAAGAGTAGAGTTTGAATATCCATTTGCAAATCTTGTGTGATGCAAATATGGAAGTTTTTCTAAATAAAACAGCATGGGTAAAATGACAAGTAATGACAAAGCTAATGAGGTAGAAATTGCTGCAATCAAAGTCATTGCCATTCCTCCAATGTATTCATTGCTGGGGCCCTCACCAACGATGATTGGCATAAAGGCAAATGCAGTTGTAGCAGTTGCAGCAAGCAATGGAAGAAATAAGTGTTTAACAGATGCAAAAATTGCATCATTTGAAGAGAGGCCATCTAGCTTTCTATAACGATAGTCTTCAACAACAATAATGGCATTATCAATGAGCAAACCAAGAGCAATAATCATTCCCACTATGGATGTTTGATGAAGTGGTAACTCAATAAGTCGGCAAACAAATAGCACTATAGAAATAGTTAGTGGAAGGATTGCACTAACTAAAATTGCCGACCTTAAGCCTAAAAGAAAGTAACTTAGCAACAAAACCAAAATAGCTGCTGAACCAATACTTCTAGTTAACTGCTGAAATCTCTCTTTAATATAAAAAGATTCGTCATAAACTAAATCAATGGAGAATTCCTCGGGTAACGTCTTCTCGAACTTTTCAACAATGATCTCTGTTTGTTCTGCATATAAATCAAGTCTTTGATTAAATGATCCTTTTGCCTCAACCAAGACCGCAGTATTACCATTTACCAAGGTAATGCTTTCAATAGGTTCAGCAGGTTGTTTCTTGACCTGGGCTACATCTCCAACTGAAATGATTTGTAAATTATCTTTAGAAATTAGAGGCAGTTTTTCAATATCATACGTTGTTGTTAAGTTATCTTTTACTCTGAGCAAAATCTCCTCATTACTATTTTGTAACATTCCAACCGAATTCTTTTGATTAAAATTACTAATAGTTTTAGCAAGTTGCTGCAGGGATATTCCTAATGCAGAAAGTTTTTGTGAATCTACCAAAACTGCAATTTCTTCTTGTGCTGACCCATGAACCAAGACTTCCTCCGTGGAACCCATATAAGCAAATTCTTGTTTTAATTGTTCGGCAATCCTAGAAAGCAAAATTACCGGGGGTATTCCCTCACCTGTCCATTGCAGTGCATACATTACGGTTATGGGTGGACCAGTGGATCTATTTAATTTAAGAGTTGCTTCTGGAGGAATATCTTGCTCAGCAAGTTCAATTTTATCTTGTACCTCACTCCAAATTTGTTCAACTAAATCAAAAGATACTTCATCTTTTAACTCAACAAGTGTTGTGGCAAATCCTTGATTAATATTTGATTCAAGTCTCCTAACTTCAGGAATCTCACGTAGTCTAATTTCTAAGACTTCAACCACTTGCGTCTCTAGAGTTTCAGCAGAGGCCCCAGGATACGTCTGGATAACAGTTGCCCATCTTTGAGCAAGTTCAGGCATTTCTTGGCGTGGCAATGTATTGAAACTTGATACCCCAACTAAAACAACGAATACTAAAAAAAGTATGAGAATTCTAGGTTTTTCAAGGAAAATCTTAATTATTGGCATCTATTTTAAAATCTGATTTTCTAAGACTTTGGTCAATCCACCCAAAATGATTAAGTCTCCTTTTTTTAAAGTGCCACTAACATAAGCATAGTTATCCTCATAATGAACAATCTCAACAACCTCTCTTTGAACTTGCATTTCAGGAGATAATGTATAGACGGACCAAAGCCCTTGATCTGATTGAGTCATCGCATTAATTGGAACCCAAGTGCCACTTGCTTGCCTGGTCTCTTGGAAAACCATCTCTACAACTTTACCTGGAGTATAAAACTCAGAGAAAATAAAAATTGCTAAACGGCTTTGACTTCCAGAAACTGACATGGGTGCTAAACGAGCTAACTCTCCTTCTACTTCAATCCCATCTATAAGAAAACTATATTTTGAATTCAAGCTTAATTCTTTAATAAGATTTTCTGGAACAGATATGTGAGCTTCAACTTTTTGGGAATCCAATATTTCAAAAATTGGAATACTAGAATTAATCACGGATCCTTCATCTTTTTTTCTTGCTTGAATAAAACCATCGTAAGGTGCAACCAATAATGTTTGGGTTTGTTTTACTTGTGCAATATCAAACTGAGATTTCGCAACTGTAACTTCTGACTTAGCTCTATCCAGTTCTTGCTGTGAGATGAATCCTTTATTATTTAAATCTCTAAATCTTATCAACTGTTGTTCTGCTAAATCTAATTTAGCTTTTGTCTGATTTAGATTTGCAATGATTTCTCTATCATCAAGTTTAGCTAACACATCTCCTTTAATAACTTTATCTCCCACATCTACAAAAACTTTCTCAATTTTTCCAGGAATTTCAAAAGCAATCATGGAGTTTTGGAAGGGCAAAAGTTTACCTGGTAATTTTTTCTGAATTTGATAAGTATCAAGGATGTTTACTTCTAAAACTTCAAGAGAATTTTGGCTAAAAATATTTGAAACTAAAAATAAACTACTCCAAAAAAAAATTTTGATATTTTTCAAAAAAATTGCCATAATGTTTACAGTGTAAACCTCATTATATTTTATTAGTTTACACTGTCAACATATATGGTTACCAAAGAAAATTACCATCATACGAATTTAGGTAATGAAATATCAAAGAAAGCTTTTATATTTGTTACCGATAATGGTCATACGCAATTGAGTTTACGGAAGATCGCAAAGTTATGCTCAGTATCACCTACTGCCGTTTATAGACATTTTAAAACTAAATCACATTTGTACGCAGAGATTGTAAAGAAAGGTTTTATTGAATTTGATAAACATGTCAATAAAAACCTTGGAAATAATCCTAGAGCAGTTTTTGTAGCTGCTGAAAACTACTTAGACTATGCCTTTAAACATAGAAACATGTATGACCTTATTTTTAGCCCAACCGTAATAGATTTTTTAGACTTCCCAGATGTTGCTAGCTATGCTGATCAAGCTTTTCAAACTTTACTGACCCATGTTAAGAATCATGATCCTTCTCTCAATGATTTAAGTGCCTCCAATAAAGCAATCAAAATTTGGTCCTTCCTGCATGGTTTAAGCAGCATTTCAAAAAAAATGGAAGCTGCTATGTTGCTTCCAGAAAATGAAATGCCTCCTGCTGTCAAATCGGTAAAAAGAACAAGAGAAAATCTGGAATTCTTTATCCAAGAATTATTTTGAAAAATTCTCAAATCAAAATAATTGGAGGAAGTTTAAAAGGAAGCAAACTATTTTTTAAGTCTTCTTCCAATCTGCGACCAACTGCAAATAAACTTCGGGAAACTCTGTTTAATTGGCTACAATTTGATATTGTGGGAATGAATTGTTTAGACTCATTCGCAGGTACCGGAGCTCTTGGGATTGAGGCAATCTCAAGGGGTGCCAAACATGTGACTTTCCTAGAAAAAACACCACAAGTAGTAAAAGATCTCAAAAAAAATATCAACAGACTCTCCCTTGAAAAACTTTCAAATGTCGAGATAACAAACGCATTTCAATGGATACAAAATAATTCTCTATTGGATTTTGATTTGTTAATGTTTGACCCTCCATTTTATGACCAAAGAATTGAAAAATTTATGAATAATTTAGTTTTAAAAGAATTAAAAAAAGATGGGTTAGTGTACTTTGAAAAAAGTACATTTGATAAACTTTATATACCGAATAAATTTGAGGTCTTAAAATCAAAGAAAATTGGAGATGCTGAAGGCATTCTTATGAGATATGAAGCTTAGAATTGGAACAAGAGGTTCAAAACTTGCGTTGAAACAAGTAGAAATTGTGATGAATAAGATCTCCAGTTGGAATCTAAAAAAATATTTCAAGGAAGATTTAGATTTAGATATTGAGAATTATGAAGTGGTTAAAATTGTTACCGAAGGTGATAAGAAAAGTAAAAGAGGTGAGGAACAGTTTGATAAAGCACATTTTGTGTCTTGTATAGAACAGAAGTTGTTAAATAATGAAATTGACTTTGCCATTCACTCTGCCAAAGATATGCCTGCAAATGCTACTGAAGGGTTAGTAAATTACTACCCTTACTTTGGAGAATTAAATCAAAGTCCAGATCTTTTAATATTCAGAGATGGTTTTGAACCCAGTTTCACCAACGATATGAAACTTGGAACATCAAGTCTCAGAAGAAAAATGCAAGCAAAGTTTTTTTTAAAGGCAAGAAATGTCTGCTCCCTAAGAGGGAACATTGATACCAGAATCCAGAAACTTTACGATGGTGAATTTGACTGTATAGTGCTGTCAAAAGCAGGTATTGATAGACTTGAACTTAATGTGAATGCAATTGAGTTGCCTCATGCAACCTCATTCCTGCAAGGTACAATATGCCTCCAAACAAAGCAAGATAGTCAAATAAGTGAAAAATTAAGTCTGAACAGCCCATGGTGGAAAAACACTGGCCTTTCATGGTGGGAATGTTTTCATTTTGATGATGAAGTCAGCCTTGGTAAGAAATTTTTATCGAGTATCGGTGCTGATTGTCATTCTGCAATTGCACTGAAAACTGAAAATGATTTTTTCTTTGGTGCATCCATTTCTGCAGAAATCTACGGGAAAAAAGATTGGATTAAAATTGAATCGAGGTCTTCTATTGATCACAAGGAACGTTCAACGGATAAAATTGCTCTTGGTCACTATAATGAAAATGATTTAAAAGTGTGTCTAGATTCTGCAGTTCAAAGCTTTCATCAACAAAATGGTAAGGTCTTACTCAATGAACATTATTGATACTAGAGCAGAAGGCTCTGAAGATAAAGACACGAAATTGCAAAATGTATCCTTGTTTAAGTTGAAACCTGTTGAATACGACTTATTGATTGATGATTTTACAGATGTAGTCTTTCAAAGCACTCCAGCTGTGAATTTTTTTAATGATCATAGTAAGTTATTTGATAAAAATATCTTTTCGATGGGTGAGTCAACTAAACAATCATTGCTTGATAAAGGTTTAGATTCAACAAATCCAAACATTCCAGGATCATTAGAATTAAATGCACTTATAAAAAGTACATTGAGTCCTGATAAAAGGTTTTTGATTGTTAAGGGGAAAGAGGGATTATCTGATATATCTGATTTTCTAAAGAAAAAAAATATTCTTGTAAGTGAATTGATATGCTATGAAAGATTAAAATTTAAGTCCTATAAAAGTATTAAAAAACAATTTAATGAAGCTGATGCGATAATATTTCCAAGTACTTTTTCAGCACAGATTTTCTTTAAAGAAATTTACACTTCAAAACTAAAAGCAAGTTATTTTGGAATTTCTCCAAGAATAATTAAATATATAAAACAACTTGGTTATCATGCTGACTTGATAGACTACTTTAATGGAAATATTGAGAGACAAATAAGGGGCTTTATTTAGTTTTCTTCTTCCCAGTACTATTTTTCATTGAATCAAAAAATTCAGCATTAGTCTTAAATGACTTTAGACGGTCAATTAAAAATTCAATGCTTTGAGCATCTTCCATTGGATCAGTAACTTTCCTTACAGCCCACATTAAACGAAGTTCTTCCTCAGTTGTAAGTAAATCCTCTCTTCGTGTACCAGAGCGTCTAACATTGATAGCAGGGAAAATTCTTTTTTCAGCAATCTTTCTTTCTAAATGAATTTCCATATTCCCAGTTCCTTTAAATTCTTCATAAATTACTTCATCCATCTTCGAGCCGGTATCCACAAGAGCGGTTGCAATAATTGTAAGACTTCCACCTTCCTCTAAATTACGAGCAGCTCCAAAGAATCTTTTTGGTCTTTCAAGAGCATTGGAATCAACACCACCGGTAAGAATCTTGCCTGACGCCGGTTGTACCGAATTATATGCTCTTCCTAAACGAGTGATCGAGTCGAGCAAAATCACAACATCTTGTTTATGCTCAACCAGCCTTTTAGCTTTTTCAATGACCATATCAGCCACTTGAACATGTCTGGTTGGGGGCTCATCAAAAGTACTTGCAACAACTTGACCTCTAACTGTTCTGGACATTTCTGTAACTTCTTCTGGACGCTCATCGATCAACAGAACAATAAGTTTTGTTTCAGGATTATTACTTGTGATGGAGTGAGCAATACTTTGAAGCATTAAAGTTTTACCAGCCTTTGGAGGAGAAACAATTAAACCTCTTTGTCCTTTACCAATAGGTGCAACAAGATCTATGATTCTTGCAGACAAATCTTCGTTTGAGCCTGACCCTTGCTCTAGAAGCATCCTTTGATTTGGAAAAAGTGGAGTTAGATTTTCAAAGAGAATCTTTTTTTTGGTATTACTTGGATCATCATCGTTGATGGTGTCCACTTGCAAAAGTGCAAAATATCTTTCTTGGTCTTTCGGAGGACGAATTTTTCCATGAATCTCATCTCCTTTGCGTAATCCAAATTTTCTAATTTGACTTGGAGAAACATAAATATCATCTGGACCAGCACAGTAAGAACCTTCCGCCGAGCGCAGAAAACCAAAACCATCATTTAAGATCTCTAAAACGCCTCCACCATGAATATCAATGCCTTCATCAGCTTGTTTTTTGAATATTTGAAAGATGATGTCCTGTTTCTTTAATCGACCAACATCCGTAAGACCAAGATCTTGAGCAATGTCTACAAGCTCAGTTATTGGTTTAGTTTTAATTTCACTTAAATTCATTTGTATGAAAATCCTCTGAAGTTTTGAATGTGATACGTAAAACGTATCAAAGAGTTTCAAATAATATAAGTTTTTTCTGTTTTTTGCAAAAAAAGTCTTTAAATTTCTTTTTCTAAAAAATCATTTAGTTGTGATGATGTTAATGCACCAACTTCGGAACTTGAAACCTCTCCATCCTTGAATATTACCAACGAGGGGATCGATCTAATACCATATTTCACGGCAAGATCTCTACTCTCTTCAATGTCAACCTTACAAAATTTCATTTGACCCTTAAATTGTTCTGCAGCTTCATCTACTCTTGGAGCAAGCTGCTTACATGGACCACACCATTCAGCCCAAAAATCGACCATCACCGGTACATCAGAATTAAGAACCTCTTCATCAAAATTACCTGTAGAAACTTCTAAGACCGAACTCATAAATCAAACTCCTTTAATAATTCAACTGCACTATAGGAGAGAATTGCATCCGCACCTGCTCTCTTTAAACACAGCAATGATTCTAACATAACTTCCTTCTCTAACCATCCTTGATCAATTGCATTTTGCAACATGCTGTATTCACCACTGACCTGGTAAGCGAAAGTTGGCATTTTAAATGTATTTTTAATTTTAGAAATAATATCAAGATAAGGCATACCGGGCTTCACCATAACAATATCAGCGCCCTCTTCAATATCTAAAGCCACCTCATGCAATGCTTCATCACTGTTCGCAATATTCATCTGATAAGATGATTTACTTGCCCCTTGCAATTGGTTTTTCGAACCGACTGCATCCCGAAATGGGCCATAAAAACTTGAATGGTACTTAGCAGCATAGGATAAAATGATCGTATCTTTATGATTGAACTCGTCAAGTTTAGATCTAATGTAACCAATGCGACCATCCATCATGTCTGATGGTGCAATAATATCTGCCCCCGCATCAGCTAGAAAGGTAGCTTGTTCTCCCAGTAATTTTAAAGTCTCATCATTGTCTATTTTATTTCCTTTGAGAACTCCATCATGACCATGGTTCGTATACGGATCCAAAGCAACATCAGCAATTATAATTATTTCAGGAAATTGTTTCTTTAATGAAGAAATAGCAGAACATATTAAATTATTTGGATTTAAGGCTTCACTTCCTTCTTGATCTTTCTTATTGGAATCTATTACTGGAAAAACGGCAATAGATGAGATACCTGCAGTTATTGCCTGCTCAACTTTGCTTGAAATGATATCAAGTCCATGTCTGCTTATTTTTGGCATGGAATCTATAGCTTCCGAACCTTTCAGACCTTCTTTGATGAAGAATGGTTGGATTAAGTCATGTTTGGTAAGAGTTGTTTCACTGACTAAATCAATCAAATTATTTGAGGTTCTTAGTCTTCTTAATCTAGAATTTGGAAATTTTCTGTTAAACATCATCAGTCGGTAATAGCTCCGAGGGATGCTGATTGTACACTTTTTGAGTACTTAGACAAAACTCCTTTAGTTGGAATCTTTTTGGTGATCTTTAAATTGTTCATTCGATGAGTTATTTCCTTCTCTGACAAAGCTACACTCAGAGTATTTGATTGAGCATCGATTGTGATTTCGTCTCCATTTTCAAGGATTGCTAGAGGTCCTCCTACATAAGCTTCGGGAGTAATATGACCCACAACAAAACCATGAGTTCCTCCTGAAAATCTACCATCAGTAATAAAAGCGACTTCATCTCCCAATCCTTGCCCCATAATGGCAGAGGTTGGTTTCAACATCTCTCGCATTCCTGGTCCACCTTTAGGCCCTTCAAAACGGATAACTATGACATCACCTTTTTGAATCTTTCGTCCTTGAATAGCTTCCATACCCTCTTCCTCAGAATCAAAAACTTTTGCAGGGCCAGTAAAAGTAATGCCCTCCTTTCCTGTAATTTTTGCTACTGCTCCTTCAGGGGCTAAGTTGCCATATAAAACTCTAAGATGGCTTGTATCTTTAATAGGCGAATCAAGAGAGCGAATGATTGTTTGGTCATTAGGATATGCTGCAATGTTTTCAAGATTTTGTGCTAATGTTTTACCTGATACAGTTAAGCATTCTGGATGCAATAATCCTTTATCTAGTAATATCTTCATCATGGGTTGTATACCCCCAATAGCATTCAAAGAGGACATGTAGTGCTCTCCAAAGGGTTTAATATCAGCAATCACGGGTACTCTCTTTCCAATTCTTGTAAAATCGTCAAGTGTAAGAGGGACTCCAATAGTGTGAGCCATTGCCAGTAAATGCAAAACTGCATTTGTAGAGCCACCCAGAGCAATTACTATAGTGATAGCATTTTCAAAAGCTTTTTTAGTCATTATATCCGAGGGCTTTATATCTTTTTCCAGTAGGTACTTGATAGCAGAACCAGTTGCTTCGCAATCTTTAATTTTTGCTTTTGAAATAGCATCTTGACTACTACTGCCAGGTAATGACATGCCCATTGCTTCAATTGCTGATGCCATAGTATTTGCGGTATACATGCCCCCGCAAGATCCTGGACCCACTACTGAAATCTTCTCAATAGCTATAAGATCGTCCTCTGAAATAGACCCTTTGGCAAATTCTCCAGTTTTCTCACAAACGGTTACATAATCAGTATTCTCTATACTTGGCCTAATAGATCCTCCATAAACAAAAATTGAGGGTCTGTTTAATCTTGCCATTGCCATTACAACTCCGGGCATGTTCTTATCACAACCCCCAATTCCAATCACGCCATCGTATCCAAGACAACCGACAACAGTTTCAATAGAATCAGCAATTACCTCTCTAGAAACTAGAGAATATTTCATCCCTTCGGTACCCATAGAAATACCATCAGATACTGTAATTGTGTTAAATGTGATGCCCTTACAGCCATAACTATTAACTGATTTCTCCACAATAGATGCCAAATCATCTAAATGCATATTACAAGGAGTAACACTTGCTCCTAAGGAAGCAATGCCCACATGTGGTTTTTTAAAATCTTCATCAGTAAATCCAACACCCCTTAACATTGATCTTGAGGGTGCCTGCTCAGCTCCATCAACTATTACTTTTGAGAATTTCCTATTTTTCATTACTAAGAGGAATATTTAAGAGAAGCATCAAGAAGCTTCTTTGTATAGTTTTCTTTGGGGTTATTAAAAACCTCTTTGGCATTTCCGTACTCCACCATGGAGCCTTCACTCATAACAAAAATCTTGTCGCACATTGAGCGAATGACCTTCAAATCATGACTTATAAATAAATAAGTAAGTTCGTACTTCAATTGAAGCTGTTTTAGAACATCTATAACTTGAATCTGAATTGATCTATCCAAAGCAGAAGTTGGCTCATCAAGAATTATAAATCGAGGTTTAAGAATTAGTGCTCTAGCAATAGCTATTCTTTGTCTTTGGCCACCTGAGAATTCATGTGGATACTTAAACATTAAATCAGGATCGAGCCCGACATCATTCATAACATCCTTGATCATTTCATCTTTTTGAACTTTTGATAATTCTTGCTTGTGAACATCCAGGCCCTCTCCAATAATCTCACCTATTGTCATTCTGGGTGAAAGAGAACCATAAGGGTCTTGAAAAATAATTTGAATATCACTTTTAACTTTTTGTAATTCAGATTTAGACATATCCCTTAGCAAACGATTCTCAAAAATGATGTCTCCCTCGTAATCAACTAAATTGATAATAGCTTTTCCAAGTGTTGACTTTCCAGAACCAGATTCTCCAACAACCCCAATGGTTGACTTTCTTGGAATGTCCATAGTCACACCTTTGACCGCATGAAATAAATTACTACCAAATAATGTTTTTGAGGGAATCTTATAGAAAACATCAAGATTTTTAATCTTTAATATATTTTCATCGTCGCACGTTGTATCTTTTTTTGGTTGCGGTTCAGAATTTAACAATTTCTTGGTGTAATCATCTTCCGGATCTGAAAATATCTCTTTAGTATTTCCTTGCTCAACGATTTTTCCACCTTTCATTACAGAGACAGTATCACTAAATTTTTCTACTAAACCTAAATCATGTGTGATAAAAAGTATGGCCATACCTAATTGCTCTTTAATCCTATTCATCAAGTCTAAAATTTGAGCCTGAATCGTTACATCTAGTGCGGTAGTGGGCTCATCTGCAATTAGTAAATCGGGCTCGTTTATCAGTGCCATTGCAATCATAATTCTTTGCCTTTGCCCTCCAGATAATTCATGCGGAAATGCATCAAATCTTCTCTCTAAATCTGGAATTTCTACAAGCTGCATAAGCTCCATTGCTCTCAACCTTGCATCATGCTTTGAAATCTTTTTATGGCTCATTACTGATTCCATAATTTGATTTCCAACTTTATGAAACGGATTTAATGAAGTCATTGGTTCTTGAAATATCATTGAAACTTTATTACCTCTTATCTTTCTGAGTGCAGAATTATTTAGACCAATGGTCTCTTCACTATTAACTAGAATTGATGAATCCTGAGAATAAATAGTCCTAAGTTTAGGGAGCAGTTGTAAAATTGATAATGCCGTAACAGATTTGCCTGAACCTGATTCACCAACTAAAGCACGGGTCTCATTCTTCCGAATTTTAAAAGAAATATTATCAACAGCTGTAAATACTTCTTTTCGAAGTTTGAAACCGACCGTAAGATTCTGAATTGCTAATACTTCTTTACTCATAACTCTTTTTTCAATATATCAATCATATCCTCCATTGCTCTTCGGGCAGTCTTTAGCAGAGAAATACTAATGAAGCCATGAAAGAGACTTGGATAATGCAATTGCTTTAAATAAAATCCTGCATTATGCAATTTCAAAGCATATGCTTCACCTTCATCACATAGTGGATCAAAACCGGCAGTAATTATAACTGTTTTACAATTAAAATCTTTATCGGGTATAAATTTTTGTTGCAATAAATCATAACTAGTTGTGGTGCTTTGCTCACCTGTAAACTGTTTCCAAAACCATCGCATTGCATCTTTTGTGAGCAAAAAATTTTCAGCATATAAATCCATGGATTCAAATTCTAAACTTGGAGAAATCATTGGATAAATTAAAAACTGAAGACCTGGTGATTCAAATTCATCGGACCTATATAACTCAAAAGATAATGAAGCTGCCAAATGGGCACCAGCACTATCTCCTAATAAAACTATATTTTGTTCACTATAACCTTGGTTTTTTAGAAATCTTATAGCTTCCAAAGCATCTTCGAGTGCTAAAGGAAACTTGTTTTGTGGTGCTTTTCTATAGTCAAGAGCAAACACTTTATATTGAAGTCTTTCAACTAAAAAATCAGTAAAAGGTTTGTAAGTTTCAACATCAGATAGTACATAACCACCCCCATGAAAAAATAAAACTATTTTTTCTGAATTCAAACCCATAGCACTATATTCTCTTAAGCAGACATCTTCACAATGAGATAAAATGTGATCTTTAAAGGTAGTTCTCACTTTAGTGGGTTCAGTAAGGTACAAAACCTTTCTCCTGTCGTTAATCTCAGATCTAAGGGTTTCGGAAAAATTCTCCAAGTCGAGGGGCACACTGAAGTGCTGAATAAGGTTCAGAAAAGTCATTGATTGATAGTCAAATACTTGACCTCGAGAAAACTTTTTTGGTTGCAATGTAAACAGCCTCAAAATCCAGTCCGGCATTAAGAAAAATAATCTTAAGATAAAATTTATTAAGTTTATATTCATGCTATCGTAATCTTATGCCCATTTATAGAAGTCTTAACTCAATATTATACTTGTTTATCTTTTTGGCTTTTACTCAGCACTTAATATCCCAGAATTTTTTCGATAATCAGAAAATTTTAGAGGTTGATAAAGCTTTTGAACTACAGACCACTCAATTAAAAAATCAAAACAAAATTGTTTGGTTGATTGAAGACAATTATTTCTTATATAAAGATTCAATAAAAATTAAGCATAATGATAATGAATTAGGTCTTCTTTTTCTTACCAAATCAGAAAAATATGCAGATATTTTTCTAGGTGATTCTGAAATTTTTAGAACTGAACTAGTAGTAGAAATCAAACATAGCTTTAGACAAGGAGATGCATTAAAGATTATTTTTCAAGGGTGTGCTGAAAATATCTATTGTTACTCTCCTGTTCAAAGGGAAATCATCTTCTGATAAATGAATCTATAATCGTTTAATTCCTTTTAAAAAGCTTATAAAATCGAAATTATGAAAATTCTAGTGATTAATGGACCCAACCTGAACCTCTTGGGTAAGCGAGAAAGTTCAATTTATGGAAATGAATCTTTGGATGATATTATCTCCAGTCTTGAAAACATCTGCGCAAAGAAAAATGCTAGTCTGTTAACTTTTCAAAGCAATGCGGAGCATGAAATTGTTGAAAAAATTCATTCCTGTCAAAACAAAAAAGTTGATTGGATGATTATAAATCCTGGTGCATTTACGCATACTAGCATTGCTATAAGAGATGCTCTAATCGGAGTCGAAGTTCCTTTTTATGAAGTTCACATCTCCAACATTTTTGCTAGAGAAGAGTTTAGGCACAAATCATATTTTTCTGACATTGCCCAAGGAGTCATATGTGGATTTGGTACCTCTGGTTATGAGAGTGCCTTACTGAAAATTTTGGATAAAAATTAAAATGGATATAAGAAAAATAAAAAAACTCATTGAAATGCTTCAGGACTCCGATCTTACTGAGATTGAAGTAACCGAGGGAGAAGAAGCTGTTCGCATTTCCAGAAATAGTGGAAATATTCAATCTGTCAGGGAAACATTATCTCAAGCCACCGAGCACTCAGAGCAGATTTCTGTGAGTAAAAATGATAACAAAAGTGAAGATATTGGTAAAAAAATCACCTCTCCTATAGTAGGTACTTTTTATAGAAAACCCGGTCCAGATAAAGATCCTTATATAAGGGAGGGAGATAGAATTGAAGCAGGTCAAGTTGTATGCATTGTTGAAGCTATGAAGATGATGAATGAAATCAAATCGGAATTTTCGGGAGTTGTAAAAAAGATTCATGTAAATGATGAGGAACCGGTTGAATTTTCACAATTGCTAGTAACTATTGACTGATGTCACATAAGGTCTTAATTGCCAATAGAGGTGAAATTGCATTGCGTGCTTTAAGAGCATGTAAAGAATTAGGCATACAAACTGTTAGCATTTATTCCGAGGGTGACCGAAATCTAAAAAGTTTGAGATTTTCTGATGAATCCGTTTGCATTGGCCCCTCGGATTCAAAGAGCAGTTATCTTAATGTACCTGCAATTCTATCGGCTGCTGATTTAACAAATGCGGATGCTATTTACCCCGGCTATGGATTTTTAGCTGAAGATCATGCTTTTGCTGAGCAATGTTCTTTGAGTGGATTTAAATTTATTGGCCCCCATCATGAAACTATTAAAAAAATGGGGGATAAAATCACTGCTAAATCTATCGTAACAAACTATGGGATCAAGTGTGTTCCAGGTTTTTCAGATGAAATCCCAGAAGAAAAGGATGAGTTAGAAAAGATCACGAAAAGTATTGGATATCCAATTATTTTGAAAGCAACTGCGGGTGGTGGAGGTAAAGGGATGAAAATAGTTGAATCAATTGATCAACTCTCAAATGCACTTCAAATTGCAAGCAAGGAAGCAGAAGCTAACTTTGGTAATGGAAGGATTTATATAGAAAAATTCATAGAAAATCCAAGACATATCGAAATTCAAGTCGTAGGAGATGGAAAAGGAAACGCTATTCATTTAGGAACCCGTGACTGCTCTATACAAAGAAGGCATCAAAAACTTATTGAAGAAGCCCCTGCTCTGGATGTGAATCAAACAAAATTGGATGAGTTATTGAATTGTTGTGTTGAGCTTTGTAAAGACATCAATTATGAAGGAGCAGGTACTCTTGAATTCTTATATGAGAATGAAGAATTTTATTTTTTAGAAATGAATACTCGTATCCAAGTTGAACATCCTGTCACAGAAATGGTAACTGGATTTGATATAGTTAAAGCCCAACTCAGGATTGCACTTGGATTGCCATTATCACTTGATCAAGAAAGAATCTTTATCAGGGGTCATGCCATAGAATGCAGAATCAACGCAGAGGACTCAGAGAAATTTATTCCTAATCCCGGAAAGATTACAAGGATGCATATTCCAGGAGGTTTTGGAATTCGATATGATTCTCATATCTACAACGGGTATACAGTCCCACCTTTTTACGATTCAATGCTTGCAAAAATTATTACTTTAGCTGACTCTAGAGATTCAGCTATAAGCAGAATGCTTATGGCATTAGACGAATTTTTTATTGAAGGGATAAAAACAACGCATCAATTCCATCAAAAAATGCTGGTCGATAAAACTTTCACTTCAAATAAACACTCCATTAACTACTTGGAAAAAGAATTTTTGAAAGATGGTGATTGATTACAAACCGCAAGAGATAGAAAAAACTATCCAAAAGAAATGGCAGGAAGAAGATCGTTATGTGTCTAAACCTGATGATCGTGAAAAATTTTACTGCCTTTCAATGTTTCCTTATCCCTCAGGGAAATTACATATGGGTCATGTAAGGAACTACACGATTGGTGATGTCATTTCTAGATACAAAAGGTTACAAAACATCAATGTATTTCAACCCATGGGCTGGGATGCTTTTGGTTTGCCTGCAGAAAATGCTGCGTTGCAAAATAAAGTCAGCCCAAAAGAATGGACGGATCAAAATATTGAAGCCATGAAACAACAATTAATGTCCCTTGGTTTTAGTTATGACTGGTCAAAAGAATTAAGAACTTGTGAACCAACTTACTACCAATGGGAACAAGAACTTTTTAGTATTTTGGCAAAAAAGGGGTTGGTCTACAAAAAGAAATCTCTTGTGAACTGGGATCCAGTTGATCAAACGGTTCTTGCAAATGAGCAAGTAATTGATGGTAAAGGCTGGAGGTCCGGAGCTGATGTTGAGTTGAAGGAAGTTGATCAATGGTTCTTTAAGATCACCGACTATGCTGAAGAACTCTTGTCATCTTTGGATGATCTTGATTGGCCAGAGAATGTGAAGCTTATGCAAAAGAACTGGATTGGTAAATCCGTAGGTGCAGAAATAAAATTCTCAGTGGATAGCATTGAGCAAGACTTAGAGGCATTCACAACAAGAGTGGACACACTTTTTGGTGTAACTTTTTTAGCACTTTCTCCCCAGCATGAAATTGCTGTTGAAATGGGGGAAACAGATGCTGATTTGAAGAAGTTTCTTGAAGATTGTAAAAAAATGAAGAGTTCTGAAGCAGATTTAGCAACTGCTGAAAAAATTGGTTTTAAAACAAAACTAACAGCTAAACATCCCCTATTAAATAAGCAAATTCCTATTTGGATTGCCAATTATGTACTTATGGATTATGGAACTGGAGTTGTAATGGGAGTGCCTGCGCATGATGATAGAGATTTTGATTTTGCGACCAAGTATTCTATAGATATTGAAAAAGTGATTGAAAGTAGTAAAGATGAATTGCCCTCATCTGAGAAAGGAATCCTAATTAATTCAGATAAATATAATTCCATGAATTCAGATGATGCCATTGGAAGAATGATCAATGATTTAGAAGTAAGCAATATCGCTCGACCCATTGTCAATTTCAGATTAAGAGACTGGGGAATAAGTAGACAAAGATACTGGGGTTGCCCAATTCCAGTAATTTATAGCGATGATAAAGAGCAATTCCTCACTGGCTCCAATTTACCAGTCTCATTACCAGAAATAGAACCAGGTTCCATCCCAAAACCTCTAAGTCAGAATGAAGATTTTTATAAGTTAGATGGTAATCGAAAAAGAGAAGTAGATACATTTGATACTTTTGTTGATTCGTCTTGGTACTATGCTCGCTTTACCTCCGCAGATTCATCAGACAAAATGTTGAATAGTGATTCAAAGTACTGGTTGCCTGTCGACCTATACATCGGTGGCATTGAACATGCAATTTTGCATCTCCTGTATTCAAGATTCTTTTTTAAGGCGATGAGAGATGTTGGACTGGTTGAAAGTGATGAACCATTTAAAAAACTTCTTACTCAGGGAATGGTTTTAAAAGATGGGGCCAAAATGTCTAAGTCAAAGGGAAATACTGTAGACCCTCAGAAATTCATTGATAAATATGGGGCTGACACAGTCAGACTGTATATGATGTTTACATCTCCACCAGAGCAGAGTCTTGAATGGTCTGAGTCAGCAGTAGAGGGTTCATATAAATTCCTTAAAAGATTATGGAACCTGATCATTGATAGTAAAAAAGAGAAGATTAACATCGATGGAGACCTTGATAAGAGACAAAGAGCATTAAGACGGAAGTCTCATCAAACACTTAAGAAAGCTACTTCCGAATATGAATCTCGTTATGCGTTCAATACCGTTGTTGCTGCTTCCATGGAGTTACTAAATAGTCTCTCAAAAGACTTTAAAAATTATGAAACTAATAATGATAGGTTTTGTAGAAATGAAGCAATTACATTCTTGCTTAAAATTTTATTTCCCATTTGTCCTCACATTTGTGAATACCTCTGGGAAAGATTTCATACCAAAGTTGAGCATGATTCAATTGAATGTGGCTGGCCTATGTATGATGATAATCTAATTGCTGATGAAAGTTTTCAGTTAGTAGTCCAAATAAATGGAAAGGTAAGGGGTAAAGTCAACTTAAATACAGAAATTAGTAAAAAATCAGTTGAAGATGCAGCAAAAAAGATTCCGAATGTTATGAATTCTCTGAAAGGCAAGGAAATTACAAAAGTGATTTATATTGAAAAAAAACTTATTAATTTTGTAATTAAATGAAATATTTAATACTTTTGATAATTTTGTCAGGCTGTTCTTTTCAACAACTCAATATCAATGAGTCAAAGTTAACTATCTCTTCAGTAAATTATATTAATACCCCCAAAGATTTAAAGTATCTCATCAATGATGCCCTACTCGTTAAACCAGAATCTAATACTAATCTAATTATTAGAGACTATAAGGAGAATCTCAGAGATTTCAGTGGCGGTAATAACTTATCAAATATTGAGTCACAAATATATGGTGAAGTAACTCTCGAAATAAATGTTGATGATGCAAAAAATATTATTATTATTTCCAGTTCTAAAAAATTTCAAAATAATTTTCTTAACCCTCAAGCCCAAAAAATTATGATTCAAACAATGCGGAAAGAACTCTTCAGGGATTTATCTTCGAAAATACAAATGGTACTCTTGAGGGATGCAGCTCGAATACCTTCAATTTGATCCAAATCATATAACTAAGTTTCCTTTATTTCTCATTCATGGCAAAGAAGTCATTCTTAGAAACGAGATTAAAGATAAAATCAAAACTTTTATCTCAAACGAATCAGAATCAAATATCATTGTTCTAGATCAAAGTAATTTAAATGATCTTGAAAATATTATTAAAGAAAATATTTCAGACGACTTATTTGGGCAGGCAACTACAGTAATTATCAATCATCATAAAGGTACCTTTCCAAAAGCAATGACAGATTTTTTTGCTGATTATGATTTTCCTGAGGATAGTGACATCAAAATAATTATCGATAGCACCTCGGAAAAAATCAATCAAAATCTTAAATGGATTAAAAAAATAAAAGAAATTTGTTTACAAATTTCTTGTCCATCAATGAAAACACTGATTGATGAAAAAAAATGGGTGAGGAGTAAATTAGATTTCTTAACTTCCAAAGAAATAGATTTCCTCCTTGATGATTTAATAACAGCTAATAGAGGAAACCTTCAATCAATGAATAATGACATAAAGGTAATTAAAGTTTTATGTCAGAAAGAAGAAAGTAAATCCTTAGCTCTGGCAAATCTGAAACTTTCTTTTCAAATGAGCCCATTTGAAATTGAAGATAAAATACTTTTGGGTGACTCAAAAAATGTTATTAAAATAATCTATCAGCTCAAACAGTCTGATCCTAACTCACTTAGTGGATTACTATGGATCATAAATAAAATAACCTATAACTCGGTAATGGCAAAAAATCATTCCGATGCGCAATCCTCCCTTCAAAAAGCAAATATATGGTCCAATAAAATTCCTCTTTATATGAAATTCTTAAACAAACACGAGAGTGTGGCATTGGATATTTTTTATAAACAAGCTTTTTGGCTTGATCAATACTGGAAAGGTTCAAAAAAAGGAGATATTTGGCAAGAGGTGATATCACTTGTAAAAGCAATGTGTTCAAGTTAGAAATTTTTCAATATACCTCTGTGAGACTTCAGAAAAAATAGGGTGCCCTCTTTTAATTGAAGTGTCTAAATTGCTTATTGATTCAACTTCGGTTATCCCTTTGGTGGAGCTTGTAAACCAGATTGAATTTGCAATTTTTAGATCCTCTACGAAACACTCTGTTTCCATTACTTTTAAGTCGAGTTCAGCAATTGTATGAATTACTAGATCTCTTGTAATGCCTGGCAAAATGTTTTGATCAAGACTTGGAGTTTTTATGACGTCATCTAAAACTAAGAAAATATTACTGGCACCCCCTTCAGTAAGGATATTATCTCTATGCATTATCACCTCAGAACATCCATCTTTATCAGCAGAATTCATTTGCATGGTATTTCCTAACAAAGAAGTGGATTTTATATCGCATCTTCCCCACCGAATATCTGGAACCAATTTCACCTTAATGGATGATTGTTGAAACTTATGGGGCTCGGCAAAACCGAATGTTTCAGGAATTCCACCACTAAAGATATGAGATCTCTTCTGATCAATGCCCCTTGATACTTGATAATAAATATAACCAGAAGGAAATTGCGACCTTTCTTTCAATAATATTATCTCCTGAGCACATAAATTTATATCGATATTTATATCAAGCATTGCTGCACTTCTATCTAATCTTTCAATGTGAGCTTGGAAACCAATGAATTCGCTTTTATGAAAAGGAATAACTTCATAAATGCTATCCGAAAAGAGAAAAGCTCTAGACATTGGTGATACTACAATCTTATCTAGTTGATCTAAAGATCCGTTATAAATACCAATCCTCTTGGTCATTTAAAAACTAAATAAGTTTCTAATCCAAAGGATAAATGAAGCCCAGAGTCTGCCAAAAAAACCTTTAGCATCAACACTATCAAGAGCAATAAGTTCTGTGGCGTGAACTATGGAATCTCCATCTTTGATAATTAAAGAGCCCAAAACCTCTCCATCCTGGATGGGTGCTTTAAGATTATTTGAATATTCATAACTAATCTTGAGATCCTTAAAGGTAGGTCGTGGCAAAGTAAGAATTATATTTTCAGCTACACCTAATGAGATCTGATTGCTTTTACCTCCCCACACTGTAATCTCTTTTAATGAAGTTTTTTCTTTAATGACCTCTTGTGTTGCATAAAACCTAAAACCATACTCTAACAATCTTTGAGTTTCATTAAATCGTGCCTTGTCAGAATTACTTCCTGCTACTACTGCAATAAGACGCATATCATTTCTTTTTGCTGAACCAATTAAACAATATCCTGCTGAAGACGTATGACCAGTTTTAATACCATCTGCTGAATCATCTTTCCACAATAAATTATTTCTATTTTTTTGTCTGATATCGTTATAAGAAAAAAACTTTTCCTTGTAGTATTGATAAATTTCAGGATAATTTTCGATTAAGGCAGCTGAGACTTTGGCAAGATCAGCTGCACTTGAGAAGTGATTGCCGTCCGGAAGCCCAGTCGAATTCTGAAATAAAGTATTTGAAAGCTCAAGAGAGTTTGCGTATGCATTCATTAAGTCAACAAAGCCCTCTTCAGTGCCTCCTACATACTCTGCTAATGCGACAGTTGCATCATTGCCAGATTGAATAATTACACCTTTAAGTAAGTCTAATACACTGACTTTCTTTCCTTCTTGGATAAACATTTTTGATCCTTCCATCCGCCAAGCTTTTTCACTAATAAGAACCGTATCTTCTAAATCGAGAAAATTATTTTTAATTTGATCTGCCACAACATATGAACTCATTACTTTTGTCATACTTGCAGGTTCAATAGGAGCATCTTCATTGAAACTGGCGATAATTGTATTCGTTTTTGGCTCAATCAGAATGAAACTTTTTACATCAAGTGATGGAGGATTGGGAATAAAAGATTGTGCACTTAGAAAAACACACGTACTTAAGCATAATGTTGTAAAAAGATTTTTTATCATAATCCAAACTCCTTTGCTAGATTGTAAACTACCATTGCATAAAAGTGGCTGTAATTGTATTTAGTTATTGCAACAAAATTCTCAGTGCCTAAAAAGTAACTCACCTCTTGAGTATCAATAAATAGCTGACTTCCTGCCATAACAAAATCTTCATTATCAATATTATTTTGTTGTTTTAATGTGTCGACACCGATGCCGTATTCCAAAGCAATTTTAGAAAGTGTATCTCCTTTTTTTACTGTGTACTCTTCCTTAATTCCAGATTCAAATCTCAACGGAATAAAGGTCCTTAAGTTATTTTCAGCTTTTTGGGGATTTCTAGCTTGATTAAATGACATCGGCTTGATGATATCACTTGAGGGCTGCCACCCATGAATTTGAAGATAATTTGCAATACTACCGATAGCATCACTCTTAGAATTAAATAAGTCAGCATTGTTATCACCGTCATAATCGACTGCGTAAGCTAGGTAACTTGAAGAAATGAATTGTCCATATCCCATTGCTCCCGCATAAGACCCATTTATACTCAAGGGGTCAAGATTATTTTCACGACATAAAATAAAAAAATTAATTAGCTCCTGACGAAAGAAATCGGCTCGTCGGGGAAAGTCAAATCCTAGGGTTGTTAAAGAGTCTAAAACTCTGTGATTCCCCATAATTTTTCCATAACGTGTCTCAACTCCAAGTATTGAAACAATGATTTCTTTCGGCACTCCAAAATCTCTTTCAGCTTGTTTAAGCACTTTAAGGTTTTCCTTAATAAATGCCTTTCCATTATCAATGCGATTTTGATCTAAAAAAATCTTTTTGTATCTATCCCATGTCAAAGTAAACTCAGCTGGTGAAGACATACTTTGCAAAATAGAATCTTGTTTTTCTGCTGATGATAGAACTTTCAAAACATAATCTTTGGTAAAACCATGATCCTCAATGAGAGTTTCAATGACAAACTGCGATCTTGGATGATTGGAATAATCTGCAAAGATTGTACTAGAAAATAATAATGCTAAAAGAAATCTCATCTTGGAATTAATTTTTTATGAGAAGCCATAGAGACTATTATGCCAAACGCAATATAAAAAGAAATTATCGAAGATCCCCCCTGGCTAATAAAAGGGAGAGGCATACCAACAACAGGCAAAATACCAATCACCATCCCGACATTAATCACAAATGTTGAAATAAAAACCAAAGAAAGTGAGCCAATAACAAGTCTACAAAATCTATCTCTAGCTGTTATAGCAAGATAAATGCAACGAAAAAAAATGAAAAAATAAGTAAGCATTAATATACTTATACCAAATAATCCAAATTCTTCTCCAATCACAGCAAAAATGAAATCTGTCTCTGATTCAGGAAGAAAATATAAATTTGCTTGAGTGCCTTCACCAAAACCTTTTCCAAAAAATCCACCCGATCCGATTGCTATCTTGGATTGTGCAATATTCCAACCAGAACCAAATGGGTCAGACTCCGGATTTAAAAGAGTAGCTATTCTTTGTTTTTGGAATGGTGCTAGAAAATTGTTCCAAAGAAATGGTAAAGATAGGATAAAAACTCCAAATGAAATCCCAATAAATCTCCAATTCAATCCTGCTAAAAATAAAATAAACAAGCCTGATAATAAAATCAAAGTTGCTGTTCCTAAATCTGGTTGCAGCGAAACTAGCATAAAGCATGCAAAAATAATCAATACCGGAATAAGAGTAGATTTAAAGTTAATAGGTAAAGATCTTTGAACTAAATATGCAGAAAGAAATACTGGAAGGAATATTTTGCAAAACTCAGAAGGTTGTATTGTAGTAACTCCCAGGTCAATCCAGCGATTTGCTCCATTTATAGTTGGTCCGAAAAAAATAGCAATAATAATTAAAGCAATGGTTACAAAAAATGCGCCGTTAGCATATGAAAAATATACTTGGGGATCGGGTTGACTTATAAGCATCATTAATCCAAGACCAATGACAACAAATGCAGATTGCTTAAGAAAAATAGAAAGATCACCTTGAGAGGCACTATATAAAAAGAATAGTCCCAAAGTTGATAAAAAAAAGATAGAGAAAAATAAATAGGGATCATAATAAATACGAAAAATTTTATAGTCTAGAAATCTCATTATTTTATTAGTGCTTCTAAAACATCGATAGCAATAGGTCCGGCAACAGATCCTCCACTCTCCCCATTCTCAACAACTACACTAACGGCATATCTAGGATTGGGCATCGGTCCAAAAGCTATAATCACGGCATGATCTCGAAGGTTACTGTCCAGTCTAGTTTCTTCGTAATCTTCTTTACTTTCCAAAGAAACAAGTTCAGCTGTTCCAGTTTTTGCTGCCACAGTAAAAGTTTTTAAATTCTTTAACCTCCTTGCTGTGCCAGTGTTGCCTTCAATTACATTTACCATGGACTCATGTATCTTAGACCAGTCATCCTGTGATAAGTTTCGTAATTCGAGCTCTTTTAAATCCTTTGTGGAATCAAAAGTTAAAGATAAATCTTTATGCGCTCCTTTGTTTGCAAGAATATAAGCATATTTAGCCAATTGTACAGGGGTAGCTATTAAATAACCCTGACCCACTCCAAGATTTACTGTATCTCCTTTGAACCATCCAAAGTTATGCTCTTTTATTTTCCATTCAGGTTCGGGGACAAAAACGGAGTCTTCATTAAAACAATCTAAACATGCTTTCTTGCCGAGACCAAAATCTTTAAAATAATTTTTTAAAGATTTAATATCAGATCGGTAAGCTAATTCAAAAAAATATGTATTCGAACTTTGTGTAATTGCTTTGAACAAATTTGTTTTCCCATGGCCACCCTCTTTCCAGTCCCTATAAATTCTGCCATCTTCAGGCAAAACAAAAAATCCCGGATCTTCGATACTAAATTTCCAGTCTATTAATCTATTATCTAGGCCATAAATTGCAATTGCAGGCTTAATTGCCGATGCAGGAGGATAGCGTCCACGCATTGCCCGATCAAAAAAAGGTTTATCAGGACTTTCAATGAGAGTCTTAAATTCATCTTGGGAAATTCCATTTGATAATTTATTCGAAGAAAAGGTTGGGGAGCTAAAGAGAGTAACAATTGAACCGGTCTGAATATCCACAGCAACAATTGCCCCTCTTCTGCCCTGCATAGCTGAAAATGCTGCTTGATGCGATGCCAAATCCAACGAAGTATATAAATCTGAACCCATTTTAGGAGATGATACAATTTCTTCTGACAAGGTTCTTCCACGAGCATCAACTTCTCGTTGCTTTGTTCCAAATTCACCAGATAAGAAAGTATCGTAAATATTTTCTGCGCCAATTTTTCCTTCAATCAATCCAGAAGTATAAGTTTGTTCAATGTTATTAAGGGAACTTAATTGAGTTCTTAAACTAGTTAGTTTTTCTTCTGAAGGATTACCAACATAGCCCAAAGCATGTGAAAATAATTCAGGATAGAGGCTATTTCGTAAATACCTCTGTTCTACAAAAACTGCTTCAAATAAATGGCCTCGTACAGCAAATTTGATTTTTTCTTCTTCGGTTATATTTCTCTTCAAAGTCAATTCACGATTAAATTTTTTTGCCTCACTAAATTGCAGTCTAAAATCTTCTATTTTTAAATCTTCTAGGTTTATAAAACTTGAAATATGTTCAAGAAGTTCGTCTAAGTTTTTAATCCTAGATGGAACAATAATCAAGTCAAAAGAAGGAATATTATTAACTAAAATATTGTTGTTTCGGTCATAAATAATTCCGCGTAATGGCTGTATAGCTAAAGTTTCAGTCTTATTATTGAGAGCAGCACTCTCATAATTATCAAAATTTAAAACTTGTAAACTAAAAACTTGTGCAAAGATAACAATGCCAAGCACAAAGAAAATTATGCTTGCTAGAATAATTCTCTCAGTAAAACTGCGAACTTCAACATAGGTCTGATTAATTTTACTCATTTGTGATAGGGTTTATTTTGAATTATTGCAAAAGCACGATAAATTTGCTCAATCAAAACTACTCTAAAGAGTTTATGAGGTAAGGTAAGTTTTGAAAATGATATAACTGTGTCAGCACTCTCCAAAGTTTTCTGATTGAGACCATGTGACCCTCCAATTACTAAACTAACTTTCTTATGTTCTGAAAAGACCTTATTGAGAAAAGAGGCAAATTCTTTACTGGATATTGTTTTGCCATGCCTATCAAATGCAATTACATAAGAAGATTCTTTTGAAAGTTGCTTAGCAATGGAAGCAGATTCTGTATTTTTAATTGTTTCGATTGACCCTCCAGAATTATAGGGTCGAATCTCATGAGAAAAAAATTTCACATATTTAGGAAATTGTTTTAAATAATAATTCAATCCCTCATTTTCCCAATTAGAAAGTTTGTTGCTGACTGCAATAACTTCCAATTTCATGAGTGAATTTCGGTGAGACTTCCATCAAAGCTCCACAATGATTCAAGATCATAATATTTTCTTATCTTCTCAATCATAATATTTACAATGACATCCTCGCAATCTATCAAAATCCATTCACAATCGTCATTGCCCTCAACGCCTAAAACAATTTCTCCACTATTTTTGACATTCTCAACAAGTTTCTCAGATAATGCTTTCGCATGTCTTGCTGAGGTTGCCGTAGCAAAAATCATGGAGTTTGCTAAAGATGAAATCTTTTCAACACTGATAACATTTATATTGTGTGCTTTTAGATCTTCTAAAGAATTGAGACAGAGAGTTTGGAGCGATTTTTTTTTCAAATTATTTTTTGATTTTTCTTTTAAAGTATATGATAAAAAAAGTTTTTTTTCTTGATGAAATGGAATCAATTTTTTTAGATTATTTTAAGGTTGTAATCCCTTATCTTGTTGGTATCTCAATTTTTATTATGGTTATCAGTTTGTTAAGTATCAAATGGTTGGTAAATCAAATTCCAAGTGACTACCTTATAAAGAACACAACAGAAACTTCTTTTAATAAGCTTCCAGTTCCATTAAGGATTTTGATCTTTATCTTCAAAAACTTGTTGGGTTATTTGCTGATATTAGGAGGGATGATCATGTTAATTCTTCCCGGTCAAGGATTGTTAACCATGATGGTAGGATTAGTACTAAGTGATTATCCTGGAAAAAAAGCATTTGAAAAAAAAATTATTGCATCTGAACCTATCTTAAAAACAATTAATTGGGCAAGAAAAAAATCTGGGGTCAAACCTTTAATCACAGAAAACTAATTCCTTGTTATAATGAGTCATGACTATATCTAATACCAAATGGGTTCTTAAATCTCGACCGTCTGGTCTCGTAAAAGAAGATAATTTTGAACTAATTACGGAAGAACTCTCAGAATTAAATGAGGGCGATCTTCTTCTTGAAAATCAATATTTATCTTTTGATCCAACTCAAAGAATGTGGTTGACAGATCTTCCCGGATATCTGCCTCCGGTGCAAATTGATGAGGTCGTCAGGTCAGGAGGTGTTGGTAAAGTCGTTGAATCAAAGAATGACGCTTATCAGGTCGGAGATCTTTTGACAGGCCTTGTTGGCTGGCAAAAATTTTGCCAGGTTTCTGCCAATGTGTTGCCATTTTTTAGAAAAATTCCTGATAATCTCCCTATACCTACAACTATGAATGTGTTTGGTTCCACAGGATTAACAGCCTATTTTGGACTCTTAGATGTAGGCAAGCCAAAAGAAGGTGAAACAGTTGTTGTTTCAGGTGCTGCCGGAGCAACCGGTTCCGTTGTTGCACAGATTGCCAAAATTATGGGTTGTCATGTTATTGGTATTGCTGGTGGTGCCGAGAAATGCCAATGGTTAAAAGAGATTGGAGTGGATGATGTCATAGATTATAAAGAAGAGAATGTTCCAGAAAGACTGACTCAACTTGCCAAAAATGGTATTGATATTTATTTTGATAATGTTGGTGGTCCCATTATGGAATCGGTATTATTCTTGATAAACCTCAACGCAAGAATTGTCATGTGTGGGAGCATCTCAAACTATACTGGTGAAAACTTACCAAAAGGTCCCATGAATCTTACGATGCTTATTATCAAGAGAGCTTCCATAGAAGGTTTTTTAGTTC
Source organism: uncultured SAR86 cluster bacterium (assembly GCA_902602185.1). Lineage (GTDB taxonomy): Bacteria > Pseudomonadota > Gammaproteobacteria > Magnimaribacterales > D2472 > CACNXK01. The sequence goes on from CACKPV010000002.1 coordinate 92,785, forward strand.
TGGATTATATGCATCGAGCAGATGAAGCATATACTGATCTAATCAAATGGGTCGAAGACGGCAAAATTATTCATCGTGAAGATGTGCAGGAGGGACTAGAAAATTGTCCCCAAACCCTTAATCGTTTATTTACTGGAGCTAATAAAGGTAAGCAATTATTAAAGATTTAACTATTTATCTCTGATTGTCTGGATAATCTTAGATAGAATCTTTAATCGTTGTCCGGCATCAAATGCATTCAAGAGCAATTGTTTTTCGTCTGTACTTAAAGGTATGAGACTTCCAAGATGATAAGTTACAGAATCGGCAGAGGTAAGATCGATTTCAATTGGTAAAGTTTTAATATTTGGATGATCTTTAAGTTGCGTTAATACATCCAGCAAATCTGGGTATCTTGCCAACAGAGATTGATCATCAACCTGTGGCTCTACTTGTGGCAAAATTTCACCAATATAAGATCTGTCTTCTAATTGAACAATAGATTTGATATCAACTTTCTCCTTAGCTTTAACCGTAATCCCTAATAGACCATTTGGAAGATTGTTAAAATCAATGATCTCCACCAGAGTCCCTCTTTTTTCAATACCAAAATTTATGTTGTCAGATTTATCAGACTTGAACGAAATAACAAACCCTCTTTGATGAGTCATACAGTCTTTAACCATATTCAGGTACCTCGGCTCAAAAATTTGTAATGATTGTAGTGTGCCAGGAAGCACAACAATCTGAAGAGGGAAAATTGGGAGATTAATCATCTGCACACAACCTTATTAACGGCTGAATAATTTTTTGACTATCCCTATTGGTCATAATTAAAAATATATCATAATCTTTAAACTTATCTTTCATTTCAGCTTCTAAGTCTGCATGACTTCCAAAAAAAGACTCATTGATTTTAGGCATAGAATTGATCATTGGTGATTTTGAAGTATCTAACCAGCAAACATCAAAATCAGCGGCAATATCATTTAAACTTTCATTGTGATGCCCACTTGTCATTGTATTTGAACCAGCCTCAACAATTGCCAACAGTTTTTGCTCAGGAAATTTAGTAACTATAGCTTCAATAGAGCCTCTTACAGCAGTTGGGTGATGAGCAAAATCATCATAAATAGTCTTCCCTCCAAAATTTCCAACATGTTCAAGTCTTCTTTTTACACCTTGAAATGATTGCAGGTTATTCAAACATTTATTAATTGATAAGCCTTCACTTGCAGCCACCTGCACTGCCATGATCATATTTTTTTTATTATGACTGCCATCTAGAGGCAACAAATTATTATTACCTGCATATTCTTTACCATTTTTGAAAATAGTAAATGGATCAAGAATATATCCAAAATCTTTATCATTTTGTTGAAGAATCTGCTTATCACACCAAAGGCCCATATCTAAAACTTCAGAAACGTTTTGATCATCGCCAAAACCAAAAACCACTCCTGTCTTGGGCATAATCTTTAAAATGTGATGAAATTGTTTTTGTATTTCAGTGAGATTTGAGAATATATCGGCATGATCAAATTCAATATTATTAACTATGAGAGTGCTTGGATTATAGTGAATAAATTTCGATCTTTTATCAAAAAAAGCAGAATCATATTCGTCTGCTTCAATCACAAAAATATCATCACTTCCAAGATGTGCAGAATGTTCTAAATTATTGCAGACACCACCGATAAGAAAACCTACATCAATACCTGCTTCTTTAAATAAGTGCACAATCAAAGAAGTTGTCGTAGTTTTTCCATGCGTTCCCGAAATAGCTACTACTTTTCTATCTTGCAATATTGAACCCAACATGCGGGGACCAGATTGGTAGGGAAAGTTTTTGTCCAGAATTTTTTCAACACTCTCATTACCTCTTGAGAGATTATTTCCAATAATATATAAATCAGCCTGTGGAAGTTGGTCTGCTGCATAACCACTGATTAGTCGTAAGTCTAAATCTTCCAGTTGATCAGACATAGGTGGATAAAATTGATAATCTGAGCCTGAAACTGTATGTCCAGATTGGACTAAAATTCGTGCCAGTCCTCCCATGAAAGTACCGCAAATACCTAAAATATGAATTTTCATAAACTTTTGCTAATTAGAACATTTTTGCTAGCATAGTTACAATCTTAATTAATGCTATGAAAAAGAATCTGTTTTATGCACAATCCGGTGGTGTTACTGCCGTGATTAATGCCACTGCAGGTGCCGTTATCACAGAGGCAAAAAAATTTCCGAAGCAGATTAATAAAGTCTATGCTGGAAGAAATGGAATTTTGGGGGCACTAAATGAAGAACTTATTGATACCTCAAAAGAGTCAAAGGCTTTTATAGAATCACTGCAGTTTCGCCCTGGTGGTGTATTTGGATCATGTCGATACAAATTGAAATCTATCGAAGAAAATCTCGGTGAATATCAACGTCTTATTGAAGTCTTTAAAGCGCATGATATTGGTTACTTTCTCTATAATGGGGGAAATGATTCGGCAGATACTGCCTTCAAAGTGTCTCAAATCAGTCAAAAGATGGATTATCCACTAACGTGTATTGCTATCCCAAAAACTGTTGATAACGATCTAGCTGTCACAGACTCCTGTCCTGGTTTTGGTTCAGTTGCAAAATATGTTGCAACTTCTGTTCAAGAAGCAAGTCTGGACGTTCAATCTATGCGAGAGTCATCAACAAAAGTTTTCATAATGGAAGTCATGGGAAGGCATGCTGGTTGGATTGCTGCTTCTGGAGCATTAGCAAGGCAGAATAAAAATGATGCTCCTCATATAATTTTGTTACCTGAACTTATGTTTGATCAAAAAAAATTCCTAGATACGGTTAAACATACTGTAGCAAAACTTGGTTTTTGTGTTGTTGTTGCTTCTGAAGGTATTCGAAATAAAAAAGGTAAATTTATTGCTGAGTCCGACACTCGTGATGCCTTTGGACATGCTCAATTGGGAGGAGTTGCACCTTTCTTGGCAAATTTAGTCTCAAGCAAATTAAACTTAAAAAATCACTGGGCTGTTGCAGATTACCTTCAAAGAAGTGCTCGCCATCTAGCATCAGACACAGACCTTCAACATGCTCAGGCTGTTGGGAAATTTGCTGTAAGGTATGCAATGCAAGGAATGAATGGAGTGATGCCTGTTATCAAACGCCTGCAAGATAATCCATATCGATGGAGCATTGCTTCAGCACCATTATCTAAAATTGCTAATGTAGAGAAGAAATTACCCAAAAGTTTTATATCTAAGGATGGTTTTAATATCACTTCAAAGGGCATGACTTATCTCAGACCATTAATAAGAGGAGAGGCTAAATGTGTATATGTTAATGGTTTGCCAAAACTTCTTGAACCAAAGTTAGTACTGGCAAAAAAGCAACTTACTTAGCAGCATCTTTATCTGAAGAAGTAGATGCTTTTATTTCAAAATCTATACTACTGACTTGTTGATAACCTCTAGGCAGCGACCTTCCTCGTTTTGCTCTATTTGCAATAAACTTGTCAATATCTTTATTTTTAATAGTCATAGAATCGCCATTGAGACGAGTAATTATTAGATCTGCATGATTAGGAAAAGTCTTAAAATGACTTAATCTTTCATCATGCTCTTGGAATTGTTTTTTTGGAATATGAATGATTTTGTTGCCCTTACCTTTTGCTAGTTCTGGTAACTGATCTAAGGTAAAAATTAATAATTTACCCAAATTGGTGATGGCTGCAATATAGTCATGTCCTTCCAGAATCTTTTCGCATGGGAGAATTTGACCTTGATTGGGAACTCGCATAAAAGCTTTCCCAGTTTTCTTGTTCGATGTCATATCTGAAAATTTTGCAATGAAACCATATCCTGCAGAGTTAACAATCACAAACCTATCGGAATCAGCCCCAATTGCTACTCCCATAAATTCAACTCCTGATCCCGATGAGACTCTTCCTGTAATAGGCTCACCAAGACCCCGTGCTGAGGGCAATGAATGTGCTGGTAAGGTGTAACATTTACCAACGGCATCAATGAATACACAAGGTTGATTATTTCTTCCTCTACTGAAATCTTTTAAACTGTCCTCTCCTCTGTAGGCAATGGATGCTGGGTCAATCTCGTGGCCTTTTGCACTTCTTATCCAGCCTGCAACAGATAAAATGATAGTAACTGGATCTGAAGAGATCGTATCCTCTTCGGCATACAGCTTAGCAGATGACTCGCCTTCAATTGGAGAATTTCTCTCGTCAGCAAATTCATCTTTAATAACTTTAAGTTCATTTTTGATATAAGTCTTGAGGCGTGATTTTGACCCCAAGATTTTCTCAAGCTCCGATTGCTCATTAACCAATTCTGCTTGTTCGGTCTCTAATTTGATTTGTTCCAATTTAGCCAATTGACGCAGTTTTATTTCTAAAATTGCATTAGCTTGAATTTCCGTTATAGAAAATTGACTTATTAAATCTTGCTTAGGCTCATCAGAATTTCGAATAATCTTTATAACTTTGTCTAGGTCTAAGAAAACAATCAACAACCCTTCCAAAATATGCAATCGATCATTAACTTGATCCAATCGATGTTCCAGCTTACGAATCACCGTTTGTTTTCTGAAAGCAATCCACTCTTTAATTAAGTCACTTAAGCCAAAGACTTTTGGCAGACCCTTAAGAGAGATCAGGTTAAAGTTTGCACGATAGTTTTTCTGCAAGTCAGTGGAAGCAAATAAATGGTTCATCAAGTCGTCAGCATCAACTCTATTGGATTTAAGTGAGATCACTAATCTTGTTGGTTCTTCATGATCACCTTCATCTCTTAAATCAACGACCATAGGAAGTTTTTTGTTTAACATTTGTGTCGAAATTTGTTCAAGGATTTTTGATCCTGATGCTTGATGCGGTAGATCTGTAACCACAATATCATTACCCTCTTTTTTCCACTTAGCTTGAATTTTGTAGGCTCCTTTACCGGTGGTGTACATTTCTTTTAAGTCATCTTTGGAAAGGATAATCGGAGCAGCGTTGCTAAAGTCGGGTCCTTGAATAATTTTTAACAAATCGTCTACCGTGGCTTTGGGATTTTCAAGGAGATAAATCGTGGCATCAATTACCTCAGATAAATTATGTGATGGAATGTCAGTTGCCATCCCAACAGCTATGCCTGTTGTACCGTTCATTAAGATTGATGGTACTTGGGCTGGAAAGATGATGGGCTCTAAAAGAGAGCCATCAAAATTTGGTTGCCAATCCACCGTGCCCTGTTTGAGCTCCTTGATTAGTAAGTCTGCAAATTTTGTGAGTTTGGATTCGGTATATCGCATGGCCGCAAAAGACTTTGGATCATCTTGAGAGCCCCAATTTCCCTGACCGTCCACAAACGGATATCGAAAAGAAAAATGTTGTGCCATCAGCACCATAGCTTCATAGGCAGCAGAGTCTCCGTGAGGATGAAATTTACCGATAACGTCACCCACGGTTCTTGCTGATTTCTTATACTTTGCCGTTGCATTCAGTCCAAGCTCTGACATGGCATATAAAATTCTTCTTTGAACCGGTTTGAGACCGTCGGCCACACTGGGTAAAGCCCGATCTAAAATGACATACATTGAATAATTCAGATATGCATTTTCAGCATAATCCTTAATACTTAAGGTATCGAGTTTTTCTTTTGTCATTACACTTCTGCTAAATTACCTTTTTTTTCTAACCATGCTTTTCTATCCGGTGCTCTTTTCTTTGAGAGCAAAAGATCAAACATAGAATTTGTATTTTCCGAGGCATTCAATGTTAATTGAATTAACCTCCTCGATTGAGGTTTCATGACTGTTTCTCGTAATTGCGACGGATTCATTTCTCCTAAACCTTTAAATCTTTGAATATCAATTTTCACTTTGGTATTGGTTTTGCGAATATTTTTTACAATATTATCTTTTTCTTTTTCGTCTAGAGCATAGTAAACCTCTTTTGCAGCATCAATCCGAAACAATGGAGGCATCGCAACAAATATCCTGCCAGCAGTTACCAAAGATTTAAAATGCCTCAGAAATAATGCACATAAAAGTGTAGCAATATGAAGTCCGTCTGAATCTGCATCAGCCAGAATACAGATTTTGCCATACCGTAATTTTGAGATGTTATCGTCTCCAGGTGTAACTCCAATAGCTGTTGTTAAATCTTTAATTTCTTGCGACTTTAAAATATCACTACTTTCCAAGTCCCATGTATTGAGAATTTTCCCCCGTAACGGCATGATGGCTTGAAACTTTCTCTCGCGTGCCTGTTTTGCAGACCCTCCAGCAGAATCACCTTCTACTAGGAATAATTCACTCTGCTCAATATCATCACTGTTGCAGTCAGATAATTTTCCAGGCAAAGCTGGACCCTTAAAGGTTTTTTTACGATCCACTTTGACCGTACTCTTTGCACGCTTTTGTGCTGCTCTTATAGCTAAATCAGCAATTTTCTCCCCTTCTTCGGTATGTTGATTAAGCCAAATACTCATGGAATCTTTCACTGCCGCACTAACAAAAGAAGTATGATCTTTTGAATCTAGTCTCTCTTTAGTTTGTCCAGCAAACTGAGGGTTTTGTAACTTTGAAGATATAACGAATACGCAATTAACGAGAATATCTTCAGAATTAATTTTAATACCCTTAGGTAATAAATTACGATAGTCACAAAATTCTCTGATTGAATCCAGCAAACCTGCTTTGAAACCATTTAAATGTGAACCTCCTAATGCGGTTGGAATCAGGTTGACATAAGTTTCTTTGAGTAAGTCTTTTGAAGTCTCATCAGTCCAATTGATCCCTACATCAATGCCTTGACCTTCTCCATCTTTGCTAAAAATAAAAGTTTCATCTAGAAGTAATTGACTACACCCAGAAAATTCTTCGACATAATCTCGTAACCCTTCATCAAATATCCATTTGATGCGCTCTGATTTTTTTTCGTCAAAGTAGTCAATTTGTAAACCTGGACAGAGGACTGCTTTGGCTTTCAGTAAATGTTTTAAACGCTTCTTATCGACTTTTAAAGATTCAAAATATTGTTGATCTGGCAAAAATGTAACGGCAGTTCCAGAATTCTGTGTCCCTACTTTTCCTACTTCTTTAAGTTCTTGAACTTTTTCACCATCACGAAATCCAATCGCATACTCCTTGGCATCCCTTTTGATGATCACATTTAGTTCAGCAGATAAAGCATTAACAACGGACACACCCACTCCATGCAACCCTCCTGAAAATCCATAATCTTCTCCTGAAAATTTAGCCCCAGCATGCAATTTACAAAGAATGAGTTCAACACCTGAAAGCTGGTGATCGGGATGAATATCAACCGGCATCCCACGACCGTTATCAGCCACCTCAATACTGCCATTTTTGTATAAATTTACTTTTATGCGTTTGCAATAACCTGCCAGTGCTTCATCGACAGAATTATCCAGTACTTCTTGGATTAAGTGATTAGGACAGGTCGTATCGGTATACATACCGGGACGTTTTTTGACTGGTTCAAGCCCAGAAAGGACCTCAATAGCTTTGGCATCGTATGCTTTTTTAGACAATGTTATTTTTCACGAATATCTATGCAATGACCTTATTTTACTCTATTGCGAGAGTAATTTGATAACATTTCTTAAAGATAACAGTGTTATAATGCCTCCTCAAATGAAAGTGTTTCCAATTCCAGCCTTATTGTTTTTACTTCTGTGCATACCAAGTTTACATGCTGAAAATCTTTCAGATATTTATAACGAAGCACTGGAAAATGACCCACAGTATCGTGCTGCTGAGTTTTCACAACTTGCCGGTCAAGAAATTGTGGTTCAAGGTCGAGCTGGATTACTTCCAAACATTACCATTAGTGGACAAACTAACTGGAACGAATACTATCAATTTAATGAATTACAAAGTGCTTATAATAATAATTCAGTTAATGCTCGATTTACCCAACCGTTATTTCGTTTAGATTCCTGGTTCACCTTTAAGCGATCCCAAAAATTAACCGATGCATCTGAAGCAGATTTTGCATATGCGCAACAAGCCCTGATTGTTAGAACTGTTGAAAAATATTTTGGTGTCCTGCGAGCAGAAGATAACTTGACTGCAGCAAGATCCGAAGAGCGTGCTATCCAAAAACAACTCGACCAAATTCAACAGCGTTTTGATGTTGGATTATCAGCCATTACTGAAGTCCAAGAGGCTCAACTTGCATTTGATCTCAGTGTTGCTGGTCGCATCCGAGCAGAAGGAGTGTTATTTAATGCGAAAGAAGAGCTGAACTCGTTAATCGGTCGAGAAATATTTTCGGTTGACCCTCTTCAAGCAGACATCAACCCCTCTGATCCGTATCCTGCCAGTAAAAAAGAATGGGTCGATATTGCAATGAAAAATAATTATCGTCTCAAAGCAGCAGTCTTTCGACGAGATGCTTCACGAGATTCTGCACGCGGTTCAGCCTCTAATCATCTTCCAAAAATTAATATTACGGGAAGTGAATCAGAATCAAACACAAATCAATACTCTTATGAGGGATTCGAGGATTTAGGTTTCCAAGCCCCAAGTGAAACCCAGAGAAAAAATTATAGTATTAGTTTGACTATGCCACTATCGCAAGGTGGAGCTGTGAGCTCTCAGCGACGTCAAGCCTATGCTGAATATAATAAAAATGTCGAAGACACCCTGTTTACACAACGCACTATTATTCAAAATGTGCGTTCGGGTTTTTCCGATGTCATCACCTTGGGTGCAAATCTAAAAGCTCAAAAACAAGCTGTTGTCTCCGCCAGGAGTGCCCTGGAAGCTACTAGAGTGGGCTATGAAGTTGGTACTCGAAATATTGTTGATTTACTGCAGTCAGAAAAAAATTTATATACTGCTGAAAAAAATCTTGCCAATGCTAAGTATGATTATTTGTTGGCAGAACTTAATCTTGAGCTAGCTGCAGGAGTTTTGTCTCCTCAAAAAATTAATGAGATAAATAATTATCTCAACTAATGCCTGAACTTCCTGAAGTTGAAACTACCAAACGTGCAATTGCTGTGTTTGAAGGGCAGGTTCTAAAGAAAATTGAAGTGCATAATCCCAATTTGCGCTGGGCGGTTGATTGTAAAACCATTAAGACCATTAACGAAGCAAAAATTTTATCGATTACCAGAAGAGCAAAATACATTCTCATCCAGCTTAAAAATTATTGTCTTATTATTCATTTAGGCATGACCGGTACTATGCGTATTTTGCCCATTGAAAGTAATGCTACCCGCAAGCATGATCATGTTGTCTTTTATTTTGCTAAGCATAAGTTGATTTTTAATGATGCTAGACGATTTGGTTCTTTGCACATCACAAAATCACCTAGTAACCATTTTTTATTAAGTGCTCTTGGTCCCGAACCCAATCAATCGGATTTTAATGCAGATTTTCTTTATCAGAAAATTAAAACCTCAAATACCCATACTAAAAGTTTTCTAATGAATCAAAAAAATGTTGTGGGCATAGGGAACATTTATGCTTGTGAGATTCTATTTGCAGCAGGCATCTCTCCTCGAAGAAAAATAAAGTACCTCACCAAAAAAGACTGCAGGGCTGTTGTAGATCAAACTCATCGGATCATTAACCTAGCTATTGAGAAAGGGGGTACCACTTTGCAGGATTTTTATGCTCCCGATGGAAATAAGGGCTATTTCAAAATTGAATTAAATGTTTATGGGCGTGAACATCAGGAATGCCGAAATTGTCAAAACCCGATAAAAAGAATTATACAAAATCAACGCTCAACTTTCTTTTGTAAAAAATGTCAGAATTAGTTGTTAAGTTTTGCTTTTAAAGCCATAGCAACATTAGGATGAACAAACTTATCAATATCCCCTCCTAAACTGGCAATCTCTTTCACTAAGCTGGAAGATACATAAATTAAAGTATCCTTGGGTGTGAGAAAAATACTTTCTATATCAGGAGCTAGAGAACGATTCATGGTAGCCAATTGAAATTCGTGTTCAAAGTCTGAGACTGCTCGCAAGCCTCTGATAATGGCACAAGCCTCAACTTCACGAGCTAAATCTACTGTCAGCTTCTTTTTAAAAGCAACGACATCGACATGTTCATTATCCTGATAGATCGAGCTCACTAAATCTAAACGCTCCTCTGAAGAAAACAAAGGATTTTTCATATCGGTTTCAGCAACACTGATAATAACTTTGTCAAAAAGATGCACCGCACGATCAACGATGTCCATATGACCAAAAGTGATGGGATCAAAAGAACCTGGGTAGATTGCTACTCTCATAGCAAAATCATACATAAAAAATTTTCTATAGGGAAATTTGGGAGGTCTGCAAACTTATGAAGTTGTTAGTAATCGTAGCCGTGATCGTATTCCCGAGCAAACAAAGTAAGATCGTATCGAGAATCAAGCAATTCCTCGAGATTGCCTTCATCTAACTGATAAATAATGTTTTTGTTGATATCTATTAAAAAAAGGAAAATATTTGCATCCAAGGCTTCTTGGAAAAATGCAATCTTTGCCTGACTATCATCTTCATCGATATGCTCAGCCAAAGGTTCGACGTCGGTAACTTCGTGATTGCCAAAAGTCACAAATGATGGATCATACTGCGCCATATCAATGTGCTCTTCTCCATCTTCATCTTCATAAGTTTCGGTATATGCTAATTCTTCAATATATGAGGCAGCAGTAAATGACATTTCTCCATCATAGATATAAATGACTCTGCCATCACCTTCTCGGCGGTAACCAAAGTTTTCGATATCACCTTCAATCTGAAAATCCATTCCCTTATAATGCCATGTAACTTCTAAAAAAAATATGCAAACCGCAAAAGACTTTATTAATCGTTGGCATCACATTGTTACGCAACAAAATATGGATGGCTTAGATGCGTTATTAGCAGAAAATGTTGTGTTCTCCTCGCCGGTAGTTTTTACTCCCATACCGGGCAAAGAGTTAACCAAGATGTACATAATTGCTGCGGGTTTTACCTTTAATATGGAACAATTTCAGTACACAAGGGAGGTACATGACGGACTGCATTCAGTCCTAGAATTTGAAACTACTATCGATGATATTGCCGTAAATGGTGTTGATATGATTGAGTGGACCGCAGAGGGCAAAATTCTTGATTTCAAAGTGATGATACGTCCTAGAAAAGCAGTTGAAAAGGTCCATGAAAAAATGATGTCTGCTTTAGAAAAACAATAATCTTTAATGGGGCTAAAATGAAAAAAACTTTTTTAATATTGATGCTGACAGGGGTGTTTAACCTGCACAGTCAGTCGATTACTACCACAGTTAATAATGGTAATTTGATCCTCGAAGATATCCCGACTATCCCTCAAACTATCAAGGATGATTTAAAACGATATCAAAATGTCCGTTCAGGATCTTTTCGATCGTTTACCGATACTGGAGACAGTATTTACATCTCAACTAGATTTGGCAATGTGAGTCAACTACATGTAGTTGACCAACCCGGCGGGGCAAGAAAACAAATTACCTTCTTTGATGAACCTGTAGGAAGTATGTCCCGTCAACCCGATGGTACACTTATTGCCTTCACCATGGATGTGGGGGGGAGTGAACATGCTCAAATCCTTTTACTCAATCCTGAAAATGGTTCCTCGACCATGCTTTCTGATGGAAACTCGCGACATGGCAGTCCGTTATGGGATAAAACCGGAGAACATATTGCTTTTATGAGTAACCGCCGTAATGGTGCCTCTAATGACGTTTGGACAATGCCAATAGATAACCCGAATCAGGCAGAGATGGTTCTTGAATCCCCTGATGGTACTTGGTGGGGGCCCATTGATTGGTCAAATGACGGGAAGCACCTCTTAATTCAAAATTATATCTCTATCACCAATTCCAAAGTGTATTTAGTGGATCTGGAAACCAAAGATAAAACGCTTATTCTCGGTAATCTCGCAGAACCATCGGTAAATAGTGGATTAGCCTTTGATGCTTCCAATACTGGGGTGTTTTTTACTACCGATACGTTTGCAGAATTTAACCAACTAGCTCATAAGAATCTAGTCACCGGAGAAGTCACCATTATTTCTCAAGATATCAACTGGGATGTCGATGGATTTGCTATCTCCTCAGATGGCAAACGAGCTGCCTTTAAAGTTAATGAAAATGGTTTTAGTGCTCTATATTTATTAAATACACAGACACTGCAATACCAACAAGTAGAGGATTTACCCATGGGTTTAGTTGGGGGTATGCAATTCAATGAAGCTGGTTCCCAACTTGGCTTGAGTCTCAACACTTATCAAAGTCCTTCCGATACCTATACTTTAGCATTAAGTCGTAATCCCCTTCGTCACAAAGATTTAGTGCGGTGGACCCAATCGGAAGTTGGCGGTTTAGATACCTCAACTTTTGTGGAACCACAATTAATTACCTACCCCACTTTTGATAATCGGAACATACCGGCTTTTGTCTACACCAAGCCCTCAAAGGAGCCGCAACCGGTCATCATTTATATCCACGGTGGTCCTGAAGGGCAATCGCGTCCAAGTTTTAGCAGTACATTTCAACTGTGGATTGATCAGCTAGGAGCAACAGTTATTACTCCTAATGTTAGGGGCAGTGAGGGTTACGGGAAGACCTATCTTGGATTAGACAACGGCTTTCAAAGAGAAGATTCGGTAAAAGATATTGGAGCGTTATTGGATTGGATTGCCCAGCAACCTAACTTAGATGCTTCGAGAGTAGCTGTGTATGGAGGTTCTTATGGCGGATACATGGTCCTAGCCAGTGCTGTGCACTATAGTGAACGCCTCAGTGCTGCTATTGATATTGTAGGAATTTCTAATTTTGTAACCTTTTTAAAAAATACTAAAGATTATCGTCGAGACCTCAGACGGGTGGAGTATGGCGATGAAAGGGATCCGGCAATGCGAGAGTTCTTAGAAAAGATAAGTCCCAATAACAACGTCGATAAAATCACTGTCCCCATGTTTGTGGCTCAAGGCGAAAACGATCCTCGGGTACCGGTCACCGAATCGGAACAAATTGTCGATGCTCTGCGAGAGGCTGACAAAATAGTCTGGTACATGAATGCCTTGAATGAAGGTCATGGTTACCGCAAAAAAGAAAATCGTGATCTTTATCAACAAGCAGTGATCCTGTTCCTTAAAACCTACTTATAGAGATAAGAAATCTGAGATGTTTAACACAACGAGTAAAACAATTTTAAAATTACATTATGCTTGATAGATACAAAATTTTTTGTTTGTTTGTGTTGATGTCCTTCCCATGCACTCTGCTGTCAGAAACTGATGGGGAATATTCAGAAGTAGCTGATAAAGATTCAAACAATGTACTGCTCTATATTGGTTTGGGTTCTGCAGCCGATGAGGAGTTAGTGGATGAAGACTCTTGGTCTGTTGGTCTTTTATTAAGAGATGAAAAAAACTTTTATGGAATAGATATAGGTGGTGAAGGAGTCATGGTAAATCAAACAAGAGATTATTATGACGGAACTTATACAGTAAGCTCAATTGATCAAGCTACATCATTTAACCTCACGGCAGGCATGAAAATAAGTGGCAGTTCAAAACTTCGAGTAGATTTAGGTTTGTTAGTGGGTATTATTGAGCAGTCGTCTGAGTGTCCATCATCTTATTCACGATATCAGTGCTACTATTCATCATCTTACGGCAATAGGCTAGACTATGAATATACTTTCAATTACGGAATTGTCTTACATACAACTTACGAGAGAATTACATTAGGTTTGAGAGCATCTGGAGAAAGTACGCAATTAGTATTTGGGATAAATTTTTAAGAATAATCAACTCTTATTTAGATATTGCTGAAGTATTTGACCTCAGTTAATAATAACTCCACAATAAAATCTATTTTAACTTTTAAGTTTAAGGAGAAATTTTATGATGGATAAATATCTAGACATGATAAATATTAAAATTGATGTTATTTTTTCTTCTATAGAAAAAGTCAGTGCATTTTGTTTTGATAAGCTATCTGTTTTACTAACAAAAGCTAATTCGTGGGTGATAGCAATTGCAGTTGTATTACTAATAATTTTGACTATTGATGCAGCTTTTTACATTGGAGACGCATAATGAATGAATATGAAGTCATCAGTCCTGAAATTGTTGATATAGTATCAGGAGCAGGAGATATTTCGTTTTTGTCTGCTTTATTTTATCCCGTCTTAGCAGGAGGCTGGAGTGGTTTTTTTGCTAGTTTAGCCTTAATTCCTGCACTTCTTATTGGTTTAAATTTTTCAGATAAAATTAAAAATGCAAATAATGAATTAATTGATGCTAATCCGACATCGATCAGCAATCCAATTATCCTTAAGATATTTGGGTTCTTATTTTTTATTTTAGTTGTAATTAATTTCTTTTCTGCTGTCAGAGAATTGGTTCAGATTTATTACCTTTTATATTTTGAAGAATTGTTATTATTTATTAAAGACCTCTTAATTCAAATATTTTTAACAATTGTAGGCTTTGCAATTGCTAGTTTATATTTTCAACCTGAAAGAGTTAATATCACCGTTGATAAAAGCAGTACTGTTGCAGAAGATTTAATTGCATTACTAACGTTTGGACTGAAAGTTCCACTAGCTTTAGCAACAATGCTTTCGCAAACAATAATCTTCTATGGTGTTTACCTTTTATTTTTTGGTTTTATTTCTTTTTTCATTGGAGGCGCTGAAGGACAATTATTGGATGGTATTGCGACCTTAATGGTTGGGGCATTTGCACCATTAGTCTTTTATTTATTATTTTTATTTCTTTTTCCCATTTTCAATTTATATCTTGCAATTTTGCATATACCAAAGATTGGAAAGGATAACTGAAAATAATTTATGAATTAGGGGGCTCCTTTAGGGAGCCCTTTTTTGGTGGGCCCGGGAGGACTCGAACCTCCGACCAATGGATTATGAGTCCACTGCTCTAACCAACTGAGCTACAGGCCCAACTTCAAGGATTGGACATTATAAAGAATAAAACTTAATTTGTGGAAAAACTATTTGCAGTAAGCCTCAAAATTCTTTGCATAATTAGCTGCTAATTCAGCAAGTGCCATCCCCTCTAAATATTTTTCATCGGCAGCAGCAGTTTTACCCTCCTCTTCCAAAGCAGAAGCCTCATCAATTGCCTGTCCAGAAAAATATAAGAATAATCCAGATGCATCGCTGACTTTTTTGCAGTCTTCTGGTTTCCAGAAACCCATGCGTTGTTTTCTTTGCATCATCATTTCCATACGTTTTTTTTCCATCATTTCTTTTTTGGCTTTGTCATGCATTTTATGATCATCGGCAGTTAGGACAAATGGCAATGCAAGCATGCAAGTCAATATTATTTTGTTAAACATAATTTCTCCTTAAATTGTATAAGTATAAGTGTAGACCAAAAAAGATGGATTTGGTTCAAACAATGAAATTTTGCAGAATCTTAATCGTCTAAAAAACTGCGCAGGTGATTGGAGCGAGCTGGATGACGTAATTTTCTTAAAGCTTTTGCTTCTATTTGACGTATTCTCTCTCGGGTAACATCAAACTGTTTACCGACTTCCTCAAGGGTATGATCGGTATTCATCCCGATCCCAAAACGCATGCGCAAGACTTTTGCTTCTCTAGCCGTTAAAGAGGATAAAACATCATCAGTGGCAAAATGGAGACTTTCGTCAGTAGCATTTTCCATGGGTGAATGGATTACGGTATCCTCAATGAAATCTCCTAAATTCGAATCTTCATCATCACCGATAGGAGTTTCCATAGAAATTGGTTCTTTGGCAATCTTGAGTACTTTTCTGACTTTATCTTCTGCCATATCAAGTTCTTTGCTGAGTTCTTCAGGAGTTGGTTCACGACCCATGTCTTGCATCATCTGCCGAGATACACGATTAAGTTTGTTGATAGTTTCAATCATGTGCACCGGAATTCTTATGGTTCGAGCTTGATCTGCAATTGATCTAGTAATGGCTTGGCGAATCCACCAAGTTGCATAGGTACTGAATTTATAACCTCGACGATATTCGAATTTATCTACTGCTTTCATAAGGCCAATATTCCCTTCTTGAATCAAATCTAAAAATTGGAGACCTCGGTTAGTATATTTTTTAGCAATAGAAATAACCAAACGTAAATTGGCTTCCACCATATCTTTTTTGGCTCTGCGCATTTTAGTTTCACCCATAGACATAGCACGATTAATCTCTTTAATCTCCTTCGAAGTGAGCCCCACTTTCTCCTCGATAGCTAGTATTTCTTTTTGAGAAATTTGCACATCTTGTTGTACTTTTTTCAATAAATCCGTTTTGTATTTTTTATTTTTGAGCAAGGTATTTGTAATCGTTAACTTAGTGAAATTATCTTTGAAAGCTTCGATGAAATCTTTACGCGGCATGCGTGCATCCTTAACACATAACACCTGAATAATGCGTTCATGGACTCGAATGGTTTCCAAATCAATACGCGCAATAGCACAAATATCATCAAACATGCGTGGGCTAAATTTAAGAAATTTAAAAATGTTACCAAGCTTTTCAAACTCTTTTTGAGCCTCTTTAGAATTCCTGCCCTTCTTCTCCATAATTTTATTAGTTTTATTATGTTGGCGCTTTAAACTAGTCATTCGGCGCTGCACTTCTTTGAAATCCAGTCCAGTATCTGGGGCATCATCAGAACTATTCTCTAAGGCTTTTGCTTTCTCACTTCCTGGTCCTGCAGAAGGTACTTCTTCCATCTCCTCTAAGAAACCGGTCATTAAATCATTAAGTTTTTTCTCATCATCTTTAACCAGTTGAAAAAACTCTAAAACAAACTCTACGGTTCGTGGATATTGAGAACTGGCCATAAGCAAATCCCGCATGCCCTCCTCAATACGTTTAGCAATTTCAATTTCTCCTTCACGAGTCAACAAATCAACCGTTCCCATCTCACGCATGTACATGCGCACGGGATCAGTAGTTCTGCCTGTTTCATTTTCAACTGCGGCTAGAGCTTCGGCAGCTTGTTCGAGGGCTATGTCATCGGTATTTTCCGATTCACGAAGCATAAGTGTATCAACGTCAGGTGCCTTTTCATGAACGGTCAACCCTAGGTCTTCGATCATGCCAATAATTTCTTCGAATTGTTCGGGTTCAGATATATCTTCTGGTAAATGATCGTTAACATCAGCATAGGTCAAATATCCCTGCTCTCGACCTTTCTCTATTAACTCTGCAATTTTTGAACCTTCTTTCCCGAATTTATCCATGTAACCCCTTTCTGATATTAGTATTTAATGTAGTGACAAAAACCTCTTTTTCAATCCCTTGTTGCACTCAATTGCTGCAATAATTGGCGATCAGTAGCATCAAGAGTTTCTTTTTCTAATATTAATTGTTGAAACTCAATTCGCTCTGCTTGCGAGATTGATCCAGCATTATACTTACTTTTTAACCATTCTTCTCGATTTTCAAAATTTTTCAATAGGATTTGCATGCAGTCTTCAAATGATTGTTCTGCATCACTTGGAGACATTTGTAATTCCCCAACCATAGCTTGACTAAATAAATCTTTTAACCCCTCATTAGAAATATACTCCATAAGTTGTGAGGGATTTTTGGAGCTCGAATTATGAAACGTACTTTGCAACTCATTGAGAGTCGCAATTGGTGAATCTTGGGGAATTCTCTCCCATAATTTGTGTTGTGCTAACACTGGATTAACTAGGAGTGATTGGATCAATAGAATAATTGTTTTAGTTAAAATATTATTATCTTGATTATTACCTTTTGCTTCGGTAGAAGATGGAGTATTTGGGTTAATTGGTGGTGGAGTTGTCTGCTCAATCATCCCACTTAGAGACATACCGCAAAGCTTACTGATCTCCTCCGTAAATGCTGCTTTTAAAAAATCATTTCTTAATTTACCTATATATTTTGCTCCGAATGCAGCGGCTTTGGAGCGCCCTTCAATGGTGGTCAAATCATCTACTTCTTTGACCCGATTTAAGAAGAATTGAGACAAAGGTAAACCATGTTTGAGTAAGTCATCAAATGCTTCCTTACCAAATGCCCGGATATAACTGTCAGGATCATGCTCTTTATCAAAAAACACATATTTGATCCTTGTGTCTTCTCTAAGAATCGGAAGAATATTTTCAAAAGCTTTCCAAGCTGCTTTGCCTCCTGCCTCATCCCCATCAAAAGCAAAAAATATATTACTGGTATAACGCAATAGTTTGGCTAAATGCCGAGAAGTAACTGCAGTACCCATTGTTGCCACCGCATTTGGTACACCATGTTCATGCAAACCTATCACGTCCATATACCCTTCAACCACCACCAAAGCATCTAATTTCTTCTGCTCACGCCTAGCTTCAAAAAGACCATAAAGTTCATTGGATTTGTTAAAAAGAAGTGTTTCGGGAGAGTTTAAGTATTTTGCTTGTTGATCTGCATCATTTAAACGCCTGCCCCCAAAACCAATGTGTTTACCCCGAATATTGCGAATGGGAAAAATCAATCGATTCCGTAATCGATCATAGAATTCTTTGTTCTTTTTTTCTTTAAACAATCCAGAATCAATCAATGTCTTTTGATCAAATGAAAGTTTAACTTCATTGTAAAGAGCATCCCATTTATCAAAAGCAAAACCTAATTCAAATTTTTTGGCTGTGAGTCCAGAAATATTCCGGTTTTTAAGATAATCAACTGCTGAAGTGCCTTGCGTTGATTTTAAGTTATCTTCGTAAAAATTTACGGCACGATCAAGAATATCATAATTTACTTGTTCGGTTTTTGGGGCCCCAGTATTTTTATAGGGTATCTCAAGATTGACCGATGATGCCAAAGTCTCCACAGCCTCAATAAAATCTAGTCCCTCATAGTCGCGAATAAACTTAATGGCATTACCGGAAGCTTTGCAGGACCAGCAGTGGTAAAACTGTTTTTGTTGATTGATAGAAAATGATGGTTTTTTATCTGGATGAAACGGGCATAAACCTGTAAAACTTGAACCAGATCTTTGAATGTTAATGCGTTGACCAATAACATCAACAATATCAACTGTTTCAAGGAGTTTGTCTATAAAATCTTCAGGTATGTACATTATTGCTTAACCAGCCATCAAGAATAATTTTAGCAGCCAAATCATCAATCGGTTTGCCAGATGTGTCCATTTGCTTTGCTTCAAAACTTGTCAATCTTTCGTCAAAAAATTCGATCTTGATATTTATCCTCTCCTTTAAAATATCCGCAAATAATTTCACTTCTTTCATCATCTCACTCTCAGAACCATCCATATTAAAAGGTTGCCCAATAATGACCACTTGAGGTTTCCACTCCTTAATGATGGCCTCTAATTGAGGCCAATTAATACCTGATTTAGTCTTTGTTATTATTTCCAATGGGGAGGATGAAGATGTTTGAGTATTCCCAACAGCAACACCTATTTTGCTGACACCGTAGTCAATACCTATAACATTCATGGTGCTTGCCCAAATTCCCAAACTCGATCTACAGTCAAAGTTTGATATTGTGCAGACATGGAATCTGGGAACGACGGATATGGTGACGCAAGTGTGAGAATCTGACGGGCCAGTTTATCTACAATAAAATTTCCTGAAGACGTCATGATTTGAATATCTTGCAATGCTCCACTTGCATCAATAGAGACTGTGATGCGCATCTGGTGCGGTGTTAACTGCGGATATTGTTGGATTAATAATTGATGACCAATATTTTCAATTTGCCGTTGCCATAAATTTAAATATTTTGCTTCATCAGTATTCATGGTTGAGTTTGCATCAAGTCTTCTTATTTGCATGGCAGGAGCCGCTATTGAGGCTGTCGATGTATTGTTGTTAAAGGCACCTATCTCTGATGCCACTGAATTTTTAAATTGTTGCATGTTCGAAATATTATCTTGCGAAGCATTTGCCAATTTTAAATTAATTATTGGTGATTCCTCGGGTGTCTCAAAACTCATAATGACTGAAAAAGAAACAGCCCCAATTAGGAAAATATGTAAACCGAAAGACAAAATAAAAGACTTCTTGAGATTTATTCGATCTCGAAAATATTTATCGATGAGAATATTTCTACTCATAATGATTCAATCAGAGCAGCTATCGGGTTTTGTCCAGACTGATCAAAGATTTCAACGGCACAAGTTGGACTAGTGATATTAATTTCTGTTAAGTGATCATCAATAATATCAATGCCAGCAAATAGAATCTCATGCTGCATTAGTCTCTCTCCTACTATTGATGCAATATTTTTTTGGATGTCACTGATTGGTGTAGCAACTCCTTTACCGCCTTGAGCTAAATTTCCTAAAAAGGAATCGGGACGTGGGATTCTTGCTAAAGCCATCGGAAATGGTTTGCCGTGAATAACTAATATACGAAAATCTCCAAGAGTAATTTGAGGAAGAAATTTTTGCAGAATAATGGGGCGAGTAAAATTATTGGACAGTGTTTGAAGCATGTCTGTATGTTGATCTAAAGGAGTTGAAATCTTATGTATATTATCTCCCCCCATGCCGTTAACTGGTTTAATAATAAGTTCGTTATGAATCTGTTGGAACTGCTGCATTTCTGCCTTTTGAGTGGTAAGTAAAGTTGGTGGAGTAAATTCGGGAAACTCGAATGCAAATATCTTTTCATTAAAAGTTTTCAATGCCTCCGGATGATTAATAACTCTAAGTCCTTCATGGTGAGCAACTCCTAGTAGGTGCAAACATGTGAGGTAATCTTCATCAACTGGAGGATCTGTGCGCATAAAACAGAATTGAAAGTCCTGCAAGCTGATCTCACATTGATTCTGAAGAACCAAGTTATTATTGTCAGTACTTACTTGATTACAATGAGCAAGCATTTTGCCGTTGCTGTAAGTAAGATCACTAGCTAGGCACTGAAAGACTTCATATTGCCTTTCTAAAAATTCCCGCATCATAAAGACAGAGGTATCTTTTTTAGGGCTTAAGGTATCAAAAGCATTAGTAATAAATAAAACGTTATCTGCCATTTTTATAATGTATCAAGATTCACCTGAAGAATCGATAACGCAACAATTGCAGCTGTCTCTGCTCTGAGAGTATTGCCTCCAAGGGTGTAAGATTTATTTGAAATACTCTTTAAATGCTCGATTTCTTTTGGGGAAAAATCAGACTCTGGTCCCGTAACAAATGAGACAGGAGAAGTAATGGTATTAGGCACTTTCTGCGAGGCATCAAGATCAAAAAAAATTAGGTTTTTTTCGCTGGCAATTGCAGATTGCAAATTTTCGAAAACTTCTAAACTTGGTTTAAAATTTTGCCCCGATTGCTCGCATGCTCCAATTATTGTCACATTACATTTTTCTATTATTTTGGTTAAATCTTTTTTTACCAAACTATGAGACAATCGCTCAGGCCGATATAACTTAATTTGGTTGATGCCAAGTTCGGTTAACTTTTGAATCATAAAATTTAGGTTTTCTTTTTGGATAAAAGGAATAATTGCTGTAATGGAAACATCTTTGGGCAATTGCAGTTCCAAACTTGAATCAGGTGTTAATGCAATAACTTGTTTATCAATCTTAATAATTGTGCATTTAATATAACTCCCAAGCCCATCAAATAACTCAATTTTCTGATCGATTTGCAGACGCAAAACTTTTACAAAATGATGCAATACCTTCCCATCAGTCAACTCAATAGTTGTTGAGGAAGAGGATGAGCAGAGTTGTTTTAGATCGGGAAGATATAGTCTTGGGATTAACATCAATTGATTATAAGATGGATAATTAAATTTTGAAAAATAAACAAATCATATTAATTAGACATGCTGAAGCCGCTGCAAGTTGGGGGACATCCAATCCTGATCCTGGACTCAGCAATATTGGAAAAAAACAAGCAAAAATCCTGAGAAAGCACCTGACAAATGTAGACGGTTTTAAAGTGATCTCAAGTCCCATGGCCAGAGCACTGCAAACATGCCAGATTGCCTTGGATATTCCCCTTAAGAATATTCAGATCAATGCAACTTTTTCAGAAATACCGTCTTCAAATATTAATGCGGAAGATAAATCTTTGTGGTTACAGAAGATAAGTCAGTCTTCAGTCAGAAATTTACCTAACAATTTACAGAATTGGTTTGAAAGAATAATTGAGGCACTTGAGCACATCACTGAAGATACGATTATCTTTAGTCATTTTATGGTAATCAATGCTGTAATTTCTTACATCACAAAACAAGATAAATTGGTTACCTCTTTTCCCGATTATACTTCTTTAACCAAAATCGAAAATGCTGATGGTTCACTCAAATTAACATCGTTTGGAACTGACAAAAAAACACATATAAATCTGTGATTTTCTATTGATCATTTTTTAACCAACTGTACACTAAGGTTTCAACTTTTTAACGATACTTTTTTGGAAAGAGGAAAAAAATTAAACGGTTCTGCCAAACGGAAGACTCTTAGAGAAGAGGTCCGCAAAGCTATGAAAAGGTATTACAAAAGCCTAGATCAAGAAATACCTGCTGATGTCTATAATATGGTTTTGCGTGAAGTTGAAATACCTTTATTTATTTCAATCTTAAAATTTGCCAATAATAATCAATCCAAAGCCGCCAAAATGCTGGGCATTAGTAGAGGAACCTTTCGTTCGAAATTAAAAAAATATGAAATTATCTAATGAGTTCTGTTGTTCCTAAAACTGCTCTAATCAGCTTATCTGATAAATCTAACTTAAAAAAATTGATTACATTTATGATTGCCCACAATATAAAAATGATTTCCACTGGTGGTACTTACAAAGCAATAAAAAATATTACTGATAATGTGATCGAGGTTGCTGAGTTTACTGGATTTAAAGAAATGATGGGTGGTCGTGTCAAAACTCTGCACCCGAAAATTCATGCTGGCATTCTTTCAAGACGAGGAACTGATTCAGAACTACTAGATAAACTTGATTTTGAAGAAATTGATCTAGTTGTTGTAAATTTGTATCCGTTTGAGGAAACCATCCAACAGGACTGTTCTTTCGAAGAAGCTGTGGAGCAAATTGATATTGGGGGCCCAACCATGATTAGAGCTGCTGCTAAGAATTTCCATCATGTCACTGTACTTACCGATCCAAAAGACTATGAATCCTTTATCAATGAATTTGAGAAGAATGCGGGTATAAGCTTAGAATTTCGAAAAGCTCAAGCAGCTAAAGTATTTGCAACTATGGCAAATTACAATAATGCAATTAGTAAGTATTTTGGGGGAGCCAAAACCCTTCCCTTAAGATACGGTGAAAACCCTCATCAGTCTGCTGAATTAGAGATTCATCCAAATCTTCTAAAAGTTAATATTGCGAATGCACATGTGATCCAGGGCAAAGCCCTGTCTTATAACAACATTGCGGATGCGGATGCAGCTTGGGAATGCTTGAAACAGTTTTCTGAGCCGTCTTGCGTGATCGTTAAACATGCAAATCCCTGTGGTGTTGGCCAAGCACAATCAGTCGATGCAGCTTATCGTCTAGCCTATCAGACTGATCCTACCTCTGCTTTTGGAGGAATTATTGCTTTGAATCGGGAGGCAAATGCTGAATTAATGCAAGAAATTATTGATCAGCAGTTTGTAGAAGTTCTGATTGCACCTAAATTTACAAAAGGTGCACTCGGAGTGCTGCAACAAAAGGAAAATATTAGGGTTCTCCAATGCGATTTAGAGGGTGACCGAAATACTCATCAAGTAAAAATTGTCTCCGGTGGTCTCTTAAGACAAACTGAAGACATAGGTATGATCGATGAAAGTGATCTCAAAGTAGTAACCCAAAGAGCTCCCTCTCCTTCACAAATTATTGATCTTCTGTTTGCCTGGAAAGTTGCAAAATATGTAAAATCTAATGCGATTGTATTTGTAAAAAATCAGCAGACCATCGGCATTGGTGCCGGACAAATGAGTCGAGTTATCAGCGCGGCTATTGCTAATATGAAGGCACAGGAAGAAAATCTCATTGTAGAAAATGCTTGTATGGCTTCTGATGCTTTTTTTCCTTTTCGTGATGGTATAGATACTGCTGCTGCAAGTGGAATCACTGCCATCATCCAACCTGGTGGATCAATGCGTGATGATGAGGTTATCGCAGCAGCCGATGAGCATGATATTGCTATGGTTTTCACCGGGATGAGGCACTTCAGACACTAATGCAAATCTTAATCATTGGTTCTGGTGGGCGCGAACATGCTTTAGCATGGAAATGTGCTCAAGATATTAATGTTAAGAATGTTTATGTGGCACCTGGCAATGCTGGAACAGCATTAGAATGTAAAGTTAAAAATGTACCTATTGAGCCATCAAATCAACAACTACTCTTAGATTTTTGTAACACTCGGGGCATTGATCTAGTCATTATTGGTCCTGAAGCCCCTCTGGTTGAAGGTTTAGCAGACTTTTTAGGCGCTCAAGGGGTACCGACATTTGGTCCCTCACAACACGCAGCACAATTGGAAGGTTCCAAAACTTTTGCAAAAGAATTCTTTGCTAAATATCACATTCCTACCGCAGCATTTGTTACCTGTCATAATTTAGAATCTGCAAAACAATACTTAACCACCGCAAAGATGCCCATTGTGGTTAAGGCTGATGGGCTTGCAGCTGGTAAAGGTGTCATCATTTGTAATAATTATGAGGAAGCTGAGGCTGCATGCGTGGATATTTTTGAAGCTCGAGCTTTTGGAGATGCCGGTAATAAGGTGGTGATTGAAGAATTTCTCACCGGAGAGGAAGCTAGTTTTATTGCAGTGGTCAGTGGCAATTCCATTATCCCCCTTGCTACCAGTCAAGATCATAAAGCTGTTGGTGACAACGATGAGGGATTGAATACTGGGGGCATGGGTGCTTATTCACCTGCGCCAATAATTACTGATTCCCTGCATCAAAAAGTTATGGAGCAAGTGATGCTTCCAACAATGACAGGTCTTATTAATGAAGGCGCCCCCTACCTAGGTTTTTTATATGCTGGTTTGATGATAGAAAATGGTCAAATAAAAGTATTGGAGTTTAATTGTCGTTTTGGGGATCCAGAAACTCAACCAATCATGATGCGTTTGCAGTCGAGTCTTGTCGAGTTATGTCTTGCTGCAATCAATAATAAGTTAGACTCTCACCATATTTCATGGTCTCCGCAACATGCCTGTGGAGTTGTATTAGCTGCAAAAGGTTATCCTCAAGATTATCAAAAGGGCCATCCTGTAAAAATTGCGGACATTCAGAATCATGGAACTAAATTATTTCATGCAGGAACAACCGAGGAGAAAGGAATAATTAAAACCAATGGTGGTCGCGTTTTCTGTATGACCGCATTAGGAGAAAATTTAGCTACTGCGCGAAAAAATGCTTATAATGCCATCTCAACAGTGGACTTTGATGGTATGTTTTACCGCTCTGACATTGGCGCAAAAGGATTAAAGAATGATTAACAACTTTATTAACGAATTAGATATAGCGCTCAAAACTCTTTCTTACAAAAAAGCTGGGACGCAACGAGGCTATCCTGCTGATCAAGAACAAAATGAGGAAGCTCTCACGGAATCTGAAAGAGCACTATCAGAATCTTTGATGCGCGTGAATCTAGCAGGAGAAGTTGCAGCTCAGGCACTCTATCGAGGACAAGCATGGGTATGCAAAGATAAAAAGATTAAAGAACATTTAATTCATGCTGGAGATGAGGAAACCGACCATTTGATTTGGTGTAAAAAAAGATTGGACGAACTGCAAGGAAAACCATCACTCTTGAATCCGGTATGGTACGCCGGCTCTTTTGCAATTGGAGCAATCTTTGGTGCAATGGGTGAAACCACCAGTCTGGGTTTTGTTGAAGAAACTGAAAAACAAGTGGTCAAACATCTTCAACGACATCTTGATCGAGTTTCTCCCAAAGATAAAGAGACCATTGAGATCTTAAAAACCATGCAAGCTGATGAAGATTTGCATGCCAATCAAGCTGCAGATTCAGGTGCTGAAGACTTACAAAGTCCTACAAAAAAAATTATGGAAGTCACTGCAAAAGTAATGACTTCAACCAGCGCTCATATCTAAGTCTTTTCGTCCTGTCTTTCCCAGACGACTTTAACACCTTCTTGATGATAGTGTTTTGCTTCTTCCATTAACTTATCGAACTCTGTTTTCGATGAATATACAGTGATAATCAGAGCATTAGGCTTATTTTCAGTAATCCGCAACACCCTTCCCATTCTTTGCACGCGCTGTCTTTTACTGGAAGACGCACTGAGAATTAGAGCCCCATCTGCTTGAGGCATATCAAAACCCTCATCTAGTGCCGTACATGTTACCAAAACATTTAATTCTAGACTTTTAAATTTATCTAAATTTTCAGCACGCTCTTGGTTATCCAAGTCCGTATTATAAAGAGCAGATCGAAATCCTTTTTTATTAATAATGTCATTGAAAGCATTAGCCTGTTTTTTATTTTCCGTAAATACAATCCAACTTTCGCGCTGGAATTGTTGGATTAGTTCCACTCCATAAGGAATTCTATTTTTTGAGTTTTTAATCAGTCGAGCACGATTAAAAATTGCCATCTTGAAAAGATAATCATCCATGTTTCGACCCCCAATAATGGCTGCTCGTCTTTGAATGGATTTAGTAAATTTTTCGTACTGTTTTTCTTCTGATTGTAACAACGGAGCATACGCATACAATAATCCAAAATTTACAATAACCTTGTCATCACGCGCATCAATATAATCGTATTCAAAAATAATATCTCCAAGAATCTTTTGGATGATTACATAAAAGTTGTCGTCATAATCTCGTTCCGGAGTTGCCGATAAGCCTAATGTGGCATCCCATGAATTGGTGAGTAGTGCTCCACGTTTTTCTGTCCCAATTTTGTGACATTCATCTACGATTAAAAAAGTATTATCCGCAGAAATGCTTTCAATAATATTTTTGAGAGAATCAATGGTTGAGATACAAACTTGGGATATTTCTGACAATTGCTCTCCACCACCGTTAATACTGAGATCAACTTCCAGCAATGCTTCAATGCTCTCTTGCCATTGATCAAGTAAAGCAATGGAGGGGACAACAATGAGAATATTTTTTGTAGGATATTCTTGAAGAAATTCTTTAATGCAGTGAATGGCAAAAAAGGTTTTACCACCTCCGGTAACAACTTTGATAATACCTTGTTTTCTTTGCCACCATAAAGGGAACGCTTCTGCTTGCCACTCCCTAAGTTGCATGAAAACTTCCTCGCATCAAGCTTTCACCAATCAAAAAATTATTGATTCCTTTGCTGGCAAGGTAATGCATATCATCTAAAGTTTTAATACCTGACTCTGCAACAAAGATATTATTTGTGGAGCAAGCGGCTTTGAGGTTTACAGAGTTTTCTAAATCTACAGTAAACGTCCTCAAGTCACGGTTATTAACGCCAATAATAGCTTTGGAAAACTGTTCTGCCCGTTTCAGTTCCTCGATCGTGTGTACTTCAATAATATAATCTAACTTTAAAAGCTCTGCCAACTGTGAAAATTCTTGAAGTTGACTATCATCCAAGATGCTTGCAATTAACAGAATACAATCCGCACCCATTGCTTTGGATGCATAGATCTGATAACTGTCAATAATAAAATCTTTGCGTAAAATGGGTAAATCAACTGCGGTTTTAACCTGTTGCAAGTCTTCAGGTGAGCCTTGAAAGAAATCTTCTTCGGTTAACACCGAAATAGCTGCAGCACCAAAGTTAAGATAATCTTTGGCAATCTGCACGGGTTGAAAATCTGCACATATTACTCCGGCACTGGGTGATGCTTTTTTGATTTCAGCAATAATTGCTATATCAGTATCTCGCAGGGCTTGAGCAAAACGGCTTTCAGTGTAGGGAGGCACTCCCAATGTCTTTTGCAGTTCAGACAGGGATACGTGCTGTTTCTGCTTCAGGAGTTTTTCTTGAGTCTTGCTTACGATGTCATTCAGAATGGTCATAAGGTATTTGTTAAAGTAACATATTTCTCGAGTGTCTCAGAGGCTTTCCCTGAGTTCATGAGATACAGAGCTAATTCAACACCGTCTGCAATCGTATTAACTTTGCCAGCTAAATACAGTCCGGCACCTGCATTTAAAGCAATCATATTCTGCACTGCAGATTCAGTCCCACTAAATGCTTCCTGAACGAGTTGACTGCTTCGGAGGGGGGACTCGGCATAAATATCCTCTAATGTTCCCAAGGTTAGTCCATAATCTTGTGGATGAATTTCATATTGGATTATTTCACCATCACGTAATTCACTTATCTGTGTGGATGCAGTTATGCTAATTTCATCAACTCCATCAGCACCATGTACAACCAAAACATGTTCCATATCCAGAGCTTTGGCAACTTTGGCAAAAACCTGGACTAAATTTTTAGCATATACCCCGATAATTTGCCTGCGAGCACTGCACGGATTTGTATGCGGACCTAACAGGTTAAAAATAGTCTTTTGTTTAATTAGCTGTCGAGCTGCCATTACATGACGCATAGACTGATGATGCAGGGGAGCAAACAAAAAAATAAAACCAACCTTGTCTATTATTTGCGAAAGCTTATCTCTGTCATGATCAATAGAGGCTCCGCACTCTATGAGAAAATCAGCACTCCCTGATTTACTCGAAACAGCCTTGTTGCCATGTTTCGTGACCTGCGCACCTCCGGCTGCAGCAACAATTGCAGATGCAGTTGAGCAATTAAAAGTATAAATACCTGTACCTCCGGTTCCACAAGTATCAATATGGGATCCATCACCAAGATCAAACTTTAATGCACGATCTCGCATGACTTGTGCCGCAACGGTAATTTCAGCCAACGAGGGTCCTTTGGCATTCATGGCAAGTAAAAATTGTTGAATTTGCTCATCATGTAAATCTCCAGACATAATGGCTTCAAAAATCCCGAACATTTCTTGATGGCTCAAATCTGATTGGGCTTCCAACTGCGCAATAATGTCTTCAATCTTCATAATGCTAAAAAATTCTTAATGATCTGTTTACCATAGTCGGTTTCAATTGATTCAGGATGGAATTGGACTCCGTAAATAGGGCGCGATTTATGCTGCAATCCCATAATCACATTGGCATCATCTTCCAGTGTTGCAGTGATGAGTAGTTCCTCGGGTAAAGAATCTTTTGCAACAACTAAACTGTGATAACGCACCACTTTGCAGGGGGATGCTATGTGTTCAAAAATCTGAGCACCATCATGTTGAATACTTGAGATTTTGCCATGATATATGCTTGGGGCTTTGACTACTTGCCCCCCAAAAGCTGAACCTATTGCCTGATGACCTAAACATACACCCAACACTGGGACGGTACTTGCAAGAATCAATGCCTCTGAAATTCCTGCCTCTTTGGGAGTACAGGGTCCAGGAGAGATGATAATTTTTTCGGGCTGCAAGTCTAGTGCATCCCTAACATCAATGTCATCGTTTCTTCTAACCTCAACTTCTGCTCCACAATCTCCAACATAGTGCACAAGGTTGTAGGTAAAACTATCATAGTTATCAATGACTAAAATCATGGGATCATCTCCAAAGCATCTAAAAAAGACTTTTGCTTTCTGTTTACACTCTTGCCATTCATTTTCAGGAATTGAATCTGCTACCACTCCAGCACCGGCACCAACATGCATAATTCCATCTTTAATTACAGCCGTGCGAATGGCAATAGCAGTATCAATATTGCCGTTCCAACCAATGTGTCCAATAGCTCCTCCATAAATGCCCCGAGTGCCTGGTTCTAACTCATGAATAATTTCCATGGCACGAATCTTTGGTGCTCCTGATAGAGTCCCAGCCGGCAATGCGGCTTTAATCGCATCTATAAAATCAAAATCTTCTTTGATTTCTCCAACAACATTAGAGACGATGTGCATGACATGAGAATATTTTTCAATCACCATCTTTTCGGTAACTTCAACCGAACCAAACTTTGCTACTCTTCCCACATCGTTGCGCCCAAGATCAATCAACATGAGGTGCTCAGCTATCTCTTTGGGATCGTTTAAGAGCTCTTCCATATTCTCTGCATCTTCTTCAGGATTATTACCCCGCTTTCTCGTGCCAGCAATCGGCCGCAAAGTAATTTGTCCATCCTCAAGTCGCACCAGAATTTCTGGAGAGGCCCCTACTACACTACAAATATCCAATTCTAGAAAATACATATAAGGTGAAGGATTGAGAGTCCTAATTGCCTGATATAAAAGGAAAGGATCTTTCTCAAAATCTGTATAAAAATCTTGTGCCAAAACAACTTGCATTACATCGCCCTCTGTAATGTAGTCTTTAACTGTCTCCACATCCTGGAGAAAGTCTACTTTAGGAGTATTTGAGGTGAAAGTCATATTACCTGATACTGTTTGGAGTTGTAATCTTTCTTTTTGCTCATGATGCAACAGACTTTCGATTGCATCTAATTGAGATTGAGCTTCCTCAAACGACATTATTTCAGGATTACAATTCACAATCATTTGAATGGTCTGGTTGAGATTATCAAAGACAACCAGTTCTTCAGCCTTCACTAAGAGCACATCGGGCAAATGCTCCTGGAATTTAGCGACTTTATGCTCCAGTTGCGCAATTTTACTTTCTGCATACTTCGCACTTTCATATGCAAAAAATCCAACATAGCCCCCAAAAAACCTTGGTAAATTTGGCAGGGTCGGAGCCTTATATAAATTAATGTGCTCACGGATTACTCCCAATGGATCATCACTTGTCATCTCTTGCTGCCCTTCGTCATTGGTAATGGTGATAGTGTCATCAAACACTTCAATTGTATCGGTACAATTAAATCCAAGAATAGAAAATTGAGCCCAACGCTCACCGCCCTCGACCGATTCCAATAAAAAATTATTGTGTTGTCCCCGCAATTTCTCAAATAATGTAATTGGATCTTCATCAACCATTTCCACCGGACGCACCACCGGAATAATGTTGAATCCAGCTGCCTGATATTCTAAAAATTCTGTCTTCTTCATTTTTTAATATTTCTTACATCGATAACATCACCCACGCGGATATTATTTTTGCTAAACCATCCCTGATTTACTTCCAAAGCATACTGGGCAGCCCGTTTCGAACACACCGATCTTCTTTGATATGGTTGCAAATCATAAATATTAAAGATTTTTCCTCGACGATCGACAAATGCAATGCTCAATGGGATTCCAGTATTTTTCATCCACATACATTGCACTGTATGATCCTGCCACACAAACCACATCCCTGCATTCTCCGGCAAGCTTTGTCGGTACATCAAACCCTGTTGCCGAGTAAAGTTATTATCGGCAATTTCTATACGATCTAAATATTGATTCAAATCTATTTTTTCAGCTGCAAAAATAGGAGTAAGCAGCCAAAAAATACTTAAACTACTAAGCAGTCTTTTCACGAAATTGGGAAATCGTCTCTGCATAATTTTCGCTATTAAAAATTGCCGAACCTGCCACAAAAGTATCAGCACCAGCTTGAGCTGCTGCTGCAATAGTGTCTTTATTGATTCCCCCATCGACCTCCAAACGGATCGATCTACCACTTTGGTCAATTAGGCTTCTGACCGCAGCAATCTTTTCCAGTGAACTATGGATAAAGGACTGTCCACCAAAACCTGGATTGACACTCATAATGAGAACTAAGTCGATGTCCTCCAGCACACTGTCCAAAACATTTACATTTGTTGCCGGATTTAAAACCAAGCCAACCTGACAACCAGCATCCTTAATTGCATGAATGGAACGGTGGACATGATTCGAGGCTTCAGGATGGAAACTTATTAACGATGCCCCAGCTGTGGCAAAATCTGCTGCCAATGCATCCACCGGCTCAATCATTAAATGCACATCGATGAAAGCCTCTATGCCATGCTCACGCAAACTTTTACATACCATCGGTCCAATTGTCAGATTAGGGACATAGTGATTATCCATCACATCAAAGTGAACCCAATCAGCACCAGCCTCAAGTACATGCTCGACTTCTTCACCTAATCTTGCAAAATCAGCAGAAAGAATAGATGGGGCAATTATTATCTCACTCATGGTGCTCATTTTCTTCTTTTAGCATCTGATTGGCAAGTGAAAGTCTTTCTTGTGTCCCGACATCAATCCATAATGCAGTTGATTCTTCTCCTGTTACTTGACCGCTTTCAATGAGTTTTACTAAGACAGTATCCCAAATATTAAAATATGCATTTTCAAAAGTACTTTGTTTAAAAATTATTGGGTTGATTATCGAGATGCCTGACCATGTCAAATTATTGGAATCACTTTTAACCAAAACTCTGTCTTTTTTGATAGAAAAATCACCATTAGAATTATGATCGGGATTGGGAACACCTACTAAATGGGCTGCAGGAACATTTTTGGGAAGGTCAGCTAAATTTATTTTATGGACAATATCAGAATTCATTAATAGAAATGGTTGATCCTCAAAAAAAGGAAGCGCATTTAAAATTGCACCTCCTGTTCCTAAGGGTACTTTTTCTTTTGAAAATGTTATTTTTTCATTGGGGAAAGTAGCTCTGACATGATCGACTATTTGAGAACCTAAATACGAAACATTAATAACAATTTCTGAAAAAATAAACCTGTCTCCTGAACATTCAATGTTAAGCAAAGAATTAATATTTCTTTCAATAAGAGATTGGTTATGAACATAAAGCAAAGGTTTAGGAGTTGTATCAGTCAATGGAGCAAGCCTTCGACCATACCCTGCTGCTAATATCATTGCTTTCATTAAAGTATTGCCTCTAACTTCTTGTTAAGAAGGTTAAAAACCTCAATTCTCAGAAAATCCTTGAGTTCTTGATGGTTATCTGGAATTATCACTATTAAATTATTTAGAATTAATGGTAAGTCTGGCAGTCTAAAAGTTCTACCATTCTGTCGGTATAAATTACTTAGTGTTCCTAGTATTCTTAAATTTCTCTGAATACCTCCCCAGATTGCATATTCATAAATAGTTTCTTGATCTTCAATTCCTGCAAAATCCCATTCAGCAAGAGTTCTATTTATTTCACTATCATCATCAAAACACTTCAAAATATCAAAGGTAAGATTAAAATTGTAGTGATCAATGTATAATCCTGCCAAATCAATTCCTGCTGGACCCTTGCAAGTGTCTTGAAAGTCTATTATTCCAACAAAGTCGAGATCATCTGGTCGATGCATTAAATTTCTAACTTCAAAATCTTGATGGCAATTTACCCAGGGTTGAAGAGAAAGATTTTGTAAAGTCTCTTCTATAAGATTTTGTAAGTTTTCTTTTTGAGAGCTAAAATTTGCCAAGTTAATTTCCAGTAAGTCAGATAAAAAATAATCTTCAAACCTTTTCATTTGAGCTTCTAGATCTTCGTTAGATAAATATTTTAAATCAGGGAAATCTAACCCAACAAATGTAACTAATGCACGAAAAGCAAATTCACATGTAGGAAAAGAATCCATTCCTACATGTTCAAATCCGTCAGGAAACTTTTCCAGAAAACTTTCATAGAAATCCTCTTGTATTGTTACACCGATTTTGTCTTCAAATGCATAAACCTTTGGAATTAATCCATTAATAGAATGGGGGTAATCCCAATCTCTAAAATTTTCCGGTTGTTGTTGATGGGCAAGATTAGATAATTCAACAAATTGCTTATTTGAACCAACCTCGGGATCAAGGAAACAAAAAATAACACTACATGGATTATTACTTCCAGGCCAAGTCCGATTTCTTAATTTACTGGGGATCTCGTATTTATACCAATTTTCAGTAAACTCTTTGTAGTCATGAGTATCAAGAATTAGTCTAAAGTACTTTCTGTCACTAGCTTCTTGACTGAGCACCTCAATTTTTTGAGGAGTATAACCAAGTAAATTCGAGATTTCTTTTACCTTAGAAATTTCCAAATTAACTGTTTTTTATCTCATCAGGTAGGTGAGTGTCATCAGGTACAAAAAAATCTGGCATTAATTCTCCAAACGGAGCTTGCGCATATTTTGAGAAATCTCGAACACCAGCTTCATACAGAACTAAATCATCGATACAAAAATTGCCCGAATAAGATTTTGAGTCCTTCGTTAAGATTTCGTACGCAGCATCAGCCATGATCTCAACAGTTCTAGAAATTTTCATAACCGCATCCCCACCGAGATGGTTTTGCACTGCTGCTGTTTGGATTGCTGTGCGTGGCCATAAAGCATTGACTGCCACACCTCGATCTTTAAATTCTTCAGCCATACCCAAAACACACATACTCATAGTGTACTTGGCCATGGTATAGGCAGTGTGCCCGGCAAACCATTTTGCTGACATATCCAAAGGTGGAGAAAGGTTTAAAATATGTGGATTCTCTGCTTTGAGTAGATGAGGTAAACAATACCGACTAACCATATATGTACCTCTGCCATTAATTTGATGCATAAGATCATACCTTTTCATCTCAGTATCCATGGTGTTAGTCAGTTGGATAGCTGAGGCATTATTGATACAAATATCAATGCCGCCGAAGTGTTCTACCGTTTGGTTCACAACGTCTCTAACATTATCTTCATCGCGAATATCACAAATGAGAGGTAGGGCTTCGCCTCCAGCCTCGACAATTTCCTCCGCAGCTGTATAAATCGTGCCAGGTAATTTTGGATGCGGTTCA
This sequence comes from uncultured SAR86 cluster bacterium, assembly GCA_902602185.1. Taxonomy (GTDB): domain Bacteria; phylum Pseudomonadota; class Gammaproteobacteria; order Magnimaribacterales; family D2472; genus CACNXK01. The sequence continues at coordinate 127,418 of CACKPV010000002.1, forward strand.
GCAGTCTTTGCTGCTAGCGCTAATTTGGCACCATCTTGTGCAGCTCGCTTTGCCATGGCAAGGCCAATACCTCTGCTCCCACCGGAAACAAATATCACTTTATCTTTTAAACTCATGTTTTCTCCTTAAAATTTTTCCATGTAAGGTCTCAAGTCCATTTCTTGAGTCCACGCTGAGGGATGCTGCACGTGCACACTCCAATAAGCTTCAGCAATCTCTGTAGGTTGTAAGATACCATTTTTTTCCTTCAAGGCATAAGTCTCTGGAAAATTCTCCTGAATAAATGGAGTATCAATGGCCCCATCAATTATAAAATGGGCAACATGGATCCCTTGAGGTCCTAATTCTCTTGCCATACTTTGTGATAACGAACGCAGAGCAAATTTAGCTCCAGAAAACGCTGCAAACCCTGCACCACCCCTGACCGATGCAGTAGCACCGGTAAAGAAAATGGAACCTCGACCTCGAGGCAGCATATATTTTGCTGCTTCTTTACCTGTTAGGAACCCACCAAAGGCTGCCATCTCCCAAACTTTCCGATAAACCCGAGCAGTTGTCTCAGTGATAGGGAAAAACACATTTGCACCAGGATTAAAAATGACCACATCAATCGGAGCAATGTTTGATTCGACCTCCTGAAACAGAGTTTTTATTGCGTCCTCATCACGGGCATCAACACCAAAAGGAGTAGCTTGCAAACCAGCTGCTTGAATTTCATTAGTTAAAGATTCCAGTTCATTAAAGTTACGCTCCCTTCTAACAGGACACACATGGTAACCCATACTGGCAAACTTTTTAGTAAGAGCTCCCCCAGTAGAGACTCCTGCTCCGATAATAATTGCTGAAAATTTAGTATAATCTTTCATGAGGATTGCTGCTGTCTTTCTATTATGGTTGAAAGATAGCATTTTTTAAATATATGAAAATCTCTACTGTCGACTTTATTTTTGATTTTGCCAGTCCAAATGCTTATTTATGCCATAAAGTTATTCCCTCTATTGAAGCAAAAACGGGGGTAACATTTAATTATATCCATTGCTTATTAGGTGGGATTTTTAAAATTACCAACAATCAAGCACCTATGATAAGTTTTGCTAACATCCAAAATAAATTGGAATACGAATCTTTGGAAATGCAACGTTTTATCGACAAATATGCATTATCAAAATTTACAATGAATTCGAATTTCCCAATTACTACCGTCACCCTACAGCGCGGCGGTTTGGTTGCTGAAGAACAAGGTTGTGGTGCTGCCTACCGAGACCTCATGCTCAAAGGCATGTGGGAGGAGGATGCCAATTTGGGTGATCTTGAAGTTTTTTCGGATTATGTCAAACAGTTGGGGTTAAACCCTGAACAAACCCTTGAAAAACTGTCTTCTCCAGCAATTAAACAGCTGCTGATTGATAATACTTCGATGGCTGTGGAACGAGGTGCTTTTGGTGTCCCCACTTTTTATGCCGGATCAGAAATGTTTTTTGGGAAAGAACGCTTGTCACAACTTGAAGAATTTTTATTAACTCAAAATTAAACTTTTGATCAATAAATTGTTCCAATATCCCATGTCATTTAAGAAAGTTTTTTCTCTATACGTAATTCTGCTGGCAGCCCCTCTTTCAGCTCAAGATTCATTAAATTTTTTGACCCCAACTACTAATAAAAGTGCTGTCTGTTGGGTTTATAATCCAGTATTTGCCGACAGTGAGAAAACTAGTGTAAATGCATTAAATATTGCTTTAACAGAGGACTCGTTAAGTTTAAAAGGCGAGGTAGCAATAGATTCAAAGACTCGACTGTTTAAGGGGGCAACAGCACAATTTAATGAGTCTTCTGAGTTGATAGAGTTTGCTGATGGTGGTGAAGTCTATGAGAATAATTTTTATCTTCGTGCAGAAAGTGGTTCTGTCAATGATGCCACTGATGAATTTGCTTTTGAAAACGGATTTTTATATTTCCAGCCTAGCAATCTCACTGTGAATTTTAATAAGGCACAAATTCGCAATGATAATCAACTAACTTTCCAAAATGCCAGTCTCACAACTTGTGATGCCAGTCCAGCAAGTTGGACTCTGAGTGGGAGTGAAGTCCAAATTGATGATGCAACCGGCTATGGTTTTATCAAAAAAATGCGGTTAAAAATCTTTGATCGAACTGTCTTTGGTTTTCCATATGTCCCTATTTATCCTTCCTCAACCAGTGAGGGTCAAAACATCCGCCTATCTAGATTCCTTGAACCCTCCATTGCGTATTCTTCCGATGGTATTGATGCCACAATTCCTTACCGTTTTGTCATCGACCAATACAATGATGTTGTTGTGAGTCCTCGTGTGATTGCAGATCGTGGAGAAGGGCTTGAACTGCTATGGACATCTTCTTCTGTAACTAATAATTCCAGTTTAGATTTATTGTATTTGAATAGTGATGACAAATTTGGTGAGCGCTTTCCTACACATAGCCGTGCGCAAGATTCACGATGGGCAGCTGCCTATCGACAATCTTATAAGCTCGATAATACCCAACTTCAAATCAACTGGATCGATGCTTCGGATATCCATGTTTTTCGAGATATCTCTGGCGAGGTTGTGAATGTGAATTTTCAACGAGTTGAGTTTTTACCACAATCACTTACATTACAGGGTCAAATCGATAAGTTGACTTATACCGTTGATTATTCAGGCTATCAATCAACTAACCCTTTACTTACCAATGGGTATACAAAATCTCCTGGAGTGGACGTGATATTTAAAGATCATGTGCAAAACTGGCAAATATCTTCTCAAGTAAATTTTGCTAAATTTTCTGCTGACTCCCTACATGATTATTTAGGCATGGACGTATTAGAAGGTAATTATCTCATGCGATTAGAAGAAGTGCCCGAAGGTGAACGCTTATTTACTAATTCAGCGATGCAACGGGATTATTTCATTGGTAACTGGCAAGCACAAACGACCATTGGTTTAAAAACCTTATCCTATGATCTTCATACACCGACAACTTCAATCTCTGATAAAGAAATTCCATATTTCTCGACATCACTTACTTCATATTTCACGAAACCATTGGAAACAGGTTTGGCAATATTGGCACCGAGTATTCTCTTGGGATATACCAAATATGAAGACCAAAGCAATCATCCCATCTTTGATACCTCTGTTATACCTATGGGAGTTGGTACTTTTATGCAAGAACGTTTCTCAGGTTATGATTTGATTGCTGATGATCAATTCCTCGCAGTTGGAATCAACTATAATAAATATTCATTAGGAAAAGATGTTTTCTCCTTGTCTTTAAAGAAAAAATTTTTTTATAAGCAAAGTCAGGTATCGTTTCCACAGTTCGGTTTTGGCGTCCCGGATGAGGGCCCCCTTAGCTCCTCTTTCAGTTGGCAAAGTCCCCTACCAATAAAAATTTCTGGTTACCTTACTTATAATGAACAACATCACCGAGTGAATAATGCAAGTATATTAGTAGATTATGCCTATCAAAATGTCACCGTTGGTATCGGTAAACGCTATCGCAGAATTAACTCAGAATTTGCTGAGGCTCTAGATTTAACCGAAGCACATCTCAAAATTCCTTTGCCTCAAGGAATGGGAGTTTTCATGCAAGCACAATACGATAATGAAACCAACGAACTGATTGAAAGTGAAATTGGCTTCGGCTATGAAAATTGCTGTGTTTATATAGGACTTTCTGCTTCAAAACGTACCTTACGCCGATTTAGTGATGTAAATAGTTTAAACAATATGTTTTTAAATGAAGCTTGGGGCAATATAATAGATTTGGAAAACAAAAGTAGGATTAACTTAAACTTTGAATTTAAAGGTTTTAATTCCAAAAAACTAACTGTTGGAAAACGATTAAGGAATTCGATATTTAACTAATTATGAAAAATTTATTTGTAGCAACATCTCTCTCAATGAGTATCTCTATTTTTGCAGCTATCGATGTTCTCGATCGAGTAGCTATTATCGTTGATGAGGGAGTTATTATGGAATCACAACTCCAAGATCGTTTACAAAATACCAAAATCCGTTTAGCTGAGCAAAATATCCAACCCCCATCCGAAGAACAATTATTAGACGAAATCAAAGAGCAGTTAATTATTGAAGAGCTTCAATTACAACGTGGTCGTGATGCTGGTGTGCGCATAAGTGACGGTGAACTCAATCAAACGTTTATCAGAATTGCTCAAAACAATGGTTTGTCGTTAGAAGAATTTATAGTGAATTATGAAGACTCCGGTCAAAGTTATGAGAAACTCCGAGAAGAAATTAGGAATGATATGGTGATACAAAGGGTGCAGCAAGGAATGGTAGGGAATGCTATCAACATCACCCAACAGGAAATCGATGGATTTTTGCAAACAGATGAAGCTATCGAACAACTCACGCCAGAATTACTAGTGCGACAAATCCAAGTTGCTACCCGACTTGAGGCAGATAACATTTATCAAGACATTCAAAGTGGTATGGATTTTCTTACCTTGGTAGAAGAATATTCGATCAATAGAAATAAAAATAATGGGGGATTAATGCCTTGGAGAAAAATTAGTGCCATGCCGACGGTATATGCAGAGGCACTAACCAAACAACCTTTGGGTTTTGTATCTTCCCCAATTCAGACTGGTGCTGGTTTTAATATTTTAAAACTAGAAGATAAACGCGGGCCTCTTGTGACTTTTGAGGAACAATGGAACGTTAGACACATTTTAATTGCTCCTTCTGAAATTTTAGATCTTGATAGCACCAAGGCATTACTAACAGAAATCCGTGACAACATTCTCAACGGGGCTGATTTTGGAGAATTGGCAAGAGAATATTCTGAGGATCCGGGCTCTGCCTCCCAAGGTGGTGAATTAGATTGGTTACCTCGAGGGGTAACAGCACCAGAATTTGAAGCTGCCATGGTCAATGCAGAAATCAATGTATTGTCCCCTATCTTTGAAACACAATTTGGTTTTCATTTCTTAGAGGTATTAGATAAAAGAACTGAAGACATTACAGATATTACAATTGAAGATCGAGCCTATTCGGTCTTGTTTGCAAGAAAATTTGATGAAGAGCTTGAAAATACATTGCGCTCTATGCGTGCAGAAGCTTTCGTTGAGTTCAAAAATTTATATTGAAAACTATTCTATATTCTCCAGGTGATCCTGCTGGTATTGGTACTGATTTATTTCTGGAGCTGGTAAATAATAAGTTTTTTGACACCCTGCAGACACGAATTGTTTGTTTGGCTGATCCCCATCTTCTTCAAGCAAGAGCATCAATGCTTGGTTTTGATAATGATTTTCAGAAATTGTGCGCGTGGCATATGCTTCCAGAGAGTCAAGATTGTATTGAATCATGTCCTGATACCACTGCGGGTAAACTAAATCCACAAAATGCTAGCTACATTATGCAAGTCTTAAATTTTGGAATTCAACAGTGTATGGAACATTCTGATTTTGCTTTGGTTACAGGTCCGATCAGTAAAGAAAATATCATTGAAGGTGGTATCAGTTTTTCAGGTCATACCGAATTCATTCAAGAACAAACAAAAAGTCCTGACGTGTTGATGTTGCTTGCTTCAGAGAGGATAAGGGTAGCTTTGGCTACAACGCATATACCTCTAAGAAAAGTTGCTGATCACATTTCGCAAGAACTTATTGTTTCAAAAGTTACTATTCTTTTTGAAGAACTGCAGCAGAAATTTGGTATTGTTAATCCCCAAATTACAGTGTTGGGACTTAATCCGCATGCTGGTGAAGGAGGGAAATTAGGAACCGAAGAACAAGACATTATTATTCCTGCCATCCAAACACTCCAACAACAAGGAATCACCGTGAAGGGCCCCCTATCAGCAGATACAGCTTTCAGTAAAGATCTATTGGACAGTACCGATGCCTATCTTGCCATGTTTCATGATCAAGGATTACCCGTCTTAAAAACATTGAGTTTTGGTGATTCCATCAATATTACCTTGGGAGTTCCTATTATTCGAACCTCTGTTGATCATGGAGTTGCTTTGGATATTGTTGGACAACGAGTGGCTAATCCCTCTTCACTGAAAAATGCTTTTATTATAGCTAACGAATTATTAGGATGATCGATCGATCACATAGAAGAAAATTTGGACAAAACTACTTAGTTGATCCAATAATCATTCTTCGTATTCAAGAACTACTCAATCCGCAACCATCTGATAACTTTTTTGAAATTGGACCAGGACAAGGTGCACTTACAGAATTTCTGGTCAACCAAGCTAGTCACCTTACTGCGATCGAAATAGATACCGATAATATAAAGACTCTTGAAAAAAAATTTAACACTAAGAACTTTCAAGTGATCCATGCGGATATCATGCAAGTTGACTTACAAACCATTTTAGAAGAGGGACATAGGATTGTTGGTAACTTACCCTATAACATTGCTTCCCAAATTATTTTACAGTTAAGCACTGTTGGACAATGCTGCAAAGATTTGCACTTCATGGTCCAAAAGGAAATGGGTGATGTGATGACAGCCTCTCCTAAAACTAAATCATGGAATAAATTTGCTGTCAAAGTACAGTGGTTTTTTGATACTGAAAAGATTTTAGAGGTTCCTCCAACAGCCTTTGATATAAAACCCAAAGTAGAATCGGTTATCGTGCGCTTAATCCCTAAATCTATCGATCTTTCTGAAAAAAAAAGAAAAAAATTATTTAACCTTATTGACCAATCTTTTCATGCTAAACGTAAAACTATTGGAAATAATCTAAAATCTTTTAAGATTGATTGGTCCCTTCTCAATATTGATCAATCAATGCGAGCTGAAGAACTGTCACTTCAAGAATTCGAGGCTATTCTTAATCATGTCTAAGTATGTCATTGGTGACGTTCAGGGTTGTTACGATGAATTAACGCTTCTTTTACAAAAGATAGAGTTTAACCCAGTAAACGACTCCCTTTATTTTCTTGGGGATCTTATTAACCGAGGTCCTAAATCATTAGAGGTCCTAAACTTTTGTTTACAGCATAGAGAATCTGTGACAACCATTTTAGGTAATCATGATATTTACTTGCTCTATTTAATCTCAAATAGGAAACAAAATTATGATTTACAAGATGTTCTAAATGCTCCTAATCTTGATGCTATCTATCAATGGTTAATTACAAAACCGTTGTTATTAAAAGTCTCATGCGATCAAGGCAAAAATTTTTACCTGACACATGCGGGTGTCCCCCATATCTGGTCTTTAGAGGATGCCATGCATTACAATGCTGAGTTTATGATGGCAGCAACGCATGATGCTGAGAAAATGTTTCGCAATATGTGGGGGGATCTACCCTCCAAGTGGAACCCCAAGTTAAAGGGTTATAGTCGTTTGCGCACTATCATCAATTATTTTACTCGAATGCGCCTAGTGGATGATGAAGGAAATATGGACCTAAAAACAAAAACATTTAACCCAGAATCATCGTATAAGCCGTGGTTTACCTTCAACAGTCAGATTTTACAAAATTCTGATACTAAAATACTGTTCGGTCATTGGGCTGCTTTAAAGGGAGCAACAAACCTTCAGAATATTATTGGGTTAGATACCGGGTGCGTTTGGGGCGGTACATTAAGCGCTATGCGTCTTGAAGATCACAAAATATTTCAGGTCGAGTCTCTATGAAGATTTATCAAGTTGGAGGCTCAATCCGAGATGAGTATTTAGGTATTACCTCTAAAGATAGAGATTGGGTGGTAGTGGGAAGCTCTCCAGAGGCCATGATTGCTGCAGGTTACAAACCAGTTGGAGAAGATTTCCCTGTATTCTTGCATCCCGAGACTGCAGAAGAATATGCTCTTGCAAGAACGGAGAAAAAAATCGCACATGGCTATAAAGGCTTTGAATTTTATTGCAGTCCCGACGTTACTCTCGAAGAAGATTTAATGCGACGTGATCTGACAGTCAATGCTATAGCTAGGGATCATGAGGGAAATATTTATGATCCCTTTAACGGTATTAAAGATTTAAATAATAAGGTTTTGCGACATACTTCTAAGGCGTTTATCGAAGATCCATTGAGGGCCTTACGTCTGGCTAGGTTCAAATCACATGAAAAAATGTGTGATTTTTCGATTCATACAACTACCAAATCTCTTCTCCAATCGTTTGCCGATACAAATGAGTTGGCATATCTTTCGGCTGAGAGAGTTTGGCAAGAATTTATAAAGGCTCTTTCCAGCCCTAAGAGTAATAATTTTCTTAAATTTATTTGGGAATATAATCTGCAGTCTCCCTGGTTCGAAGACCTAAGTTTTAATGAGCATAATGAATCTGCAGATCCTTTTGTTAAATGGTTTGAACTCAATGCTTTAAATAATTTCTCTGAAATCACAGCTCTTCAAATCCCAAATAAATTTCAACAGATCGTTGATGTTGGTAAGAATTTATTGGCAATCGTGACCAGTACAAATGACGATAAACTGGTATCAAATATTAATGTACTCAATATACCTCGCAACTTCTCAATTATTGAGTTGTTGTTAACGTCAAATATTTTTGACTCTGATAGGGACTATTTGATCAAATTGAAAGATAATATTATGCAACAAGACTTTTCTGCTCTCGCAAACATCAAACATGATGAACTTGAGGCAAAGAAAAAAGATTTAGTATTACAGGCAATTAAAGGTATCAAATGAATAAAACAATATTGGTAACAGGGGCTGCAAAAAGAATTGGTAAAGAAATTGCTTTAACTTTTGCTGCGGAAGACTGGAATATTATTATCCATTGTCATAGCTCCACTGCAGACGCAGAAAAACTTGCAGCCGAAATTAATACCAATAGAGAAAATCAGGCTAAGGTTGTGCAAGCTAATCTTGATAAAGATGACCATGTTGCCAGATTAATTGAGGATACCAAAAGTTGTTATGGACGATTAGATGCCATAGTAAATAATGCTTCGGCTTTTTACCCTACTCCCATTGGAAGCCTCTCTCAAGAAGATTGGGATCAACTCATCGGCAGTAATCTGAAGGGTCCACTCTTTTTAATCAATGGGTTAATTGATATGTTGAAAGAATCAAAAGGAGTAGTGATAAACATGACTGATATGAATGTCGACAGAGGTTTGTCAAAATATGCTATTTATACCGCAGCAAAAGGTGGTTTATTAGCAGTGACAAAAGTCTTAGCTAGAGAATTAGCACCGATTATCAGAGTCAATGCTGTAGCTCCTGGAGCTATCCTTGAGCCTCCAAATACATCCTGGAGTGATGAAGTGAGGAATCGTATTTTAGCCAACATTCCTCTTGGACGATTGGGAACAGAAAAAGATATTGCGGGTGCTGTAAAATTTCTGGTAGATTCTCCTTATATTACAGGAGAAGTGATCAATGTTGATGGTGGCAGATCACTCTCATGAGTGATGATTTTAAAATCAATGATGCAACTTACTCTGGTACCAAAGAAGTTGATCAAAACTTAAAATTTGATACCAATCTATTGCAAGATTGGATGCATGAACACATCCCTAATTGTGAATCTATCAGTTCGGTTGAGCAATTTAAGGGAGGGCAATCAAATCCAACCTACAAAATCCTTACCAAAACTGATGCCTATGTCCTTCGGCGAAAACCTCCAGGAAAATTATTACCCAAAGCACATGCGGTAGATAGGGAATATAAGGTCATAAGTGCTTTAGAAGAAACTGATGTTCCTGTTCCAAAAACTTTCGGTCTCTGCGATGATCATGATGTTGTTGGTACCCCTTTTTTTATGATGGAATTTGTCGAAGGTAAAGTCTTTTGGGATCATCTTTTACCTTCATGCTCGAAAACAGAAAGAGCACAAATCTACCGCGATAAGAATCGCGTCATAGCGGCTCTGCATGGTGTTGACTATAGTGCTGTGGGATTAGACGATTTTGGTAAAACTGGAAATTATGTAGCTAGACAGGTAAATACGTGGACCAAACAATACCTAGCTTCAGAAACTGAAAATATTGAGGAAATGAATAAGCTCATCGAATGGTTGCCTGCAAATATTCCCGCAGATGATGCCACATCCATTGTGCATGGTGATTTCCGATTAGATAATATGATTTATTCTGATCAGAAGGTTGCAGGTGTTCTCGATTGGGAGTTGTCCACCTTAGGTCATCCAATAGCTGACTTTTGCTATCACTGCCTAACCTGGAGAACTTTACCTGATTTTTATGATCACAAAAAGTTAGATGAACTTGGCATACCCACTGAAATTCAATATCGGGATATGTATTCAGAAACTACAGGTAAAGATCTCTCGCAAGATTGGGAATTTTATATGGTTTATAGTCTATTTAAGGTAGCAGCCATTTGTCAGGGTATTCTCGGAAGAGTTCGTGATGGAACAGCTGCAAGCAAACATGCAGAAGAAAGAGGGCGAAATGTATTCCCGCTCTCAAAAGGAGCATGGTCAATAGTCGAAACTAACTTTTAGTGTCAATATCCCTATTTAAAGGATTAATATTTTTTTTGTACAGCTCATTTACAGTACTACTTCCAACTGTATCAAATAAAAAAGGGAAAATAGCATGTATCATTGCTCCAATCCCTCCTATGATCATGCGCAAACCATAAATCATGGCGTCTTTGAGGTGCTGAAAATAAGATTTATTGATCGCTCTTAAATGAGCCGTAAAAAAATTCCCCCGTTTCATGTTTTATCATGATAACAAAAATTCAAACACACACCTATTACAGCAGTTCTTTTAGGGGTTCTGAAACAAAAGCATATTCTTTTATTTCATGACTTTCGAAAACAATTTCATCCTTATTGATTTGCAAGACAATATCAATATCCAGTGTTCTTGCTGAAAATTTAGGAACATCTCTTTGTCTGCCAGAAGCGTCCTCTATAGCTTTCAGTTTTTGATTAAGTGCATCAAAATCAAGATCTGAATCCCCTGCTAAAACAAGATTTAAAAAATCATCACCTTCAAAACCTTCGGCCGAAGTTTGATGTGTTGACGAAATAGCAATGTTGGTAAGAATCTTCTTAAGTTCGGCAATAGCAAAAGCAATATTTTCTTCTGCCTTAATGTTACTGCCAAGTGAGAGGTAATACTTCATTATCTATGAATGATTAATCCCACATCTTCAGCACCCCGCAGTGCACCTGGTTTGGAAACCCTTAGCTTGATTGATTCTACACCGAAATCTCTTTTAACTAATTCGGCAATATTTTCAGCAAGAGTTTCTTGAAGATGGAATGATGACTCCTCGACAAACTTTATTACGGCCTTCGTAATGGCTTTATAGTCTGTGGTGTCTTTAATAGAGTCAGTTGCTGCTGCCTTTTTACAATCAAAAGGAAACTCCATATCAATACTAACCTCTTGTTTAACCTTGCGTTCCCAATCGAAGATTCCAATGATAGTTTCGATTCTTAAATCTTTTATGTAGATAATATCTTTCATCAGTTAGATCATATTTAATGGCCATTTTGCTGTGGCAGAAGAATTATAGTCGTTTTTTCCAATATCTTTTAATGACCCTAGGTATGCGATCATGGCTGCGTTGTCTGTGCAATGTTTGATTGGAGGATATAAGACTTTTACTCCAAGTGCTTCTTGTAAGGATGACATGCGTTGCCGTAAGGTTTTATTTGCAGCAACCCCTCCTGCCAGCACGAGTGTTTCATTCCCAGTCTCAAGAAAGCTTTGCACTATCTTTTTTTCAAGAACATCAAAGGCTGCTTGTTGAAAACTTGCAGCAATATGAGGAATTTCTGCTGGCAAATCATTAATCTTTTGGACTTCATATAACACTGCAGTCTTTAAACCACTGAAGCTCATATCTAGTGTGCCTGAGTGAAGCATGGGTCGGGGGAAAACATATTTCTTTGGATCTCCATCTAAAGCTTTTTGCTCAATCATAGGGCCTCCGGGATAGCCAAGATGCATAAGTTTGGCAACTTTATCAAATGCCTCTCCAATGGCGTCATCCAAAGATTGTCCAATTATCTTATAAGACTCGAATTTTTGAGCATCGATGATCAATGAATGTCCACCAGATACCAACAAACAGGTAAACGGAAAATCATGATCCTGAAAATCTAAAAAAGGAGCTAAAACATGAGCTTCCAAATGGTTGACAGGGATGAGTGGTTTATTTAAAGCTAAGGCAAGTCCCTGTGCAAAAGCCTCCCCTACAATGAGGGCACCTAATAAACCTGGCCCTGCAGTATAGGCAATTCTGTCTATTTGAGTGAGATCAAAATTATTGGTGCCCGTCGACAGTATTTCTAATAATTTGCGACAATGATCTCGGGAAGCTAATTCAGGAACAACTCCACCGAAATCGGCATGCAAATCTATTTGCGAATAAACTGCCTCATGCAGAAGTCCCTGTGTGCTATCGAATAAGGCAACAGCAGTCTCATCACATGAAGTTTCAATACCTAAAGTAATCATCAATTTATTTTGCAAATATTATCAGAAAAGCATACACTACGGTGCTGATTATGCCTTCAATAATAATTAAAGATACTGAACACTTCGATATTGGGCTTCGAAAGTTTAAACGTGCTTGTGAAAAAGCTGCAATTGTACCTGATATTCGTAAAAAAGAATTCTATGAAAAGCCTACGGAGATGCGAAAAAGAAAAATGGCTGCTGCCAAAAAAAGGGCACGCAAGACCAATCGCATGAATAACCCATCTCGTCGAAGATCATTCCGATAAACCTTGTCAATTCTGCAAGAAATAAATACAGATCTTAAGCAAGCAATGCGAGAACAAGATGTCTTAACACGAGACACTTTGAGGATGCTTGTTGCAGAAATCAAACGTTATGAAATTGATAATAAAACATCTGCCAATGAAGAAGATATTCTTAAAATTATAAAAAAAATGTTAAAGCAAAGAAAAGATTCAATCGAACAATTTACTGCTGGAAATCGTCAGGATTTAGCTGATAAGGAAAAAGCCGAAATAAAAGTAATAGATAAATACATGCCTGAACTAATGTCAGAGGACGCTATCAAGGAAATTGTCACCAAAGTTATTGCAGACACCGGGGCAAATGGTCCGCAAGACATGGGTAAAGTTATGGGACAGATAAAATCTGCTCTATCTGGTCCAGCTGACATGGGTCTTGTGAGTAAATTAGTTAAAGAACAGCTTAGTTAAAACTTTAGGAGATATAATTGTTATATGCCTCGTTCAAGTAGTAGAGGGTTGGATAACCTCAGATCATTATCCATTGAAACAGATGTCAATCTTCATGCTGAAGGGTCGGCACTGATCAAGTGGGGTAATACTCATGTGCTCTGTACCGTATCCATTGAACATGGTGTACCAAGATGGATGCGTAATTCTGAGAAAGGTTGGTTGACAGCTGAATATGGTATGTTGCCCCGATCCACTCATGAACGAATGGGAAGAGAAGCAGCTAGAGGTAAGCAATCAGGGCGAACCCAAGAAATACAAAGACTGATTGGTCGATCCTTGCGCCAAGCTGTAAATTTAAAATACCTTTGTGAAAAAACTATTCAAATTGACTGTGATGTCATTCAAGCAGATGGAGGAACAAGAACAGCATCAATTACCGGGGCTTGTGTAGCATTATTTTCTGCTATCAAAAATCATCACGATGACCAAAGAGCAATGCATCAATTAGTGAGTGCAGTCTCTTTAGGCATTAAAGATGATGAAATTTTAGTCGATCTTGATTATGAGGAGGATAGTGCAGCTGATACCGATCTAAACATTGTGATGACAGAAGATCAAAATATTATCGAAATCCAAGGTACTGCTGAACATGCTCCGTTTAGTGTTGACCAATTGCATACTATTGTAAGCAAAGCTAAAGTAGCTACCGATAAAATCATACGTATCCAAAAAGAAGCACTAAAATTATGAAGTCTTATCAGGAAAAATTTATTTCGATTGCTATCCAAAAACAAGCTCTGCAATTTGGTGATTTCACTCTCAAATCAGGACGTCAGAGCCCATATTTCTTCAATGCTGCAAATATGCTTGCTGCCAAAAGTATATTTGAGGTTGCCCAGTGTTATCTTGAGTGCATTGATGATAATGGTCTATCTTTTGACTGTATGTTTGGTCCTGCCTACAAAGGAATTTTTCTTGGTTCGGCTATCGCAACTTTAATGGGCCAATCTGAAAGTACTATAAGTCTTGCCTTTAATCGGAAAGAGGTGAAAGATCATGGTGAGGGTGGCAATATCATCGGACACATTGAAGGTGATGTTTTAATTATTGATGATGTGCTATCTGCGGGCACGGCTGCAAAAGAAGCAATTAATACTGTAGAGCAATCAGGGACTCAACCAGCTAAATATGTATTGGTTGGCTTAGATCGTCAAGAGAAAGGTCAAGGCGAATTATCTGCCAGAACTGAACTTGAATCTCAGTTCGATATTAAAGTACTCTCAATTATCAGCCTTGATACACTAATTGATTATATTGATTCTGATCGAACTTTGGATGCTTCTCTTTCAGCCATGAGAGACTATCGACAAGTCTGGGGGGCTTAATGTTTACAGGCATAGTTGAAACTGTAGGAACAATCGAGAAACTAGAACAGCAAGATGACATATGGATACTTGAAATTGCTGTCGATGCTGATTTCTCCAATGATCTAAAACAAGGTGCTAGTGTTTCTGTAAATGGTATTTGCTTAACTTTTATCGACACACCCTCAAACTTACTAAGGTTTGATGTTGTCAAAGAGACCTATGATCGAACCAATCTTGCTTTCCTAAAAAGAGGTAATCTTGTGAATCTGGAACGCTCACTGAGTTTTGGTGATGAAATAGGTGGCCATTTAGTTTCTGGTCACATTCACTGTGTGGGGAAAGTTGTTAAACAACAGTGTAAAAATAATAGTACAGATCTGCTTATTGCTCTTGAAAACATTGATACTTCTTACCTTTTTGAAAAAGGTTATATTGCAATTAACGGATGCAGTCTGACACTGGGTGAGATTGAAGGCAGCTCATTTTACTTACATTTAATTCCAGAGACATTAAATGTAACTAATCTATCTGAAGTATCTGAAGGTGATTATCTAAATATTGAGTTTGAACAAAGTACAGTCACAACAGTAGAAACTGTTAAAAAACTTCTAAAGTCAAACTACAATCTGTAATGGTTACATCAGAACAGGGATCTGAAAATAATTTCAGAGTACAAATCACTCCTAATAGTTCCCTAAATGGCTCAGTCCGTTATTTCTTTTTAGGCAGTATCATCTTTATATGTAGCATTATTGGCATTGGATTTTTCTTTGTTGGTGGTGTTTTGATTCTCCCTTTTGCTGGACTCGAAATTCTTTTGGTGCTGTTAGCATTCAGCATAAGTTTTCGCTGGAGTAGTCAAAAACAAATAATCCTGTTATCTCAAGAACAAGTGGAAATCCAAAAAGGTTACTCTAAACAATTATTCACCTGGAAAGAGTTCCGAACTTTTACAAGTTTTAATGTCATGAAAAAAGGTCGGGAAGAACTAGAACTGAGTTTCCAGTCCAAAGGAGAAAAGATCATTATTGGAGATTTTTTGAATGAGGATGATAAAAAGATTCTGAGAGATACAATTTCAGAAATAATTTCAGTTTTAAATGAGCAGCAGTTTATTGCGACAAATACTTAGTCAAAATTGCCATTCGCATAGCAACGCCATTGGCTACCTGATCTAAGATAACAGACTGTTTACTTTTATAGACAGCCTCGGTAATTTCAATGCCTTGGTTTACAGGTCCCGGATGCATTAAAATTGCGTTGGGGTTTGCTTTTTGCAATCTTTGCTCATTAACTTGATAATCTTCAATATAACTAATCTGATCAATCTGACCATCCATCCTCTCGTGTTGAATCCTCAAGGCCATAATGATATCTTTGCCCTCAATAGCTTTGTCTAAATCACTTTCATACTTTAACTTACTGCTATCAACTTTAGTACATAAATCAGGATGGCCACATAAAGTAACCGAAGAATTAAAATGTTTTATGCCATCAGTAAAAGATTGGTAAACTCTTGAGTGATCCAAATCACCCACGATAAGTATGTTCAAATTTTCTAACCCTTTGTGTTGATGGATTGTCATCAAATCTAATAGACCTTGGGTTGGATGAGAAAAGGCACCCTCTCCCGCACTGACAAAAGTCATTGGTTTTCTTATGTGATTTATTAAATCTTCTATTACCGCATCACTATGACGTAAAACACATAAATCAATATCCATCTGAGCGAGGGTATCGACTGTATCTTGGAGGGTTTCTCCTTTTGATAGCGATGAATTAGATGCATCAAAGTTGATAACATGGCACCCCAAACTTTTTGCTGCTATTTCAAACGATATTTTTGTTCTCGTGCTGGGCTCACAAAAGAGAGTTAATATCCTTTTATCAGGGAATATTGATTCGCTTTTAATATTACCTTCTTCATCAATAAATTTGTTGGCAAGCTCTATAAGCTCTAGGATTTCTTTTTGTGAAAAGTCTTGGAGTGATATTAAATGCTTCATAGTTATGGAATCTCCACGATTGCATCCATCTCTACAGCCACTCCTTTAGGTAATGCAGATACTTCAATAGTTGCTCTTGCTGGAAAAGGTTTCGTAAATCTCTTCTCCATAATTGCATTTAATGTATTGAAATTATTGAGATCGGTTAAATAAATAGTCAATTTGACTATGTTATCTAAAGAGCAGTTTGCTGCCTTGCATATTGCTTCTAAGTTGTTGAGCACTTGGTCAACAGCTGCATCAAAACTTTGATCAACAATTTCCATGCTTGAAGGTTCAAGTGGGATTTGCCCAGAAACATATAACATATTATTTGAAATGACAGCTTGCGAATAAGCTCCGATAGCCTGAGGTGCTTGATCAGTTGTAATTGATTTCTTAGTCATTTGTCTGGCTATCCATTCGTTTTCTTTTGATCATTAATTTCTCGTTTACAGCTGGAAACTGTTTTCATTGATCTTACTTTTTGCATAATTTTTTTCAATTCAAAAAGTGATCCTATTTCAACATCAATAAATATTTCGGTGAAATCTTTGCTAATTTCCTTCGATTCTACAGAAATGATATTGATATTAGAGGTTGTGAATCTAGATGCGATATCTGCGAGCACACCTGGACCATTTTCACACATTACTTTAAGGTGACATGCATAATTGTGAGGTTTGCTTGCCTCAGACCAAACAGTCGGAATCAGCCTGTCAGATTTATTTTTGTATTTGGCAATCTCTCGACATTTATTATGGTGGATCACAATGCCTCGCTCTGTATCCGAATGGCCAATGATTTGGTCTCCGGGTATTGGTAAACAACATTTTGCAAAAATAGCCTGAACTCCATCAATCTTATTATTTTTTAATTCTGAAAATATTTTTGTATTCTTATCAGCTTCTCGGATTTGCAAGCCATCATAAAATTTCTCTGCAACTAAAGAACTAGTCTTTCTTCCAAGACCGATATCAGTTACTAAACGATTCAAAGACTTAACTCCTGCACTGTTAAGGATTCTTTTTAGTAAAGACCCTCGATAGTCATCCAAAGACTTTCCTGAGCGTTTTAATTCATTTTCCAAGAGTACCTTCCCTGCTTTTCTAGCTTTCGATACTTTTTGATGCCGTAGCTGAGCACGAATTGCAGTTCGTGCTTTACTCGTTGCAACGAAATTTAACCATGCAGGGTCAATGATGGCATTTTTTGAGGTTTCAATTTCTACTGTTTGTCCACTCTCTAATTGCACATTCAGTGGAGCATACTTTCTATTGATTTTACAACCTGACACAGAATTTCCTAAGTCGGTATGCACTGCATAAGCAAAATCTACTGGTGTTGATCCTGAACGAAGATTAAAAATTTCACCCTTTGGAGAGAAGACATAAACTTCATCAGAAACAAGATCTGTCTTGACAGATTCTAAGAAGTCTTCTGAATTGACTGATTTTTGGTGCAATTCTTCTAAACCGGTCATCCAATTTCCTACATGAAAGTTTTTATCAAAATCTTCAGTCTTGTAATGAGAGTGTGCACAGATTCCATTTTCTGCTATTAGCTCCATGCTTTTTGTTTGAATTTGTACTTCGATTGGTATTGAATCAATTGCAAGAAGTGTTGTATGCAATGCTTGATACCCATTGGACTTTGGGATGGCAATATAGTCTTTGAATCTTCCTTCAATAGGTTTGTAAAAATTGTGGATTAAGCCGAGGGACCGGTAACAATCCTCAACAGAGTTGACAATAATACGAAAGCCGTAAACATCAAGGATTTCAGAGAAAGGTTTTTGTTTGGTTTTGATCTTTCTATAAATGCTTGAGATATTTTTTTCCCGACCTTGAACTGTAGACAGGATGTCACTTCTTGATAAGTGTTTTTTTATTTCTTTTCGAATTTTATAAACAATCTTCTTTCGTCCACCACTTGCTTTTTTAATAGCCGATTCAATCATTTCTGCACGCAAAGGATGTAAGCATTTAAATGCAAGATCTTCTAATTCACCTCTTACTTTTTGCATTCCTACGCGCAGTGCAATGGGTCCATAAATTTCTAGAGTTTCTTTTGCGACCTTAATTTGTTTCGTTCTAGGTAAAAAATGGATTGTTCGCATATTATGCAAACGATCAGCAAGTTTAACGACAATTACTCTCACATCTTTTGCCATGGCAAGAGCCATTTTTTGAAAACTACTGAGATTTCTTTCTTGATTGGTTTGAAATTCTATTTTTCCAAGCTTGCTGACACCATCAACAATCTCGGCCACATCCTTTCCAAAAATTTTTTCAATATTTCTTTTTTGAATGTCACAATCTTCAAGCACATCATGCATTAATGCAGCACAAATTGTTTCAATATCCATATTGAACTCGACAAGAATTGAAGCAACTTCTAAAGGATGGCTAATATAAGGTTTACCGTCCATTCTCTCTTGACCGTCATGGGCATTAGCAGCAAAAGTATAGGCATACCTCATCATATTGATTTGTTTTTTTGTAAATGCTTTTTGAGTCTCACCAAAAAAATTATTGGGAAATTCTAAAAGTTTATGTTTGGGAAAGTTGGTTTCTGAAAAGTTTGCGGGAAGTGCTCTTTCACTCAAGGTTGAATACCAGAAGATTAGCCAAGAACATCAGGTTCGCTGGGTTTAGTTGAAGAAAATTGATCAAGTAAGACATCTTCTTCAAGAGTTCTATCTAAAGTTTCTTTATCAATTAACCCTTCCTCAATTTCTTTAAGAGCAATAAGGGTGTTTTTATCATCTTTTGTTTCAACCAATGGCTCTCTGCTGGTAGATGCCAATTGCCGCGCTCTTTTTGAAGCAAGCAAAATTAAATCGAACCTACTAGGCACGTTTTTAAGACATTTTTCAACTGTAATTCTAGCCATATAAAACTCCGGGAGCATATTGTAATTGCAAAATAGCCCTCAAGACAACAATTCTTTTAATAAGTTTATCTTTTCTTCTCTATGCGAATCAATCCTTTGTGTATCTTTAATGATCTCTAACAATTCTTCGATTGCTGCATCAAAAGACTCATTTACAATTAAAAAATCATATTGGTCAGCATAAGATAATTCGAACAGCGCATTTTTCATTCGTCTTTCAATAATTAAATTGCTGTCTAAACCTCGTCTTGTGATTCGATTTCTCAATTCGAGCATGCTTGGTGGTAAAACAAAAATTGAGGAATTGGGTATAGAGGTTCTTTGAATCTGGGTGAAACCCTGAACATCAATTTCTAAGAAAACATTAATGCCCTCTTGTAATTTTGAAGTCACAAAATCTTCGGCTGTACCATAATAGTTGTCATGTACCTTGGCATACTCAATAAAAGTATTATTGCCAATCAACTCTTCAAATTCACTCTCAGCAACAAAAAAATAATCTTTACCTTCTTGATCTCCCTCTCTGGGTGTTCGAGTTGTATGAGAGACCGAGAATTCACATGGAATATCTGCTGCCTTGCTTCTTGTAATGACATCCTTAATCAAAGAAGATTTTCCAGTCCCAGAAGGTGCAGAGACAACAAATAATTTTGAATCACTCGACATTCTGAACCTGCTCTCTCATCTCTTCAATAAGTATTTTGATACTTAAACCAATTTCCTTTAATGTTACTGAACTTACTTTTGCCAAGATGGTATTAATTTCTCGCAACATTTCTAAGATAACAAAATCTATTTTTTTGCCACTTGATATCTCCTGAGTAAAATCTTTTTTTAACTGGGACAGATGAAATGCCATTCTTTCAATCTCTTCAGCAATATCAATCTTCGCAACATAATTTAGTGCTTCCAATTTAAGCTCATCAGCCGTTAGATCTACTTTTAAGGATTTCATTTTATCTAAATAAAGTTTTCTCCGCTTTTGCAGATCTGCTTTGAGACCTGATTCCATTTTATTTAACAATTTCTGAATTTGTTGGAGTTTTTTATTAAAAATCTTTTGAATTTTGCTACCCTCCTCAGATTTAAGTTGAATAAACTGAGATAAAGTAGCTTTAAATTGATGGTTAAGATCTTTCTTGCTTAAAGTTCTGGAAGGCTTTTCATTGACGATGCCTGGTAAGTCTTTTATGTGACCAAATGTAAGAAGTTTGCTCAGGGGTGATTTATTAACAGCATTTTGGATTTCCTGAACTTTTTTTGTATCAATGACAAAAACGTTATCAGAGGTAGTATTCATATTCACTTTGACTTCGATTGATCCTCTTCTGATAACTTTCTGAACCTGTTTGCGAATAAACATTTCACTTTGGCTATCTAAAAAATTTGATTTAAATGAAATATCCAAGAATTTATTATTTAAACCTTTGATTTCATAAGTAATATCAGCTGATGGATATTTAGATGTCTCTGATAAGGAAAAAACATCAGAAATAAATGCTGTCATACTTCTAAGCATGTTCTTATTGTATTTGTTTAAAAAGTTTAATTAAACAAACTCACAATTATGCCATCGACCGGAAGCAAGCCCGCAATAACCAAACTGACTATGGCCATAACATTGATAAGGATATTCATAGATGGTCCGGAAGTATCTTTGAATGGATCACCAACAGTATCACCAACTACGGCTGCTGCATGAGTGTCTGAACCTTTACCACCATGATTTCCTTTCTCTATAAATTTCTTGGCATTATCCCAAGCACCGCCCGCATTTGCCATCATTAAGGCAAGCAAAACACAGCCAAGAAGGCCACCTGCTAACATTCCACCTAATGCCTTAGCTCCTAATAGAAATCCTACTAGGGGAGGCATTGATACCGCAATGATTCCAGGCAGCAACATTCTTTGGAGCGCAGCTTTGGTTGCAATCTCAACACACTTGTCTGTATCTGGCTCCCCTGTGCCCTCAAGTAATCCGGGAATTTCTTTAAATTGTCTTCGTATCTCATTGATCATATCAAATGCGGCATCACCTACTGCTGTCATAGTTATTGATGAAACTAAAAACGGTATTGCTCCTCCGATAAACATACCCACCAACACAATGGGATCGGATAAAATTAATTCAAAGGCATCATTGTTTGCTTGGACAACTTGAACAAAGGCAGCAATGATTGCTAATGCTGCAAGCGCTGCTGCTCCAATTGCAAATCCTTTTCCAATTGCAGCTGTTGTATTCCCTAACTCATCTAAAGAATCAGTAATTTCTCTGACCTCTTCTCCCATTCCTGCCATCTCAGCAATTCCACCAGCATTATCTGCAACCGGTCCATAAGCATCTATTGCCATAGTTATCCCAACAGTGGCCAACATACCTACTGCGGCAATGCCAACACCATACAAACCATAAAAGGATGTAGAAACAAAAATAATACTTGCCAGCACAAATATAGGGATCACTACTGACTGCATTCCAACCGATAAACCAGTAATCATCACAGTGGCTGAACCAGTCTCACCAGATTTAGCAATTTTTCTTACTGGAGTACTGCCAGTGTAATACTCGGTGATGAGTCCAATCAAAACTCCACCCACAGCACCGGTCAAGACACAACCCCAGACCCAAACACCGTCGGTTATCGACATGCTTTGTACCAGAAAATATGCCATTACAATAAAGATCACGGGAGAACCCATTGTGCCAAATCGTAAAGCAGCTGCCGGTGACTGAGAAGATTGTGTTCGTACAATGAAAATTCCAACTAAAGATGCAACCAATCCAATAGAAGCAAGAAGTAACGGCAACATCATTAAACTTTCAGAATCTGCAGATTGAATCGTGTAAGCAATAGCAATGGTCGCAATCATCGACCCACAGTATGATTCAAAAATATCAGAACCCATTCCCGCAACATCACCAACATTATCACCAACATTATCTGCGATGACTCCTGGATTTCGAGGATCATCTTCGGGAATCCCAGCTTCAACTTTACCAACAAGGTCGGCACCTACGTCAGCACTTTTTGTAAAGATTCCTCCACCAACACGGGAAAAAAGAGCAACCACTGAGGCACCCATACCAAAACCTTCAAGATAATGACCTTCTCCTAAAAAGAAGAATAAACCTCCTAATCCCAGGAGACCCAATGAAGCAACACATAAACCCATAATAGAGCCACCATAAAATGAGATTGAAAGAGCTGTTGCAGGGCCTTTATCTTGAGCCGCAGCTGCAGTTCTAGTATTAGATTTGGTGGCAGCATACATGCCAATAAATCCAGCTAATGCAGAACTGGATGCTCCTACCACCACAGCTACTGCTGTTTGCCAATTCAGTGCAAAATAGACTAAAACAGTTAGCACTAGAACAAATATCAATAGATAAACGTACTCTGTTCTCATAAATTTCATGGCACCTGAGTGAATGAGATCACCAATTCTTTTAACTTCGGCATTACCCTCAGAGTAAGACAATACAAGTCTAAAAATAATAAATGCAGTAACCAAACCTACGAGTCCTAAAAGTGGTGGTATAAATGTTGGCATAAGTATCTCCCTATTAAAGTGGGTTAAATTTTATCAAATTTATGCTTTATTAAATACTTCCTTATTGAAAGAATTTTCTGATCTAGCAACAACACAAGCAACTGTGGCATCCCCAGTGATATTTACTGAAGTTCGAATCATATCTAATATTCTGTCCACTGCTAAAATAATTCCAATTGCTTCTAATGGCAAATTAAATTGCTGCAAAATTATAACCAAAGTAATGGTCCCAGCAGATGGCACTGCGGCTGTTCCTATGGAGGTTATAACTGCCAAAAGAACAACTTGGACATACTGAATTAAAGTCAAATCCATTCCAGCAATTTGCGCTATAAAAATTGTGGCCATTCCTTGCATAATGGCAGTACCATCCATATTGATAGTTGCGCCAACAGGAACTACAAAAGATGCAACATCTTTATCAACTCCAATATCTTGATTAACTGTTTTCAAAGTTACTGGGATAGTTGCTGCACTCGAAGAAGTCGAGAAAGCAAAGATTGCAGCCTCTTTCATCTTATTGAAAAACCACAAAGGGTTTAGTTGTGCCAAAAACTTTAATAATAATGAATATGTTACAAATGCATGAATCAATAAAACACCGGTTAATAAAACAACATACAACACAACATCTTTGAAGATATTAAATCCATCCGTAATGACAAATTTACCGATCAAACAGAAAACACCCACAGGAGCAATGGTCATGACCATGAGCACTAATTGAAGAAAGACGGTATTTAACTTCTCAAAACTTGCACTGAGGTTACCAGTCAAATGATTAGTTTTATTTAAAGCTAACCCGAATAAAATACTAAAAAACACAATGGCTAACATATCGTTGGAAGCCATAGCCTCAAGAATGTTGGCAGGGAAAATACCTGCGATAGTTTCATATAATGATTGTCCTTGAGGTAACTGATCAACATTTTGTGGCATGGAATTGAGATAATTCGATCCTGGTTTGAAAATTGAACCCACAAATAATGATAACGAAACAGCTATTGCAGTGGTAAATAAATACAGACCTACTGTTTTGCCAGCAATGCTTCCAAAACTTTTCAAGCTAGTTAACGATGCTATGCCTGAAACCAAAGAGAAAAACACTAATGGCACAACCAGCATTTTTAATAGATTCATAAAAATCTCACTGCCAAGATTAAAAACCATCTCTTCTAAAAAAACCTTAGAGGTTGTCACGAATGTGAAAGGTGCATAGAAAAAGAAAGCTCCCACCAGAGCACCAAGAAACATTCCGAGGAGAATATTGCGAGTAAGATTTTTAGGTGATTCCATGGTTATGTAATTTCAATCATATCGAAGTCTTCTTTGCCAACTCCACAATCTGGACAAACCCAATCATCGGGAACATCTTCCCATTTTGTACCTGGATCAATGCCATCATCTGGCCAGCCTTCTGCTTCGTCGTAAATAAGTCCACAAACGATACATTCCCACTTCTTATATTCCATTGTTCAAATCCAAAAGTAAAAACATTGATAAAACTTCATCGTATAATATCAGATTTGATGTTCAAATAATGAAACCCCAGCAAATTTTAAATTGGCAATCCAGTGAAATTCTTCGTACCTTCCAAAATCAAGAAATTGAGAGCTGGTTGCTTGAAAAAGGTCCTATCACAGAGCGCATTCGATCTTCTTCAAACTTTAAACTCGAAGTGCTGAAAGATGAATTTGCTCCAATAGATACAATCAATGATGATCTTATCATTAAGAATTTTCCAACCAATAAGGTCAGAGAGGTAAAGCTTTTTGCTGATGACAATGAGTTTGTTTTTGCCCGCAGTATTATTCCACAAGAAACCATTCATCAAGGTTTATCATTGCTCGGCAACATAAAAGATAAACCATTGGGAGATATAATTTTTTCTGAACCAAATATTTCCAGAGAAATTTTTCTATATGCAAAATTTCAATACCAGCATCAAGAAATCTGGGGGAGAAAAATCATCTATACTGTCAACAATTATCCCTTTAGCATTGCTGAGGTTTTTATAATTCCGGAATGAAAAGACTTTTAAGTTTCTGTTACTTAATGCGACTTGATAAGCCAATAGGAATTTTTTTACTCCTTTGGCCAGCACTCATTGCCTTTTTTATTACAACTCCTGCACCCATAAATACCTCTTATCTATTCATTGTAATTATTGGAGCTATAGTTACTCGATCTGCAGGTTGTGTAATTAATGATATTTTTGATAAAGATTTTGATGCACAAGTGGAAAGAACTAAATCTCGTCCCCTAGCAGATCAATCTTTGTCTGTTACTGATGCTTGGATAACTTTTTTTGTGCTAGGCGTAGTTGCCCTACTTTTATTACTTCTCCTTCCAAAAGCAGCAATCCTTTCATCAATTCTTCTTGCTGTTTTAATTGTCCTTTATCCCTTATCAAAGCGCATTATAAAAATACCGCAACTATTTTTGGGTATTACATTTGGAAGTTCTGTCATTGTTGTATCAGCAATGCATGATGCTCTTTTTTCTGAAGTTATGTGGTTATTATTCCTGGCTAATTTTTGTTGGATAATAGCTTATGATTCGTACTATGCGATGTGTGATCAAGATGATGATATCTTGCTCGGCATAAACTCATCTGCATTGTACTGGGGCAACAATACCACTAAATATATTTTGTTATTGCAAATGAATGTTCTTTTGCTTTTAGGATTTTTAGGGGGCTTAACCAACATGGGATATGTTTGGTTTGTTGGCTTATTTTTTGTGTTTATCTGTTTTATTTTTCAATTATATCAAGCACGACAAAAGAACTATCTTCTTGCCTTTAAAAATAATAATTACGTTGGTTTCATTATTTTGCTTGCTCTACTAGTTGAAAAATATATTATGATTTAACTGAAAATGAAAATACTACCTAAAACACTACCTCATTTAAAATTGTGTGCTGCCAACTACTCCCAGTTAATGCAAATCTTTGGTGGCAAGTTTTTAGATAAATCATCATTTAGGGGTTTGGATGACTTAGCTTTAATTACTGTGACAAAAGTTTTTGAATCAGAACATACTGCCTCACTAGAGTTTAAGCAGGTAGATCAGAAGAATAAATTAAATTCTTTTTTGCTGCGTATTTGTCTATATAAAGATGCAAAATTAGCCGAAGTTACATCTTATCAGGGTGAGAAACCAATGCCTTTCTATTTTAAAAAGACACATGCACAATCTTCTGACGAACATGCGCAACAAAATCTATTCTTTGCTGAGTTTTTAGAAAACTTAAAAACACTTCAATTTTTACAAAAACCTCAGTGACAATATTTTATTTTCACGGTTTCGCATCATCAGCTCAATCTACCAAAGCTGTTGTGTTTAAAGAATATATCAATGAGCATTTCCCCCAAATAAAGATTGTAGTGCCGGATATTGCTAATAAAATTGAGGATTCATTCATTCAACTAAAGCAACTCATCAAGCAAGAGGCTGGAAATAAATGTTTTATTGGTAGTTCACTGGGAGGCTTTTATGCTTCGTTTTTTGCAGAGCAGTTAAATGCCAAAGCAGTCTTAATTAATCCTGCTTCTACGCCCTATTTAGGGATGGAAATGTATCTTGGAATGAATACCAATCATGCTACAAATGAAGAGTTTGAAATTACTGATGAAGATTTACAGTGTTTGAAAACACATAATGTTTCCTCTTTGAAGAATCCAAAAAATTATTTGATTTTGCACGAAACTGGGGATGAAGTTATTCCCTCACAATATACGTTTGATTTTTATCAAGGTTGCTATTTTATCGTCAGATCCGGAGGCAGCCACTCCTTTGATTCGTTTGCGCAACATCTCCAAAGTATCACTGATTTCTTACAACTCTCAAAAAGTAAGTAAAATTTTTTAATGTTTTCATAAAAAACATGGGATATGTCCTGCCCTACTCTTGCGTACTGCAATCAAACAAGTAAAATTAAATGGCATTTTAATTTTGCACCATACTCCATGGTTAAAAAGGAGCCCGTTAACGTGGGTTAGTTAGAGTTAAAATCGTTCATCTTCTTTGGAAGACGGAAGTAGGCAGTTGCCGAAGGAACGCGTTCGTTAAACCGATCGAGTTTAGCTTCAAAGATCCTGCAGACAAAAAATGCAAACATTTTGTTAATTTTTAGGAGAAATAAATGAAAACATATGAATATATTTGGTTAGATGGTTATCAACCAGAACCGCAAATGCGAAGCAAGGTCAAAGCTACAGAAGATGAAACTCCACCGGACTGGTCTTTTGATGGTTCATCCACACAACAAGCAGAAGGAGGCAGCTCAGATTGTCTACTTTTACCAGTGCAGACTTATGCAAATCCCAACGGCCATGACCTTGTGATGACACAAGTTCAGGCTGCTGATCATACTACACACCCCTCAAATTTTAGAGCTGCAGCTGCCGAAGTAGTCACCGATGAGTGGTGGTTTGGTTTTGAGCAAGAATTTTTCTTTACCGATCCTGATAAAGGTGAGCCTCTAGGTTGGGAAGACGGTGAACCGCGTCCTCAAGGGGACTATTATTGTGGAGTTGGTGCAGCTAATGTTGTGGGAAGAGAAATCTCGGATGCGCATCTTCATGCTTGTCTTGATTTAGGTATTACCTTAACGGGCACAAATGCTGAAGTGGCTTTGGGTCAGTGGGAATATCAATGTTTTGGTAAAGGGATCAAAGCTGCAGATGATCTGTGGGTCAGTCGCTACCTTTTATTTAAAATTGCTGAAGAGTTTGGAGTCGGTGTCAACCTTCATCCTAAACCTAAAACTGGAGACTGGAATGGTTCTGGAATGCATACTAACTTCTCAAATGAAGCTATGCGAACTGCAGGCTCTGAGGAATTATTTTCCAGCATGTGTGACAAACTTGGAGCAGTCCACGAAGAAGGTATTGCTGCTTATGGTTCGGATAACGATATGCGACTAACCGGTTTGCATGAAACACAAAGCATTGATACTTTCTCCTATGGAGTCAGTGATAGAGGTGCAAGTATTCGTATTCCCGTATATACCGTCGAGCATGACTGGAATGGGTATCTAGAGGATAGACGTCCAGCATCCAATGCAGATCCTTACAAGATTCTTGCACATATTGTAGGAACCCTTTCCTAAAACACTAACATCTCAAACCGGTGGTATCCTTCCACCGGTTTGAATTTTCAGATCTAGACTTAACTATTTACTATTTATGTTCCAAAACAATGGGGCCTGAGGCTGGATCCGTAATACCAACCTCCTCATTAATAGTTATTAACATATGTCTAATAGTATCTAAGAAACTAATCATCTTAGGCATTGCCTCATCCATAGCATCTTTTGATTCCCATAATCCAATGCTACAAAATTTGTTTTCTGCAATCTGAACAAGTTGACCCGATACTTGTCCAACATGCAGTGATTCATTCTGGAAAGCATCAAAGAAGTCATTCTCCAGTTCCGGTTTGACATGAAATTTAACAATATTCATATGTGGCATGTGTATTTCTCCAAAATTAAGTACTTAAATTATTATGACAAAAAAACTGTATGTTTAGTAAAGCGTGTTTATTTCTTTTGATTAGTTTCTGACCAACGGCAAAGACTCTTCCACCCAAGTTAACATCCCTCCTTTTAAGATCAGGGTTTGTTTAAAATCTCTTTTTTGTAACTTTTCTCCTATATTAGCTGAATCCCTTCCCATTTCACAAATTAAAATAATAGGTTTATCTTTATGTTTATCTAAATCGCTGGAATTGTTATCAAAATCTGCAGACGGAATATTTTTTGAACCGGTAATGTGGCCAGTTTCAAATAACTCTTTCTTCCGCAGATCAATAATCATGCCATTTTCTTTGTTCACAATTCTGGTTAAATCATTTGGACTTATGCGCTGTCCGCCTTTCTTCATCTCTGATCGGAAAAACAGGAAAACAAATAAGAATAATGGAACTGAGTAAAACCAGTAATCAATCAAAAAAAGGTTAAATTCCAACATATATCTATCTATTATCCATTAAAATAATCAATATCACAGATAATTATGAATTTAGTTCTTGTAAGGCATGGTCAAAGTGAGTGGAATGCTCTCAACCTATTTACTGGCTGGAAAGATCCAGGTTTAACCGACCAAGGCAGACAAGAAGCAAATCAAGCAGGGCAATTGATTCAAAGCCTTAATCTTGATTTTGATGTGATGTTTACTTCTGCATTGGTTCGGGCGCAACTGACCGGAGACATTATTTTAAATATTATTAAACAGACTCATATTCCCACAATCAAAAATCAAGCACTGAATGAGCGAAATTATGGTGATTTAGCTGGTCTCAATAAAGATGATGCACGAGCAAAATGGGGGGCAGAGCAGGTACAAATTTGGCGACGTTCCTACGATATCCCCCCTCCAGGAGGAGAAAGTTTAAAAGATACCGGAGAGCGAGTGATGCCCTACTTCAATCAAGAAATCTTACCGTTGATTAAAAAAGGTCAAAATATCTTGATTTCAGCTCATGGCAATTCCTTGAGATCAATGATTAAGTTTCTCGACAATATTTCAGACACCGAGATAGTAAAGTTAGAAATACCAACCGGTGCCCCGATCCATTTTACTTTTAATGAACACGGTGATGTCGACTCTCGCACGGACTTGTTTTAGAACTATGCACTCTGACTTTCCTCAAAAAATCGTTAGCTGGTATACAGTCAATGGGAGAAAAGATCTGCCATGGAGACGCAATATATCTGGATACCGCATTTGGATTTCCGAAATCATGTTACAGCAAACACAGGTCAAAACTGTCATTCCCTATTACCAAAAATTTATTAAATACTTCCCTTCTTTGTCAAAACTTTTGCAAGCATCAGAGGATGAGATACTGTCATTGTGGGCAGGCCTTGGTTTTTATCGACGTGCCAAGAATATTTATAAAGCTTGCAGAATCATAGAAACCGATTTCAGTGGACGATTTCCAAGAACTTTTGATGATTTAATTCAACTTCCAGGTATCGGTAGATCAACTGCGGGAGCCATTATGTCTATTGCTTATCAGCAACCGTTTCCGATTCTTGATGCGAATGTTAAAAGAGTGCTATCCAGATACATTGCTTTGGATCAAAATCTTAAGCAACCTGAAAAAATTCTTTGGCAAGCATCTGAAGAAATGACAGCTAAGGAAAATATCTTTGAATATACTCAAGGCATTATGGATTTAGGGGCAACAGTATGCACGGCTGCAAAACCGAGTTGTCAGCAATGTCCAGTTGAAAAAGGTTGTGGCAGTGCTCATATGGTTCTTGCCAATAAACCAAAACGTCGTTCAACCGCGAATCCTACACGAAAGTTACATTTTGTATTACCAATGTCAGATAAAGGGTTTTTAATGCAAAAAAAATTGGAGGCAGAATATTGGGAGAGTTTGTGGGTTCCTCTATCAAAGGATCTTATAGGAAATATTCCAATAAATGCCTCCGTTGACCTTCAACATAAACTCAGCCACCTAAACCTCAAGATCAAAATAGATATCACTCAGGCAGCTCCTGATGAACAATTATTATCCAATCAAGAATATAAATGGATTAACAAAACGGACATTGCAGCTTATGCTATGCCTACACCAATAAGAAAGTTGCTGGAGCATTATGTCTAAAACTATTTTTTGTAAAAAGTATCAAAAAGATTTGCCAGCACTAGAGCAGCCCCCTATGCCAGGACCGTTAGGATTAAAACTTCAGGAGACCATCTCGCAAGAGGCCTGGGAAGCATGGAAATCACATCAAACCACACTTATCAATGAAAAACATTTGGATATGTCAAATGCGGATAATCGACACTGGTTATTAGAGCAGATGGAATTGTTCTTTGAGAATAAAGACTATGCCAAAGCGGCTGGATTTAAAGCTTTAGATGAAGAATGACAAGTTTGAAATTCTTAGCTATAATCCATGAATCAATTTTGCCCAGATAGCTCAGTTGGTAGAGCAAAGGACTGAAAATCCTTGTGTCGGTGGTTCGATCCCACCTCTGGGCACCATTCTTAAATCATTCTTCAGATTTAAACAGGTGAACAGTCAGTTGCCTGTTCACCAAATTGATTTTTAATTGAGTCTTTTTGAGTAGAGTTCTTCTGAACTTATAACAGTATCCCATAAACCTATGCCCAAATTTTCTGGGTCATGTTTGGTAAATCCTTTGTAATGCAATGATGCATCTTCGTATCTTTTAAAAGACTCAACTGCTGAATTCATTTCAGTTGAATTAAATAGTCCCAAACTGCGAAGCAAGTCAAATTCTCCAACCGTTAGTGAAGTTACTTGCTTAAATAAACCTGGTTCTACTTTTGTAATCACATCTTCAAGGCACAACTCCCTAAAATCAGTTAAATACATGAATATAGGAATTCTGGTTGCGAATTTTTGAAGTTTTTCTTGAATTTGTCTTCTTAAATTTCTTGTTTTTTTCTCCTCGTCAGAAAGTTCTTGCTTTTGTTTTTTCGTGAGTTCATTTTCTACAGAATCTTTCTTTAGTTTATTTATTTTTTCTGATTTGTTAATTATTTTTTCAATGTCGGTATTCAAGTTTCTAAAACCTTCAATCTTCATGAGTTTTTCCATTGCTTCTGGATTTTGCATTAATCTTGCTAAAGTTGTGTTATCAACATGGACTAATCTTGCACTCTCAAACTTTTTTGCAAGTTGAGAACCAGAAGTTCCAACTGTGCCTATATCTAGGACTGCTCTTGCATTTACCTGGCCCATTGAGCTTCCATCAAAACAAAGAACCGGAAGAAATTTTACAAATTTTCTAACTTTTATTTCTGGGTCAATAGGTTCCACATTTAATTTACAACTATATTCGGTAATAAGTCTTAGTGCTCTGTTTGGTGCAAAATCAAATACATAACATTCATCTTTTATAATTTCTTCTTTGTTTGGTGAGTCTTGAACTCCAATAGTCCATGGTGATTGAACCCTAAAGGCAGTTTGGAAATAGGTTTCTGGAGAGGTTGTATTTCTTAACATGAATAAACCCGTCCATGGTTTTACAGTGACACCAGTGGTTAGTTTTCCACAAGATAGTGTAATAGTCTTCGTTCTTAAAGGGTTATCTGTCATCTTTTTTCTAACAGGAATGAGTGCCTTGGAACCAATACCTGCTTTTGTTCCAGCACAGGCAATAATTTCATAATCATGATAAAAAGTATTTGCTCTTTGCATCATGAGATTTTTCATTGCATGACATGATGCAATAGATGGCATAAACCACAATGTATGAGTTAATAAATTCTTTACTGCAGCATGTTGAAATGGAAAATATTGACTATCTCCACCAACCTTAAGAGATGTATAAGCATTTTTTATGCCTGAACCTCGAATTAAATCCAACCACTGCTGAACATGATTTTCATGTTTAAACCTTGCACCCTCACCGTTACCAGTTGCTTTGAAAAATTCATTTAAATCAAACTCATCATATTCTCCTGTATCAGTAATTTGCGAAATGGAGTTGGGCATTTTATAAGTCATCATTACCATCCTTGGTAAGGATGCATATGGATTATCCTCTCCAACCCATCTCTCTTTAGCATCTTGCTCATCAGAATAAGCCCAATTAAAAATTTGCTCTTCTATAAATTCTCCAGATTCTATTGCTCTAAATGGAGTGCCACTTAGATATAAATAATGATTAGTTTTCAGAGGAGAAATGCTTTCATCCCAAATTTTTTGTGAATCTGTATAACCTTCTTCTTTTCTAATTTCTTCGTTTTCTTTTTTTAAATTGTCATCTACAGATGAAAGGATTCCTTTTGAATTTTCATTCCAAGCACCATAATGATATTCATCTAAAATAATGCAGTCCCAGTTTATTTTATGAGCCCATTCATTTTTGACTTTAATTCCACCTGCTTTACTTTTTCCTAAAAAATCTTGAAAGGATGCAAAACATACATATGGTTTATCCACAGAAACATCTTGATTGGTTTCTGTCTTGCCTTGGATAAATTGCCAATTTTTAAAATCTATATGTGTTAATAAATCCTCTTTCCATGACTCCTCAACTGCGGGTTTAAAAGTTAAAACAAGCACTCGTTTCCAATCCATTTCTTGAGCAAGTTTGTATGCAGAAAAAGTTTTCCCAAATCGCATTTTGCAATTCCATAAAAAGTGTGGAGTTTTTTTCTCAGTTGCTTTGTAAGACTTAAAGTATTTGGATGTAATATCTACTGCTTCTTTTTGTTCTGGTCTTAGAGAGAAGTTATGCTCTCTTTCAGGGTTCATTGATTCTTTGTTTTTTGCAGCAATGATTGCTGCTTTTAATTCACCTGGATTACATCTAAACCATTCATAACCAACTTTCTCGTATCCATTCTTTTCTAAAATTTTATGAACTAAATGGTCTTTAAAAAAAGTACCATCATTTCTCATCGATGATTCTTCAACTAAAACCTCATATCTCTTAATTCCCTCTGGACCGGCAGTTGGAAAATGTTCTTTCATTCTTTCCTCAACGCTTCTTTCGGTATATCCAACTCTGATAAGTCCTTCGTATTCTTTAGATAATTCTGTATATCCATAAATCTTTGGTGAATGGTTAGAACGACTTGGAAAGAAGCCCTGAGACATTAGTAAACCTTTATAGTAGTTTCAATTTCATTTATTTCTTCTTTTGAGAGTTTAAATATTGAATAAAGTTTTTCATCAGTAACATCGTAATTATCTAGTTTTGGAACGAATCTAAACTTTTCCATTGTAAATGAGATGCCAGACGTTGCTTGAGACAATAAATATCTAAAAAATTTTGTTCTCATATAGTTCAAGAAATTTTCAGTAATTTTTTCATTTTTAAATGGTCCAACCATCAAATATGAATCAGTGCATATTTGTTTAGGAGGCAATATCATAGATGTTGATAGCACTCTATATTGACCAGATTTATCTGGTTGTCCGGCATGCTCACTTGTTCGGGCACTAATCATAATTTTATGCATATCAACAAAATCTTTTCCTTTGCGAATATCTAATTGATTTACATACCCTATACCTTGGCTATGATGCAACTGAACACTTTTATTTGTTTTGTCTTCACTGCCTCTGTCCTTTGTTACAAATCCAAAAACATTTCTTGGTTTTATAAACTCCTCAACTGATTCAAAATCATTTGCGATTACTTTATTAACAATATCAATGCCAATATTATTTCTAATAAAGATTGGAAACTCATTTAATCTTCGGGTTCTAGAAGTTTGTTTTCCATCTTTGGTATTAACTACCTCGCATGGTCCGTCATAATCTCTTTCCCATAAAAAATAATTAACACCGCCACCTAAACTTACTCCAGGAAAACACTCTTTTGCATTAATAAAGTCATTCAAATATTTGACTCTAGTATCTGAAAGCATTTCATCTCTAAAGTCATTAAGCCCCTTTCCACCAGCAAACCATCTGGAGGGAATAATCATCGAAATGAACCTTGGTTTTAGTTTCTTTGCTGCTGCAACAAACTTATGATAAATAGGTATAGCGCTTGCTCCATGACCACCATCCTTCATTTGATATGGTGGATTGCCAATAATTACATCAAATTTCATATTAAATAATTCCTCCGGTTTATCCTCATGAATAAAGGAGTATGCATATGATTCTAACCCCTTTTCTCTTTGGTGTATGTCTCTGCTTGCACCGCAGTATTTACATTTTTTTCCATCTGCATAAAAATGCTCTGATTCAAAGTACTTTAAATTGCCCTCATCATCATCAAAATCAACAATTGAATATTTCCCACCTACATTCTTGGAACAATAAAGAGTTCTTCTAGATATTTGCGAGGTAAGTCTTGTTGTTGCAATGCCAAAGACTTGATTTTTTAGAATATGTTCTAGTCTTTGTTTTATATCAGGAATCTTGTTTTCTAGTCCGTCCAGCAATCTTTTGTTTATTTCTCTTAAGAAAACTCCTGATTTAGAAACAGGGTCTAAAAATGTTGCTGAGTCATCACTCCATATCTCTTTTGGAAGTTGGTCAAGCATTTGATTTGCTACATCTGGAGGAGTAAATACTTCATCACTGCTTAAGTCTGCGAGACAAGTAAGAATATCTGGATTATGAGGGATATTCAGCATGAATTATGTGCCTCATCATAGTTAACAAGTTTGTAATCTTTGATAGGTGAAGGGATATGAACTTCGTCTCCCATATCAGAAAATAAAGCTACCTTATCAAATGGGGGATATGCAAGTAAATCTGAAAGTGTGAAGTCTCTTCTTTTAAGTTTGTTGTTTATAATTGCCCATTCACAAAAAGTGACTGGATTCTCACTATCAACTTCCTTTAGGGTGAGTGCATCACCATGAATAATATTTTTGTCGATAATAAATTTAATAGACTTAATTAAATTTTCATTGGAGTATTCTTTAAAATATTTTTCATATACCTCAATAAATCTATTAAATAGTCTTTCTCTTGCAGACTGAGCATTGTCTTCAAGAATATCCACCCCATAAATTGAACCAACAACAACTATAGAATTTCTTTCAAACTCATACTGATTTTTTTTATATTTTTTTACAAGAATATCTAATTTTCTGTTTAATACTTCAATTAAAAAGTTTCCATCTCCACATGCTGGTTCCAGAAACCTTGAATCAAGTCTTTCGGTCTCTTGTTTGACTAAATCTAGCATTGCATTAACCTCTCTTTCTGAGGTATTGACCTCACCGAAGTCTGCAACTCTTTCTTTTGATTTAACTTGATTACTCATTGATTCAATTATGCCATTAAATAAATTTTGGCATAATAAATATATGAAAAAGTTAGCATTGTTAGTCTCTTTATTTATTATTGTTGGATGTGGGCAATCATGAAGAAGACTTTAGAAGATCTTTAAATTAAACAAATTATGAAAAATATACTTTTAATGATTTTAGAAGTTAGACATACTTTGCAATATTTATGCACAGTCGTGCACATTTAGAATATTGTGCAAAAATATTTAATTGAGAGATCTATCATAAAAAGATAAACTCAGTATTTAGCAAAAAAAATGGAGATTAATTATGAAAAAATTATTTTTAACTTTTGCAATCATTCCTATTAGTTTGTTTTCAGATGATATTTACTTGAAGTGCGAAACTGATCAAGATTTTGTTGAATCATTGCAAATGCAAGAAACCTACGAACTAACAATTAATATGGATAGCAAAATTGCTGATGTGTCATCTTTAAGTCCAAAATTGTCTGGTAAAATAAGAATTGGAGTCCAACCTGAAGAAATTGTAGTGAATGGTTATATTCCGAGTATATTTGGTACTCCATATCTTGTTGATTTTAAAATTAATAGAAAAGACCTTGAAATGAAATCAAGTTTTTTAGGTTATAAGATTGGTCAATGCTCTAAAGTAGAAATTGAAGACAATGTCTTTTAATTAAAAGTTTCCATAAAAAAAATTTTATTATTTTTTCTAATTTTACGAAGGACTTCGAGCAAGACTTTTTTTAAATTTATTATCTTGCTTGATTTTAAGAATAACTGAAAATCCTTGTGTCGGTGGTTCGATCCCACCTCTGGGCACCATGCTTATTTAGTTTCTTAAGATTTAAGTCCAAATACAATATAAAAAAAATTTTGGCATAATGAATATATGAAAAAGTTAGTGATTCTTTGTGTGTTTTTTATCTTTTCATGCTCTGATAATAAAAATTTAGAACAAGTTAGTTATAGTGAATTTAAGCAAGAAGTATTAGCTGATCAAATTGCTGAGGTAACCTTTAAAAGTGATCAGACAACAATAATTGGTATTCGTATTGATGGTACAAAGTTTGAAACCATGAAACCAATGTACATATCAGATGAAGTTTTAGAGAGTGCTCTTATAGAAAATGAGGTTGTTCAATCCTATGAAGCTTTGGAGCAACCCTCTATAAAATTTCAACTATTGATTAATGCACTACCAATAATTTTAATAATAATAATTCCCCTTTTACTGCTTGCAATTTGGGCAGCGTATCTTGCATCCAATAGAAATCAATCAAAGGCATTGTGGTTTTTCTTAACTTTAATCTTCCCATTTGCCATAGTCATTATTGCTTTTAAAGATAAAGTGAAGAAATAATCCTCATTATTATCTTTTTAAAGTTTTTAATAATTCTTCGACTTTGATATCAAAATTGTCATCACTCAAAGCATCTTTAACACATGCTTGTAGATGACTTTTTAAAATCTTGCCTTCTACAGAAGAGATAGCATTTTTAACAGCTTTGATTTGATTGAGAATGTCAATGCAGTATTTATCATCATCAATCATTTTAGCAATACCCCTTATTTGCCCTTCTATTCTATTGAGGTTAGCTAGTTGATCTTTATGACATGGATGGCTCATAAAAAACTGGGGACAAGATAAGTAAAAATTGTGGCAAAAATAAATAAGGCTGCAGAAGCATAGTAGATATATCTTGATCTTCTCCTGCTTCTCATGCATGCCTGACCAAGTTCTGGGTCGGCTGGACAAGGCATATGATAGGTTTTGTAATTTACGTAACCGGCGATGCCAAGCATTGTCAGGGCAAATAGAGATATGTATAACTTATATTGGGATAGCACGATTAGAAATGGAAAAACGGTGATCAAACTTGCAAAGGAGGCACCTGCACCAACTGCAACAAATACTGCGGGTAAAGCACAACATATCAATGTGGATGATGAGGCAAATAAAGACAAAAAATTAGCAGACTTGTCATTCATGATAATTAGATCTTAAGTATGCTCATCCCCGTTGCATTCTGACCATTTGCAAGGATCTTTTGACTGATGACATCGAAACTAATCTCTGCATCACTGGTATAAGCTATCAAAACCTTTCCTTTAGTCAGATCAACATCAATCTTTTTTACAGCAGCATCTTTCATAAATGTTTTTTCAATACCTCTTGCACAAAAATCACATACCATTCCTTTCACACTCACAACAGCTATCTGTGAATTATCAAGGCCGTCAACAAAGTTCTGGAATCTATCAGAATCCAATTGCAACTTAGTACCATCAACTAAAATGTCATTGTGATGATGACCCTCATGTGTATGAGTCTCATCAAGATCCATAGCATGGGATAAAGAGGTGAATAAAAATATAAACATTACTAAATACATCATTCTTTTGCTCCTAAAATCTATACATCAAATGTACATCAAATTCAGTCTTATCATTATAACCAAACTCCATCAGTACATTGCCTTTAAAAAACTTTAACACTGGGTAAGTGGATCGTTTATCATTTAATGAATTTTTTTTGGTTTTGAACATAATCCAGGTATGAAAGTCTCCATATTCTCCAAGATATGGAGCAAATCCTGCTTGGAAATATTGATCATTGTAATCCAGCTTTGAGGTTACAACCTCTTTTAGTCCAAACCCTACAAACCATCTTCTTGTCTCCCAATCTCCGTGAACACCATAAAAATAATCTTCCATGCCCTTCGAGCTTAAACCAGATTGGAAGTATAAATTCCTTTGAGAATTGTCAGTATTTTTTCTATTCAGCAAATACGTAAATCTTGCATAAGAATAATTGGTGTTAAAAAATTTATCTTTTAATCTCTCTATACCAATTGAATATTTATAAGAAGGAGAATAATGATAGTACAAAGAATCTTTCATATTATCGGAGAATGCCATTATTGTGGAACCGCCTGAATAGGAAATAGGCCTGGCATCACTGTAATTGATGCAAATTGCAAATAAAATGATAACTCTTAAACTAATACCCATGGGGGGTATATTATAGTAAAAGAGAAAATAAATAAATGAGAAGTTGGCAGTATGGAATACAATTAGTTGAATATATGAAAAATATACTTTTAATGATTTCAATAATTTTCCATACGGTTATCCAAGCCGAAGTTGAAGTATGGGATTGTAACGAGCTTAAAGGTGCTAAAATTGTGAGCTCCGATGGTGAATATCTCGGCACGTTGGGGCCGTCTTGGGAATCAGATTCAATTTATAATGAATACTCAGAATATTCCTCAGAATGGGGCTCAAATAGTATTTATAACGAATATTCTGATTATGGCAGCGACTATTCTAATGCATCTGTATTCAATGAATACGCCTCTGATCCTCCCAAGATAATTAATGAGGATAATGAAGAAATCGGTTTGTTATCAGTGGGGCCGGATTGGGATGATGAGAGAAAACATCCTGAGGATATTAAATATACCTGTGACTGGGATTAATCTAGAATTTATAAATTCTATCCATTTGCCAATTAATAATATTAGTCTTGGACATAATAAAATTTCTTGCTTTTCTCACTAATGGATTGCTTATGTGGTTATGGACAGCTTGTTCTTTAGATAATCTGGTAATCAATTTCACTCTGGGCATTCTTATTTTTTCATATTTATCCTGCACCTCTTTGAAATCATTTGCGTTGGATAATAAGTCACTAAAAACATAACCATCTTCGATGGAGAGGCATCCGCCTTGACCTAAAAAAGGGACTATCGGGTGAGCAGCATCTCCAAATAATGTCATAGAGTCAGTACAATACTGATTTGAAACTGGTCTGATATAAATACCCCATTTATAAAATTTGTCAGCAGAATTTACGGTTGCTAGATGGTACTTGGACATCAAACCAATATCTGTCTTTAATTCCTCAATGTCTCCTTCCTGTATCCATGACTCTTGCTGTTGCGTTGAGGTCTTGATGACTCCAACAAAACTCGACAAAGTCTTGCTGATTGGATACAGCACTAAATGCTTGCGCGGAGAAAGCTGAAGATAAGCATCTTTAGTGCTATTTTGACCGATGCACCGCCATGCAGAATAGCCACTAAATACCGGAGCTTCTTTGCTTTTAAAGTACTTGTCTCGTATTGTTGATTTGATGCCATCGCAAGCTGCAAGATGCCAAATTTTGTAGGTTTGACTATTTTGGAATTGTGTAACTTTCGTTGTTGGATTAAAAGAAATAAATTCATGATCAAACCTAACCTTTCCACCTAGCTCAAGATATTTTTTATATAAAATATTTACAAGTCGTTCTCTAGAGATACAGCAAACGCGTGAATCTACTGAGGTAATGAAAGCCTCGTCATCGAGAAAATTAATCTTCTCTGAGAATAGACCTTCTTTAAAAAGATGCTCTTTAAGGTCAAGTTGTTCAAGCAAATTGATGGCATTGGGAGATAAGGATATGCCGGCACCACCTTCTCTAAGATGAACTGATCTCTCAAAAATAACTGAGGGGATATCTTTGTTTGCTAAAAAACAGCCCAAAGATAATCCGGCTATCCCTCCACCAACAATGCCAATATGATCAGAGTAGTCTTTCATGAATTGATTTCATTATATAATCTTTAAATGCATAAATTCCTTGCTGTATTCATTTCTTTGACTTTAGGTTTCAGTGCTTATGCAGAGAAAGAAAATGATGTGTCTTCAATTATGTTGATTGGGAATAGCTTTTTCTACTACAACAACAGTTTACATAATCATTTGGGTGATCTTTATGATGCCGATCCTGAGTTAGATACACCCAAGCGCCGTTCGATCACCATCAATGGGTCAGCTTTATCATGGCATGATGTTGAAAGCTACATTTCTAATACAGAAATTGGGAGTTTTAAAATTGATTCATCGACGAACACTTATCAACCCTACACAGACCGCAATATAGATGTTGCCATTATGATGGATTGCAGTCTATGTCCTATCAACGAGCAAAGAAAACCGAGTTTTGAGAAATACGTCAAGCAACACTCTGATACCTTGCGTGCTAAAGATATTGAGCCAATATTATTTATGAGTTGGCCCTATAAAAATACTCCTAAAATGCAAGTAGCTTTGGAAAAAGCCTTTATTGATGTAGCAACATCTAATCGGATTAGATTAATACCTGCTGGTCCAGCTTTTTTTTATGTCAATCAAAATTTTCCAGAGATAAATCTATATACAAACGATAATCGTCATCCCAGTCCAGCTGGCACTTACTTAGCCACCTTAATGGTCTTTACTACTTTGACCGATAAATCACCAATAGGAAATAGTTATACAATGGGGTTGGATAAGGATGCAGCAAAAACCTTGCAAGAAGTTGCCTGGCTGACTCACCAAAATTTTCAACAAAAAAATTAAGTAAATTTAGTTTATAACCCCTGCAGAATATGTAATACTTAATTGCATGAGAATGCTTTCTGCACTTCCACTAGTTTTTGTTTTGCTCTTTTCGAGCAGTTGTGCAATTTTCGTTGATGAATATCAAGTTAATCAAAGAAAAGTCATTGCTTATCTTTTAGAGGACCTCCCACTACCTGATGATGCGGATATCATTAAAGTTCCCAGTGTCTTGTTAGGTACTGGTAATGCTATCTCAGGACGTATTGTCTTAGAGTCTGCTTTTAGCCCAGCTGAAAATCTTATCTTTTATGGTAATCAAACACTAACCACTGGGTGGCAGTTAATTTCATCAAAAGTAGGTGAAGAGATAACTTTGGTTTATTTTAAGAGTGGCCGTTATGCCACCATGGAACTAAAACCAAGCAGAAGCATTGGAGGGTTTATTACAGGTACAGTGGGCACTGATATTATTATCTCCGTTGTCCATCCCGACGCAATTTCTGATCAAAATCCATATGATGATCTGAATTACAACAATCTCCCCGAAGTTCCCTAAGCTTTAATCCTTAATGCATCATCCTGTTTCACTTATCGCAGGTGCGAGTGGTTTAATTGGAAGCCATGTACTAAGGTACCTCATTGAAAAAGACCAGTCATGCATTCTTGTTGTCAGACAAAAAATTGAAGGTCTTGATGACAATATTCAACAAGTTATTACAAACTTTTCTTATCTTGATAAAGATCTTTCTGGTTCGTTACCAGTAGTTGATCATTTTTATCTATGTTTGGGGCTACGTTTAAAAACTAATGAACTAATATTTATGGATGCAAATAAGAAGCAGGAATTTGCAATGGTTGATTTCGATTACTCCCTAGCATTAGCAAACATTGCATTTAAAAATGGAGCAAAAAAAATTAGTATAGTTTCTGCAGCAGGGGCAGATGCTAATTCATTCAATTATTATGCAAAAATTAAAGGTAAATTGGAGCAAGCAATTTCAGACATCGGTTTTGAGCAAGTCACAATAGCTCGACCTGGTCACCTTTTAGGATTAAGAGAAGAATCTAGAGGGGTTGAGATTCCTATTTTGGAAACTGGATTGAAATTAGCTGAGCCCTTTATGCAGGGCCCTCTGAAAAATTTTCGTCAGATAAAAGCAAGCAAAGTAGCTGCAGCCATGGTTCGTGCTACTAATACCGATAGGTCGGGCAAACAGATTCTCCACTTTAATGACTTTGTTAGCTAAAGTCTTTTAACATCACTTTTAATTCAAGTGAATGTTGTTCTTCTTCTCCAATCATGCCTCTTGCATACTCTTCTAAATACACAGAGACTCCCTCAACACTTTCTAGAAGTTTCTTGTAAAGACTAACTGCATGAAGTTCATGCCCAAGACTTTCTTCAAGAATATCTTTGATTGAGTGACGATTGGTCTCTTCAATTTTCGCAATCTTTTGACTAGGA
This sequence comes from uncultured SAR86 cluster bacterium, assembly GCA_902602185.1. Taxonomy (GTDB): domain Bacteria; phylum Pseudomonadota; class Gammaproteobacteria; order Magnimaribacterales; family D2472; genus CACNXK01. The sequence goes on from CACKPV010000002.1 coordinate 169,887, forward strand.
TGACCGTCCATACCCACAATAAGCTCCCCTGCTTGCTGAGCATGAACAAGAGATTCAGTTGCCTGCTCTTTGAGGAATTGCACAATCGGGAGTCGATATGGTCCACTGACCATCATGGCAGAATGGGTGTAACGAACTACTCCTGCCAATTCATATTCCATAATCTCATTTAAAATATTACATACCTTTTCTGTATTCATTGATTCCATGCTGATCTCCTTTCAATCTTGAAAGCATTGTAATCTAAAATTTCCTAAATTCTCTTGTTGCAAAAAGTAGTAAGAATGAGAATCGTTCTTAATCTATGTTCTTTTTGAGTAAGTGATGAGACACAAAATATTCTTCTCCGTTATTAAGAGCAAAAAATACTTCACAAGTTAAGAAAAATATTTTCCAACGATAGTACCATGTGCTGGGATTATCATAGTGAGCAGCAAATATTTGCATGATTTGCTTTTTATTTTGAACATGTTTCCTTAGCCAATCTTTGGATGTAATCGAGTAATGATTTCCGTTCACTTCCCAACGGTTCTCTACTTCAAAATATTTAGGAAAATGTGAAAAAATATCTAAGCTGGGCATGACTCCTCCAAGAAAAAAATATTTCGTCATCCAATCAAAATCATGTTTAATTTCATACAAATAAATATGCTCTTTATGGCAAAAGATATGAATAAATAACTTCCCGTCATCCTTTAAGTAGCTGTTCAATGTTTTTAAAATGGAGTCATAATTTCTTAAATGCTCAAACATCTCAATTGAAACGATTCTGTCAAATTGCTGATCAAACCGAAGATTATTCACATCTTGTCTTATTGCTGTTAGATTGTTGAGGCCTCTGTCTTTTGCTTGAGCGTTAATAAAAGCTATTTGATCAGAAGAGTTGCTCACTGCAGTAAAAGTTGATTCTGGGAATTGCTCTGCTGCAAATAAAGAAAAACTTCCCCAACCGCATCCTAAATCTAAAATATTTTGACCGGACTGAATGCCTGCCCTTTTCAAGTAGAGATTTAGCATATTAATTTCTGCTTCGTCTAGAGATATTTCCTTGCTGCCATCCAAATTATATAAACTACAAGAATATTTTAATTTTTGACCGAGCACCTGCTGAAAAAATTTTGGAGGTACTTCATAATGTTGCTCATTGGCTGCAGCAGTTTCTTCTGCAATGGCACCAGCAGCAAAGTCTTTGAGCAATTGTTTTTTTTGATCGACAAGAGAAGGGTCAGCAAGCCTCTTTTGAGACAGGAACTTGGCACCAATTTTAATAATTACATCAGGTAACCACCCACTTTCTGCTAATTTAAAAATTGCTTTTATCATTTTTGACTTAGTAAATACTGTGAAACAAATAAACGATCATTCAAAAAACCACCGCGACAATAAGCAAGATACATTTTCCAAGTGCGTTTAAACTTTTCATCAAATCCCAAAGGCTCTATTTCATCCCAAGATTGCAAAAAGTTGTGATACCAATTTTCCAAGGTTTTCGCATACGAGTGAGGAAAACTGATTGTTTCCTGAGCTTCTAAATTATTTGATGCAACCAATTCTTTTATGGCAGCATCAGAAGCTAATTCACCACCTGGGAAAATATAAGTTTGAATAAAGTCTGGTGATTTCTGATATTGAGATAATAATTCATCTTTTATGGTTATAGTTTGAATCACTGCTTTGCCATTGGGCTTTAGTAACTTTTGTACTTGTTTAAAATATGTATCCCAAAAAGTTGATCCTACAGCTTCAAACATTTCGATCGATACAACCGCATCATAACTACCTGTGATATTTCGATAATCTATCAATTCAATCGCACAATAACCTGAGAGTGATTGAATTCTCTGCTTGGCAAATTTGAATTGACTTGGTGATATAGTAATCCCCTTAACTTTATAGCCCTTTGAGGCTGCATACTCCATGAATCCACCCCAACCACAGCCAATTTCTAGGATTGATGCTCCAGGTTCAAGATTCAGCAAGTCAAGAATATTTTGATACTTTAAATGCTGGGCTGCCTCCAAGGATTGCTTATCATTAAGTGATTCAAAAATAGCTGAGGAGTATGTCATCGATGAATCTAGCCATAATGAGTAAAACTGATTACCAAGATCATAATGGGCGGCAATATTTTTTTTGCTTCCTTGCAAAGTATTTTTATTAAAAAAATGATTGAGTCGTGAAAATAATTTAAAAGTAAATTTGCCCTGTGTGATGCCTGAAAGAGAATTGATGTTTTTTGAAAGAAAGTCCATCAACTTTAATAAATCATTAGTTGACCAAAAGCCTTGTAAATATCCTTCGGTAAAACCAAGAGCTCCTCTTCTAAATACTAACCATATACCTTTCCACGACAAAAAATCTATCTGCACTTGCTCTGGATGGTTGCCAACATGTATCGATTTCCCATTGGGAAAAGTAAATATTAGAGAGCCATCTTTAAGATTCTTTACATTTGCATGCAAAAAATTTTCAAGAACCTTTGTCAGCATAACCATCTCCCTCATGCGCAAATACTTTAAATTTTTTTAACCATAAAAATAAAGCTTGCAAATGAATCCTAAATAAAACAAGTCTAGAACTTATTAATAATCTTAAATATATTTGGGGTTTTTGAAAAGCACCTATTGTTTGAAACTCCCCCCTTATATTTGTAACAATTTCTGCCTTTTTCTTTGGATTAAATTGATTAATTCGTATTTTAAAAGGATTAAGAGATACTCTGAATTTATAAAATCCACTTTTTTCAGCAAAGGGAGAGACATACATTTTTTTCCTAACTTCCAACCACTGATCGGATTGCAGAGGATTGCCTGCATTATGCACAAAATATGTTTGGTCTTCATAAAACGTATTTTTTACTTCAGGGACAAGATAGATGCATTGGTCATTATGCAATAGAAACCAAAAGCATACTGGATTAAATGACCTTAAAAAAAAGATATTAGGAGTCCTTAATAAATTTACTTGAACATCATCTACATTAATCTGATGCATCTTCAAAAAAGTCTGAAATTCATTAATAATTGACTGTGAACAATCTGTAAAATTTTTGTCATACCAAAAAAACCTTGATGAAATAGATTTAAACAAATTAGTTTCGAAATCAAAGATATCTTCAACAAGCAATGACTTATAACCATAGTCAAAAGCATGTTTTTGGTCTCCCACCCTACTATGACTAACGATGCCATTCAAAAACTTCATAATTTAATGTCACCTTGCAACTTCTTGATTATATTAAAAGCAGATTGGATCCCATCCTCATGAAATCCATACCCTAAATGAGCTCCAACGTAGAAAGTATTATTCACTCCCTGTAAATTTTTTATCTGTTGCTGTCCGGCAAGAGTACTTTCATTAAATATAGGATGCTCATATGTGAGTTCTTCATGAATAGTGCCTTGAGGTTGGGGGAAATTACCAATTGATACAAAAATTTCATGTTCTGTATCTAGTTTTTGTAAATTATTCATCCAATATGTAACAAATTCTTTTTGCTGAGTTCTCATACCATTCCAAGATGCCCATTGTTTTTTGTTTGGTGGCATGAGTGCAGAATCTTCATGCAGTACGACAGCATTGTTAGAGTATGTGAATTTACTCAATGTTTCAGATTCGGTTGGTGATATATCATCTAAAATATTGGCTACTTGGTTAGCATGGCAAGCAAAGATAACTGCATCATAAATTTCTGTTTTGTTATCAACAAAGATTTCGACACCCTGATCAGTTCGTGTAACTCTCACATCAACATTGAGGAAAATATTATTAATATTTGCATGTTGAAGTAACTTTGGAATATAAGTTTTGCTTCCTGAAATAACTGAATACCATTGAGGTCGTCTGAGTAAATTAAATAGACCATGATTATCGAAGAACTTTGATAAAGATCGCATCGGAAAGTCTTTTATAGTCTCTCCTGAAGATGACCAAATTGCAGCAGACATAGGAAGAATATAATAGTTTTTAAAAAACTTAGAAAACTTTTTTTGATCCAACCAAGAATCAATAGAATCCATAGATTGAATGTTCTTAGCAAGTCTGTTGAAGCGAATAATTTCAAAAAGCAATCTAATTTTTTGTGGATTGCGTAAAAAACGAAGTGAAAGATAATCATCAACACCCCAAGAAAAGTCTTCACTTGTCACCCCAAAGGACATGGCAGTTGGATGTAACTCCACTTGCAACTCAAGAAAAAGATCGGTCAGTAAAGGATAATTTCTATTATTCATGACGATAAAACCAGTATCTACATTGACTTGTTTGTCTAAGTCAAGGGCATGAGTATGAGTATGACCACCTAACCTACTATCTTTTTCAAACAAATCAATGGCATGATCTTGAGCCAAATAATATGCTGCTGAGAGACCGGAAATTCCCGATCCAATGATTGCGATTCTCAGAATTTACCCCTAGTAAAACGCATTCTGATTGCATAAATCCTGAGCAAAGCTACAAATGTAATAATGCATTGGGTAAAAATAGAAATAGTTAAAGGGTCGCTCCAGTGCCATCTATCAATAGTGATCCAAAGCAAAAAAGTTTGTAAAGGGAAATTAATTGCCAATCCGATAAGCACAATAATAATGCTTTCCCGAAAAGCAGTTTTTTCAGTTTGATTCATATGTTCTCCAAATAAGAAACAAAGTTATGGATTTAGCTTTACTGCTGTTCCGTATGCAACAACTTCAGAAGCTCCGGGAGTGATTTGTGAAGTCTGAAAACGAAACATAATGATCCCGTCAGCACCTTTTGCTTCAGCATCCTCAATCATTCTATTAAAAGCCTGATCACGTGTACCTTGCAAAAGCTTTGAGTAACTAACCAGCTCCCCGCCAATAACATTCTTTAGACTTGCAATAATATCACTGCCAAAATTTCTGGCTCGCACTGTGCTTCCAGTCACTATCCCCAAATGAGATTGAATAGTTCTGCCAGCAATATTCTCACCCGTAACAACAATAACTTTTGAATCCATAAATTAAGAATATTATAAAAACTGCTAAATTTCTATATCAGCAATTTGGGCAGCAACGGTAAAAATATCCATAGCTAATTCGAGTTGTTGAAGATCTATATAGGTTGGAGCAATCCGTAAGACAGCATCATTTGGATCGTTCCCATAGGGGAAAGTTGAACCAGCAGGAGTTAACAATAACCCTGCTCCCTTACATAATTCGACAATACGCTTTGCAACAGGTTTAGAAGCATAATAAGTGACAAAGTAACCACCGGTAGGCTCAGTAAAAGTGCCACAAGTTTTAGGTAGTCTTTTTAATTTATCAACCACCAAATCAAATTTTGGCTTGATTAAGGTTGCATGTTTTTGCATGTGAATTTGAATATTTTCTTTGTTTTGCAGAAAATTAACATGTCTTTTTTGATTTATCTTGTCTGGACAAATAACCATCATATTTCGCACTTGTTGAAGCATTGCAAAATTATCTGGTCCTGTTGTGAGAAATGACAATCCGCCTCCTCCAAAAGTCACTTTTGAAAAAGAAGTGAATACAGCAATATTATCCAGAGCTCCAATTTGCTGAGCCAATAATGGAATTGGGGTTTGCTTTAAAGTTTTAGCAAAATCATGAATAAGATAAGCATGATCAAATAAATTAATAAAATTTGGGTTATAAGCTTTTGTTAACTCAAGAAAAGAGGCGATGTTTTGATCGGTAAACACCTCCCCAGATGGATTTGAATGCCGTGGAACACAAATAATTCCTTTGATATTATTATTCTCTTGCAGCCTTTCCTGCAAATGTTGAAGATCAATACCATCTTCACATAAATTGAGAGTAAGCATTTTTATGCCAAAGCCGTCCAAGGTAGCAAAATGTCTATCAAACCCAGGAACCGTGCAAAGAAATGCTATTTCCTCCTCTTTTCTCCATGGTTGCTCTCTCCCTTCTAGTCCCAGCAAAAATCTTCCCAGTATCATTTGCGTCATTAACAAATAGCTGGATTGTTCTCCTGCCATAGTTAACTCCAATTTACTATCTAATAATTCAGCTCCAAGTTTTCGTGCCTCAATAATGCCTATGGGTTCTCCATAATTTCGCAGATCAATATCATTCTCACCGATAAAGTCTACCTCTCCATGCAATAGTTCGTTGGAGAGATCTAACTGATCTGCATGCGGCTTACCTCGCGTTAAATCAATGGCAAGGTTCAACGATTTTAAGGTATCGTATTTTTGTCGAAGATCTTCTAACATGCTATGAGTATTTCATATTTAATGGAATAATAAAGCATATGTCAGCAGATATAAATTTAATTTTGCTCCAAATTTTAATTCTCGTCCCAATTATTATTTTTGCTTTGAGATTTTTCTTAAAACGAGATTCTGAAAAAACAAATATTGATTTAGAAAAACTTGTAGCACGGGTAATTGAAGAGAAAACTGAAAATTCATCAAAGAATAGTCTAGAAAAAATTGGTCTCACTCTCAATCCGTTTAAAGAGCAGTTAAAAGAATTAAAAGATGAACTCAAGGATATTAGAAGTCAGCAATCTGCCTCGAAAGAGAACTTTGATTCTTCAATGAAGCGCATGTTTGAACAAACCCAATTAATCCAAGAATCAGCTGGTCAATTGACCACTGCTTTGAAAGGCAACCAAAGAAAACAAGGAGAATGGGGCGAGATGCTCTTAGAAAAAAGTCTTGCTGAATCGGGACTCAGGAAAGATAAAGATTACTTCCTTCAAAAGGGTTATAAAACCGCAGATGGTACTTCTGTTCGTCCGGATGCTGTTGTGTTGTTACCTGGTGATCGGTCCATTGTTATTGACTCAAAAGTACCTCTTACAGCTTATATGAAATACTTCGAAGCCGATAATGATGCCGATAAGGAAAAATACGTTAAAGAACATGTAAGAGCCTTAAAAAAACATATTTCTGATTTATCAAAAAAAGGTTACAACACAATTAAAGAACTTAACTCACCTGATTATATTTTAATGTTTGTTCCAGAGGCAGCATTGTCACTGGCCATCAATAATGATTGGGACCTTCAGGCTTTGGCAATGCAAACTAAAATGGGTTTCGTGACACCCATAAACCTTATACCCATCTTGAGAATGGCTGAAAGTTTATGGAGACAGGATCGCATCAATGAGAATGCTGAAGCAATTGCAATCCAAGCTGGCAAATTTATTGATAAATTTAATGGTCTCCATGATGATTTCAATAAAGCTAAAGGATATTTTAAGAATGCTAATGAGTTCTTAGATAAAGCGCAGGGTAAATTAGAATCAGCACCAGGAAACTTAAAAGGCCAAATCAAAAAGCTTGAAGACTTAGGGGCTAAAGCTAAAAAAATATCTAGCTAACGTGCCTTATTTAAACTTTTGGAAAGTTGCCTCTTATTTCTGGATACTTCCATTTCTTCTATTTTTCTCAGTATTTGTTGGTTATGCTGCCTCGTCACCCCTCAATGAACTAGTTTTAATGGAGCAAATTATCCAGTTGGTTAAAGAAACAGTGCTATTAATTGTGCTAATAACCCTTATCACCCTGATATTATCAGTTCCTGCTGCAATAGTTACCGGTCTCTTTGACTTTTTTGGCAGAAGTTTTTTTTCTTGGGCTTTGTGCCTGCCATTAGCATTCCCAATTTATATTTATGCCTTTATTTTTGTTGGCTTCTTCGAGTCAGTTCCAAGTCTTCATGATTTTCTCAGAGGAAATATTTGGGTCTCAGCCATAATCATATCAATGGGATTATTTCCTTACACATTTCTGCTTTGCAGAGTTCAGATTCGAAATCTTGGAGTGCCTCTATTCAAAACAGCACAGACATTGGGGCATAGCAATCTTTCATCAATCTTAAAAATAGTCTTACCGGCATTAAGACCGGCATTAATTGCTGGTTCAACATTAGCTGCATTCGAAGTTCTTGCAGACTTGGGGGGTGTATCCACATTGGGTATTCAAACAATAACTGTCGGTATCTTTGATGTTTGGTTTGGTTATGGTGATTTAAACTCATCAACAAAATTGTCATTATTGCTTTTTTTGTTCGCTCTACTAATTTTTGCTATGGGAAGTTTCCTTGGTGCAACACAAAAAAATATTGCCATCTCTTCAGGCAAAAGTTCACATCAACCGTTAAAACTGAATAAAACGAAAAGTTTTCTAGTTTTTAGTTTTTGTTTGATTTTGTTTGTTTTAACTTTTGCATTACCTTTTTTACAACTTGTCCTCTGGAGTTTTCAGGGAAATTTTGAATCGGTATTTAACCTTTTAGGTAATTCCATTACTCTTGGCATAGTAGTATCCCTGCTTACAGCTTTTATCGGTGTCATACTTGCCCTCAGTGCAGCTAGGAAAAAAAGTATTTTAATTAATCTATCGGTTGCTGGATATGCTATTCCAGGAGCAGTTATTGCAATTGCCTTATTAATTGTAGGTAATATATTTTTTAATACTTCTATAACAAATTTTGGGTTATTAGGTCTTGCACTGTGTCTAATCATAAGGTTTTTAACTCCTCTTTTCAGATATATATCCTCTGCATTGCAAGGTATGGCAGAGTCGTCTAAAAAAGCACTCCTAACTCTTCCGACTTCATCACTCCGAGCTTTTTTACAGATTTACTTTCCTGTCATCAAACCATCGTTAATGGTGGGTGTTTTAATCGTATTTATTGAGGTCATGAAAGAGCAACCGGCAACCTTGCTTCTGCGTCCCATTGGTTTTGATACTTTGTCATCAAAAATTTATAACTTCACATTTGAAGGTCAATGGGAGTTAGCAGCTACTCCAAGTATTATCTTAATAATATTCAGTTCTGTTGCAGTATTATTGCTTTATCAAGAAATGAATAAAAATGAATAAAACTTTCTTGTATGAGACACACCTGTCTTTGAATGCAAAACTGGTGAACTTTTCAGGTTGGGAGATGCCAATCAATTATGGCTCACAAATCAGAGAGCATAATGAGGTTAGGAATAATATAGGTATTTTTGATGTTTCGCATATGAGCATTTTTGATATTACTGGTAAAGATTCTAAAGATTTTCTCAGTTATATTTTAGCTAATAACATAACTAAAATTGTTGAGGGCCAAGCATTGTATAGTCTCATTTTGAATCATGCTGGGGGTATACTTGATGATCTTATAGTTTATAAACTGCACGATGGATACAGAGTGGTCTCAAATTGTGCAACACATGATCAAAATGCCAATTGGTTTCAATCAAATATCTTGTCTTTCGATGCAGAAATAACTTATCGCGAAAATCTTGGAATTCTTGCGGTACAGGGCCCTAATTCTTCTAAAGTGCTTTCTTCATCAGTGAGTAAGCAACTGATGGAATTAACAAATTTTACATTTATAGAGTTGGAAGGTTTGTTTGTTGCAAAGACAGGCTATACAGGAGAGGAAGGTTTTGAAATTATAGGCAGTTTTGATTTGCTTAGTGAGTTGTGGGACCAGCTAATTTCTGCAGGCATATCCCCTATTGGTCTAGCTGCTAGAGATACTTTGAGATTGGAGGCTGGTCTGAACTTAAGTGGTACTGACATGAATACAACCAACAACCCCTACGAATCAAATCTTGGTTGGACTGTGGATGTTCAGGACCCTGATAGAAACTTTGTTGGTAAAGAAGCCCTGTATACACTGAAAAAAAATAATTCTTTAAAGTTAGTTGGTTGTATTTTAGAGTCAAAAGGTATTTTAAGAAGTGGTCAAAAAATAATTCAAGGTAATAGAGAGGGTATTGTTTTAAGTGGTACGTTTTCACCAACTTTGCAAAAAAGTATTGCGCTAATTCGAGTTCCAAATGATTTTGAAGGTTCAGCCCAGGTTGAAATCAGAAATAAGCTCTTTGATATTAAATTAGTCTGTCCACCTTTCGTTAGAAAAGGTAAAATTATGGTATGACAGATACGCCTCCAGACTTAAGATTCCTAGCATCTCATGAATGGATTAGACTTGATCAAGAAACTAAAATTGCAACAGTAGGTATTAGTAATTTTGCGCAAGAGCAGTTAGGTGATGTGGTATATGTCGAATTACCCGAAGTTGGCGCTGTTCTGATCTCTGGAGATGAAGTTGCAGTTGTTGAATCAGTCAAGGCTGCTTCTGAGGTTTATGCTCCAATCTCAGGTGAGGTTGTTGAGATTAACAATGCACTTGAACAGGATCCAAACCTTGTCAATGATTCACCCTATGATGGTGGTTGGTTTTTTAAGGTTAAGGTTGAAGAAGATCATCAAGAAAATATTGACAGTTTGATGACCACAGAAAATTATTTACAACGACTCGAAGAGAATTAAATTATCAATGTCCCAGAAAAAAAATTTCCTTGATAGGCATTTAGGCATTACTGATAATCACCAGAAGGATATGCTCTCTATGCTTGGGTATGAAACTCTTGAATCTCTTATTGAATCGGTAGTACCAAAATCTATTCTAGAAACAGATCCTCTTAATGTTGGTGATGGTATGACAGAATTAGAGGCTCTCAAAGAACTTGATAAAATTGCAAAAGAAAACAAAGTGTTTAGATCTTTTATAGGTCAAGGTTATTACGGCACCATCACTCCAAAAGTAATAAAAAGAAATGTTCTTGAGAATCCAAGTTGGTACACTTCCTATACCCCCTACCAGGCAGAAGTCTCGCAAGGCAGACTTGAAGCTCTCATCAATTTTCAAACTACCATAACTGAATTAACCGGTATGGAGATTGCAAACGCTTCATTACTCGACGAAGCTACAGCTGCAGCAGAAGCAATGACCTTGGCAAAAAGACTTGCTAAAAATAAATCAGATACTTTTTTTGTTGATGAAAATTGTTTTGAGCAAACAATCAATGTGCTGCAGACCCGCGCAAAACCTTTAGGCATTAAGATATTATTAGGAAGTCCTGAAGCTTGCATGCATGAAGAGTTCTTTGGAGTCCTGCTTCAATATCCTAATAAGATGGGATGTATTGAAGATTATTCAGCTATCTCACATTATTGCAAAAAACAAAAATCCCTGCTTTTATGTGCAACAGATTTATTAGCATTAACATTACTTAAACCACCAGGTGAGTTTGGAGCTGATATTGTCATAGGCTCATCCCAAAGATTTGGTGTGCCAATGGGGTTTGGGGGCCCGCATGCTGCCTTTATGGCAACGCATGAATCTTTTAAACGTTCACTTCCCGGAAGAATAATTGGAGCAACAAAAGATGCAAATGGAGATCTTGCTTACAGACTGGCTTTACAAACAAGAGAACAACACATTAGGAGAGAGAAAGCTACAAGCAATATTTGTACTTCGCAAGCATTGTTAGCTGTCATGGCTGGGTTTTATGCTTTATATCATGGTCCAGATGGTCTACGTGCAATTGCTGAAGAAATTCATAAAAAAACATGTTTTTTATACACTTGTTTGAAAGAGCATAATCAAATTAAATCTGATAATTTTTTTGATACGTTGGTGATCACAAAAACAACAACCGCTGCAAAAGAGTTAGAACAGCATAAAATTAATGTAAATTGGTTAGATGAAAATTCATATAGTCTTTCTGTTGATGAAACAACTACTGATGCTGACATAGATGAATTAGTAAAATGTCTTGGAAGTTCCAATGAATCTTATACTGCATCAAAAATCAAAAAGATAAAAATACCATCATCTCTGCAACGCCAATCATCTTTCATGGAGCAAGATAGATTCCACAAATATCATTCTGAAACAGAAATGATGAGATACATTAAAAGACTTTCGGATAAAGACATTGCTCTAGACAGGTCTATGATCCCTCTTGGTTCATGCACCATGAAACTAAATTCAGCATCTGAAATGGCACCAGTAAGTTGGCCTGAATTTGCAAATATTCATCCTTTTGCTCCAAAAGATCAAACAACTGGTTATAACAAAATGATCTGTGAACTTGAGAATATGCTTTGCAATATTACTGGGTATGCTGCAATTAATCTTCAGCCCAATGCTGGTTCACAAGGAGAGTATGCGGGCTTGTTAGCTATAGATGCATATCATCGAGAGCATGGGGATTCCAATAGAAACATTTGCTTAATCCCTAGGTCTGCACATGGAACTAATCCTGCATCTGCGATGATGGTTGGCATGCAGGTTGTTCCTGTTGAGTGTGATAAAAATGGAAATATTGACTTAGATGATCTTAAGGTTAAGGCCGAGGAATATTCAGATTCGTTGTCAGCAATTATGATCACTTATCCATCAACTCATGGAGTTTTTGAAGAACATGTCACAGATGTTTGTAAAGTGGTTCATGATAATGGTGGGTTAGTTTATATCGATGGTGCCAACCTAAATGCCTTAGTAGGAGTTTGTTTGCCCGGACAATTTGGGGGAGACGTCTCACACTTAAATTTGCATAAAACTTTTTGTATCCCTCATGGAGGTGGTGGCCCAGGTGTAGGACCAATTGGTGTGGTTGATAAGCTCAAAAAGTTTTTGCCTTCATCGCATAATAATATTGAAAGTGTTGGTCCTGTTTCAGCAACAGACTTTGGCAGTGCAAGCATTCTGCCTATTAGTTGGATGTACATAAAAATGATGGGTTCTCGAGGCTTGAAAAAAGCTACTATGACTGCAATCCTCAATGCTAATTACATTGCTAAAAGGTTAGAGCCTCACTATGAAATTCTTTACAGAGGTAAAAATAACTTGATTGCACATGAATGTATTCTCGATGTGCGCCCCTTAAAGGACTCAGCAAACATCGAAGTTGATGATATAGCAAAACGATTAATGGATTACGGCTTTCATGCTCCAACTATGTCTTGGCCAGTGGCAGGAACTCTAATGATTGAGCCCACAGAAAGTGAATCCAAAAAAGAGATTGATAGATTTTGTGATGCTATGATTTCAATACGTAAAGAGATTGCAAATATAGAGTCAGGAAATGCAGACTCAACAAACAATGTCCTTAAAAACGCACCCCATACAGTGGAGGAAGCCTGCGCAGATAACTGGGCATATCCATACTCCAGGAGTGATGCTGTATACCCAAATAATGTGAAAGCATCAGAAAAATATTGGCCCCCAGTTAAGAGAGTTGATAATGTTTATGGTGATAAAAATTTGCAATGCAGTTGCCCTTCTATGGATGAGTTTGATGCACCGGTAGTTCTAAAATCTGCCAATCTTGCTTAAAACATTCCTGTTCTAAATCTTTGTCTGGGTTAACTGCAATGGGTGTCTCAACTGCTCTCATTAAATCAATATCTAAAATGGAATCGGTGTAAAAAGTTGAATGTGAAAAATCTTTAAACCCATGCGTCTTCATCCACTCCAACACTTTATCAAACTTGCCTGAACCTAAAGCAGGTGGGTGTATGACTTTACCAGTGAAATAGCCCTCTTTCATTTCTAGCTCCGTGCTCACCAAGTGCTTGAATCCCAAGCGATCAGCTATCGGTTTTGCCAAAATAGATGTTGTTCCGGTTGCAAGGAGCAATGTGGTGTCTTCTGTCATTTGTTCGTGCACCAATTTCAAGGCATATACGTTGATCATGGGTTCAATCACTTCTCGTAAGAATGATTGTCTTATCTCGTGAATATAGTCATCTGTTTGCCCACACAAATATTGAATATTAAATTCATAGTAGGAAACGAAATCCATGTTGCCTTCAATAAACTGTCGATGAAAAATTTTATTCTGAGGTTCATAATCTTTGCGATAAATAAAATCATTCAATATTAAATATTCCAACCATGAGTGATCTGAATTGCCATTCAAAATGGTATTATCTAAATCAAATATCGTTAGTTTTTTTTGATTCATATGAGAAAAGGTTATAGGCCTAATGTTGGCATAATTATTGCAAATACAAAAGGAAAGTTATTGTATTGCAAAAGAAGAAGATCAAATAATTGGCAATTTCCACAGGGGGGCATTGATAGAAATGAAACTCCAGAGCAAGCAGCATTTAGGGAATTATTTGAAGAAGTAGGTATCAAAAAGCACAATGTTAAAATAATTGCTGAGTCACAACACTGGTATCAATATGATCTACCAAAAAAATTTCAACTGAATAAATTATTGTGGAATAATTTTAGAGGCCAATCACAAAAATGGTTCATTTTTAAATTAATCGCAGATACTAAGATAAGTTTCGATAATGATCCTCACCCTGAATTTGATGGTTATAAATGGGTAAATTTTTGGGATCCGATAGATGAAATAATTGAGTTTAAAAAAGATATTTATCAAAAAGTTTTAACTGAATTTGAACAACCTTATAAGAAGGAGTTTGAAACATGATCTTGCTTTTGGGCTATATTTTCTTGGGAATAGTTGTTGGTTTTATGGGGGGTCTTTTCGGAATTGGGGGGGGAGTTTTCATTGTCCCTTTTTTGTACTTTGTATTTAATTTCCTTGATTTTTCTCCAAACTTTCAAATACATTTAGCAGTGGGTACCTCTCTTGCAAGCATTATCATTACTAGCTGTGCCTCTACTTATTTCCATAATATCAAGGATGGTATTAGGTGGGATTTTTTTCAAAAAATGGTTCTTGGTATAGCAATTGGTGCTTTATTTGGTGCAACTGTTTCTATAAAGATTCCTGAAACAAGTTTAAAGCTGGCATTAGTGGTTTTTTATTTGACGATTGCTATTTCAATCTTTTGGACAAGTAGTTTCAAGTTGATTAATGCAATGCTAACCGGATCTGTGGTTACATCAATTTATGGATTCTTTAGTGGGGTGTGCTCATCTCTTCTGGGGATCGGTGGTGGCAGTTTAACAGTACCTTATTTCAATGCAATTGGTTTTAAAATGGCTCAGTCTATAGGCACTGCATCTGCTTGCGGAATCCCAATTGCATTGAGTGGTACTTTGGGTTTTATTATTGCCGGTTGGGGAACCACCTCTTTACCAAATTATTCTCTAGGATTTGTTTATCTCCCTGCTTTTTTTGGCATTAGTTTTGGAACTTTAATATCCGTGCAATATGGAGTCTCAGTAGCTCACTCTCTTGATGATAAAATACTTAAAATGTTATTTGCACTCTTTTTATTTGGAGCAAGTATAGCTTTAATAATGTCATGATTATCGAATTATCTGATTTTTTTAATAATCCCAGTTTAATCTCTTTGGGTGGTTTAACCATTCAATATTATGCAATTACTTGGTTGCTTTCTGCAGTTTTTATATATCTATTTTTGAAATATTCTCCAATTACTAAAGAATTAGGGTTAACAAAGGAACAAGTAAATGACTTAGTCTTTTTATATGGACTTATCTTTGGAGCAATGATTGGAGGTCGTATTGGTTACATGTTGTTCTATGGTTGGAGCCAATTGATGATGAATCCACTAAAAATATTTTTTATATGGGAAGGAGGGCTCTCCTTCCATGGTGGACTGATAGGTGTTCTGATTAGTTTGTTTATTTTTTCGAAAAAATATTCACTAAGTTTTTTAAGATTACTTGATGCCGTTGCTGTTGCTATGCCTATTGGCCTGTGTCTCGTTAGGATTGGAAACTTTCTAAACGGAGAATTATATGGTCGCGCAACTGATGGAACTTGGGGATTTATCTTTCCTAATGATCCTTTTGGGTTAGCAAGACACCCCTCCCAACTTTATGAATCATTTGGCGAGGGTCCTCTGTTGTTTCTAATATTATTTTACATATCAAAATTAACTTTACGCCCAGGTATTGTCAGTGCATCATTTTTGATTGGTTATGGACTCATTCGTTCCATCATTGAAGTTTTTAGACAGCCTGATGCTCATATTGGATTTCTTGCCGGGGAGTCGTTGACTTTAGGTCAATTACTTTCCTTGCCCATGATAATATGTGGTTTAGTATTATTAGTGTTTAGTTATAAAAATCATGAAAAATTATCTTGACCTTTTAGAGTTAATTCTCGAGAGTGGAGAAACAAGGGAGGATAGGACTGGTGTCGGCACCATTTCTTCTTTTGGACATCAATTAAAATTTGATCTACGGGACGGTTTTCCAGCTGTAACAACAAAAAAATTGGCATGGAAAGGAGTTGTATCTGAATTATTGTGGTTTATAGAGGGTTCAGATGATGAGAGGAGGTTAGCTGAAATTAGGTATGGAGATATCCGAGAAAATCTTACTGATATAAAAAAATTTCCTACTATCTGGACAGGTAATGCAGACAGTCAAGGCAAAGAGCTTGGTTATAAAAATACCGAGATGGTAAAAAAACTCGGGCCGATATATGGGGTCCAGTGGAGAAACTGGGATGGTTGTGATCAGGTAAAGCAATTATTACAATCACTGAAGCATAATCCCAATAGTAGAAGACATATATTAAGCGCTTGGAATGTCAGCCATATTGAAAAAATGGCTCTACCTCCTTGTCACTTGCTAGCCCAATTTTATGTTTCGCAAAATAATGAGCTTGATTGTCACATGTATCAAAGGAGCGCAGATATGTTTTTAGGAGTTCCATTTAATATTGCAAGTTATTCGTTATTAATGCATATTTTTAGCAGCATACTCTCATTAAAACCAAGATATTTTATTCACTCCTTTGGTGATGCACATATTTACCTTAATTCAGTTGAACAAGTAAAAGAACAAGTCTTGAGAAAGCCAAAAGAGCGACCCATTTTAAAAATGCCTAAAATTGATAGCATTGAAGATCTAATTGACTGTAATATTGATGACTTTATTCTGGAGGGTTATGATCCTCATCCTCCAATACGCGCGGAAATGGCTGTTTAAGAGGGTATGCTACCCTTGGTTTTGAATGTAATCTCTTCTTAGAGCAATATTTTTCACTCTTATTTCTTCGTTTTCAGTATATTTAATCCAATTATTAGCAGTTTGCTTAATTTTTTTATCTTCATCACGAGCAGCAATCCTAAATTCTTTCTTTGCTTCTTCAAACCTTTGTAACTCAAAGTAAGTCTGTCCAAGTGCCATTCTAGCCTGCGATATGTCTGCAAGTTTGCCCTTCTCTAAACCATTCTTGAAAGAATCTACAGCTTGTTCAAGCTTATCAACCGAAAGGTAGAGGCTTCCTAAAATAATAAAAGTCTGCCCATCTTTAGAAAGCTTTGCAGCTTGTTCCAAAACCGGGATGGCTCTATCAATTTCTTGGGCCATCCTCCAAGCATCAGCAAGTAATTTAAGATTCTTTTCCGTATCTTTAACTACTGGAAGCATGACTTCTTTTTCTACCTCAGCACCCCTGGAATTTTTTTCTTTAACTACTGTTAGAACTTGTTTGGTACGACCACTTTCCAAAACTTTTGCTGCCCAATAAGGATTTTTATTAAGTAGCAGTAATTGAGTAAGAGCAACATATTCAGATTCTTTATTTAAGAAATCTTTCTGATATGCTGCTTTCAACGTAATCATATAATCTAATTCACGCTTCTGTTGAGCATAAATAGCACCCAGTGCTATGAAGTAATCTTTTTTAGGATATAAATTTACAAGGATTTCATAAATCTCTTGTTGTTTGATCAAAGTAACTTGCTCCCCAATCCTTGGTTTTAATTCACTGTACAAGGCAGCAAGCAAGGTGTACCAACCTTCTTTTGGTTTGTATCCTTCAAGTTCTGCAGTTTCCATAGCATTCAACATACTGTCAATTGATTTTTCATAAGTATCAAATTTTTCAGATTGGATTTTTTTATCTTCAGCAAGTTGATAATAGCCTTGAGCTAATAGATACCACCCTTGAGCTGTAATGGTTTCCACTTCTTCCATCCACTGAAGTAATTGATTGACACCCTCCTGATAGTTTCCGTCGACAAAATTAAGAGTAGCAAGGGTATATAATGCGTTAACCCGATAAGGAATGGTTGATTCTGGTTCAACTAATAATTTTTCATACGCATCTTTTGCCTTGGCATAATCTTCTCGCTGTATATATATAACTCCAAAGTATTGCCACATTACAGAACGATCATAACTTTTCAAAGAATCTTTGCGTTCGTATAATTCATTCAAAATCTCCAAAGCTCTCTCAACATCCGGAGCCTCTTTTCCTTCATCATCGACTTCTTCTAATGCCTCAACAATCTTTAATATTCTCTTTGCTGTTGAAGTTTGAAGTGCTCTTGCCTTCTTATAAGTAGTCTTTTTTTCAGCAGACTGAGAAGTCTGAGCACTAATTTGAGGGACATTAAAAGTAAATAAGATTACAGCAAAGAAAAGAAAAATAGATAAAAATTTTTTCATGTTATGCATCATCCATTATAAATGTAAATCTATGGGGTACATCCTCAACCGGCACAGCTCTTCCATCAATAATCTTTGGTTTATATTTCAGCTTTAAGGCTGCTCTAGTGGAAGCAGAGTTAAAAATGGAGCAATCTCTAAAGACTGTACTTGGATCTCTTGGATCACCACATTTACCCTCAACCATTTCAACGTCTTCGATAGTACCAGATTCTGTAATTGTAAACTTCACAATAGCATATCCCTGTACACCTCTTTCTTGTGCTCTCCTTGGATATACTGGTTGAATCTTGAATAAAGGAATATACTCTCCGTCTCTAAAAAAAGTTCCGCTTGCTGCAAATTTTGCTTTAGGCTTTGATAAATTTACTTCCAAGCCCTGGGTTGGTTGTAAATCAAGTTCAGGTTGAGCTATGTCCTCAGGTTGCTCCTCTGGCTCATCAGGTTTATCAACATCATCAACAAAAGTATCAATATCTCTTTCAGGCATTACAATATCAGCAAGTTTTACTGACTTGTCTTCCTCTAAAGCATCGTCTCCCAATGAAATCAATGCAACCATTAAAACAAATAAAAAAAATGTTGTTGTTGCAGATAAAATAAAAACTGCTAAAAACTTATTGAACTCAAACAGTCTGATATACAGTGATTTAAGTGGATAAAAAATATTACCTAATGCGTCCATAAAAAAAACTATTTAGGTTCTGAAGCTAAAGATATAGCTGAAACACCAGCCTCACGAGCACCATCCATTACCTTTATAATAGTGTCAGCAACAGCTTTTTCATCAGCCTGAATGACTACTGAGCCTTTTGGATTATCAGCTAGTAACTTTACAACATTTGCTTTCACTTGACGAACATCTATTCTTCTACCATCCATCCAAACTTCACCAGTTGGTCCAACTGCAATGAGAATTGCTGCATTTTCCTGAGTTTCAGCAGTCTCGGAGTCAGGTCGATTAATTTCTAATCCTGGCTCCTTTATAAAGTTTGCAGTTACAATGAAAAATATAAGCATAATAAATACCACATCCAGCATCGGTGTGATATTTATCTCACTTTCTTCTTCTTGTACTGCTGTTGAAATTGCATTTCTTCTCACGATATTCTCCTATGCTCTTTTAATTGTATCTTCAAGACCTGACAAATGTCTCTCACTCACAGTATTTATATATATTGTTGCAAAGATGCCTGACAAGGCAACAACCATACCTGCCATTGTTGGTAAGGTTGCTTTTGAAACACCTCCAGCCATTGCTCGTGCATCACCCCCACCACTAAAAGCCATAACCTGAAAAACTTCTATCATTCCTGTAACAGTTCCCAATAGTCCGAATAAAGGTGCAAGTGCAATACAAGTTTTAATGAGAGTTAGATTTTTATTTACAGATTGCTTAGCTTCTGCCAAATATTTTTCTCTAATCTGAAGTGCATGCCAAGAAGTTTTATCTTCTCTTCCATTCCATTTATCAGCAAGGGATTGAAGGAATAAGTTGTGAGCATGCGATAAATAATAGATTCGCTCAAAAATTAATCCCCACATTAGAAATACCAGAAAGGCTATCAACCAAAGCACACTGCCACCCGCTTCCATAAAGTCACGGATCGATATCAGGGCTTCAGTAAAATAGTACATCTTTTACTTTTCTGCTCTCTCAGCAAGTATTCCTGTACTTTGCTCTTCTAAAACTCCAACTATCTCTCTTGCAGATGAGTTGGCAAAAGAATGAAGAAGCGTTGTTGGTATAGCTACAAGGAGTCCCAACACTGTTGTTACCAAAGCTTGTGAAATACCACCAGCCATTAATTTTGGATCACCTGTGCCGTACAGAGTGATTTGTTGGAAAGTTACAATCATCCCTGTGACTGTTCCTAAAAGACCTGCCAGAGGTGCAACAACAGAGATAATCTTCACCACACCGATATACCTTTCGATGTCCGGTCTTTCAGCCATAATTGCTTCTGCAAGCTTTAACTCCAGAGTGTCGATATCCTTTTCAAAATTATCTTCTCCAACTTTTAAAACTCTTCCTAGTGGGTTCTCATTACTTAAAGTTTCAGATTTTGCTTGCTTTCTAACAGCTGTTCCAGTTTTATATAAAGTAAAAAGTTTATAAAATGCTAATAAAACACCCAAGGCACCAACTGCAATAATAGCCCAACCAATTTCACGACCCTGTTGAGCTCTTTCATACAAACTTGGTGTTTGAATTAAGTTCGCAAGTAAACTTCCACCGGTTGGCCCAGTGGGATCAATCCCAAAACCAACCTGCTCTCCAGAAGCTGCACTGCCTATGGCATTTGCAGATTTTGTATAACGTCTTTCTGGTTGTCTTGGAAGAAAAGCATATTGACCTTTAGATGCTGCAAACTCCAAATATTTACCATCACAGACTGCATTGAAGAGCCCAACTCTCGTAACATCACATGATGTAGTTTCTCCATCAACATCAATTACAGTAGCCTCAAAAGAAACAATCTCACTGCCAGCAACCATTTCTTGTTGTAATTCGAACCATAATCTCTCTATTTCAGAGATCGTAGGTAATTCAGTTGTTTCAGACATTTTAGCAGTCAATTCATTCAAAAAATTTACCCTGTCCATGGTATATTGTGCAGAAGATAAAGAGCCACCAAATTGCACAGCAGCTTCACCAGATGTGCTTTGTAAATGTCCAAATAATTCTACTAAAGAACCAAGCTCTTTCATGTAAGCTTCTTCCTTGACTCTAAGGATTTCTTCGTTCTTTTTGTATTCAGCTTCAAGTTGATCAGCTATTCTTTCTTGATTAGCCAATTCTCTTTTTTCTGCTGCAAGGATTGCTGCCTGCTCATTTTTATTTGCTAAAAATTCAGCTTCTCTTCGTGCATTTTCATTTTGTTCACTAACTTGCCCCTCTTTTACTAAATTCAATAATTGTTGGACATTGGAAGGAGTATCTGCTTCGACTGCCTCTTGCGCAATAGAAAAACTTGGGACGTGTAAAAGCAAAATCCCAGTAAGCATATATTTAGTCAGAAACTTCATCGTGCCCCTCCTTTTACTACAGGAAGAAGTAACATGTCAGTGGGTGCAAGTTTTTTAGCCATCCTAATTCCATCTCTAATTGCTGTTCGATAACCGGATAATTCTTCCCAGTCTCCAGTTTCCATATTCCAATAGCCACTTTGTTGCTCATCTTTAGTTTGATAGAACATGCCTACCCTTCCAATTACAAGGATATTAACTACCATTTCTTTATCATCTATGATTTCTGTACTTTCGTATGAAGAAATCTTTCTGCCATACTCGGCTTCGATGTTGTAAGCTTCCAAAATTTGTCTGACCTGTTCAGATGCTGTCACTTTGGGGTTTGCAAGTGATCCCCTAACAAGGTCTATTCTCTCTTGTCTTTCATCCTTGTAAAAAGGGAGGTCCATATTGACAAAAATCTCCAACCCTTCAAGCATTTTTTCGGCAAGTGGCGGTATTTGTCTCTGCATAACAACTACCTGTACAAGTTGCTCATCAAGTTTATCCATTAGGTCTAATTGTGCTTGGATCTGAATGCGTTTTTGAGCATTGTAAAGCTTCAAACCTTCAACTTGTTTAGATACAACTTTATATTCGTTGACAATTTTGTCGGTCTGTTTTTCTGTGCTATCGATTTTGTCTTGTGAAACCGCACTTAGACTAGAATTTTCTCTTCCAACTTCAAGTACAGAGTCCATGTCTGATGCAGATAAATAAAATCCGCAGACAAAAACGAACACTAATGTTATATGTTTTAACATCGGAATTCTCCCTTTTGGTCAATATGTCAGATTATTCTAACAATGATTCTCTAAACCGCAAAAATTAATTTCCCAGAGTGTCGCTAATTATTGAAAACTTTATGAAAATATTTTAGGGAAGAAAATTGGTGTTGATGCCTTATAACTTTCATATTCTGTCTGACCTCCCCATTTAGTGTCAGCTCGGTCTTCAAGAATACGAACTCCACTTACAAAATAAATTAATACAAACGTAAAAATAGGAGAAATCAATGTTACCAATTGAATGCCCTCTAAAACTGGAGCTCCCATCAATGCAATCCCTATCCATAAAACAATTTCTCCAAAGTAATTAGGATGACGAGATTTAGACCATAACCCTGTCGTTATAAAAGCATCTTGATTGTGTGCAAGCGATCTAAAATCCGTTTTTTGCTTGTCGGCAACAACTTCAATCACAAACCCAAGGAGAAAAATACTAAATCCTATCAAGACAATGGGTAATTCTACTCTTTGTGAAGCTATTGCGGTCCAGGCACTAAGAGCACAAATTGCAACCCATAAGCCTTGGGTAGTCCAAGCAGCAAAAAAACTTGAAGGCTTAATTTTGATTTCACTAAAGCGCTTATCTTGGCCATCTTTGAGAACCCTCTTAAATAAGAAATTCCCAAGTCGAATAGCCCAGATTAAAATAGCAAAAACAATTAATAAGCTTGGAGAAAATGTCAATCCATAAGTGGCAATATAAATAAAAGAGGTGATTCCAATATAGGTAAGTGAACCAGCCAAATCATAAAACTTTTCCGTCTTTGCAAGAGCTGCAGGTATGAAAGTAATCCACATAATTAAGAAAACATACAAAATCGCATCTTGCACTAAAACTGATTTCGAGACGAACCCCAAACCATAACAAAAACCGAATAATAAAATTGATATAAGAATATTTTTCATTGCCAAAATATATTACAACCCTGCTTGTCTTTTTTTTCAACTCCACCCTGATACTCTTGTTTCGTATTTCCAATTATCTCCAGCAATTTTTGATGAAAAATAGTAAGTTTAATCCACCTTGGACCTTTGGGAAGAAACAATACGATTGTAAGGATTGAACCAACAATTAATAGGAAGTTTTCTAATAACTGTGAAACTACATTTTGTGATGATTTATCTGGAAGAGAAATTCCCAAAATAGCTATTATTAGAAACCAGTATAGGAATCTTGCTAAAAATGTCATTAATGTATTAGAAATTAGTTTCTTTTCGAAGGCAAGTATGATGAGGAAAAATTTGTTTGTCTCAATAGTTGCATTAAAATGAGTTATCTTAAATCATGAAAATATCTACTAATCAATTACGAGTCGGTTCGAAGCTATTATTAGATGGCGCTCCATGCTCTGTCTTGAATCATGAATTTCACAAGCCAGGCAAAGGACAAGCAGTCATGAGAGTCAAATATAGAAATTTATTGACAGGCAATGTTAATGAAAAAACTTTTAAGTCTGGAGAAAATATCGAAATTGCAGAGGTAATTACAAAAACATTGAATTATCTTTATAACGACGGTAACTCATGGTTTTTTATGGATAATGATTCATTTGAGCAAATTGAAATTCCTAGAAATATTTTAGGTGAAAATACGAGTTGGCTTATTGGTGAAGAAACCTGTGAAATTATTCTGTGGAATGATGCAGCAATATCTGTAACTGTCCCCAAATACGTTCACTTAAAAGTCACAAGTTCTGAGCCTGGGATAAAAGGAGATACTGTATCAGGGGCACAAAAGCCTGCAACATTGGAAACCGGAATCACTATTCAGGTACCGCTTTTTATCGAGGAGGGAGAGATAGTCAAAGTTGATACCGAAAAACGTATTTATGCTGGCAGGCAATAGATGATCATTGAAACCAAAAAAGTTGTGAAATCTTTCATTGATGAAAACTTCAAAGATCACAGCATTGAATTTGAAGTAACGATACCTGAGGATATTTCAAAAGGAAATCTCACCTGTAATGCTGCACTTATACTTGCCAACAGAGTTAAACTTCAACCCCATGAAGTGGCTGAACAATTGGTAAAACCACTGGAAAAGCAAGATTTTATAAATAAAGTTGAGGTAGCAGGACCAGGTTTCATCAATATATTTTTAACTGATGATGCTTTTTTAAATGTGGTAAAAGAAATCAGAGAAGATATTACTCAACTCATCACACAAGTAGAGAAACCAGAAAAAATTCTTATTGAATTTGTATCTTCAAATCCCACTGGACCACTCCATGTCGGCCATGGCAGAGGTGGTGTTTATGGTGACACAATCGCAAGATTATTGAGACTTAAAGGCCATAAGATACACACAGAATATTATGTGAATGATGCGGGCCGACAAATGGATATCCTAACTGCAAGTGTTTGGTTTCGCATTGCAGGAATTGATGATAACGAATTTCCTGCAAGTGGTTACAAAGGAACATACATAAAAAATATTGCAACTAGGTGGGGTGATAATAATGTTGACTCCTCCATTGTTGATGAGATCCAGAAATTAATTTCATTTAAAGATTTGCCTGAAGACGATGAAGAGAGAATTGATTTTTTAATTGAACAACTTAAATTAATAACTGAAAGTTCTTGGGGTGCTGTCAAAAATTTGGCGCTTGAAAGTATGCTAGATTCCATTCAAGATGATTTATCTTCATTTGGTATAAATTTTGATTTATGGTTCAGTGAATCAACATTGCTTG
Organism: uncultured SAR86 cluster bacterium; assembly: GCA_902602185.1. GTDB lineage: Bacteria > Pseudomonadota > Gammaproteobacteria > Magnimaribacterales > D2472 > CACNXK01. The sequence continues at coordinate 194,541 of CACKPV010000002.1, forward strand.
AACCATCTTTAACTACAAAATCAAAATTCCAACTAATGAAAGATAGTCTCAAGGAAGATGATTTTGAAATAGATGCTAGTGGCAACGTTTGGTTTCTTTCTACTAATTATGGTGATGATAAAGATCGTGTACTGATTAGAGACGATGGGAGGCCCACTTATTTTGGAACTGATGTGGCCTATCACCTAGATAAACTGCAAAGAGGTTTTGATACTTTAATCAATATATGGGGTTCGGATCATCATGGTTACATCAAAAGAATTGCAGCTTCCATCCAGTCACTTGGTTATGATTCTTCACAATTCAAAGTCCAGTTAGTGCAGTTTGCTAACCTAATTAAAGACGGTTCTAAAATAAAGATGTCTACCAGAAGTGGCAATTTTTATTCATTATCTAAACTCATTGATGAAGTTGGCAAAGATGCGGCAAGATTCTTTTATCTCTTCAAGCAAGCCGACCAACACATGGATTTTGATGTAGACATGGCAGTTTCAAATTCAAAGGAAAATCCTTTTTATTATATCCAGTATGGTCATGCCAGAATTTGTTCCCTACAGGCAAAAGCAAATCTTGCGAATACAGAAGTCGGCTCACTCAATCTAGAACATTTGCCAAACTCTTGTCTTTCGATCGTGCACGAATTATCAAAATTTCCAATGATATTTGATCAAGCCTGCCATAAATTGACTCCGCATTTGCTCATTTTTTATTTGCGAGATTTAACTGCACTATTTCATCGTTTTTATAATGAACATAATATTTTGGATGCTCCAAATGAAGAAAAAATTGCAATCTTACAAGTCTTGGATGCTGTGAAAAAAACAATTAGTTTTACATTCAGCACTTTGGGAATAAAAGCTTTAGAATCAATGTAAATGAAAGATTTTGCTCAAAAAAAATCGTCAACAAAAAAGGCATCTCGGGCAAGAAAAAACCAAGAGCTTCCTCCTGTACCTATTCGACTGGTCTTAATTTTACTTTTAATACCCATCTGTTTAATCATCATCTCAAATGTGGTTTTCCCAAATATTTCCAAAGAAGCAAAAGATACAGCCATTACAAAGGATATAACTTTTACTTTTGAATCTGATCTTAAGGATGAGCAGTTTATGCTGGAATTAGAAAGTTCTATGCCTAACACCGTTTGTGATTATGAGATTCAAGTAGAAACTTATGGTCAGGAAAAATATGCTCAGGAGACTTTGCAAAAGGTTTTGGATTTAGGTTTTGATGCCTACATCATGGATGTAATTTCGAGAAAAGAGGGTAAAGTCTTCCATCGAGTAATGATTCGTTCGATCAAAAACTTGTCAGATACCAATAATGCGAGGGAGCAACTTATCAGAGCAGATTTCCTCCCTTTGATCAGGACCAAATGCAGTCAGAATTGAAAAAACGTTTTGAGGATTTTCAAAAAATCTTAGATACAATTTCAATCAAATCAAACTATGTTGATGTGATTGCAGTTTCAAAAAAGCAATCAATAGAGAAAATCAAAATATTAAAAGCTCTAGGAATTAAGAAATTTGGAGAGAACTATGCTCAAGAACTCTCTCAAAAAGCTGAATTGTTGAAAGGATCTAATTTAGAATGGCATTTTATTGGCCCGATTCAATCCAATAAATGTGATCAAATTGTCAAACATAGCTCCTTAATACATTCGGTAGCTCGAGAAAAAATTGTTAAATGTTTAAATCAGTCTGCTACCAAGTGTAAGAAGGTACAAAAAGTATTAATTCAAGTAAATATTGAGAATGAACCTACAAAATCTGGTGTTCAAAAACATGAGCTGAAGAACTTCATTGATTTAGTAAATGACCATAAAAATTTGGAACTGCATGGTCTAATGTTTCTACCTGATATTTCAAAAAATGATGCATCCCAATTACAGACTATGCAAGAATGTTTTGAGCTGTTTAGCACGATGAAAAAATATTCAACAAAATTAGAGAAACTGTCTCTCGGTACTTCGCAAGATTTCGAAAAAGCACTTAAACAAGGATCAAATATGATCAGAGTTGGAGAAATTCTCTTTGGCCCTCGTCCCTAAAAGTTTATAATCACCATCTTTATAAGAAAAATATGAATAATTTCTTAGAATTACTAATGACAGTGTTGACTTTTATTGCAGTTATTTATTCGTCATTTGCTGCTTTTAAAGTCGATTATTACAACCCAATTGTGAAAATTTTTGTTAGTTTGATAATGCCCTTCTCAAAATTATTATTTTTTTTAAATCCCTTTTTAGTTGGTCTGATTGCTGGAATGATATTCTCATTTTTCGGTCTTTATATAAGTGCGGGCTCAGCTTATGAAATAAGTTACATTATCGGATTAAGTTTTTTTAATGTTTTAATTATTTTTTTCAAAGTACTTTTTTATTTTGTCATCGGAGGGGTTATTAAAAGTTGGGTAGCACCTTTCACCGATCACCCTTTAGGTCAAATTGTTGAGGATGTCTCAAGTGGTATCCTAAAACCTTTTCGGGCAATTACTCCTTCTTTTGGAGGTTTAGATTTTTCTCCAATATTTGCTTTTATTATTCTTAATATGATAAATGGTATGTTAATAGGTATAGCTAATGCTGTTCTTTAACGATGCAAACTTCAAATAAATTATATAAATTTAAAGAGGAGCTTCCTCTGACCTCTGGACAAACTCTAGATGGGTTTGAGTTGATGGTTGAGTGTTACGGAAATTTAAATCAAGAAAAAAATAATGCCATTCTTCTAAATCATGCTTTTTCTGGAAGTCACCATGCAGCTGGTAAACATAACGGTACTTTGGGTTGGTGGGATGATTTTGTTGGCCCTAATAAAATTTTAGATACAAATAAGTTTTTTATAGTTTCTGCTAATAATATTGGAAGCTGTTTTGGGTCCTCAGGTCCGATAAGTCTTGATAAAAATGGTAAAAGATATAATGCCGACTTCCCAGAAATCTCTGTGAAAGATTGGGTACAGGCTCAAAAACTCCTTGCTGATAAATTAAAAATCCAAACTTGGAAGCTAGTTGTTGGAGGAAGTTTAGGAGGCATGCAATCTTTGCAGTGGGCAATTGACTTTCCAGACATGGTAGAAAAAGTTGCCATTATAGCTGCTGCTGCCACAGTAGACTCCCAGAATATTGCTCTCAATGAGGTTGAGAGAGAAGTCATACGAAAAGACTCTTATTTTTATAATGGTAATTATTATGAACACGGAAAAGTGCCAACAAAAGGCTTAAAGGCTGCTCGCATGTTAGGGCACATCACATATTTATCTGCTCAGAACATGGAACAACGTTTTGGCAGGAAGCTACAAGACCAACAAACCAAACTTGATGACACTATAAATTTTGAAGTTGAAAATTATTTGCAATATCAAGGTGGTAAATTTGCCGATGTATTCGATGCAAATTCATATATTTTACTAACCAAAGTTATGGATGGATTTGATCCCTCAGCTGAGTATGATAATAACCTTGTTAAAACATTCAAAAATATTTCTGCCGAAATGCTAATTATTAGTTTTGCTTCTGATTGGATGTTTCCACCTGCAAGAGGCAAGGAGATGCTCAAGGCTGCTATCAAAGCAAATAAAAAATGTTCTTTTGTAGAATTTGAGGGAGCATATGGTCATGATAGTTTTTTATATGCAGAAGATAATTATCCAGATACTATTAGCACCTTTCTTGAGGGAAAGTTGTGATACTTGAAGCACTTATTCAGAATTGGGTGCCGCAGTATGCAAAAGTGATTGATTTGGGATGTGGCGATGGAACCTTGTTAGAATCATTGCATCAACTTAAAAGTATTAATCCCTATGGAGTAGAGATCGATCAAAAAAAGATTCTGTCGTGCTTATCAAAAAACATACCTGTCATTCAAGCAGATATTGATGAGAGTATAAGAGATTTTGAAGGGTTAGATTTTGATATAGCAATTCTTGCTAGCTCGATTCAATGCTTGCGACATCCTGACAAGGCACTCAGCAATATCCTGTCAATAGCAAAAAAGTGTATAGTCACTGTGCCTAATTTTGCGCACTGGCAATGTCGACTACAACTGTCCCAAGGAAAAATGCCTGTGACTAAAGATCTCCCAGCACCGTGGTATGCAACAGATAATATTCATCTTTGTACAATTAAAGACTTCGAAATGCTTTGTATAAAATTGGGTCTTCAAATAGACCAAAAAAAATATTTAGGAACAGCTTCTTCTGAAACTTTTTTATCTACTAGATTCCCAAATCTTTTTGCATCGCTTGGAGTATATCTAATTGGTTCAAAATAAATGAAAATCTTAATTGCATCTTCAAATTCGGGAAAAATTGACGAGTTTAAATCTATTCTTAAAGATTTTGAGGTAATCCCTCAGAAACATTTAAATATTGAAGATGTCGAGGAAACTGGCACAACTTTCAGTGAGAACGCACTTTTGAAAGCAAATAATGGCTTTCTCAATTCAGGTTTGCCTAGTATTGGAGACGATTCTGGTCTGATAGTACCTCTGCTCAATGGTGATCCTGGTTTATATTCAGCTCGATATGCAGGTGAGCATGCTACGGATCAAGATAATAGAGACAAACTCTCCCAAGAATTAAAAAAATTGAATGTACAACAAACCCCTGCCTCATTTATTTGTGTGATTGCTGTTGTTAATGATCAAGATTTATCTAAATCATTGATTTGTGAAGGAAGGGTTGATGGCAGTATTACTGTTGAGTCCAGTGGTCATGGTGGCTTTGGATATGATCCTATGTTTATCCCTCAAAATTTTAAGCAAACTTTTGCAGAAATTGATTCTGCTTTAAAGCATAAAATCAGTCATCGAGGACAAGCTCTTGCAGTCTTGCAAGAAAATTTAAGCAAAATTATCTAATCTTTTGAACTTCAAAAAAATGTAGACGACGTCCCTCAGTAACAGCCCGCTTTTGAAATTTTGATAGGTCTCGAGAAGGAATGCTGGATATCAATCTTGAGTCAAAATTATGATTTTTTGATTTAAGGGATCCACTGATGTCATCAGCATAATTGTCCCAATCAGTTGAAATAAACAATCTTGATTCTGCTGTCATCCTTTTGTTGAGCATATCAAAAAAATTATTTTGAAGCAGTCTGCGTTTATGATGTCGATCTTTTGGCCAGGGATCAGGACAAATAATAAAAATTTCATGAAAAGTAATAGGGTGTGAGTCATCCAATAATTCTCTGATATCTTTATTGAAGATCAGTATATTTTGAGAATTTGACTCTATGATTTTTCCTAATAAATTACCAATCCCTGCGTCATAGACTTCTGCTGCTATAAATAGTGTTTGTGGTTGTGATTGCGTAAATTTAAAGAAATCCTCACCGTTGCCGAAACCAATTTCAAGTGAAATATGCTCAAACTTTGCAGCCGCAGTTTGAATGTCTTGGCAGGAATGAATTAAGAACTTATCTAAATGAAGCAAATATTTTTTTTGCGCATTGGTAATTCGCCCTTTTCTTCTAGCAAAACTTGGTAAAAATTTGTATCGCAAGGGTCAATCAATAGTGCCGTCACCAGGTGATGACTTTGATGCATATAATCGCTTTGACATTCTTCCTGCAAGAAATGCTTCTCTTCCTGATTCAATGGCTTTACGCATAGCAGAAGCCATTAAAACTGGTTTTTTAGCCTCAGCAATAGCAGTATTCATCAATACACCATCGCATCCTAACTCCATTGCAATAGCAGCATCTGATGCTGTTCCAACTCCAGCATCAACAATGATTGGTTTAGTCGCATTTTCAAGAATTATTTGAATATTATATGGATTTGTAATACCCAATCCTGAACCAATTGGGGATGCTAATGGCATGATAGAAACACAACCCAAATCATCTAATTCCTGACACGCAATGGGATCATCAGTACAATAAACCATTACTTGAAAGCCATCCTCAATTAGAATCTTTGCTGCCTCAATAGTCTGGCTCATGTTAGGAAATAAAGTTTTTTCATCGCCGAGAACCTCGAGTTTGACCAAATCATGGCCGTCTAATAGCTCACGTGCTAACTGGCAAGTTCTGACTGCATCAGTGATGGTATAACATCCTGCAGTATTGGGGAGAATGGTAGTTGTGTTGGGATTTATGAATTCTAACAAATTTGGACCTTGCTCTTGACCGATATTGGTCCTGCGAATAGCAACTGTGACTATTTCTGCTCCTGATGCCTCAACGGCTTCTTGGGTCTCTGTAAAATCTTTATACTTTCCAGTACCTACTAATAATCGAGAATTAAAAGTTCTAGAACCAATGGTTAGAGTATCCATTATCCTCCTCCTACAGCAATCACAATCTCTACTACATCATTGTTGGTAAGAGTATAATCGGCAATTGCTGATTTCGGAATAATTTCTTGATTGACCTCAACTGCATATCTTGCATTGGTTAGATTCAAGCTATCAACTAGATCGGACAAGGATGAAGATTTTAATGTAAGTGAGGAGCCGTTTAGTACTATCTGCAACCGTTGGGCGGTCACAATCTGCCTGACATAGAACCCTTAAGTTTTTTTAGAGCTCCATTTTCGATTTGTCGAATTCTTTCTGCAGATACTTGATATTCATCTGCTAATTCGTGCAAAGTAACTTTAGTATCTGCTAAGTATCTTCGCAAAATAATGTCCTTACTTCTGTCATCTAAAGATTTGAGGGCATCTAACAATTCATCATTATGAAATTCCATTGTTTGCTCGGCTTCAACGAGGTCCGCTGGATTAGCAGCACTGTCCTCAAGATATTGTGATGGTGACATAATTTGGTCGTCAGAATCACTGGTATCACTTGGAGCATCAAATGGTGTGTCGTTAGCAGAGAGACGTTTTTCCATATGTAAAACATCTTTTACTTCTACATTTAAGTCTTTGGCAATATTCTCGGCTTCCTCTTTTGTCAACCATTCAAGAGTTTTCTTTTTACTGCGCAAATTGAAAAATAGTTTACGTTGAGCTTTAGTTGTAGCAATCTTAACAAGTCTCCAATTTTTAAGAATATACTCATGAATTTCTGCTTTAATCCAATGCACAGCAAATGATACGAGTTTCACACCTCGATTGGGATCAAATTTATTCACGGCTTTCATCAGCCCAACATTGCCCTCTTGGATAATATCACCAACCGGCAAACCGTAACCAGAGTAAGATCTGGCAATATGGACAACAAACCGTAAATGATGAATAACCAATTGGCGCGCAGCATCAAGGTCATCTTTTTCATATAATTTAAATGCAAGCTCTTTTTCCTGTTCCGGAGTCAATATCGGAATAGAATGAACACAAGCCAGATAAGATTCTATATCTTTACCTGGTGTGGTCAGTTCAATTTTCTGTAAATCAGTACCCATTATATTTTTTACTTATAATATATTATACATAATAATTATGTAGACCCTAAATTATAGCAATTTTTTTGCAAATTCTTCCACTATTGGACCAAATTCTTTGTAAATTAGTTCATTTTTGAAAGCCACAAAGGGGGGATTAAGGATGTTTTCTTTGGCATAAGTCAGTGATTTTTGATTTTCTAAACTAAAAGTTAGCCCTCCATATTGATTTAATACAGCATGTGGGGCTGCAATGTCCCATTCTGAGGTAGGCCCGAAACGTGGATACAAATCTGCATCATCATCACACAATGCAGTAAATTTTAGTGAACTCCCTTTTTGCACTAAATCAAATGGGATATTTTTCTTTTCTAGATGATTTAAAAAACTAAGATCTTCCTCTTTTTGATGATTTTTTGACATCACAATCCTCAATTTGTCTTGTAATGTAAATGTTAAATTCGGTTTTTCATCGCAACTAGTCCAAACTTTTTCTAGGACTGGACTTTGGACCAATCCAAATATAGGTTCCCCCATTTTGATTAAGGCAATGTTAATTGCAAAATTTCCATCTTTATTAACAAAACCTTTTGTGCCGTCCAATGGGTCTATAAGCCAGTATTGCGATGCATAGGTATCTGCAGCATTAAAGGTTTCTTCTGAAACAACAGGAATAGTGGGAGTGAGAAGTTTTAAGCCTTCAATAATAATTTTATTGGAAGCAAGATCTGCCTGCGTAATTGGTGAACCATCTTTTTTTTCTTCACTAATAAATTCTTGTGAATACACTTCCATGATCGCATTGGCGGCTTCGAAAGATAACTCCTTAAGGGATTTCAGCAAGTCTGAGCTAATTTCCATGAGCTTATTATAGTCAATTAGTTTTATTTAGGGCGGCAATTCCTTATAATTTTCAGTCATGAGCAAACAACTAACTGATAATCTAGAATTTGTTTTGAAAAAATTAAAAATTCTTAGCAAAGATAGAAAAGTAGTGCTATCACACTACGAAACTTTTGAGTTGGTTGAAGAATTGCGAGAAAAAATAAAAGAATCTTTGGAAATAGTAAAAAAATGAGTAAATATACCTGCTTTGACCTTTCGGTAACAAATCATATAGCCCAAGTAACTTTATCTCGTGGAGATGAGTTGAATACAATGAATAGAAGTTTTTGGAAGGAGCTGTCTCATATCATGGATGAGATCAATCGTAACTCTGAAGTTCGGGTTGTCATCATGTCATCGACAGGTAAACATTTTTGTGCGGGCATGGATTTAGATGCGTTTTCTCATGGTGTCGATAATATTCCAAATGATAAAAAACCTGATGCTGCGCGAGTTGGCGAAGCTATTTATCGGTCAGCTAAAGAACTCCAAGGATATATCAGCTCTATGGAAAAAATAAGAGTACCAGTTATTGTTGCAATTCAGGGCGGATGTATTGGAGGTGCGGTAGACATGGTAACTGCCTGTGATATTCGCCTAGCGACAGCAAAGGCATTTTTTTGTATTCAGGAAATCAATATCGGTATGGCAGCTGATGTGGGAACTTTGCAGCGCCTACCCCGTTTAATACCTGATTCAAAAATGCGTGAACTTGCCTACACAGGAAGACGCATGTATGCCGATGAGGCTAAATCTTCTGGTCTGGTAAGTGATACTTACGATTCGCAAGAAGATATGCTTGCAGCTGCCAAAGAGCTTGCGGAACAGATTGCCTCAAAATCACCTATTGCTATTCATGGGCTAAAAGCTGTCATGAATTATTCTCGCGATCATACTATTGAAGATAGTCTTGAATATAATGCTCTATGGAGTGGAGCAATGCTGAGTCAAGAGGATATGACTGAAGCCATCAGCGCATTTCTTGAAAAACGTGAGGCAACTTTCAAAAAGTTGGCTGATGTTAAAGATTTTGACGAGACCGGAAGTTAATGTTTTCTTAAAAAAACTGGTTGAGAACTAGTTGAGTCTTGTTTACTGAATTTATATCCCTCTAAATTAAAAGCAGATAGATCAGCCGGATCTTTGATACGATTTTGCACAATAAACCTTGCCATTAATCCCCTAGCTTTTTTGGCATAAAAACTTATAATTTTATAAGTACCTTTAGTATTGTCTTTGAACACTGGTGAAATCACATTCGCATCCTCAGCAATATTTCCAAGCACTTTGTAATACTCATTTGAAGCAAGATTTATAAGAGTATTCGAATCGCTTAAGACTGAATCCCTTACCGTATCACCCCAAAATTCATATAAATTTTTGGAGCCATTAATTTGTAATTTAGTCCCCATTTCTAATCGATACGGCTTCATAACATCTAAAGGTTTAAGGGCTCCATACAAGCCGGAAAGTATTCGTAGATGCTTCTGTGCAAATGTCATGTCTTGTTTATTAAAGTCTTCTGCCTGTAAGCCCTGATACACATCTCCTTTAAAGACAAGCAAAGCTGGTTTTGCTGTATTAGATAATTTTTTTGAAGCATTCCAAGATTGATAACGGTCAAAATTAAGTGATGCCAACTTATCACTCAAACCCATTAAAGAGGCTATCTCACTGGGTTCTTTGGCTTTCAATGTTTTAACTAATTGACTCGATTTTGGCAAAAAACTTGGGACAGTATGCTTGTCAGTGTAATTCACACTATAATCAAGGGTCTTAGCAGGTGATAATACGGTAATCATGAAGAGTATTTTAGAAAAGAACAAAAGATGAATCAATTGATCGGTAAACTTTTTTCCTATTTATTACCAATAATTGTGTTTTTAGTAGTTATTGTCGTCTTTTCTCGGTATTTTTTAGGGATAGGTCGAGCTGACTTACAAGAAGTTGTTTTGTATTTACATGCCATAGTCTTTTTGGGGTGTGCAGGTTGGGCACTGACCGAAGATGAGCATGTGAGGGTCGATATTCTTTATAAGAATAGTTCAAATAAGTATCAAAAATGGGTAAATATATTTGGTCTGATTTGTTTTGTGATTCCTGTAGTTGTGATTATTGGTTGGTATTCTATCGATTTTGTTGCTATGTCATGGACATTGAAGGAAGCATCAACTGAACCTGGTGGCTTACCAACAGTTTATTTACATAAGACTCTTATTATTTTATTTCCAATTGTTTTAACTCTCGCTACTTTGTCTCAACTGTTCAAATTATGGAAATAATTGCACTGCTGCTTATTATTTGTGTATGTGGAGCACTGCTCTTGGGATACCCCGTAGCATTTACCCTAGCAGGTACTTCTATTTTGTTTGCAGGTATGGGAATTTTATTAGGATTTTTTGAGGTGAACTTACTCAGAACCATTCCTATAAGAATTTTTGGGATCATGAACAATCAGACTTTGCTAGCCGTACCTTTATTTGTGTTTATGGGAGTGGTACTAGAAAAATCGGGGATTGCTGCACAAATGCTTACTGATATGGCCAAAGCCTTTCGTAATATCAAAGGTGGTTTGAGTATTTCCATTATTATTGTAGGAGCATTGCTAGCTGCAAGCACTGGTATAGTTGGTGCAACTGTAGTGACCATGGGATTAATGTCTTTACCTGCACTTATCCAAGAAGGTTATAACAAAAAATTTTCATCGGGTTTAGTGGCTGCAACCGGGACCTTGGGGCAAATTATCCCCCCTTCCATTGCCTTAGTACTATTGGGAGATGTCATGTCAAACGCCTATCAAAGAGCTCAAAATGATTTAGGTATTTTTGCTGTCGAAACTGTATCTGTTGGTGATCTCTTTGTGGGTGCAATCGTTCCTGGCTTGTTAATCTGTCTATTTTTTTTAATCTATTCTATCTACTTTAATCGTAATCTTCCGGCAAACTCTGATATAGATACTAATCTGACACTTCAGCCCATTTTACGATCATTGGTACCCCCAATGTTATTAATCTTTCTTGTTCTAGGTTCAATCATTGCAGGTATTGCGACTCCCACAGAAGCTGCTGCTATTGGAGCAATGGGAGCCATCGGCATAGCTCTCTTTCTCAAAAAATTGAGTATAAATTTAATCAAAGAAGTTAGTCAACGAACGGCTCTGATCACGACAATGATTTTTGCTATTCTCATCGGGGCCTCGATTTTTTCACTAATCTTTAGAGGTGTTGGTGGTGATGCTTTAGTTGATGTTATTTTTGAGTTAGTGCCTGGGGGTAAATATTCTGCATTACTATTTGTCATGCTGATGATCTTTCTTCTTGGTTTTATTCTGGATTTTATTGAAATTTGTTATGTCTTTATCCCCCTGCTTGCACCACCTTTATTAATGATGGGATTTGATCCAGTTTGGTTAGCCGTGCTCCTGGCTATCAACTTACAGACTTCTTTCTTGACTCCACCATTTGGATTTTCACTTTTTTATTTGAGAGGAGTAGCTGATGCATCTATTAAAACGCAGTACATATATCAAGGAGTGGTTCCATTTATTCTTATGCAAATTGCAGTCTTACTGCTGGTGATTCTATTTCCGGTATTAGTGTTATGAAAATATCAACATCTATGTTGCTAGGCTGCCTACTGATTATTTCTTGCTCGCACAATGAAATGATCTCTGAAAAAACTATTACTGTCTTTGACAAACAAACCATCAGTTTCTCCCCAGGCATGGAAACTGATGCTTTAGATAATATGGTCTCACTGGGTTCAGGCAGATTAGTCTTAAAGAAAATACAACTGCCAAAAAAAAATTATTATCACCATGCACAAGCTACCATCCGACTGGAATCCACTGGGGATCCATGGGATAAATCAGGTTCCTTTTTTATCTTGCCTGGGGCAGAACTTGAAAATTTGGATCATACCAACTCCGTCGAATTGTTAAGATTCATAACACCATTTGGGGTTGGTTATTTTAATGATCAAGAACATATTCAAAAATTAAAACCATCTTACATTCCCAGATGGGAAGATGATATTACTTGGGAAACTGATATCTCGCATCTGCTTCCAATTTTAGAAGGTGAAGTATGGTTGGGTCTATACATTGATACTTGGTCCAATGAGGGCTGGTTAGTTGATGTTAGTCTCCAGTTTGATGAACACTTTGTAAGAATACAACCACCACAAAAAGATATTATTCCATTATTAAATACAACTCCAATGTTTCCTGGACAAACCGGTTATGACAAATTTGCAAGCATGCCTATAACAAAAACCTTTTACCTAGAACAAGATTATGATGATGTGCAGTTATATTACTTAACTACTGGTCATGGTGGACATAGTACTGGTGATGAATTTACCAAAAGACTTAATGTAATTTCCTTGAACAACAATTTGGTTAAAGAATTTATCCCATGGCGCGACGACTGTGCATCGTTTCGAAGGTTTAATCCAAGTTCAGGAGTCTGGATGACACCGGCAGAGTGGAAAGGAGAAATTATTCAGGAACGCATTGCCTCATCTGATTATTCACGATCCGGTTGGTGTCCTGGTAGTGATGTTCCTCCGGTAATCGTTGAATTAGGTCCTCTAAAGAAAGGTCAACATTCCATAACTTTTTCAATTCCAGCAGCACAAGAAACTACTAAAGAATTCTTTAATTTTTGGAATGTATCTGCTTATCTAATTTTTGATTAACTAATTACTTTTTATATAAACTAATCTTTTTCTAAAAGTGACTTTACTCTTGAAGTCAGATTTGGATGTTTATTTACATCTTCAAAGTCTTTATAGTCTGAACTTTTATCTTTAAAACTGTTTTCCAATTCGTCTAATTCCTGTAATTTTTGCCACGATAAAACTGACTTCAATGCCAAACATGTCCACACCACAAAAACTATTATTATTGCTGTATAAATATAAAGGGGAATAAAAAGTTTCTCAGGGTTAGTTATTAGCATGACTGCTTCATATTTAGAATAAATAAGATTTGTTAAAAAAATGCCTAGTACAGAGATAAGAAAACGAAAAGCAAATTTATAGTTCTCCTTTAACCACAAAGCTGAAAAAAATAATTTTAAAAATCTAAACATTTAAGGTAACCAAAATATAATTGCAGCTAATGCTGCAAGACCGCCCTTTTGATATCTATTCCATAATTCTTTCTCTTCATCAGCAATAACGAATGACCATTCTTCAGGAGTAAGATCTTCTTGCTTCCTGCCATGCATAATGAGGGTCTTTTCTGCCTTCCTAACAGCTTTATTTCTAACTTTTTGGCGTATTTTTTTGTCTTGTTTGTTTATAAAATCCTCAAGATTTTCAATAAATTTACTCATTAAACCCTCCAAAATGCTATTTTACAGTAATTTCTTTGAATAAAAACTTTGTACCCATGCAATATACTATCTTTTTTTTGTACTCATATTCTTATTTAATAGGAAAATAGAAAAAAAAATTGTACTCATGTATGTTTTATAAGTTTTTATTGTACTCAAATGAATTATTTAGGCTAATTATACTAATAACTTTAAATTTTAATCAAAATGATTAAAAAGATGCGGTTTAGTACGAAAAAATGCTAAGTAATATAAACTCAATCTTATTTATAACTTTTTTATAGTAATTTAATATTTGCATTATTTTTTAACAATGCTCTTTCAGCTCTATAACTTGATCGAACCATTGGTCCTGAGACTACTTCTAAGAAACCTTTTTTAATTCCAATTTCACGATAATTATTAAATTCTTCTGGGGTCACCCATTTTTCAACAGGCAAATGATTTAAAGTGGGTCTTAAATATTGACCAAGTGTTAGGATGTCTACTTTATGTTTCAGTAAATCTTCCATTGTTTTTTCAATCTCATAATCTGTCTCACCTAGTCCTAAAATCAAACTAGTTTTCGTTAATACTTTTTTATTAATTGATTTTGATAATTTTAAAACATCCAAAGTTTGTTGATACCCTGCTCTAGGATCTCTTACTGGATGAGTTAACCTCTTAACTGTTTCTAGATTTTGCGCAAAAACTTCTATTCCTGAATTAACTAAAGTTTCAACAGAATCTTTGATTCCTTTGAAGTCTGGAGTTAATGCTTCAACAGCAGTGTTTTTATTTTTTGCTTTTATTGCTTTGACGGTATTAGCATAATGTTGTGCACCTCCATCAGGAAGATCATCTCTATTTACTGACGTTAAGACAACATATTTTAAATTCATTATCGAAACTGCTTCAGCAGTTTTTTCAGGCTCATCTTTATCCAACCACCCATTTGGATTTCCAGTATCTACTGAACAGAATTTGCAAGCACGTGTGCAAACGGAACCCATCAACATGAATGTTGCTGTACCGCTTGACCAGCATTCCGAAATGTTTGGACACATAGCTTCTTCACAAACGGTATTTAATTTTTTTGATTCAACTTGTCTTTTTACAACTCCATATTTTGGATCAAAACTTGCGCGCACACGAATCCAATCTGGTTTTTTTTCTGCTGGAATTTTAGAAAATTTATTTGTCTTTTGGCCATTCTTTATGGCTTTAATTCCATCACGATTAATAATTTTTACGGTCGGTATAATTTCCATTTTTAAAAAAATTCTTTGCAATATTTTTTGCAAACTAATTTTACTTTCTCCATGTCAATCTTGCTATCAAAATTTTTAATTTGTGTAACCTCGAGTCCTGGATAACCACATGGATTTATATTTTGAAATGGGATTAAATCCATATCTACATTTATGCTGATACCATGATAAGACATTCCTCGTGAAAATCTTAAGCCTATAGAAGCTATTTTTTTATCGTCTACAAAGACTCCTGGAGCGCCTTTAATAAGATGTGTTTCTATATTAAAGTTATATAAAATTTTTTGAATCATTTGTTCTAATGTTCTTACAAATATTTTGGGGCCAATTCCTCTTTTTTTTATATTTAACATAAAATATATTACTAGTTGACCTGGTCCATGATAAGTGACTTCACCACCTCTATCAGATTGAAATACATCCGTATATGAGTTACTTAAGATATGTCTTGGATCAGCAGCTGTGCCCATTGTATAGATAGGTGGATGTTCTACGAACCATATTTTTTCTTCCTGTGAATTACGGATATAATCTTGCATATCTTGCAAAACTTCAGCATATTTTTGCAATCCTAGATCTTTAATCACTATTGGATCTTGCCTCAACAAAAGCATCCTCTGCGATGGCATGATAATTACTAACCTCACTTAGGAAGTCTTGAAAAGATTGATGAACGAGTTTCACAGTTGGATCACTTAAACTCTCATTGATAATTTCTTTAGATATCTGTCTGAATTCTTCAATTACATCATCAGGAAGTTTTTTCAGAACAGCTCCATGGGTTTCAACTAATTCTTTTAAGGCCCGATTATTAGAAGCTGTATACTCATCCAACAAATCCTGATTAACAGCTTTGGCAGCAACTTCAACTATTGCTTGTAAGTCTGGAGGTAACGAATTCCAAGCATCATTATTTATAAGAAGTTCAAGTGTAGAGCCTGGTTCATGCCAACCTGGATAATAATAATATTTTGCAACTTGTTGAAACCCAAAAGCTAAATCATTAAATGGTCCAACCCATTCAACAGCATCGATAGTTCCTGTTTGCATAGCTGTAAATAACTCACCGCCAGGTATGTTGACAGGATTTCCTCCAGCACGTTTAAACACTTCTCCACCAACACCAGGTATTCTCATTTTTAGACCTTTAAGATCAGCTACAGAATTTATTTCCTTATTAAACCAACCAAACATTTGGGTGCCAGTGTTCCCACATGGTATGGGATAAATATTAAAAGGTTCATAAAGTTCACGCCAAATTTCTAATCCCCCTCCTCGATGCAACCATGCATTCATTTCTTTTGCTGTTAATCCAAAGGGCACTCCAGCAAAAAATTGTGCTGCTGGGATTTTACCCTTCCAGTAGTATGCTCCACTGTGACCCATCTCCACTGATCCCGAGGAAACTGCATCGAAGACTCCCATTGCTGGAACTAACTCACCTGCACCATAAACAGTGATCTGTAATCTGCCATTACTCATTTCATTTACTAAATCAGCAAGGCGTTCTGGAGCCATCCCAAGTCCAGGATAGTTTTTGGGCCAGGTTGTTACTAAACTCCATTTGAAGGTTTGCTGATCAAAAACTTCTACATCAGAATCAAAATCACTGCTGCAACCTGAAAAAAATATAAAAATTAGAAGGTATTGATAAATTTTCATGAAACTTTCTTTAATTTAGCATAAGACAGCATTAACCATTTGGTGCCAACTGCCTCAAAGTTAATTTGTATGCTAGCAGATTCTCCTACACCTTCATAATTCAGAACAATTCCATCTCCAAATGAGGGGTGAGAGACTTTATCTCCCAAAGAAAAGCCTATATCTGAGGCTGTATCATTGAATGAACTGCTTCTTTTTCGAGCATAGGGTGCTGTTGTCTGCGCACGAGGGCGAATTTCATCAATCAACTCTGCTGGAATCTCTTTCAAAAATCTTGATGGCGGATTAAAAATATCTGTGCCGTGCAGTCGCCTTGACTCCGCATAAGTTAAGTAAAGTTTTTGCATGGCTCGAGTAATGCCCACATAGCATAGTCTTCGTTCTTCCTCGAGTTGGGCAGGACTTTCCATAGATCTCCCATGAGGAAATAAACTTTCTTCCATGCCTGTCAAAAAGACTAATTTAAATTCCAGTCCCTTTGCAGAATGCAAGGTCATAAGTTGAACTGCATCTTCATGAGCATCTGCTTGTCGATCTCCGGCATCTAGAGAAATATTATCTAAAAACTGTTCTACAATTTCTTGTTTATTATGATCAGCATCAAAAGATAATTCAAAATCTTTAGCAGCCGAAACTAACTCATCTAAATTTTCTGTTCTCGTCTTTCCTTTTTCGCCAGGTTCCTTTTTATGAAAATCATACAACCCAGAATCTGTATTAATGTTTTCGACAATTTCTGAGAGGTTCAAGCTATCTAGTGATTGTGCAGTTTCTAAAATAAAATCTAGATATGCCTTGATCCCGGTTGCACCTTTACCTTTAACTTGACCTTCATCAATTAACGTAGCTGCAGCTTTGAGATATGACAAATTATCCTCAGTGGATTTTGTTCTAATTTTTTCAAGGGTTTTTGCACCAACACCACGAGTTGGATTAGAAATTGAGCGCTCGAAAGCAGGGTTATCAGAATTGTTAAAGATCACCCGTAAATAGCTAACTGCATTCTTAATTTCCAAGCGATCATAAAAACGTAACCCACCATAAATTCGATACGGAATACTTGCTCGCAAAAAAGCTTCTTCTAGTGCTCGTGATTGCGCGTTTGAGCGATACAAAATAGCAATATCCTCATAACAGCCACCACCATCCATCCAGTCTTTGGATGACGATGCAATAAATCGAGCTTCCTCTTGTTCGTTAAAAGCAGCATATAAAGTTAAGTTGTCTCCCTCCAAGGATTCTGTCCATAAATTCTTTCCAAGACGATCACTATTATTTTGAATAACAGTATTTGCAGCAGAGAGTATTTTATTTGTCGAGCGATAGTTTTGCTCCAGTTTAATAATATGAACATCCTTAAAATCTTTGGAAAAGGCTTTAACATTTTCAACCTTAGCTCCACGCCAACCATAAATAGATTGATCGTCATCACCAACGGCTGTGACTTTAGCTTTGGGTGCAGTGACGGCCAGCAACCACTTATACTGTATGGTATTAGTATCTTGGAATTCATCGATTAAAATAGAATCAAAACGTTTAAAAAAATAATCGCGAATTGATGAATTCCTAACAATAATCTCATACGACAATAAGATTAATTCAGCAAAATCAACTAAATTGTCATGGGCACATGCTTGCTCATATTTGATATATAAATCTTTTACTGTTTGCGTATAAAAATTCCCTTTATCTTTGACATCCTTTGAGCGTTTACCGTCATCTTTCCAATTATTTATCATCCACTGTGATTGCCGCGGAGGAAATTTTGCATCATTTAAGTTCATTTCTTTAGAAAGTCTTTTAACGATACGCAACTGATCATCACTATCTAAGATTGTAAAGCTGGGTGCTAAATTAGCTTCTTTATGAAACTTTCTTAGAATGCGATGTGACAAACTATGAAAGGTGCCACACCAAATCTCTGGGGATGGGTGTTCGAGTAGTTCTTCAATCCTAGAGCGCATCTCATTTGCAGCTTTATTAGTAAAAGTAACTGCCATTATTGAACTTGGAGAAAATTGCTGGGCCTCTATCTGCCAAGCAACTTTATGCACTAATACCCGAGTTTTCCCAGACCCAGCACCAGCTAGGACCATAATATTTTGCTGCTCTGAAGTGACAGCTTCGCGCTGTTGATCGTTTAGGTTTTCTAAAATATGAGTTACATCCATACGAATGTTCAGTATATATTGAAAGTAAATATATGGGTGTTAATATTGATTGAAACGGAGAAAAATTATTATGAGCAAAGAAACCAAAGATTTTTTTAAGACCTATACAGATTTTGTTACCAAAGTGACAAGTGATCCTAGTTTAGATATAGAGGCCCTAGTTAATCGAATTAGTGAAATAGATTCCAGCTCAAGCATCAAGTCTCCACGTCTACTCACTGCAGCTTTAGGATTGGGTAGTGAAACCGGTGAGTTCGTTGAAATTGTAAAAAAGATGTACTTACAAGGTAAACCTCCTTCAGAGGACAATATTTTTCATATGAAAAGAGAGTTAGGAGACATTATGTGGTACTGGGTGACTGCCTGTGCAGCCCTGGATCTTGATCCCTATGAGGTGGTAATGGAGAACCAGAAAAAACTAGAGGCAAGATATGGAGAACAATTTGAAGTGGGTCGAAGTGAAGTGCGGAAAGAAGGCGATCTTTAAATCTAAGATTGTTCGATTGCTTGTGTTACCAAATCAAAAAATCTCGATGCATTAAATGAGGTGTTGATTGGAGCTCCGGAAGCTTGAGGTAAGGTTAAAATCCAATTGGAGCCATTTATATTATTAGGTTCAATGCGCATCTTTCTTTCATTAGAAAGGTTTAAAATTGGAGCATAAAGACTGTTTCTGACAACAACAATATCTCTGTTGAAATCTATCATGATATATTGACCATCGAAGCCAATGGTCGAATGAATAAAAACATTATTGGGGCAATTCCCATTTTGATCGAGAGGTTTGGCACAAATTTTCCAGAACTGCAAACCGTAATAATCAAGGTTCCTTATTTGGTTGACATATGAACTGTAACTCACATTACCATCTTCCCAAACACCTCCTAGAAGAAGCATATACCCAAATTTTGCAAAATCTCTTGCGGTAGTATCAAGACAGCAGTATGCAAGTACATTACCATTGGATTGACCAAATTCTACAAAATCTTTCCACCAGGCAGCATTGATGTAAATTTTTGAAAAAAGTTTTTGCTCGGCGTAAGTTTGTATATCTTGACCAGTTGCTCTATAAATAATCTCTCCTAACACCATGGTGTCACAGTTTGAATACAGAAAATCTCCTCGGTTATAAATGTCTGTATCTGAAAACCATGGTTGCAATACTCCTGATTCAGCCAGACTCCGATTAATGCATCCATCTAACTGATTGTCAGCAAATACAATGTCACCCCCGGAAACCGAGTCTGTCCGATTTTTACATTCATGCAAGTTTTGAAGAGTAAAATCAAAACACATTGGTACTAATCCCGACCTCATATCAAGTAGATTTTTAATAGTAATATCTGCTCTTTCATCGTTTGCCCACTCTGTGATATACATTGCTGCCGAATCATCAATGGATGAAATAAAGCCGTCCAATTCAGCAATGCCAATTAAGAAACTCGTAAATGACTTGGCGCTTGACCAGGAAGAAGTGGGATCTCTTGAATCTCTTTCAGCAAATAAATTCTGAAGTGTGTTGTTATCTAGGGTGGATGTATTCACAATGGCATTGACCTCGCCCGGTAAAATTCCTCTATATCTTTCATAAATTAATTTTCCGTCTTTGATAACAACAGCTGACTGAGTAAAAGTTCCCTCTGCAAACGCATAATCAAATGCAGCATCTAATTTCGTTTCACTCATGTTAACCGATGCTGGAGATGCCGTATCCCAAGCTATTGGGTGTTCTGGACTGTTTGGAGACTGAATCACCATCATAGTTGCATCTGACCCTCCACTGCATGAAACAAGAAATATCAAAATGAAAGAAGTGAGAATACGATCCGTCATATTAGCTTCGATCCAAGCGCCTTAATAAACATGAAGTATCAAGACTGCCTGCTCCCATTTCTTGGAGCTCATTGTAATAAGTCTTTATCGTTTCTGTTAAAGAGATGTCTGCACCTATTCTTTTTGAAAACTCTGAAATAATCTCAAGGTCTTTAACCATCAAATCCACGGCAAAACCAAAATCGTACTCATTATTAACCATAGACTCCCATCTATTTTCCATTTGCCATGACTGAGCTGCTCCCTTGGAAATCACCTCCAAAACTTCTTTTGGTGGGACTCCAGATTTTTTTGCAAAATTCACAGCCTCTGCTAAAGCCTGGATTAATCCTGCAATACAAATCTGATTGATCATCTTAGTAAGTTGACCGTTTCCAGAGACTCCCATGTATTTATGAAAGTTTGAGTAACAATCCAAGATAGGTGTAATTTTCTTATAGCTATTCTTCTCACCCCCAACCATAATAGAAAGTGTTGCCTGCTGAGCACCTGCCTCTCCTCCAGAAACGGGGGCATCCAAATAAAAACATTTATGGTCTTGCAGCTGCTCTTTCATATTCAGAGTAAGATCTTTTGAGGTTGTCGAGTGATCCACAATAATGGAGCCAGGTTTCACATTTTCGAGAATCCCACCGTTGCCACAAATAATCTCATGCACATCATAGTCACGACTCAAGCATAAGAAAATTATCTCAGACCTCTGGGAGAGATCGGCAACACTTTGACAAACTGTACCTTTATATTGGTGCATCCACTTTTGAGATTTTGTTTTCGTTCGGTTGAAAACAAAGGTAGTAAATGATTTAGAAATATGTCCAGCCATGGGATACCCCATAGTGCCCAATCCGATAAAACCTACTTTACTCATTTAATTTTTTGTTGCAGACCGTTTTCTTTTAATAACTTCACAACGTCATCAAAACGATCTTGTCCGAAAAAAAATTTCTCCTCGAAAACTGTAAGTGGCACTCCGTGATGGCCTGCGTTTAATTGATCAACCTGATTTTGTTCAATTTGTTTGATAATTTCAGTTTCCTGCTCTTTGGTGCTAGCTCTCAATGAGTGGAGATCCAAAGCAACATTTTCAGCTGCTTTAGAAAGATGATCATCATGATTCCAATTTTTTGTGCCTCCAAAAATAAGACTAGATACCTCATAAGCAAACTCTATACCCACACCCTTGATATGAGCCATTTGTCCAAGATGACAAATATCAAAAATATAGGGCTGCTGTTTTGAAATTGTACCTGTCATCAAGTTCTGTTTAATAGGATCAGGTTTTAATTTGGTTGTGAAAGGCATGCCTAACTTTTTTGCATTCCTTCTTACATCAGCTGATAATGCGATAAAGTAAGGTAGTCCTTTATTCTTAAAAAATTCTGGCATTCGAATTGCTAAGGGGTACACGATCTTAAAATTGATTTTTATATCGTATTCACTCTTTAATTTGAGAATCCTTGGAAGAATCAAATAAGAGTAAGGGCTTCTGAAAGAAAAATATAGATCAATCTTCATAATCTTTACAATTTTGCTTTAGATATAAACTTAGAAGTTGCATCACGAAACTCTTCCGATAACCTTGTCACAAGAGCATCTACTGTGGGTGCATCTTCTATAAGCCCTATTCCTTGACCTGAGCCCCAAATGTCTTTCCAAGCTTTGGCATCCGTATTACCACCAGAACCAAAATTCATGGTCGATTTATCTGCTGTTGGTAAGTTATTTGGGTCGAGACCAGCTTGCTCAATAGAAGGCTTGAGGTAATTACCTAAAACTCCAGTAAATAAGCTAGAATAAACAATATCATCAGCAGCACTTTCAATGAGCATTTGTTTATAATTTTGATCGGCATTAGCTTCTTGTGTAGCGATAAACCTTGTCCCTAAGTAAGCAAAGTCTGCTCCAAGAGCAAGTGCACTAGCTACAGAATAGCCGTCTCCAATAGAACCAGACAAAATAATGGTTCCATCAAACCATTCTTGAACTTCTCGCAGCAATGCAAATGGAGACAGAGCACCAGCATGACCACCAGCACCAGCACATACTAAAATTAAACCATCGACTCCCATACTTGCTGCTTTTTTAGCATGTCTTACATTAATAACATCATGAAAAACCAAACCACCATAGCTATGAGCTGCATCGACTACTTCAGCAGGGGGTCGAAGAGAAGTAATAATGATTGGAACCTCATGTTTGACACAGATTTCCATATCTCCCTGGAGTCGATCATTGGAGCCATGACATATTTGATTTACAGCAAATGGGGCTACTTTCTTATCAGGATTTGCTGCTTGATATTCAGCCAATTCACTTTTGATTTGAATAATCCACTCCTCGAGAACCTCTTGAGGTCTGGCATTTAGTGCTGGAAACGAGCCAATAATTCCTGCTTTACATTGAGCAATCACAAGCTCAGGTACTGAAATTAAAAAAAGTGGTGCTCCAATAACTGGTAGAGCAATGTTTTTACTTATGTGTTCTGGAATTGGCATAAAATTCTCCTACAATTGATCCAAACAGTTTAATATAACAATTACTGATTTATTATGAAAAATTTAAAATTTTTAACCTTGCTTGCATTGATATCTTGCTCAACTGATCCCGAAGATCAATTTTGCAAAAATTATAATTCGAATGAAGAAGAGTTTGCTCCTATCCAAATAGTAGAAAACTTTGCTTTTTCAGTAAATTTTCCTGAAAGCATTACGGTTTACACCAGTAGAGTTGAATTTGATGGAGTTGAGGGTGCAGAAGCACAACACGAAGGCATTGACTATATCAATAATGATCGTGATGCAACTGATGTACCAATTTATACTATTGGATCAGGCACTGTAGTGTATGCACGGACTGGCTGTGTCTCAAGTAGTCAGTTTGCTAGCAATACCTTGCAAAGGGAGTGCGGTGCTGGATGGGGAAACCACCTAGTAATCCAACACTCAAGAAGTGTATTTTCACGCTATGCTCACTTACGTACCGATGGAGTTTTAAAAGCTGTTGGTGAGCAAGTAGAAAAAAATGAGATTATTGGCATCATGGGAAATTCAGGCAGAAGTGATATGAGACACTTACATTTGGAAATAGGAAAATCTGTCACACCGTTTCGTTCATGTGCTTCGTCTCAATCTTTTGAAAGTGTAACCGATCCGAGAAGATTTGGTTTGTAGCTCAGTGATCCTCTGCATAATCTAACGCAAGATAGATCATAGCTTTTAAACCCTCGTCTAAAGCATTATCGTCGACAGTAAAAAATGGAGAGTGATTATCTGCTTGCTTTTCAACTCCTGGCTTATTCACTCCCAATCGAAAGTAGATGCCGGGTACTTGCTGAGAAAAGTATGAGAAATCCTCTGCTCCCGTTCTCGGGTTTTTCGCAATCAAAAAATTATTTCCAGAAGCCGCTTTTAATGAACGAGAATACTCATCCACCAAAGCTTCATTATTGAAAGTGACCGGATAGAATCCACCAACATCAAATTCAACTTCAACGTTAGCTCCGGTTCCTTCAGCTATACCCCTTCCAATTTGTCGGATTTCGTCATAGATTTCTGCTCGCAGTAAAGGATCAAAAGTTCTAATAGTCCCCATAATCTCTGACTTATCTGGAATTATATTGTTGCGAGTTCCAGCCTTTACCGTGCCAACTGAAATAACAGCAGGGTTATTAATGATGTTAATTCTCCTGCTTACCACCGTATTGAGTGCCTCAATTAGCTGTGCCGTTGCCATTATCGGATCAATACTCAACCATGGTCTTGAACCATGTGCTTGTTGGCCTTCAATCGTTATGCGATAGGCAGAAGCTGCGGCCATTGCTGGGCCTCTGGATACCTGGATTTGACCATGTTCAAAGTTACCCACATGTAAACCGAAAATAACATCTGGCTGATACCGATCAAATATTCCTTCCTCTAACATCATTTTAGCCCCACCATTTTCACCTTCCGGTGGTCCTTCCTCAGCAGGTTGAAAAATTAACATAACTTTGCCTTTCATATGTTTTTTGTTTCTTGCAAGGAATTCAGCAACTCCCATCAGAATAGCTACATGTGCATCATGACCACAAGCATGCATCACTCCAACATCTTGTCCTAAGTACTTAGCTCGCTGTTTGGATGCATAAGGCAATCCCGTTTGTTCAGTTACTGGAAGTGCATCCATATCTGCTCGAAGAGCAACTGTTGGTCCAGGTTGAGCACCTTCTATAATGCCCACTACTCCTGTATATGCAATGTTGGTTTCAATGGGGATATCCAGGGAACGCAAATGTTCAGCTACCTTTTTTGCTGTTTTATATTCTCGATTACTGAGTTCTGGATATTGGTGAATATTATGTCTCCAAGCAATTACCTTGGGCATTAATGCATCTAGATCTTTTTCGAGAGTGACTTTTAAATCTTTACCGATAAGAAATGGTGAGCTAAAAAAAATAATAAGTGCTAAAAATCTTGGTGTCATCATACGTTTTTCAGTTTACAAAAAAGGGAGCTAAAAGTCATTTTCTTCCTGATTTCCTTGTATATAATCTGCTGTCCAGCTTAGCGCCCATAAATGCCCTAATCGTCTTCCTCGATAAGTACGTGGAAGATCAATGACTTGCATTCCAGCAAAGATTGGAATCACTTGCGGATCATATGGATAACTATTAAAAGCATTATCAAGGTCTTTTTGGGTGCGCCACTGTGTGAAAGACACTTGTGCACTTACTTTGGTTGGAACAGAATATTCACAATATTTAAAAAATTCTTCTGCATTTAAGGGTGCTGCTATGGCATGGATAGAAATATTTTGTAGATTCCATGAATCAACAAGTTGTGAGACTAATACTCCTCCCAAACTATGCCCAACTAGAACAATGGGCTTTCTGGTTTTTGACAACAATGCTTTTAATTCTGAGCTTAAAATTTCTGCTCCTTCACTGGGACATTTGGTGGTATCCCAACGAAAAAAATAGGTTTGCACATCTTGATTATCGAGAGTTTGTAAGGGATAAATCCACTCAAAGCCTCTACTATCACCTCCGTGGACTCCAACAAGTATGGTCTTTCCTGAACTTCCTTCCTCCAAATTATGAAGGCCAACATCAAGTTCCATCAGACTTGCTCCAGATTCTAAATAATTTTCATCTGGGTCAAGTTCATACAAATCAAGAGATAGCAACTCGAAGGAAAGCATGAGGAAAACAGCATGGAACAAATTTTTCATGTATCAGTGTGGTTAGTTATGATATTGTAATATTTTAATTTAAGAGGTAAAAAATGTTTAAAAATTTTTATTTTGTATTCTTGCTTGCTCCCATATTTGTGTCAGCAGAAAATTCTGCTGAATGGGAAATAAAAGCTTACACATCTGCTGCTCCAGCATTTATTGGTGACCATGCCACTGTTATAAGTGCTTCAGGTGAAACCTTAAGGGAGGGGAGTAATGGATGGACTTGTCGACCCTTAGTGCCAATGCCAGAAGGTGGTTATGCAGATGCACATGCCTCAGCTGCCGCATGTTCTGATGCCAATGCTGTAGCATGGGTTGAAGCCTATATTGCCAATAAAACTCCTGTTCTTGAAAGTGATGGTTGGATTTGGATGAAGCATGGTGACTTGGGCGTTGATAACTTCAAGCCTTATACAGATGGTGAAAAGGATGCTGGACATAAGCACTATATAGAATCAGGTGCACATATGATGTTGATGCCTAAAGACCCCTCGTCCTTAGACGGTCAAACTACGGACTATACTTCAGGTGCTCCCTATGTCATGTTTAAAGGAACAAAATTTGTTCATTTAATGATTCCTTTAGACGGCTACTATGATTATCAACCAGATGCAGCCCCACAATAAAAGAAAAGGAGAATATAAATGAAAAAAAATATAGTCTTTGCCTTTTCTTTGTTATTACTATCATCGGCATTATATGCAGGGCATCACGAAAAAAATCCCATCATATTTTATCTAGATCTAGATATTGCTGAAGGAAAAGCTGAGGGAGTTGAAGAATTCATCGATTACTTAGTTACAACAGTGGAAAAGACTGAGCCCAAAACTATGTATTACAAGTATTGGATTTCTGCTGATCAGAAAAAAGTGTCTTTAATGGAAGTTTATCATTCAAATGAAGATGCAATTTTTCATATGAATGCCTTTGCAAATGCAACTCATAGAGATAAATTTTTAGAGACTTTCGTAGTTACAAATTTTCAGGTTATGGGAAATACTAATGATGCTTTGAAAGCTGCTATGGCCGCTTACACTTCAGATCATAGAACTTTAGTAAAGGGCTTCCAGAGAAAAAAATAATTTTCGTGATGGTACTCTGATGAAGAGAAGATTCAGGATCGAGACTGGACGGTACGGCGGTGAAATTGTCTGTGGCACCGTATCAAAAGAATTCGTTCAATACTGGAAAGATAAAGAAGAAAGCCAATTATCCGAACATCTTTATAACTTGACTTGGGGAGATTCTGAGTATGTCGATTCAGATTCTCCCCCAACTCCTCATGAAGAATGGTCTGAAATTAATGATATCTGTCAAACTTATGGTGCATATAGTGATGGTGGCTTTTACATTACTGAAATAAGCAATGAAGATCATTGGGATGACATTGGTGAAGAAATCTTTGCGGATGGGCATCTTCTTTATCAAAGAGTTGGGGTTCCTTTTATGTTTGCTGAAATTGAGGATGCGGCATATCTTGAATGGGGAGAAGATGACTTGCATCCCATTTTGATATTTCATCCAGTTGAAAAAGGCCGTCTTAATGCATGGATATTTGAAACAGATGGAGAGGATTTCAATCCCTTAAAGCTAGTTTTTAGCACTGCTGATACCCCGTTAGCTACTGTCATAGAAAATGTTTGGTATGATCAAAAACTCCTAGAAGCAACTGGTGATTGTGATACTGTCGGTGGTAAAGGTAATTATGTTCAAGTAGGTTGGATTCATAAGCCTCTCGTTGAAGACTGGGAGGATCCTGCAAGTTTAGATCTTAGTGCCGAATGGCAAGAGTTAAATGCATATTTAGAGAGTCTGAATTAATTCCAGGTTTCAACATATTCTTCGACTTGCATTGTAGGTATAGTCTTTTGCTTGCCAGTTGGTGTTCCTACATATAAATATCCTAAAATAGCTTGGTGTTTCTCTAAACCAAAATGAGATTCTATATCTCCATGAAAGGCTAATTTGCCAGTTCTCCAATATCCTGCAAAACCCATGGCATGTAATGCCAATAATATATTTTGGGCAGCAGTCGCAGTTGAAAGCTTCTGCTCTATTGGTGGGACTTTTGGATGTTCCTGAATGTTACATACAAGAACAATGATCATT
This sequence comes from uncultured SAR86 cluster bacterium, assembly GCA_902602185.1. Lineage (GTDB taxonomy): Bacteria > Pseudomonadota > Gammaproteobacteria > Magnimaribacterales > D2472 > CACNXK01. Next base: position 222,336 of record CACKPV010000002.1, read on the forward strand.
GGAGCTCGAAACGGGGCTTCACGATATTTTGCTAGTTTCTCATCTGTAAGATCAGGGACATTTTCTTTAGCATATTTTTCAAAAATTTTAGAAAGCTTTTCTAAGCCTTTACCTGAAACCTCGATAAAGCTTGATGGTCGTAACCAAGCATGATCGGGTGAGCGAAGAGCAGCCTGATAAACTATCTGCATCTGTTCAGATGACGGCATAGGCATAGTTAATTTACTAGAAGCATTTCTGGTAAGTAAATTTTTAATAGCATCCATTTTTATAAGATTTATTTGTATTGCTTAATATTACTATAAGGATCTTATGATTGCTGTTAAGTTTTCAAAGAAACCTGGATTACCCTGATAATGCTTGAGTTCTGCTTCAGGTCGATTCCAATTGCTTGCGGCACTGACAAAGAAATTTGATTGCGGTTTAACCCAAGATGAATCATCTAAAATTCCTGCCTTGATAAAGAATAGATTTTTAAATTCTTTAGTAAAACTTAGAACTCCTGATCCGCAATTATCACAAAAACCTCGATTGACTCGGAGACCAAGTTTTCCTTTTATTTCATAAAATTTTAGTTGCCCAGAAAGTGTCAAATGTTTTTTTGGTAGATAAAGGATTGTAGCTTTTCCAGCTCCCGTAGAGCGCTGACAGTCTTTGCAGTGACAATGGTGCGTAGACAATACTTTATTACTATCAAAAGCAACAGTGACTTGATTGCACAAACATTTACCTGTGACCTGCATACAAATATTTTATCAGAGGATCGATTGAAAAAGTTCCTTCACTAACAAAGGAGGTATGCCCTCCCCTGCAATTCTCCTTAAAAAAACTGGAGATGTATTGAGATCAATCTTATTTTCAAAATTTATAGAGAAAATTGTAAATAATTCCTTGATAGAAAAACTTCTTGCATCTGAATATAATCGACTGCTTTCATCTCCTGCCCTCAAAGTTTTTCCAGGATGTACACAGGCTAGAGAAGACATGACTCCATTATTTTGAGTGAGTGTTCTCGAGGGTTTGTCCCATCGCATTCGTCGAAAGTGATTAGAGTGTCCAGACATTGGGTGTCCGTCATGACGTTTTGGGAAAAAAATTTCATTATCAAAAGCTGTTTTACCAGTGGGTGTTTTCTGCATAGCAATGACATCCTTTTTGGGATGCACAGGCGGTACATGCCATGAAGAGAATTTTTTTCCTCTTGCAGCTTTTCTTTTAAAGTTTGGGAACATAGCTAATGTTTCTGCCATACCTTCTCGTAATTGGGGATCAAGCGATGGAAAATGGCCAATGGCTTCTTTCAAGGTAACAATATGGTTCTTTTTTGGAGGGAAATGCCAAAACTTTTTTTCATCCCTTCTTGTGAGCAACATTATATTTCTTGGGCGCATTTGTGGAATCCCATAATCCATGGCCTTTATAAGATTTTCAGGATTAAAATAATAATAACGACTAAGTTGCTGCAATATATAATCTGGAATAAGTATTTTTTTATTTTTTACTTTAATTCTAGTGGTTAGTTGTCGGGGAACATTTTCTAATAAAACAAATCTTGGAAGAATAGATTTAATAACTTTTATAGCGTAATAAATAAGAAAATTTCTAGGGTCATCTTCTGATACTCTCCCAACTAAACTCATACCTTGACAGGGAGGTGTTGCCATAATTACGTCTAGTTGATTTTCTTTGGCAATACGAATAAATTTTTTTTGGATATGTGTATCAGTGATGCTGCCAGATAACACTTCTGCATTAGGATGAATACTCTGAAAAAAATTACAACGGTCTTCACGAATTTCGTTGGCAACAATAGTTTTACAGCCTAGTTCATTCAGTCGACTTTCACCAACTCCACCTCCGCAAAACAAAGAACCTATTTTAAGACTCATATGGGCATAGCTTTAAAACATAATTTTACAAACTCTGGGGGCACCCCTTCACCAATAACGGACCTTAGAAAAGGAGTATTTTCAGCTGATGATAATTTCCAGGACGGTTTGATTGTCATAACTAACATCAATTCATACATTGAGAGCACTCTTGCATCTGAATAGATAATGCCGTCTTTCGTTTGAACTTTTCTTCCTGGGTGGACATTAATATGTGAGGAAATGGTTCGGTTATGGGTTGTAACTGTTGGGCAGGGCTTATCCCAAGACATGCGTGCATAAGTTGTATTAAATGCACTAATAATTTTTCCATCAATCCTTCTTGGTTTAAATTTATTTATATTCTCAAATGCACTTTTTCCAGATGGTGTTTGCTGCATACATATTATTTGCCTTATTGGATGTGACACCGGAGTATGAAATTCTGAAACCTTGAGTGCACTCTCTAATTTCTTATGAAATCGTGGAAAAACTTTTTCGGTTTGCACATTTGCATCAGAAACTATTGGATCTAGTGTTGGCAAATCATTTATGACATCTTTTAAAGTTAAGATTTTATTTTTGGGGTTAGGGAAATCCCATGCTTGCGAAATATCTTTTCTAGTGAGTAAAAAAATTGATCTTTTACGCATTTGTGGAATGCCATAATCATCCATTTTGATATTCTTATTTTCAATAAAATAATCTTTGCTAAGTTGTTTGCAAATAAATTCTGAAATAGTTACCTCTTTACCTCTGTAATTGATTAAGGTCTTATTCTGGTTTGGTACATTTTCATGAAAAATAAACTTTGGTTTCTTAGTTTTTATAAAATCAATTGAGTATTTCACTAAATGATTTCTTGGATCCATTTTTTCCATTCGACCTAAATTGCTCATGCCCTGACATGGTGGAGTGGAAATAACAAAATCGCAATCAAACTCTTTAAGCTTATTAAGAATTGTTTTTTTAGAAATATCTCCAACAATTACATTTGTATGGGGATGAAGTTTTTTATATAGATTGCACCTTTTGGGATCAATGTCATTTGCAGCTATGACTCTAAAGTTGGAGGGAAGAGATAACTCGCCGATCCCGATATTGGCAAATAATGAAACTCCTTTGAGCATCTTTAAAAGAAGATTTTAGTCCACAACGTGAAAAAGCTTATTATAAATTCTCCAGTCATTGTCGACTTTCAAGAAGGAGAGAGTGTCAACAAATTTGATTCCTAAATATGTTTCTTCCAGCATGACTGCTGCTGTAGCCCCGTTAATTTTACATGAGGTAATTCTCCAAACTTTTTCGACATTGTTTTCTGCCGGAGAGGGTTGTTGAGAGGCCACAAAATCTGCAAATTGGTCCACGCTCATATCCATAAAGTCTCCATGCAAATATCCGGTGATTCTTGCATTAGCATGAAAAGCCTCATGAACTTTTTCTGCGCTCGACTCATGCAAGCTATCATAATAAAGCTCAACTCCAGCTTCTATCATTTCTTTGTCTATCATAATATCTCCTAAACTTTTATTATAGTCCTCTTATAGCTATAAGGCGAGTAGAAATTAAATTACCCAACGAGATCTATTATTCGTCCCTGCGCATCTTTAGCTCGTGCTTTGGATACTCCATGGGTCTTGCATAATTGACTGAGTCTGGATGAAATATAGTTTGAGTTTGATTCAGTTGTTGAACCAGCAGGATTCCAGACGGTTCCCGTCCAAACCTCGAAAAAAATCTGCATTTATTTTAGTTAAAAAGTGCCAACTATTTTAAAAGATGGCACTCTTCAAATTTTAGTCACTGTATAGCTGATCATCAATGAGTTTTTTGATGCCATTAGGATCTACAAATCCTCTTGCAACCATGTCTGCTCTGTCACCACTAACATAAACTAAAACGTTACCGGTATTCATCATTCTTTGAAAGATTGATTGATCAACACGAACTTGTGAGATTCTATCTAATTTAATATCAGTCTGATCTTTAGATATTAGTCCAAAATTGTAAGTTACTCTATTATTAGAAACCACCAAAGACTCAGATTTTGCTTTCAAGTAATAATAAATCAAAGCTAGTCCTGCAGTACACATAACAACTAATGAAACAGTAATAGGTGCTGCTCTAAAGATTGCAGGTTTAAAGACTTTCTCTTCCATAAATTTCTCCATTTATATATATGAAGTAGTATTCTGACAAATTAGTTGATTTAATTCCACTAATCATCTTTTTTTTTTGATTATTTTAATACCCTGATTATTAAGGTATTTTTTAAACTTTTTATAGATGATTTCTCTGGAATCTCTAGGCTCAATCTTAAACATAATAAACTTTTTCATCTTAAGCCTCCCAACGAATTCGTATTAGGGGAGATGCTCCCGCATAGTGACGTCTTTGTCTGGCTTTAACAAATCCTCTTTCAAAATAATAAATCTCTGCACCTGAGGGTCCATAAACACTTGTATGCAGAGTAAATTTACCTACTTCATCCCATAAAATATAAGAATATTCATCGATTTTAATTTTTTTCATTTTTTCTCCTTAAATTGTTGATTAACCGTATCGTTTTTCCACCTTGCCGGAGTAGGCAGGTTGGAGAGGAATTAAATCCTGCTCAAGATACAAAAATTATTCTACCTTAAAAGATGTCCTAAAGAAAAAGAAAAAAGAAAGAGTGGCACATGCTGAGAGAATATGCCAGATAGCATGCGGTTGAAAAATTGAGTCAGGGTTACACCACGCTTTGCCAGGATAGCCTTGGAGCCAAATTGCAAACGCCGTGATATAAAAAAATACTCCAAGCCAAAACCAAGGAAAATATGACTTTTGTATTGAAGATCTTTGATTAATAAATAGAGCTGGTAACCAAAATAAAATTACCCACCAATACTCACTGAAGTTTCCTAAAACCTCATGCGGGAAATAACCAAATAAAGCCATTACGGCAAACCCAATCAACCCAGAAAATATGCGCAGAACATGAGAATAAAATGATTGAAGGACCTCTGTGATTACCCAAAGGGCAATAGAAAGAAACCAGAAGTTGAAATTTATTCCAAGACCGGTTCCCAGAAACCAGCTTAAAATGGCATAAATGCCAACAATCAAGCAGTAAATCTTTACAAAAGAAGGTTCACTCCAGTCTCTAATAGTAAAAAGATTGACCAGCCAAGGTATAGAAATAAACATAATCATGCTTAACCAGTCTGCCCATTGGCCCCATTCGGTATGAGTGCCATGCATAAGTAATGATCCTGGACCAAGGAATACTGCAGCTGATGCATACAAAATTGCGGTTGGAGTAGGCCCATGAAAACGACTATGAAGTTTGAGTGTTTCACCAGAAATAATCCAAAACATAAACAGTCCAGTAAGGATAAAACCAAGATTACTGAGAGCATTTGCTCGTTCTCGAAAATATGAATCACTAATTCGTTCACACCATCTGGAGACCTCCCCAATAACGTAACCCTCCTCCACCGATAAAAAATTTATGGTATTTGCTAGAGTGATGTAGGTAAGAAAAAACAGTCCAACTATAAGAACCGGAATAAAAAATAAAGTTCGGTTCATAATTGCCTAAACCGGGGTCTTAAATACATTGATGATTGTTACGCCAACTACCACTAAAACGAGTCCAATAACAGTCTGCCAATTTAAAATTTGCTTATAAAAAAAGAAGCTCAAAATAGCCACAGCAAATACTCCTACGCCGGACCAGGAAGCATACACAATGGATAAAGGCAATTTCTGCGACACGATGGCCAGACAATAAAAAGAAATAGTGTAAGCAAATAACAAAATTATACTAGGCAATACCCTGGTAAAATTCTGTGAAGCTGGCAGCAGCATTGTCCCAATAACCTCAAAAATAATAGCAGCGCCAAGAAGAACATAAACATTCATAACTGGGTCCTAAAATCTACTTGGTATATTGTCAGTATCTTCTTCTGTGAGATCAACAATTCGGTGCGTTAATAAAAAGTATAAAGTTATTATTGGGGTAATAAGTATGAAAAAATCAAAGAAAAAGAAGAAAGGGTCACCTCTATAATATTCACCACTAAAAAAATAAGTGAAATAATCTAAAACTCCCTCCATTGTCCAAACATTTTCCTCTGAAGAATAGCCACCTGCATAAAGGATAAGATATGACAATAAAAGTAAGTTGAAGATGATTGCCAATCTCCGCATTTAGACCAAGTTTAAAAAATTAAGAGCAAAGTACAGGCCACCACCTATACCCCACTGAGCAATGGTAAATACAACGATCAAAAAGAGATAAAAAGGGAGTCTGCTAATCTTATTTAATTCCCACATGTCTCTATAATGTGAATTTGCTGCAAGCACTAACATAGAAATGCCTACAGTTAAAATCATGCCTACATAAATAATAGAGTCTTGTATTTCCATATTGATTACTTGTGTTTTTCTCTACTATACCAATATAATTTTTATGATGACAAAAAAATTTCAATTTAATGTGTGCCTTTTTGTAATGAGTTTGTGTATTGCTACACCTACCCAAGCAAATAAATATGATAAAGAAGATCCTTCGGAATTATATGAAAAAGCTACAGAGCAACTTGAGAAGGAAGACTATAAAAAAGCGGTAAAAACATTAAAAAAATATACAAAATCTGAATCAAAAGATGCTGACGGTTGGACTTTGTTGGCCTTTGCAAATCGTAAACTTGGTAATTATAACGAAGCTGAAAAGCACTATAAACGAGCATTACGCCTTGATGCTGACAACAAGGTTGCCTTGGAATATCAAGGTGAAATGTTCATTGAATTAGGTAGGCTTGATGAAGCCAATGCAAATTTGGCAAAACTTAAGTCCCTATGCCCTGAGTCATGTGAAGAGCTAGAAATGTTAGAAAACTATATTACTGGTTCCGCAACTAAAAGTTGGTAATTAGCCCTCGTGGCAATCACAGTCTAGCTGCTTACAAGTTTGATGATTTTTATAATGCGCAAAAATTAACAAAGACGATCCTGATAAGGTTAATAATCTTTCAAAAATCACACCCAATGTTTCTTCACCAAGCAAAAATGTTACTAGTAACACTAAGAGCCCTAGGCAACCAATTGCAAAAAAAGCAGAGGTTTGGTGATTTTTATATCCCATCAATAAAGCTAATAAACTAATTGGTACAGCTAAAAACAAGATAAGACCATGCACAAATTCGTTATCGATAGTAAAAGCAAATATGCCTGAGGTTAAAATTAAAAATGACGGTGTTAAAAAACAATGCAACACACAGATAGTAGATAGTGACATGGCTAACTTGTCAGTTGTCAGTTGCGTTTTAATCATTTCAAACCCTGTAATGAATGTTTTTACTTAAATTATTCATGATAATGTAATAGAAAGGGAGCAATAACACAATAAAAACCATTAGCTTTGGTCCTAATAATTCAAACAATGTAAATGCAATAGCACCAGCAATAAATAATAAGACTGCTTCATAATAGCTATATAAATACTTCTCTTGCAAAGCAGCTCGAACAATTAAAAAATTTGTAGGTAGGTATAAAAGTACTCCGGTAATAGTGCCAGGACTAAAATCTTGATAACACAGACTAAAAAAGGCATGAAAAATTGCGTTAACTACTTGGGTAGTCATCATAAAGAATAATACCAAGTGTGCACTTGCCCGATTTTGTCGAACCGCATGAAAAAAGATTAAAACAAGTTACATTATCATCAATCGAATAAGCATTTCTTCTGTTGAAAACTGATTGTTATCAAGAAAATACTTTAATCGCCACTCCCGAAAATTAAAGATGATATGCTCTTCAAAATGATGTATGGCATACACTAAGGGACTGAGAATAATCAGAGAAGAAAATTTCAAGATAATTAAGGCTCCAGTAAATCTATGAGACGTCCATTCTCGTCAACGATCCGATGCCTAATTTGTTTTTGTTTTACCATCTGCCGCATAACTCTGAAGGCATCAGTTTCATTTGTTTTGGTTTGGTAATGCTGCCACTTCCCCCACTTGTCTTGCCATTGAATCTTGTATTTCATTTTAAATAGCTTTCAACTGAATTATCAATATGCACGGCTGCAAGGAGCAAAAAAGCCGCAACTACTCCTAAATTCTTAATAAAGTTTTGAGTTTCATGTGCTGTATCAACATCAGGATAAACGTTCCAAAAATCATGCAAATTGAAATTGATAATAAGAACCATAAGGGCAAAATAAAGGGCACAGAAGAGCACTTGCTTATTTATCAAAATGCAAATGCTACCGATAACTTGAGAAATACCAGCTATTGCCAAGAAAAATGGTATCAAAATCATATTATGTGCTGCCATGAGCTCCATATGTGTATCCCAATAGATAAACTTGCCCATACCAGCCATCAAAAAATAAACCCCTAGAAAAATTCTACTAGTGTTAATAAATATCTTGCTCATACTGTATTTTACACCTCAAAAGAAGTGTTAATCAGAATTAAAAATAAATAGAAAAGACTAAAGGTTTTTAGTTTTTACTTTGAGCAGCAAGAACACTGGCAACAATCACAACAATCACACATGGTGAGTATTATATTGATAAAAAAAATTTTTTCAAAAATAGATTTATGCCTTATTTCTTTGCCTTCTCATCAAAAATACTGCAACCGCTGCAAAAATAATTATGCCTACTATTAAGACCCCACGCCAAATGATTGGTAAATAATTTCTTTTTATTGTGTTGGCCGTCATTTCTTCAGCCCAGTTATAATCTGCTGGAAGATCAATAACACCGTTCTGTTCAACATATACTTCATAATCCTCAATTAACTCTTGAAGTTTTTCTGGCATTGCTTCGGCTAGGTTTAATGTTTCACCAGGATCTTTAGATAGGTCAAATAGTTCCCACGTATTGGTGCCGTTTGGTGGTCTATTTCTAACTATCTTGAAATCTCCTTTAAACAAAGCAGAGTTACCGGTAACTTCCAAGCCGACTGGTTCTGAATCAGCATACGTTTTTGCTGTTGAGCCAGCTAAAGCACTCTTTAAAGATTTTCCAATGATCCTTTCGTCTACTGCATCAAAAATGATGTCACTAATAGTTGCTGCAATATCAGTCACAAATGCAAAATTATGATTTTTCCCAATGCTTACTCCGGGGCCACTTATAATCAATGGTACTCGCAAACCTCCTTCTGACATATGGAATTTAAATAAATGACTTGGGCTGGCCGTCGCTTGGGCAAATTCTGTACCTATAAAAACATAACTGTCATGATCCCCTAAAGTCTCATAATCCCGATCATAGATAGTGGTTTCAAACCAGTCTCTCCACGCCTGATGATCATAAGGGTCGTTCCCCTCAGGTCCGTTGTCTGCTGTGACAATAAAGATGGTGTTGTCGTATAAACCCTCCTTTTTTAAATACGACATAAATCGACCGATGTGATAGTCCATTGCATCCAACATGCCTGCGAATACTGCCATGCTTTTAACTAGCATTTTTTTCTCTTCTTCGCCTACTTCTGCCCAACTGTCAAACTGTGATAACGAATCAACAATATCTTTATCGGGTGGAAAAATACCCTTGGCAACTGCTTGCTGTTTTCGTTGTTCCCGTAAAATATCCCAGCCAGCTGTGTATGTAGTCAAATACTTATTGATAAACTCAGGGGGAGCTTGCAACGGAATGTGTTGAGCTTGAAATGACAAATAAGAAAAAAATGGGGTGTCTTGATCAGAATCTTCTTCCATGAATGCAATCATCTGATCGACAAAATATTCACTTGAATAAAAACCTTCCGGTAACTCTGTTTCTTCACCATTTTTAAACCATGGTGACTCAAGATAGTAAGCTAAATATGAATGATGACTGAAATTATTACCACCAGTGGCATCTAAAATAAAGGTTTTATCGAATCCTCGATTGTAAGGCAGTGCTGCGGTCTCTTGTCCACCAAAACCAAGGTGCCATTTACCAGTCATATAAGTCCGATAACCAGCCGGCTTGAGCATCTCAGCTAACGTTAAAGCATCTTCTCTTAAATAACCTTCATAGCCAGGAGTATCTCGGTATTTCCATGGAAGTACCTCAGGAATCATCGGAATCCCAGTATTATGATTATCCATACCAGTCAACAGCATAGCCCTCGAAGGGGCACACTCCGGAGTGGTGTGATAGTTAGAAAAAATCATCCCTTCTGCTGCTAAAGCATCCATATTGGGGGTGTTAATTTCTCCCCCAAAAGCTTGCAAATCTGTCAGCCCAAGGTCATCGATAAGAATTAAAACTATATTTGGTTTGTTGCTAGACTGAACAACCAAAGAGGCTACACAAAAGATAATGATACATATCGACCGCATAATCTTTATCCTTCCATTGACTTCTCTTCTGCTTCAAAAAACCATTCCTCTACTTCTGTTGGCACTCTCTCCCATTCTCCTTCTTTGTTTAAAAATTCCATTTTGTCAAAATCTCTAGTCGTTTCTACTAGCTCTGATTCCGCATTAAAGTTTATAACAGCTTCGTCGTCCCAGTCCCAACAATCTGCTGCTATTTGGGCTGGTATTTTCCAATCTTCTCCCTCGCCTCCTTGATAGTAGGTTTCTATTTGTTCAGATATATTTTCTTCTTCATTTTCATAAAAACTTTCCGCATCATGCGTAAAACGAAGTTGCACTTTTCCATTCGGTCCCATTAAATCCATGTCATTTTCTCCTGTGCTTACTAAATTGCCTCATCGCCTTAATAGTATAACTGCCCAACGACCAAGGTTTAAGATGTCGGCTAGTGCAGCTGACACATAGGTGAGAGCTGCTGCCCTCAGAATACGGCTAACGGCTTTTTCGTTTGCAGGCGATACATAATTTCCTTCTCTCAATAAAGGCAGCGCTTTAGAAAAACTTGCATCAAATTCAATTGGTAAAGTCACAGCATGAACCATCATGCGAGCAATAAAACCGGACAGCCCTAAAACCAGCAAGAAAGAAAATGGCATTGGGTGCCGAGTAATAATACCGATCACCGGTGACAAAGAAAGGATAACAGCACTCCAACGGGCCACTTTGTCAACCACCGGAGCCATTTTTGTTCTGGTAGCTAGGCGTTTATCGCCTTGCTGATCCTGAATTGCATGTCCAACCTCATGCGCAGCAATAGCAATTGCGGTTAACGATCTAGATTCATAATGCTCTTGCGACAGCCTAACTTTTTTTTCGATTGGATCGTAATGATCTCCTAGCTCAGTTACTTCGACCTCTACATCTTTTAAAGAAAATCGCTCAATCAAATGCTTGGCAAGTTCTCCACCAGTGCCAGGGATTTCAGATTGCTCTGTTGAATATCTCCTCATCACCATCTTCACCCACAAAGATGGCCCAAATATTATTGCTATTACTATGAGCGCACCTGCTGCAAAAATCATAAATTCTTTTCCTTACTTTTTCTATAAAGGTAAACGCGAATAAATCAACCTTTGCTCTTTCGAATTCTGCAGAATTAACTTTCTGAAATTGTCTTATAATAAAATCTAATCATGGAATCAAAATTGGCATACTTTGTTTTAGCCCTTATTTATTGTTTAATTTTTTGGTTGTTAGGTTTTATCCCTTTAGAGTGGACAAATGAGGTTTGTAGTTATGGCACAACCAGTCAGAAAGATATCCGTTTGTTACAGGAAGCCGGTGTACCTAAGACTTGTTTTGAACAAATGGATGGTTTTGTCTTTCCAAATTTATTAAAAATAATTTTTATTTTTTATATCACTTGGATTGTTATTGGTCTAACTGATGATACAAAACCCTTAGGAGATAGAATTATCTCAATTTTTCTATATATGCCATTAAATATTGCTTTGTGTTTTTTGGTCTACACCAGTTTTTCTATTCTTTTGCAAGGTATGGGATTTTCTGGCTGGACTTCTTATGGATGGAATTGATAAAAAAATAATTTTTTCATATTTTCATTCGACGGTGACTGAGTTGAACAAAACAGTGATTTAGTTTTTTGTCACTCATTTTTTATCACAGTCCCATTTTGTATGTCTTAAATCCTTTATGGCAAATACCAGATACGCCTGAAACCTCTCCAGGTATTTTATAAAAAGTCTTCATACTTGATCTATTAATTGAAAGAGTTCCAAATCCTGCCATGCTAAATCTTATTGAATCAGGTTTCACTTTGTATCCTGCGCTCTGAATCCTAACTTTTTGCCCATATTTTTTTGAGCGAATCCAAGTAAAATATGTTTTTGAGTTCAAATCATATTCACTTTTGCCATCAACCCTCATATACCAAGACTCTCTTTCTTTCGGAGGTACAAGAAAAATATAAAAAATACTGCTGCCCAATTCGCAAGTTAATTTATATTCAAAGTCTGCCTTTAAATTAAATGATAGTAGAGTAAGAGAAATTAAAAAAAATTTCATTTTAAAATCACTGTTTCCTTCTACTCTACCGTAACGGAGTAGTACGAAATGACTTTCTTATCTCTACTATTTCTGCGGATTTTGAAAGTGTTGAGGTCTGGTTGCACATATTGACAATAGTCTTTATAAAGAGTCTTCTCTGCTATTTAGTTTTGCGACACCTTCTCTTATTTCAATAACTGTTGCGATCATACCAAATGTTAATTCAAGAATGACCCACCAAGCAAAGCCAACAAATAGAGCAAAAAGAACGTATACGTTATCAATATACCTGTCGGTCAAAATATACACTATAGCGAAAACTGTAATTATCCCAAGAGTGAAAATGTTTAAGATATATAAAATCTGAATCAGTGATTTAAATCTATCTGCTATGGATTTTATTCCTGGCTTATGTGTGTCTGTGTCACTTTCTTTTATAAGATCTTCTTCAAATAAGTTTTCAAGATCGCTCATATTTATTTAAGTTTTGATGAAAGCAGAAAAATAAAAACTCCAAGTAATATATAAGGGATATTAAATATTGAATATAACTCTTGCGTCATGACAAAATCTATAACACCTAAATTATTTAGGATCCAATATATTGCTTGGATGATAAGTATAATTCCTGTAATTTGGCCTAACTTTTTCATAATATTATTCTGCCATAAGTACTTAAAAATGTCCTATTAATACACACAGAAGATCGCAACAGGTCATATCAAACCCTTATGACTACTGCTAACACGAAAAAATAGATGAAAATTTTAGGGTGATTTTTACCAGGGTTAAGTTTTAGTGATTTTTGAAACCCCCGCAGAATGCGAGGTCAAAACCAAAAGTAGTTCGAAACTACTCCACCGTCACTGAGTAGATTAAACTGCTTACTTGTTGGTTTATGGAATCTAATTAAAAATTCTATGTGCCTTTCTTTCATTAAACTTCTATGTTGTTTTGCTGAACTTCTTGTGAGTCAATGTAAACAAACATGCTCCAATTATAGTCCATAGAATATCATTCCAATCGAAGACACCTCTTCCAGGTGTAAAAATTGTAATGAACTCATTGGCAATTAATCCCAATATGGAGATTCCTACTGACCAATAGAGTCGATTTTTAAATAAAGATGAATTAGTTTTGGATACTTCTGGAATCACCACATATAACAGAGCAGGCAATCCAATTCCTGGCAAGAAATTTGGAGCAACCCCAAGAAGATAAATTATTATTTCATTAGCACCATTATAATTTGGTCTTATATAATCCTGGACTATAGAAAAAAGCAAAAAAGAAATAGCAAAAATAATGTAATAAACGAACTTTCTATTCATTTTTATGTTTTATCACTAATATTTAATATCCACAATCTTGTAAAAGTGGACAGTTCTATCTACTCCACCGTAACTGATTATATTTGAAATCATTTTTATAGTTAATCATTTTTTATTTCTTTAAAAGAGTTTAGAAAAAATATATGTATATATTTGTTGTAGCATATGTTTAAATAATATACATGAAAAATGTATTTATAATTTTAGTTAGTTTTGTAGCTTTGTCAGCTTGCGTATCAAACGATACAGTCCAAACTGTTGATATTAGAGACTTTGATTTAAATTGTGATCAATTGAAATATGAGTTGACACAACTAGGAGTTAAGTTTGAAGAGGCTGAGGATGACTCTGGGCTAACTGGCAAAAATGTTGCTTTAGGTATTTTCTTTTGGCCTGGAATAATTGTTAATGAAAGACAAGCCGGTAGAAATGAGGATTCAATAAATAAGAGAATTGAACATCTAAATAAACTCTATGTTGATAAGTGTGTCGGTCAAAACAATTAACTGATACATAATTTAGAAATTTATTTTAAAGTAGCTGATTATATTTAAAGAGGTTTGACATAACTTCTTATAAATTTCTTTATGGTTCTAGTTGACGTTCTCAATATTCCTTATCAACTCTTATAAGTTCTCATAAAACAAAAAATCGTTAATTGTTTTAAGGGTAAGTTTTTATGGTTAAAAATTAAGAGGATTCATCAGAACCCCACAGAGTCAGTAGTTTATGAAAGTGATTTCAAATCTACTCCACTGTGACTGACTTAGCAAGGTTACGTGGTTGGTCAAGATCAGTGCCTCGCAAGCAAGCTACTTCATAGGCAAGAATTTGTAACGGGATGGTATAAATAATCGGAGCATTAAAGTCTCCGCACTCAGGCATGTTAATAAATTTTCCTTTTTTAATTTCGATGGTGGAACGATTATTACCGAAGACATAAAGTGTGCCCCCACGGGCTTTAACTTCCTCGAGATTGGAAAGCAGTTTCTCAACCAAGCTATCCTCTGGGGCAACTGCTACAACGGGGATATCTTCATCAACCAGAGCTAATGGACCGTGTTTTAACTCCCCTGCAGGGTAAGCCTCGGCATGAATATAAGAAATCTCTTTGAGCTTCAATGCGCCTTCCTGCGCAATGGGAAAGTACATGCCTCGACCTAAAAACAGAGAATTTTCTTTTTCTGAAATATTTTTTGTAATGTAATTTATATCTTCCAGTAGCTCGAAAGCCTCTTGGATGAGCGCAGGAGTATTACGTAAATCTTGGACGGCTTGTTGGCGTAGTTCAGTATTTTTGTTTTGACTCTTAGCAATAGCAACAGCAAGCATAAGCAAGGCAGCAAGTTGGGTAGTAAAAGCTTTGGTTGATGCCACTCCAATTTCTGGTCCGGCATTCGTAAAAATTTTCCAATCCGACTCTCTGGCCATTGTGCTGGTGGGAACATTGCAAATAGTTACCGTACCCAAATATTCTTTTTGTTTTGCATATTCAAGAGCGGCTAAAGTATCAGCAGTTTCTCCAGATTGTGAAATACAGACAAATAAGGTGTTATTTTCTACCAACGGATTACGATAACGATACTCACTAGCAAAATCGACATAGCAAGGTGTCTCACAAATTCTTTCGAACCAAGATCTTGCTACTTTAGCAGCATGTAAACTGGTCCCGCATGCTACGAATTGAATGCGTTTAATGTCAGCAAAGGCTTTGCTAGAGTCGATGCCAAAAATATTGTCAGCAACATCCATTTCTAGAAGACGTCCGTCAATAGTATTAGCTACAGCTTCGGGCTGCTCATAAATTTCTTTTTCCATATAATGCTTATAATTTCCCTTGCTTGTAGCAGTCGCAGTAGCATCAATTACAGTTTCTTTCCGATCTACAGAATGGCCGTTGGCATCAAAGATATTAATATCATGCTTTGTAATATGGGCAAACTCATCGTCCTCTAATAAAAAAAATTGCTCAGTAATATTGATAATTGAAAGGGGGTCTGAAGCAACAAAATTTTCTTCAATACCTTGCCCTACTAAAAGTGGGCTCTTATGCCTAGCAGCAAAAATACTACCTTTGACTGAAGCATCAATCATTGCAATTGCATAAGCCCCTCGCAAATCCTGAGTTGCATTCATTAAAGCTTTAAGGGAATCTTGAGTAGTTTGTTTGTGAAAGTGAATAAGGTGAGCAATTAACTCGGAATCAGTTTCTGATTTCATTGTGTAACCAGCATCGGTAAGTTGCTTTTTTAGTTCGCTGTGATTTTCAATGATGCCATTGTGAACGATAAATATCTCTTCATGAGAATCATGCGGGTGAGCATTTTGTTTGCTGGGTTGTCCATGGGTGGCCCATCGGGTATGAGCAATGCCTGACTTTGCTTTGGGTTTATGCTCAATCATCAGAGATTCTAGCTCAGCAACTTTACCCAGTGCTCGCAGTCGGACTATCTGATCTTTTTGGTGAAGAGCTACTCCGGCAGAGTCATAGCCACGATATTCCATTAAATGCAGTCCTTTTATGAGAATTTTGCCAACACTTCGTGATGAAGTTGCCCCAATAATGCCACACATAATTATTTCTTCTTAGACCAATTTTCTTTGGTAGTTTGCTTACTTCGTCCAACACCCAAAGCATCGTCTGGAATATCTTTAGTTATTGTTGACCCAGCTCCGACATAAGCATTTTTACCAATATTTATTGGTGCTACTAGTGAAGAGTTGGTGCCAATAAAAGCACCCTCTTTGATTTTAGTGGGATGTTTTTCCTTACCATCATAGTTGCAAGTGATGGTGCCGGCACCTATGTTGACATTGTTTTCAATGATTGCATCCCCCAAATAGGACAAATGACTTGCTTTGGAACCCTCTGCGATAGAAGTTTTTTTAGTTTCAACAAAGTTTCCTATTTTGACAGCATTCTCAAGCACCGTGCCCTCTCGCAGCCTTGCATATGGCCCCACAGAACAATTGGCACCAATGTTTGCGTTGCAAATATGCGAAAAGGGTTGAATTGAAGTATTATCACCTATTACTGTATCTTCAATGTAAGTATTGGGGCCAATTACAACGTTGTTGCCCAGCTCAACTTTGCCCACCAAAATTGCGTTAACATCAATCAAACAGTCTTTGCCTGCAGTCACATCTCCTCTGACATCAACTCTGTTTTGATCAACAAGTGTAATGCCCATGTCTAATAAATCTTTTGCTTTCATTTGTCTTAAAGTCTTCTCCAATACCTCTAATTCGGCTCGAGTGTTGGCTCCTAAAGTTTCCTCAGCAGGCACTTGAAGTCTCTCAATTTTAAACCCTTTTTCACTTAAAATCTTTATAAGATCAGTCAGGTAATACTCTCCGGCATTATTTTTATTACGAATAAGCGATAGGTAGTTATGCAAAAGTTCCCCGGCTACGACCATAACTCCTGTAAATACCTCTTGTTCTTGCAACTGCGAAGGGTCGGCATCTTTTTCTTCGACAATGCCCACTGCATGTCCGTTTTCATCTTTCAGAACCCTGCCATATCCAGAGGGATCATCTAAACAGGTTGTTAGAATGGTTGGTTGTTGTTGTGCAAATAATTTTTCCATAGTTTCTGTGCGAATCAGTGGAACATCTCCGTATAAGATTAGTATTTTGTCCGTTTGCCCAATTCTCGGAAGTGCAGACTTCACAGCATCGGCAGTACCAATTTGCTCTAGTTGCTCAACACAAGCAGCTTCAATCGAAGCAGTTTGAAGCTCTTGTTTAACACTTTCCATGTCAAAACCCACAACGAGAGTTAGCTGATCGGCAATAAGATTAGCTTTTTGAAGTATGTGGGCAAGCATGGTTTTGCCACCAAGGAACTGTAAAACTTTTGCTTTCTCTGAAAGCATTCTGGTGCCTTTTCCGCCGGCTAGAATTATGGAATGTTTGTTCAAGTTTGTATTTAAGTTAAATTAATACTACTTGTTTTTACGAAGTTTTTGAATAGTTTTTAGACGAGCTGCTGCCTCTGCAAGTTGAGCTGCGGCTCGAGCATAATCGACATCACCAGTTTGGTTAGCAAGTTCTTGCTCAGCTTCTTCTTGTGCTTTAAGTGCCTTAGCTTCATCGAGATCATCAGCTCTTTCAGCAACATCTGATAAAACAGTGACGACATCAGGCTGGACTTCTATAAAGCCTCCACTACAAAAAAAAGTGTCTTCCTCAGATCCAGAAGCTACCCTTACAGGTCCTGGGAGCAATCCTGTTAACAGTGGTGAGTGACCAGGGGCAACTCCGATTTCACCCAAGGTTCCTGTAGCAAACACCATATCCGCTTCGCCTGAAAAAATTTCTTCGCTTGCAGAAACGATGTTGACCTTCAATTTGCTCATGCTTTCATAGACTTTGCTTTTTCCACGGCTTCTTCGATGGTGCCCACCATGTAAAACGCTTGCTCAGGTAAATCATCATAATCTCCATTGAGAATACCGTTGAAACCTTTAATGCTCTCTTCTAAAGAGACATATTTGCCGGGGCTTCCTGTAAAAACCTCAGCAACAAAAAATGGCTGGGATAAAAATCTTTCAATTTTTCTTGCTCTAGCAACTGCCAATTTATCGTCCTCAGATAATTCATCCATTCCCAAGATAGCAATGATGTCCTTAAGTTCTTTATAACGTTGCAACACACCTTGGACAGCTTGTGCAGTTTTGTAGTGCTCCTCACCAACAACTAGTGGGTCTAGTTGTCGACTTGTTGAGTCCAACGGGTCAACTGCTGGATATATTCCTAATTCTGCAATATTTCTTGACAGCACAACTGTTGCATCCAAATGAGCAAAGGTAGTTGCTGGAGATGGGTCTGTAAGGTCATCAGCAGGAACATAAACGGCCTGAATTGAAGTAATTGAACCTGTTTTGGTTGAGGTAATTCTTTCTTGTAAGGCACCCATTTCCCCAGCCAGTGTTGGTTGATATCCAACTGCAGACGGCATCCTACCTAATAAAGCAGAGACCTCAACTCCTGCCAAGGTATAACGGTAAATATTATCAATAAATAATAAGACATCTCTTCCCTCATCACGGAATTGCTCAGCAATGGTTAATCCGGTCAAACCAACTCTTAATCTGTTGCCTGGAGGCTCATTCATTTGCCCGTACACAAGAGACACTTTGTCTAAGACATTTGAGTCTTTCATCTCATGATAAAAATCGTTACCCTCTCGAGTTCTTTCACCAACACCAGCAAACACAGAGAACCCTGAGTGCTCGATAGCAATATTTCGAATAAGCTCCATCATGTTGACAGTTTTACCCACTCCTGCACCACCGAAGAGGCCAACCTTACCACCTTTAGCAAAAGGACAGATAAGGTCGATCACCTTGATGCCTGTTTCAAGGAGCTCATTAGAGCCTGCCTGATCGGTATAACTTGGAGGGCTTTTATGAATTGGCTGTCGTTCTTTTTCACCAATAGGCCCAGCTTCATCAATAGGGTTCCCTAGGACATCCATGATTCTACCAAGAGTTTCTTTACCAACGGGGACCGAAATAGGCGCATTAGTTCTTTCAACAACTAAATCACGCTTTAACCCTTCGGTAGGCCCCATAGCAATTGCCCTTACGACTCCGTCACCAAGTTGTTGTTGCACCTCTAAAATTGTGCCCGTGGATTCAATCTTAAGCGCCTCGTAGACACTGGGAATATTTTCACGATCGTATTCGACGTCAATAACTGCTCCGATAATTTGTTTAATTGTTCCTGTGCTCATTTTGTTCTCCTTAAACTGCGGCTGCACCACCAACAATCTCAGACAGCTCTTGCGTAATAGCAGCCTGTCTTACATTGTTATATAACAACTCTAATTCTTTGATTAAATCCCCAGCATTTTCTGTTGCATTTTTCATTGCGATCATTTTCGCTGCCTGTTCACAAGCACCGTTTTCAAGCACTGCTTGAAAAATTAATGCCTCGATATATCTGGTTAGTAACCCGTCTAACAAAGTTTTGGCCTCGGGCTCATAAATGTAATCCCATTGTCCAGCAGACAAACCTTCGTTGGTTTCATTCACTAAAGGTATTAACTGTTGGAGTGTTGGTTCTTGGGTCATGGTATTTACAAACCGATTCGAGCATAAAATCACTTTATCGATCGAGTTTTTCTTTTGCTCATCTAAAATAACCTTTGTAAAACCAATTAAATCTTCGGGGTTAGGTTTATCGCCCATTTTGGTAACTTGACTTAAGATTTTGCCACCCAAATTGCCAAAAAAAGTCACTGCTTTTCCACCTATAAGTGCAAACGATACTTCCACACCCTGCTCTTTATTTGCAGCAGCTTCAACTAATACTTTTTTAAATAAGTTTGTATTCAGCCCGCCGCACAAACCTTTGTCAGATGACACAATGACATAACATACCGTTTTTGCCTCTCTGTCTTGATAAAAAGGATGGTCGTATTCAGAAGAAGAATTAGCAATGTGTCCAATAACGTCTTTTACCTTCTCAGAGTAAGGTCTGCCTCGCAACATTTGCTCCTGGGTTTTTTTGATTTTACTTGCAGCTACCATCTCAAGAGCAGATGTGATCTTGCGTGTGCTTTTTATGCTAGCAATCTGTTTTCTTACTTCTTTAGTGTTTGCCATAAATCAACTTAATAAGTTTGGGTTTTCTTAAAATCTTCTACAAAATCGGTAAATTGCTTCTCGATATCATCATCCCAATCCCCGGTTTCGTTAATTTGTTTTTTAAGCTCAGCCTTCTCAGAGTCAAAATAGGCAAGCAAGGCTCCTTCAAAATCGATAACTTTGTCTATTTCAACGTCTTTCATATAGCCCCTACTTGCTGCAAATAAGCTCATAGCTTGATCGGCCACACTCATGGGCGAGTATTGTTTTTGTTTTAGCAGTTCTGTGATTCTCTTACCATGTTCAAGTTGTTCTTTGGTTGCTTCATCGAGATCTGATGCGAACTGTGAAAAAGCTGCAAGTTCACGGTACTGAGCTAAATCGGTTCTTATCCCACCACTAAGTTTTTTGATAATTTTAGTTTGAGCTGATCCCCCGACTCTTGATACTGAAAGCCCTGGGTCAATAGCAGGCCTGATGCCTGAATTAAATAAGTCTGTTTCCAAAAATATTTGTCCATCTGTGATTGAGATAACGTTTGTTGGCACGAATGCTGATACATCTCCTGCCTGTGTTTCAATAATGGGAAGTGCTGTCAATGATCCAGTTTGACCTTTAACTTTGCCATCTGTAACTTTTTCTACATATTCAGCATTTACCCGAGCAGCTCTCTCTAGCAACCTTGAGTGAAGATAAAAAACATCGCCTGGAAAAGCTTCTCTTCCAGGGGGTCTTCTCAATAACAGAGAAATTTCTCTATATGCAACTGCTTGCTTAGATAGGTCATCATAAACGATTAGGGCATCTTCCCCAGTGTCTCTAAAATATTCACCCATAGCACAACCAGAATATGCAGACAAATATTGCATCGCAGCTGGATCTGCTGCAGCTGCAGAAACCACAATAGTGTGCTCCATAGCTCCATACTCTTCCAACTTGGCAACTACATTGGCTATAGTTGATTGTTTTTGTCCTATTGCCACATAAATACATTTTATGCCTGTACCTTTTTGATTGATGATGGCATCAATAGCAACGGCTGTTTTTCCAGTTTGTCGATCTCCTATAATTAATTCTCTCTGACCCCGACCAATGGGCACCATTGCATCGATGGACTTGAGGCCGATCTGTACGGGTTGATCCACAGACTGCCTAGCAATAACTCCAGGGGCAACTACCTCAATAGGTGCAGTAAGTTTAGTTTTGATTTCGCCTTTACCATCGATTGGATTTCCCAAAGCGTCTACTACTCTTCCAAGCATACCCTCACCAACAGGAACCTCTAAAATACGTCCAGTACAACTGACTTTTTGCCCCTCGCTTAAGCCTAAGTAATCCCCCAACACCACAGCCCCAACAGAATCTTGCTCTAAATTTAATGCTAAACCAAAAACACCGTTTTCAAACTCTATAAGCTCTCCGTACATTACATCACCCATACCATGTATTCTGATAATTCCATCAGATACATTGACAATAGTGCCCTCATTTTTTGTTGTTGCTTTTAGATCAAGTCCCGCAATTTTATCCTTGAGGACGCTTGAAATTTCTGATGGGTTCAATTGACTCATTTCTTCACCTTAAATGTTTAATTGGTTTACTAATTTTTTTAATCTTCCTTTGATGGAGAGATCTAATACCTCATCTCCTGATTGAATAACAAAGCCTCCTATTAAAGAATCTACTTCGTCAAAAACTATGTTGGTACTGTCTCCCTCTTTTCTCAATAGTTTGTCTTTAATCACTTGTTTTGCAGCCTCAGAAACACCCATTGGAACAGTTACTGAGACATTCTTTTGCTTTTTATGCTCTTCATAAAGCGCCAAATATGCTGAATACAGTTCTGGCAACATTGCTACTCGGTTGTTTTCTGTCAACACATTTAATAAATTAGCAGTTAGTTTGCCCAACTCTGCTTTAAAGAGATCTTTTAATATTGCTCCAACCTTTTGTCTTTCCGTTGGGTCCTCAATCATGCTTATAATTTGATCTGTTTGGGAGGCTTGGGAGAGCAATGCAACTTCATTTGCAACAGCGTCCTCTTGTTGTGTTTCAAGGGCGGCTTTGAAAAGGGCTTTTGCATACGGTCGGGCTTGAGGTGTAAGGTCTGCCAACTTAAATCTCCTTTGCAGCCTTTTTAATAAGCTCTTCATGTTTGCCAGGATCAATCTCGGCATCAATGATTTTTTGAGCAGTGTCTACAACAATTTCAGAAAGATCAGATCGCAGCTGTTCTTTTGTTTTGTTAATTTCATTCTCCAGATTTTTTGACCCGCTGGTAATTATTTTTTCGGCCTCATCTTCAGCTTTTGATTTGGCATCGCCAACAATTTGAGTGGCTCTAGCATTGGCCTTCTCGATAATCTCGGCAGCTTGTTTTTTTGCACCCTCTAACTCTTTTGCTGAAGCAAGTTTGGCCTCTTCCAGAGAGTCATCAGCTTTTTTTGCAGCCTCCAACCCATCTGCAATCCTTTTTTCTCGCTCATTCATCATAGAAAGAATGGGTGGCCACACATACCGGTAGCAAATAAAAACAAACACAACAAATATGAAAGTTTGTGCTAAAAGCGTGGCATTAATGTTCATTATTTAAGCAGCAAACATTAGGTATAATCCCAAGCCAACAGCAATCATTGGTACAGCATCAACAAGCCCCATGACAATAAAAAGCTGAGTTCTGAGAAGCGGTATAAGCTCGGGCTGTCTTGCAGCGCCCTCAAGGTACTTGCCCCCAAGCACTCCCACGCCGATGGCAGCGCCGACAGCTCCAAGACCCATCATTAGTCCTGCAGCAATATAAATAACAGATTGTTCCATTATGTTCTCCTTAAAAAAATAGTAACCATATTTTAATGGTCTTCCGTTTCATGCGCCATTGATAAATACACAATGGTCAACACCATAAATATAAAGGCTTGGAGGGCTAAGATCAAAATATGAAATAGCGCCCACAATAAATGCAGTCCCATACCCATAAGCCCGAACACTATAGAGTCAAAAAACAACATTAGTGCAATTAGAATAAATATCATTTCGCCCGCATAAAGGTTTCCGAACAGCCTTAGCCCTAGCGAAATCGGCTTAGCAATAAAATTAACGCCTTCCAATAGTAAATTTAAGGGAAGAGCATACTTGCCAAACGGGTGTAATGTAAGCTCAGCTAAAAACCCCTTGAGTCCCTTAACCTTAATGCTATAAAAAATTATAAGTATAAAAACTGCCAGCGCCATGCCCATTGTTATGTTGGGGTCTGTGGTGGGCACCACCTTAAAATATACATCGTTGGGATCACTGACTGCCCCAATAGAGTACCCTACTTGTTTCGCAAGTTCGGGTAAATAATCAACCGGCACCAAATCCATTAAATTCATAAGAAATACCCAAACGAGTATGGTTAAGGACATCGGCCCAATAAGGGGTCCTGCTGTAGGAAAAATACTTTTGATATTATCGTTAACGAAATCTACACACATTTCAGCAAAATTTTGTAATCCCGACGGTGTGTCTTTTTTGAGTTTTGGGATGCTTAACTTGAAAATAGCTAAAAAAACTATGCCAAGCAAGACAGACCACATTAACGAATCAACATGAAAGGCCCAAAAACCCATTTCATCAATATATTTATGGTCACAAGTCCAACCAACTGACTCTGTCTTTCCGCAAGTCAGATTGGTTAAGTGGTGATCGATATAGCTTTCGCTTGTGAGTTCTTTTGCCATTTATTCAGAAATTAAGGCGATTATAAAAAGATAATCTTGATGAAACAAGCAATATTCTAAAGTTTAAGCAGTTTTTCAATTATAGCCTCAAGCTCGTCTTTATTAAAATATTGGACCACTATCCTACCAGTGTTTTTGGTTTTGGCTTCGATAGTGGTTTTATGACCAAACTTATCGCTTATCTCGTCTTCAATATTGAGCGTGTCTCTTGATTTAATTTTGCCAGAGGCTGCAGTTTTTTTTGGTTTTAAAAGCGCCTCTAATTGCCTTATGGTCAAACCCTCTTTAGCAACCCGGTTGCCCAAACCTTCAGCCTGTGAAGGGGGCAAGCCGGTCAATATCTTAGCGTGTCCTTTTTCAATTTTTCCCTGTTGAAGCAGTTTAAGGACAGCTTCGGTTAATGAAAGCAATCGTAAAGAGTTTGCAACTGTGCTTCTTGCCTTGCCCGTTGCCTCCGAAACCTCTTCTTGAGTCAACCCAAACTCTCTTTTTAGGCGGTCATACCCTTTTGCTTCTTCGACGGGGTTTAAATCTTCTCTCTGAAGGTTCTCGATTAGTGCCATTTCAAGAACCTCTTGCTCTTGGGGTTGTCGCATAATAGCTGGTACAGCCTCAAGCCCTGCAGCCTGAGCAGCTCTAAACCGTCTTTCTCCTGCAATAATTTCATACTTTTCTAACCCCATTTCTCTAACAATTATAGGGTTTAAAACGCCGTGTTTTTTTATGGATTCGGCAAGCTCATCTATTTTCACTTGATCAAATTCTTCTCTGGGCTGAAAACGATTAGGAGATATTTTTTTTAAATCAATTTCTAATGACCCCTTAGGTTTTTTTGCGCTGCCTAAAAGCACATCGAGGCCACGATCTAAAGATTTGTTTTCATCCATTATCAATTCTCCTTATCAATTCTCCTGCCAAAGCTAAATACGCCAAGGCACCAAATGACTTAGGGCTGTGTAACAGTGCAGACCTCCCAAAACTTGGTGCCTCGGCAAGCTTAACATTTCGCGGTATTAAGGTGTTAAGTAAAAGTTGAGAAAAATGTTTTTCGAGCTCGTTCGAAACCTCTCTAGCTAAATTGTTGCGCATATCAACCATGGTTCTGAGTATGCCAACGACCCTGTTCTTAGAGTTGGTAGTTTCTGAAAGCGAGCTGATAGTTTTTACAAGGTCTGAAAGGCCCTCTAGGGAGTAATATTCACACTGAAGGGGGATAATGGTTCCTGTAGAGGCCAAAAGAGCTTCCAAGGTAAGCTGATTGAGGGTTGGGGGGGGTGTCAATAATAATAAAGTCGTATTGGTCTTTAATTAGCTTGATCTGGTTAGTCAAAAAACCTTGCTTTCCTTGATCTCTAATCCCGACTTCCAAAGCAATTAAGTCTTGCCCACCAGGAACCATGGAAAAACCCTCTTTACCCCTTTCTACCAAGTTGTTTATGGGGACATCTTCAAACAGGCTGGTGTATAGGGTTGGGTGTTGGTTTTTGACAACCCCGCAAGCAGAGGTGGCGTTGCCTTGTGAATCAAGATCAATTAACAAAACCTTTCTTTTGGTTCTGGCAAGGGCTGCGCTTAGGTTTACAGCTGTTGTTGTCTTTCCAACCCCTCCTTTTTGATTTGCCACGGAAATAGTTCTATTCATTTATGATTTTTATAATAAACCTCTCTTTGGTTGAGTCCATTTTAATTATCTCATGGTTTTTGTTGAGGATGTTTGCCTCTACCAGCTCTTTTTGAAAAACCTCCTCTCGCCCCTTTAGAAAATAAACCGAGAAAGGTTTGTGCACCATACTGTCCAACAAATGGAGCGTGTCTTTTATCGTTTTGAATGCTTTTGTGGTTATGGCTTGTACTTTAATTTTTTTGTTTTTGGGCAGCTGCGAAAACACCTCAACGTTTGAGAGTTGTGTTGCTCTTATCATTCTTTTAAGGTGGTATGCTTTTTTTTTATTGCTTTCGCCCAAAAGGATTTTGGCTGCAGGGATTTTGGTGGCAAGTGTAATGCCAACCAAGCCAGAGCCAGCACCAAGGTCTAAAATACTTTGTTTGTCTTGAAGGATGAGGGCAAGTTGGGCTCCCTCTTTAACAGATTCTTCGACTTGTTGATTTAAAGACCCCCTAGCTATAAGGTTGTGTTTTTTGTTGAAAAGCTTTATTTCCTCTATTGCTTTTTTTATAGGTTCTTCTGTCAATTTTAGGTATGTGTTGTTGTTTTGTTTTTTAGTTTTCGGAAGGCCTCTTTGTCTTCTCTTGCGTCTCTTCTAAACGCAGAGAATAACCCCATTTTTAGGTTTGGTGTCTTGTTGTTCCCCATTCTTTTTATTTGTTGATAAAACCAAGCTTGGGCACCAAAAGCATTTAGGGCTTGTATTAACCTAAAGGGGCTAGATGGAGAAAGGGGGCCGGGGCCAAGCGAAAGAGTTTTTTCATATGATGGTAAATGGTCGATCTTTCCCTCAAGCAGGTCTTTGATGGCAAAAGGGTTTGCACACAAAGGTCTTCCGACCCCAATTATTTCACAAGCCCTGCTTTTGATAGCTCTTTCCATGCCCTCTTTTGTCCTAAACCCTCCGGTAACCATCAAGGGGACTGTTGTGTGTTTTTTGATGTCTTCGGCATATTTAAGAAAGTAGGCCTCCCTTGCTATAGTGCTGTTTTTTCTTATCTCACTTCTTTTGGGCTGAACGCTGACTTTGTCCAAGCCTAAAAGCTTGGGTTGTTCATAAGTGCCGCCGGAAACTTCTATGTTGTCAACTCCTGCCGACTCTATAATCTTAGCTGCTACAACAGCCTCTTCTGGTGTAAGTCCTCCTTTCTGAAAATCTGCAGAGTTCATTTTTACTGAAATCGGAAAGTCTGAGCCTAGCTCTTGTCTTATACTCTTAATTATTTCTACATGTATTCTGGTCCTGTTTTCAATTGATCCTCCCCACTCATCATTTCTAAGGTTTATGTCGGGCGATAAAAACTCCGAAAGAAGATAGCCGTGTGCGGAGTGGATCTGCACCCCCGTAAACCCGGATTCGCGGGCTACTTTGGCAACAAAAGTAAATTTCTTAATAATCTCTTTGATTTCTGTTGGTGTTAATGCTTTTGGTTTCCCAAATTTTTTGCCAGGTATTTTTAAGGGAACGGATGAGGGGGCTTTTGGAGAAGTATTAATCTCTCCAGGTGTTTGTCTGCCTGCATGGGATACTTGCATCCACAAGTGTGTGTTGTTCCTGGTGCCTTCTTCTGCCCATTTTTTTAAAAAGGGTAGTTGTTCCTTGTAAGTGTTTTCTTCGATACAGACATTAGCTGGTCCCTCTAGGTGGTTTCTGTCAATTTGCACATTACCGGTTAACAAAACACCTATCTCTCCCTCTGACCAAGTTCTGTATAGCTTTAAGTGTTTTTGGTTGGCAAAATTATCGGCTCTAGCAATCCTTTCTGTCATAGCTGCTTTACAAATTCTGTTTTTAATTGATTTGCCACAAGGGAGAAGAACTTTATCTTTAAGATTCATTTTTTATTTTTGCTTTTCTATAGTTGGTTTTTTCGTATTTCAATATTTCCAATGAAATTGTTGATATTGTTGCGGGGGTTATGCCCTCAAGGCGGGCAGCATCTCCTAATGTTTCAGGTTTAGCTTGGTTAAGTTTTTCTGTTGCCTCGTTAGAAAGCCCTATAATTTTTTCATATTTCAAGCTGTTTGGAATCGGTTTTTTGTGGTTTTTTTTGTCTTTTTCTATTTGTGCTTGTTGCCGCTTAATATACCCTTCATATTTTTTTTGATTTGCAAACCTTTCGAAGTTGGTTTGGTCTGTGCTGCCAAGTTGTGTCAACAGATCTTGTTTATTAATTTGCGGGTTTTTTAGAGCTTCTTGAAGTTGTTTTGTTTGGTTGCCTATTTTTACTTTGCGTTTATGGTTTTCTTGGACAAATATTTCATATGCTAGCTCTTTTGATTTAAAACTCTCTAAATGTTTGTTATCGACAAACCCTTTTTCATATAGAATCTTGGTCAGCCTTTGCTCGGCATTGTCTTGAGAAAGCATAAGTCGGTGCTCTGCTCTTGATGTAAACATTCTATAAGGTTCGGTTACACCATGGTTTGTAAGGTCGTCAACTAAAACTCCTATATAGGAGTTGCTTCTTTCAAAAAACACCTTCTCCTCATTTAGAATCTTTTGTGCTGCATTGATCCCAGCAACCATACCTTGCGCCGCTGCCTCCTCATAGCCTGTGGTTCCATTTATTTGCCCTGCCAGAAAAAGGTTGTTGATGTTTTTAAGTTCTAGGGTTTTCCTAAGCGCTCTAGGGTCAACAAAATCATATTCAACAGCATAGCCATAGTTGGTGATCTCACAGTTCTCCAGACCTTTTATTGTTCTTATGAACTCATCTTGTACTTTGGTTGGCAAGCTTGATGAAATACCGTTTGGATAAGCAAGGTCTACTGTTAGCCCCTCTGGCTCTATGAATATTTGATGGCTGTCTTTGTTAGGAAATTTTGCCACTTTGTCCTCTATAGAAGGGCAATATCTAGGTCCAATGCCTTTAATTTTCCCTGAGAACATAGCAGATTTTTGAATGTTTTTGGCGATGATTTTGTGTGTCTTGGTGTTGGTTCTTGTTATAAAACAACTTATTTGGGGAAGGTGTTTTGCTTTTTCTCTCAAGGACATTTGTGGGGTGGGGGTTTCTCCTGGTTGCTCTTCCATTGTTGAAAGGTCAATTGTTGACGTTTTAATTCGAGCCGGTGTCCCTGTTTTCAACCTCCCCATAGGTAGTTTGAAGCTCGATAGTCGTTTTGCTAATTTTTTTGATGCTTCTTCTGTGTGTCTACCCCCCTCAACTTGTTTGTCTCCATAAAACATAATCCCATTTAAAAAAGTCCCAGTTGTGAGAATTACGGTTTTTGCAGAATAGCTCCTCTTTATACCTTCAACCCCAAACACCGTTTGGTTTTCGATTAAAAGATCTACTACTTCATCTTCAAAGATTTCAATACTTGTCCTTTGAAGTATTTTCTGGATTGATTCAGCAAACTTTTGTCTATCACATTGAGTTCTTAGCGATTGGACGGAGGCACCTTTTCTTGAGTTTAATGTTCTGTACTGAATACCTGAAAGGTCAGTTGCTTCGGCAATTATACCCCCGCAGGCATCAATCTCTCTAACTAGATGAGTTTTTCCTAAACCACCTATTGCTGGGTTGCAAGACATCTGACCTACTTTAGATTTGTCAAGTGTTATCATTGCTGCCCTCAACCCTTTCCTGTGCAAAGCGTGCGCAGCCTCATACCCGGCATGCCCACCACCTACGACAACAGCATCAAACTCAAAAATCATTTGTTTATATAATAATATAAATATATATATATTTATTGTTATTGTTATTAGGCTTGTTTTTTCTGTGGGTAACCCCCTAAAGACCAAAGCCACCAAAAACTTTATGGCAAAATAAACTTGCGTATAAGCAATGTAAACAACCCGCAAAAAAATCTTAATTTTCTGTGGATAAAAAGAGATGGAAAAATTTATAAACAAACTCTCTACAGGATGATAACTACTTACCAATACAAAATGTGGAGAAAATGTCACCCAGGACATCGTCGGGCAACTTCTTCCCTACAACCTCATCCAAGCTTGATCTACACAAACGAAGGTCTTCAGCAACAATATCTACAACCTCAGAAAATTCATCATTTTCCAGTTTGCCAATAGCATTTTTTAAATGTTCAACACAACTCTCGAACAAAAAAGAACATCTTTTTCTAACCAGGAAAGATTGGTTTTTATCTAAGGGTTGATCTGAAGCTAAATCTGCAAGAGCATTTCTTAGTTTGGAGAAATTTTCACCAGTAAGAGCTGAAACGTAGTGTCCAGGGAAGCTTTTGGGTTTTTCCAAGTCCGACTTGTTTAAAACAACATGTATATTTTCAACTCCACAAGAAACAACAGTTTCCCGCAAGTTATCCAACTCCCCCAACGTTTTATGGTCAACAACAATCACAACCCCATCAGCTTCCTTAAGCTCCTTTTTAGCAAAAGAAATTCCACTGGACTCGATGTCATCTTTAGTAATTCGTAAACCTGCAGTATCAATCAAATCAAACGAAAAACCCCCTGACAAAAAACCAGAAGTGATGAAATCTCTCGTTGTTCCGGGAACACCACTTACAATAGATCTTTCAAAACCCAACAACCTGTTAAATATTGAAGATTTCCCAACATTTGGTGGCCCCACTATAACAACTTTCTTCCTCGAAAAAACTTCTTCACGAAAAGCAAAACCCCCAAAGAAAGCAACAAGATCATCTAATAATAAACTAAGCTCGGGCAACACAGCCGACAAATGAGATTCAAAATCTTCATCTTCATCAGAAAAATCAATTGCCCCCTCAACCAAAACCCTTAGGCTGTCAATTCGTTCTGACAGAGAGTTAATTTGTGACTCAAAACGCCCTGAAAACACACCAGATATAGCCGCAGCTTCGTTGCTTGATCCAGACCTTATTAAATCGTTTATGGATTCAGCCTCAACCAGGCTAATTTTATTATTTTTAAAAGCCCGCAAGGAAAACTCACCTGGACCAGCCTCTGTGAAACCACAACCTTCGAAGACAGAAACAATTTTGGACATGATTGGTAGACTTCCATGAGCATAAACCTCGAAAGAATCTTCACCGGTAAAGCTCGAAGGCGACTCAAAAAAAACAAGACCAACAGTATCAACGAAAGACCCCTGCCAAACAAGACTCCGTTTGTAGAAGACCCTAGCCTTATCGACATCAGAGTCTAAAATTTCATGAAGAGAGGTTAGGCAACCTTGACCGGTTACCCTAAATACACAAATAGGGGATTGGCCAACAGGTGTTGCAAGCGCAAAAATAGTGCCCATAAGCTAGTTTTTTAAACCACCAACCTCTCTATATAAAAGAGTTTGTTGTATTAATTGAATTCCAGAGTTTGCAACACTGTAAAGAACTAAACCAGAAGGGAAAAAAATAAAAATTATCGATATGCCCACAGGCATGAACTTCATTACCATCATTTGTGTTGGGTCTGCATTAGGGGGAGTTGGATTTAGTTTTGTCGTTAAAAACATGAGTAAGGCCATGACCAAAGGCAGAACAAAGAAGGGGTCAGGGGCTGATAGATCTGTTAACCAAAAAGCAAAAGGAGCATGTCTTAATTCTAAACTCTCCCTGAGGACAAAAAACAAAGCTATAAAAAAAGGAAATGATGCCAGAAGCGGAAAACAACCACCTAAAGGGTTAACCCCTTCTCGCTTATAAAGCGCCATCATTTCGGAGGAAAGCTTCTGCCTATCATTTTTATATCTGTCTTGGATGGACTTAAGCTCGGGGGTTATTGCCCGCATTTTTCCCATCGACCTAAAACCCATTCCGGTAAGAGGCCAAAACAAAATTTTGATAAGAGCCGTCAGTATTATGATGGAGACCCCCCAGTTTCCAACAAAGCTATTGATAAAGTTTAAAAGTGAAGAAAGCGGCTGAGCCAAAAACCAAAACCAACCCATATCTATAGCAAGCTCCAGGTCAGGTGCGCGTTTAAGCAGGTCCTCCCTGGTTTTTGGGCCAACAAAAACCCTATGAGTAAAACTTTCATACTCAAGGTAACCACTTAAAGGGTCAACAGAATAACCAAAACTATACAAACCGTTTTGGTTAGCTGGCTCTCTTGCAAAATAAGCGTAATAATAATCTTTGCTTCCAATGAGGGCGGCCATAAAATATTTTTGTATTAGCGCAACCCACCCCCCCTGCTCTTTAAACTCTTGAGAGTCAATCGACCTAAACCTATAGCTGTCGTAAGGGTCATCTTCAGTGTTAAAAGCAACACCTAAAAAAGAACTATTTGAAATAAACCCATCATCTCCATCTAGAGCTCTTTCATCTGTTCGGTACATTGCAGCATAAGGCCTGCCAGGCGAGGAATTTTGGTTAACGACATCATCTTTTATGAGCAACTCATAATCATTAACAATAGAGATTTTCTTTTTGACAAACCCTGAGCTAAGCACAATAAAATCATCACCCTTATTTTCTACTTTGTATTCTTCATTTGTCAGCCCCGTAAACCCAGTTTTAAGATAAAACTCAAAACCAACAGAAACATCTTTTCCAAAAACTCTCACACCGGTATCAGCACCTTTTGTTAAGGGGTATTTTTTTAAAGAGGAGGAAACAACATTTCCAGAAGCTGGGTCAACATAAATTTCCAGAGAGTCATTTTGAATAAGCACCGAATTACGAATCAATTCAGAATCTTTATAGTTAGCACTCACTTTACTTAAAGACTCTTCTTTGCTTTGTTTTTGCTCAGAGGTGTAGGAAAAGAAAAGCAAGTATGCAAATAAAGCAACAAAAACCAAATATAAATATCTTGTAGTCATATTGTTTAGCTCAACCTTTCTTTTAATAGTAAAATTTCATTATAAACCTCTTTGTGTTTATAAGATAAAAAAGCACTTTTTGGGTAAAAATTTATACCAAAACTTTTTTCGATTCCAGCTTTGGAACACCCCTCTTTAATAACTCTTTTGATGCGGTTCCTGTCAACTGCTCGCTTAAAAATTTTTTTTGAGACCGAAATTTTTATAATTGAACTGTTTGTTAACTTACAACTAAATAATTTTGAATTATAAATGTGTTTGATGTGAGCCACCAATTAAGCTGAGAGTACTTTTCTTCCCTTTCTTCTTCTTCTGGAAATAACTTCCCTTCCAGCTTTTGTGGCCATCCTTGCCCGAAAACCATGCGTTCTTTTTCTTTTTAAATTGCTGGGTTGATAAGTTCTTTTCATGATATTTAGTAAAACGAGAAATGAATTATACATAAAAAAGGACTTTATTGAAGAAATAAAACCAAAAACCTTACTAACAAGTTATCCACAAGAAATACTATCACTTATTATGTAGATATCTTGTTGAATTTTGATAGACTGTTTGAATTCGAGTATTAAATGATAAGCAACTGGGAACAAGTAACAAAAGAACTTTCAAAAAGAATTAATAAAGAAGAGTTTGACACATGGATCAAACCTTTGAGGGGAGATTTGAAAAACAACAAGCTTGAGCTCAGAGCCCCCAACAACTTCATTTTCAACTATGTAAGGAAAAATTTTGCTGAAGAAATAGAAAAAATCCTTGAAAAAAGCAACATAAGTTTGAATATTATCAACACCAATAACGAGACATTTGTTGACAAATACGTCATTAAGAAAAAAGCGCACTCCTCTCCTGATACTGGACTTGTTAAAAACTTTATATTTGAGAATTTTGTTGAGGGAAAATCAAACCATATTGCACTAGCTGCATCACAACAAGTTGCTCAAAACCCTTCCGGAGACTATAACCCATTATTTATTTATGGTGGTGTTGGTCTTGGCAAGACCCATTTAATGCATGCAGTTGGCAATGCAATTTTAAAAAAAGACCATAACAAAAAAGTGGTTTATGTCCATTCAGAAAAGTTTGTTGCGGACATGGTCAAGGCCATACAGTTAAATGCTATAAATGAATTTAAGAGCTTTTACAGAACTGCAGACGCACTTTTAATTGATGATATTCAGTTTTTTGCTGGCAAGGAGCAATCACAAGAAGAGTTTTTCCACACCTTTAATGCGCTTTTGGACAGAAACAATCAAATGGTTTTAACTTGTGACAAATACCCCAAAGAAATTGATGGTTTAGAGGAAAGACTGAAATCAAGACTTGGTTGGGGGTTGCCTGTGGTGATTGATCCCCCAGAATTAGAAACCAGAGCTGCTGTGCTTTTAAAAAAGGCATCATTAATGGGCTTGGTTTTGCCTAATGACTGTGCAATTTATATAGCACAGAGAATTCGCTCCAATATAAGGGAGTTAGAGGGTGCATTAAAAAGGGTTGCTGCAAACTCAAGGTTTACCAACCAAGAAATAGATTTAGCTCTTGTGAAGGATGCGCTTAAAGATTTGTTTGTTATTTCGGCAAAGATGGTAAGCGTTGAAAACATTCAAAAAACAGTTGCCGAGTATTACAACATAAAACTTTCGGACCTTCTTTCAAAAAGAAGAAGCAGATCTATCACCAGACCAAGACAACTTGCTATGGCCCTTACCAAAGAGTTGACCAATCACAGTTTGCCGGAAATAGGTGAAAGCTTTAATGGAAGAGATCATACTACCGTTATTCATGCATGTAATAAAATTAAAGAATTAAGAGCAGAAAACTCTTCTTTAGAAGAAGATTATAGGAATTTAACAAGAACGCTAACCAATTAATGAATTTTTTAATAAGCAAAGACGAAATGCTTGCGGCCCTTAACAAGTGTATAGGACTTGCAACAAAAGGGGATAGCCCACTTACAGAAAATGTAAAAATTGATGTTGGAGATGAAGATATTACTTTTACAACATCAGACAGACAGTCCCAAATAATTGCATCATGTCCTTCATCCAAAATAAAAACAAAAGGAGTAACCTGTGTTAATGCTAAAAAAGTTAATGAACTTTTTAGACTTTTACCAGATAAAGAAGACATTAATGTTTTTTTAGATGGCAACAAGTTAAAAATTAAAACAACCGGAGGAAGTTGGGAGCTTTCTAATTTCCCTAGTGAAGATTTTCCAGTTTTTAATGTAAACAATGAGGACACCACACAAGTCTCAATAACCTCGCAAAGTCTGACTGATTTGATTTCAAGGACTTTAATATCAATGCCAAGAACGGGCGGCCTTAATACGAAGCTTGTGGACGGGATTTTGTTTGAGTTTTCAAACAATGAGATGTCTGCCACAACTTACGATGGACATAGAATATCGTCTTCAAAAGAAAAAGCATCTGCGCAAGATGATCAGACTGCCTCTTGTATCGTCCCAAGAAGGGCAGTAACCGAAATAAGCAAGATTATTTCAGGGTCTCAAGAGGACATTAAATTTTCAATTGGCAAAAACAACTTAATCTTAAAAACAAAATCTGTTGAACTTAAGTCAAGCCTTATTCTCAAACCTTTTGTGCCATATCAAACAGCAATCAACCCCTCTGAGTTTTCTCTTTTAAAAGTAAACACTAAAGAATTTTCAGATGCTCTAAACAGAGCTTCGTTGCTTGCCAACTCTGAGATGAGGGAAGTCATGCTTACTTGCTCTCAAAATAAAATTTACATAGAAAGTTTAAACAGAATGTCAGCTGAGAAAAGTAGTGAATCAATAGATGCGACCTATGATGGGGAGGAAATACAAGTCATTTTTAATGTGAGATATTTGTTAGATGCGTTATCTGTCATGGGTTCAGAAATAACTGAAATAATGGTTTTTTTCGAGCTAAATAAAAAAAGTGATTCAGTTAAATATAGGTGGATTTTAAAACATGAGGGCAAAGATCACACAAAATTTTTCATAGCCGCAATAGTTCCAGTTGTAACACCTGCAATAGAGTCATCTGAAAGCAGCTAACTACTAGACGTGTCAATCACCTCACTAAAACTAAAACACTTTAGGTGTTTTAAAACAGCCAAATTAGACTTTTCTGAGTCAATTAATTTTTTTTATGGTCGTAATGGTTCAGGTAAAACATCTATTTTAGAGGCAATCTATTTGTGTTCAACAGGTAGATCTTTCAAAACCCCAAACACCAAACAATGTATCAAAAAAAATACAGAAGATTTTATTATTTCTTCAACTTTGTCAGATAGCAGTATTTTAGAGATTAAAAAGAAAACTAATAATTCAATTCAACTTCTAATAAACAGTGCAAAAGCTAACTCAATAGACCTTTTTAGAAGAATGCCTTCTACACAACTAGATAATAAAACTTTTTCATTGTTTTCTGAGTCTCCAAGCTACAGAAGAAAAATAATGGATAGAGCATTAATCGCAGCAAAAAAAGAATATTCAGCAAATTTTTTTCGTTATAACAAAGTTTTATCACAAAGAAACAACGCATTGAAAAACACACATTTACCAGATCTAGATACATGGGACCAATTGCTTGTTCAAGCAGCCGCAGACATTTGTAAGGAAAGAAACAATTTTTTTGAGCTTCTTACAAATGAATTTTATTTAATGAGCAAACTCTTGGATGGTGCTGATTGTTATAAAATCGTCAAAGATATCAGAATAGAGCTTCATTCTGGGTGGAAAGAAACTCAGGATTTTAGGTCAGCACTATTTGAAGGCAGACAAAGAGACCTAAGAACAAAGACTACAAATGTTGGACCACATAGATCTGATATTAAATTTTTCTTTTGTGATGATGATGTAAAAAATAGGCTCTCTAGAGGAGAACAAAAGCTTGTAGCTATCGTCTGGTGTGCTGCAATAAACAAGACCATAACAAAGCACTATAATTCCTCCCCCATATTGATTATTGATGACCTTGGTTCAGAGCTTGATGAAGTTTTTTACAATGAGCTTTTGAAATTTCTTTCCCTATCAGAAAATCAATTGTTTTTTTCAAACATAAGTGATGCATTTAATAGTAAAATAGTAAATAGTGATTTGATATCACAAAAGTTCCACATGGAACAATTTAGTAAATGACAAAGAAAAAAGAATCCTACGACTCATCAAACATCCAAGTGCTAAAAGGTCTTGAGGCAGTAAAAAAAAGACCTGGCATGTATATTGGTGATACAGATGATGGATCAGGCCTCCACCATATGGTTTTCGAGGTAGTGGATAATTGCATTGATGAAGCCATGGCAGGTCATTGCAGCATAATTCAAATAATAATAAATAAAAACGGGTCTGTAAGTGTAAAGGATAACGGAAGAGGAATTCCAGTTGATACCCACAAAAAAGAAAAGATACCAGCTGCCGAGCTTATTATGACAACACTTCACTCGGGTGGAAAATTTGATGATAATTCGTACAAGGTTTCAGGAGGCCTACATGGTGTAGGAGTGTCTGTAGTTAACGCGCTTTCAAAGGAACTCAAACTTAGAATTTGGAGAGATGGTGGCTACTATGAACAAGATTATAAAGAGGGCAAGCCCGTTTCTAAAATAAAAAAAATAAAGAATTCTAAAGAAACAGGTACTGAAATTACATTTGTACCATCAAAAGAAATTTTTTCTGATACTAAATTTGATGCAGAAAAAATAAATAAAAGAATAAGAGAGTTGTCTTTTTTGAATGCGGGCGTGAATATCGAAGTTGTAGATAAAAGAACAGGAAAAGTTAAGAAATATAACAATAAAGGTGGTCTAAGTAGTTACATTAAGTATCTAGGTGGCAGAAAGCAGAATGTTTCGGAAATATTTCATTGTGAAGGGAAGCAAGATGGTCTCAGTGTTGAAATAGCTTTGCAATGGAACGATTCCTACTCTGAAAATGTTTTATGTTATACAAATAACATTCCACAAAAAGATGGTGGCACACACTTATCTGGTTTTAGATCCAGTTTAACTAGGGTAATGAAAACATTCATTAAGAAAGAAGAGTTAAACAAAAAAAATCCTGTTGAACTGTTAGGAGAGGATGTCAGAGAGGGTTTAACAGCAGTGGTTTCTGTAAAAATTCCAGACCCTAAGTTTTCATCTCAGACTAAGGAAAAATTAGTGTCTTCTGAGGTGGAGTCAGTTGTGAGCAATATCTTTAGTAAAAATTTTAACGATTATTTGCTTGAAAACCCAAAAGAAGCAATGGCTATTTTAACGAAAATATCTGAGGCAGCTCATGCAAGAGAAGCTGCAAGAAAAGCTAGAGAGATGACGCGAAGGAAAGGAGTTTTAGAAGTAGCTGGTCTTCCAGGCAAGTTAGCTGATTGTCAGGAAAAAGATCCTACATTGTCTGAGCTTTACATTGTAGAAGGTGACTCAGCAGGAGGTTCAGCCAAACAAGGTAGAAACAGACACAACCAAGCAATACTTCCTTTAAAAGGAAAAATTCTAAATGTTGAAAAAGCTAGGTTAGACAAAGTTCTATCTTCACAGGAAATTGGCACTTTAGTTACAGCTTTGGGGTGCGGTATTGGAAATGATGAATTTGATATTGAAAAATTGAGATACCACAGAATAATTATTATGACAGATGCTGATGTAGACGGTTCACATATTAGAACTTTGCTATTAACTTTTTTCTACCGGCAAATGTTTGATCTATTAGATAATGGACATATTTATATTGCTCTCCCACCTCTTTATAAAGTAACAAAAGGGAAAACTAGTTCCTATGCATCATCCGAAAAGGAAAAAGAAAAATTAGTTAAAGATTTCTCAAAAGGTGGTTCCAGAGGCATTGATATTCAGAGGTATAAAGGATTAGGAGAGATGAATCCAGACCAACTTTGGACGACTACTATGGATCCTGAAAATAGAAGGATGATGAAGGTAAAAATTGAAGATGCCAATGAAGCAGGGCAATATTTTGAAATTTTAATGGGTGACCAGGTAGAGCCGAGACGTGAATTTTTAGATGAGAATGCAAAATTAGTGTCAAATTTAGATATTTAAAACTCTAATTTTCTCTTTCATCCAATTTTCAATATGTATTTTTAAGTTATCTGTTTCATCAGGCTTAATTTGTTTTCCTATAAACACCTCAATTTGGCCAGGTTTTTTTATAAAGGACTTATTAAGCCAGTATCTACCTGAATTGTGATAAATGGGTGTAATACTGGTATTTGATTGTTTTGCCAACTCCAAAGCACTTCGTTTAATCACAACATCTTTTGCATCTGGGCTAACTCTTGTGCCCTCTGGAAACACTAAAATTGAAAATTTATTATTGATTTTTTCCTTGCCCTTTTTAATAACTTTTTTAAGACTGGCAACCGTTTTTTCTCTATTAATTGTAATGGGTCTTAATAGTGATAGCCCCCACCCAAAAAAAGGAATCACCAATAATTCTTTTTTTACAATTGGGATTGTTGGATTTGTTAGTGTCATAAGATAAAGAACTTCCCAAACACCTTGGTGATTAGCTACAAAAACTGTGGGAAGATTTTTAAGATTATCTAAACCATTTACCCTATAGGTTATTTTGCAAATATATTTTAATGCTATTAATAAAAGTAAAATATATTTTCTAACAAACATATGTCTACTTTTAATATTGCTTATTGGCAAAGTTAGAATTAAAAATAAGCACATAATAACAAGGGATATGTAAAATATCAGCTGGAACGTCAGACTTCTTAAATAAATAAACAAATGTCTAATTATGATTTATTTATCTGCTTTATCAGTGTTTCAATATCAATTCTTTCCTGTTTCATTGTATCTCTATCTCTTTTAGTAAAGCTGTTGTTTTCTAGACTATCAAAATCTATTGTTAAACAAACTGGTGTACCTATCTCATCATGTTTTCTGTAACTTTTGCCAATATTACCTGTATTTTCCAGAACTAC
The DNA here is from genome assembly GCA_902602185.1 of uncultured SAR86 cluster bacterium. Taxonomy (GTDB): domain Bacteria; phylum Pseudomonadota; class Gammaproteobacteria; order Magnimaribacterales; family D2472; genus CACNXK01. Next base: position 261,565 of record CACKPV010000002.1, read on the forward strand.
TCTTCCAATATTTAATCCCTGTATTTTTTTCTTAATTTCTTTTGCATAACTAACTATTTTTTCATCATTTTTTTTCAAAGGTATTACTGCAACTTTTACAGGGGATAGATGGGGTTTTAATTTGAGCAATGTTCTTGTTTTTCCGTTCTCTAGTACTTCTTCGTTGTATGCTTCATTAAGTATAGCTAGCATACCCCTCTCAACACCTGCAGAGGGCTCTATCACGTAAGGTATATATGTTTCGTTTGTCTCATTATCAGTAAAAACAAGTTTTTCATTTGATTCATTGTTTTTGATTACTTTTGCATCAATCTGGTAATCTTCTTGATTTTTAGAGTGAGACCCTAAATCAAAATCAGTTCTGTTTGCGATACCCTCCAATTCCTCAACACCATGTGGAAATTCATACATTAAGTCATAGGTTCCTTTTGAATAATGGGACAGCTCGTCTTCCGGTACATTAAGAATTTTTATCTTATCTTTGGCAACCCCTTGTTTGCCCCACCACTCTATTCTTTTTTCCAGCCAATATTTGTGCCATTCTTCATCATCACCTTTTTTAACAAAGAATTCCAATTCCATTTGTTCAAATTCTCTTACTCTAAAGATGAAATTTCTTGGAGTTATTTCATTTCTAAATGCTTTACCAATTTGTGCAATACCAAATGGTATTTTCTTAGGATTTGAATTCAAGACATTTTTGAAATTTGTAAAAATTTGTTGTGCGGTTTCAGGTCTTAGATATGCATAGTTGTTCTCATCTTCAATAGGGCCAACATTTGTTTTAAACATTAAATTAAACTCACGAGGTTCAGTAAGATTGGATGAACCGCAAAGTGAGCACTTACTATTTTTAATATGATCAGCTCTCATTCTATTTTTGCAATCTTTACAATCTACAAGTGGGTCAGAAAATGTATCTTCATGACCTGAATGTTTTAGTACTAATTTATTTGTAAGAATTGAAGCATCGATTCCTTCTACATCATCTCTCTGGTAGACCATTTCACTCCACCAAGCATTTTTCAAATTATTTTTTAACTCTACTCCGTAGGGACCAAAGTCATATATTCCTTGGAGGCCACCATAAATTTCATTAGTTCGGTAAATGAAACCTCTTCTTTTACAAAGTGAGACTAGTTGCTCCATAGATTGTGCTGACATGATTCCTAGAAAAATTTCTATTATTATAGATTATTCTTGAAATAATATTATGAGATTTTTGTTTCTTTGCCTTTCTCCTTTTCCCTTAAAAGTTGGATATGTAATTTCTGATTTAATTTCATCAATCTATTTGCTCTTTAATCTAAACTTATTAAAGATTACGTTTATTAATATTAGTCTTGCTTTTCCAGATCTTGAAAAATCTGAAGTTCAAAAAATAGCCAAAATGAGTTTAAAGGAAAGTTTTAGATCTTATTATGAAACTTTTTATTGTTTCTCAAGGCCCAACAGACTGTTATCTGAAAATATCCTTAAAATTGAAAATAATTTTCTTTTAAACAGCTACCAAAAGAGCAATGGATTCATAATTTTATCCCTTCATAATAGAAGCATTGATTTTTTATTTAATTTTCTAGCCCATAAATTCAGTGTTTTAGGAATTTTTAAACCTGCCAAATCTAAATTTGTTAATAATTTCATTAAACGAAGAAGAGAAAATGATTTAGCCAAAGTCTTTGAAACCAATTACAAAGGAGTCCGAGAGTTATTTAAGCATCTTAGTCAAGGTTCTGTTGTTGCAATGGCCGCAGATCAGGTGCCTGCGGATGGAAAAGGTGAATATGCTCAATTTTTTAGTCATGAAGCTTACACAACAACTTTAGTGCCATCTTTAGCTTCAAAAACTGGAAAAGATGTTTTGTGTGCCAGCCTTAATTCAAATCATTTTAACGACCTTTCGATTACATTTTCAGAAACTTCTTTAAATTTTAATAAAATAGGTAAAAGCAATTTTGCACAGAGTCTTAATCATGAAATTGAAAAAATGATTAGTAAAAAATTGATTGATTACAATTGGGAATATAAAAGATACAAAAAACAAAGAGGAATACAAAGAGACCCCTATAAATAATTATCTCTGCCAAAAAGCTGGAGTTAAGACAACAAGCAAAGTAAAGATTTCAAGCCTTCCTAAAATCATTGCAAAAGACAATATACTCTTTGCAGCTACTCCTAGTGAACTGTAGTTTGTTGCAACTTCACCTAATCCTGGGCCTAAGTTATTAAGACAAGCTCCAACAGCAGAGAATGCAGTCAGAAAATCTAGGCCTGTCATCAGCATTGCGATTAGAAGCACCATAAAAGATATTACATAGATAGAAAAAAATGCCCAAAGTGCCTCTGTAACATTTTGTTGCAGAGGGTTTCTGCCTATTTTTATTGAGTTAGTAGAGTTTGGATGAATAAGCTTAAATATTTGCATATATCCATGCTTTATAATTATTAACACCCTCCATGACTTTATACCTCCACCAACTGATCCTGAACATGCCCCCATAAAGGCACCTAACAGAAGTAGGAAACTTACCATAGTTGGCCATGACGAATACTCTTCAGTAAGGAATCCTGTAGTGGTTACAATTGATACAGACTGAAATATTCCATACCTTAAAGGATTAGCAATATCAGTCAAAGTAAATAAAGAAATACAAACAACAGCTGTTATTACGAATAAAATTGATAAAAAGAATCTTAGTTCTGGATCATAAAAGTACTTTAAAAATTGTTTTCTATAAATAAGTCCGTAATGAAGAGAAAAATTTATAGCCGATAAAATCATAAAAACCATACAAACAATTTCAATATTAATGTTGTTAAAAAAACCGATGCTTGCATCATGCGTTGAAAAACCTCCAATAGAAACTGTACTTAGAGCATGAGCAAAGGAGTCAAAAAAACTCATGCCAGCAAGTTTATATGAGGAAAGACATAATATAGTGAGACCAAGGTAAATTAACCATAATGCCCTTGCAGTATTCGTGATACGAGGTGTTAATTTTTGATTACTCATAGCACCTGGTGTTTGAGTTTTAAACAATTGTCCTCCACCAATACCCAACAATGGCATTACTGCAATTGCAAGAACAATTAGACCCATACCACCCATCCATTGAAGAAGTTGGCGATATATTAGAACTGATTTATCAAGCTCATCTAGACCAGAAAACACCGTTGCACCTGTAGTTGTAATACCAGACATTGATTCAAATAACGAATCAACAAAACTAAACCCTAAAAAATAAAAAGGCAACGCACCAAAAAGAGATAAAACCAACCAAAAAAGAACAGTTATGATAAACCCATCACTTAAACTTAGGTCTGAGCCATCTTTCCTAGTGAAAACCCATGAACAACAACCCACAAGAAATATACCAATCATTAAAGAAATAAAAATATTTATAGAAGATTCTTCATAGACAAATCCAACAAAAATTGGAATCAGAAAGGAAAAACTAAATAACATTAGCAAAACCCCAAAAAAATTAAGAATTTTTAATGGATTCAATTAAACCTCTTTGAAATATTTTTCAACTTCAGAAACAGCAGATTTATTTGTAAGAAAAACAATTAAGTGATCTTCAATTTGAAGTTTGAGATCATCACTTGGCATCAATACTTCTTCAGATCTTACGACGGCGCCTAGTGTAGCTTCATCTGGAAGTGGTAAAGAATTGATTGGAAATCCAATGAATTCTGCTGTAGAGGAATTTGGATGAATGACTCCTTCTATCGCTTCAGCACCTGTATGCATTTTTAGGATTACTTCTTGAGCAAAGTCTCCCTCTCTAAGGTCTTGCATTACTAGTGAAATTGTTAATCTGTAGGGCGCTATTACATTATCGATAAATCTTTTGGGAATAATATCCATGTAAGAGATATTATTTACTAGGATCATTGTTTTCTTTGCTCCAAGTTTCTTTGCTAGGAAAGCAGACATTATATTTGCCTCATCATCATTTGTTAGACTGCAAAAAACATCTGTTTGTGAAATATTTTCACTTATTAACAGGCTTTCATCAGAGCCACTACCATGAAGTACAATTGCCTTATTCAGTTCTTCTGAAAGAAATTTGCATCTGCCTTTGTCTCTTTCAACGACCTTAACATTAAATTTGTTTTCTAGTTGTTTGGCAAGATTAAACCCAATTTTACCCCCGCCTATAATAAAGACTCTAGAGAAACGTTCAGACTTCTCTTGAACTTCATTAACTACTTCATCTATATTTTCTGCAGCAGTTATAAAATAAATTTCATCATTTTCTTTAATAATCGTAGAGCCTTTTGCTTTGATAGGCTTACCCTTTCTATAAATTATTGGGACAAAGGTATCGATATTCGGCATATCTTGTCTTATAACTTTAAGTTCATGTCCAACTAAATTACCGTTTTTTTGTGCTTTTACTGAAACAAGCTTAACTTTGCCATCAGCGAAATCTTCAATTTGATTTGTACCTGGATGTGTTATCAACTGAAAAAGATGTTCTGTAATATCATTTTCTGGGCTTATAGGGATATCAACAAAGTCATCGATAAGTTTTTTTTCTGTTATGTAAGACGAATCACTTAATCTACAGATAGTTTTTTTTGCATTAAAAGAGGATTTTGCAATTTTTGATGCTATTAAATTTACTTCATCATTATTTGTTAATGAGAGAAGAACAGTATCTTTATCGCAACCTGCTTTCCTCAACGTAAGAGGGTGACTTGCATGTCCTAAAACAGTCCTTAGATCAACTGAATCATCAAGATCAGCTAGTTTATCAGAATCTTCATCAACAACTGTAACTTCGTATCCATCAGATGATAAATTGGTAGCAAGGCTGCCGCCAACTTGCCCAGCACCCAAAATCAATATTTTCATAGTAGCTAAAATATACCTGTTTTAGGCAAAATAAAAGTATATTTTCATAAATATTTATAAACTCGTTTTTTCTATCTTCTTGTTAAAAAAATCTTTGTACCCATTTTTTATAGAAGCATCGGCAATAATATTTTTACCTGGAAACTGTAAGTGAGTGATTACTATCTTAGAATTGTTTGTAACTACTGACATTCCTAATTTTTCATCCCACAAAATTGTTCCAGGTTTCTCATTGCCACTGTGTTCGTGTGCATAACATCCATGTATCTTTATTTGAACATTTTTAAAGTTGAAAAAAAGTCCTGGCCATTCAATATAAGCTCGCAGTTTTGATTCTATTTCCTCAGACGTTTCTCTAAAATCTATCAATCCATCAGACTTTATAATCTTCTTACAGTAGCTTGCTTGAGCAGTATCTTGTTTTTTTGGTTGAAGATTACCAAGGTTAATTTCGTTAATTGTTGGGACAACAGTTTTTAATGTTAAGTCTATCAATCTGTTTTCAAGAGTTATTTTATTTTCATTTTTTTCAAACTCTAATTCATGACTGGAATAAATTGGACCTTCATCCATGCCTTCGGTCATTGACATATAAGAAATTCCTGTAATTTTATCATTAGATAAAATAGCACTTTGAATAGGTGTAGCTCCCCTATAACTTGGCAACAAAGAGAAGTGAATATTTATGGAGTCTTTTGCTGGTAAATTCAGAATATGTTTTGGAATAATTTTCCCAAAGGCAGCCACAATTAAAAAATCAAATTTTAGATTATTAAGTTTGAGAAGATTATTTTGCTGAAAGTTTTCTATTTTTATACATTCAATGTTGTTCTTGACCGCAAATTCAGCAACTGGAGCAAGAGAAGGGATTTTTGTTCTGCCCCTAATCTTATCAGGTTGTGTAAGCACAGCTTTGATTTCAAAGTTTTCATTAAGTTTTTCAAGAATCTTTTTGGATAATACAGGAGTGCCTGCATAAACAATACTAACCTTATTTTGTTCTAACTTTTGTGATGACTCTATATCCATTTAATAAAATTTGCTGAAAATCCTACAATTTCGTCTAAAATCTTTTAAAATACGTTAAAATTGTCGAAATTACTTTTAAAATTCTTTTTTCCTTTCAATTTCTAGTTTTTTCTTAATTCTAGACCTTTTCAACGGACTTAAATAATCCACAAATAATTTACCATTTAGATGATCAACTTCGTGTTGATAACACACCGTTAGCAGACCTTCAGGCTCCTCAGTTATAAATTTTCCATTAATATCTTGGTAATTTACAATAATCTTCTCAGGTCTTGATATTTCTTCATGAAATCCAGGTATTGAAAGACACCCCTCAGTGCAACTATATAAACTTTTGTCATCTTTTACAGTAAATTGAGGATTGATAAAAACTTTTGGACTATTTCTCTCTTCACTTAAGTCCATTACAACTACTTGTTTGTGAATATCAACCTGAGTAGCTGCTAAACCAATGCCATCAGCAGAATACATCGTTTCAAACATATTATTTACTAAATTTTCTAGACATTTGTCGAATTTTGTTACTTTTTCAGCCTTTATTCTGAGTCTTGGATCTGGATATATTAATATGTTTAGTTTAGGCATTTGTTTATTTTAACTTTTTTGCACTTATTTAAAAGTTTTTATTATAATGTGTTATGTCTGTAGCAATTGTTATGGGGTCTGACTCTGACTTAGATATTGTTTCCAAAGCTTTTGGTGTTTTAGATGATTTTGGTGTTTCTTATACAAAAAATGTATTCTCAGCTCATCGTACTCCGGATAAAGTTCTTGAATTAATTAAGTCATCAGAAGAAAACGGTGTTGAAGTATTTATTGCAGCAGCTGGCATGGCTGCTCATCTAGCTGGTGTAGTTGCCGCCCACACTACTAAACCTGTTATTGGAATACCCATTCCATCAGGATCGCTTAGTGGTTTTGACTCACTTCTATCAACAGTTCAAATGCCCCCAGGAATTCCTGTAGCGACAGTTGCAGTAGGATCTTCTGGTGCTAAAAATGCGGCAATTTTAGCTGTCCAAATTTTGGCAACAAATGATGATGCTCTTGCATCAAAACTTCATGAGTTTAAATCTAAAATGCGTGAAGAAGTTATATCAAAAGATAAAAAACTTAACAATTAAATTTTAATGCGTTCTTTAAACGCAGAGCAATCTGCAAAATGGATGGAGAAAGGTAATATTTTATTACATCCTACTGAAGGAGTTTGGGGACTGGGATGTGATCCTTTTAACTTAAAATCAATAGAAAGAGTTTTTGAATTAAAAGGTAGAGAAAGAGAAAAGAAATTTATTTTATTATTTAGAGACTTAGATAGTGTCAATTTGTATTCAGATATGATTTTAAAAAAAAGCATTATTTCTTCATTTTGGCCAGGCCATAATTCAATAATCATTCCTGCGAATAAATTAATACCAGAATATTTAACATATAAATCATGCTTTGTAGCAAGAGTGAGTGATCACTTACCTATCATAAGACTACACGAATATCTTAATGGTCCATTTATATCTACATCAGCTAATATTAGTGGTCAAGATGCTCCAGAAAGTCTTGGTAGCATTATTAAATTGTTTTCATATAAAGATGTTGCTCTTTATAATGCACCTCTTGGTAATAAAGTTTCACCCAGCAGAATTTATAATTTGATTGAGAAAAAATATGTTCGTTGATATTGATAAATTAGAAGAAAAGTTTGCATTGTTGCAGTCAGATATTTTTAATAATTTCCTCTCTTTAGAAAAAGACCTTTCTGTAGGTGATGAAGATATCTGGAACTCTGATATTGCAAAGGGTCATGTAAAAATTATTTCTGAAGGAGCAACTTTTGAAAAAGCAATTGCATCTTTTTCAATGATTAAAAGTTCAAACTTACCAAATAGTTCTAATATCCTTAAAAGATTTCCTAAGTCAAATGGATATATTGCTATGGGAGTGTCAGTGATAGCACATCCACTAAGTCCACTTATTCCAACATCTCACTTAAATGTAAGAATCTTCTTAATATTTGATAATGACAGTCTTATAGATTGGTGGATTGGTGGTGGTTGTGATTTAACGCCTTTTTTTGAGAGCAAAGAAGACTTTAGGTTTTGGCATAAAAGCTTAAAGTCCTATTTAGACTCCTACGATAAAAGTCTTTATAAATTATTTGCAAAACAGTGTGATGAATATTTTTATCTGCCCCATAGGAATGAAAAGAGAGGTATTGGAGGCATTTTTTTTGATGATCATAAAATGGATAACATTGACAATAGTTTGTCTTTCTTAAAAGATTTAGTAAAAACTTACAACAAAAACATTTATCAAATAGTTAACCATAAAATTAAAGATGAATATAATGAAAACCATAGAGAATTTCAAAAAATCAGAAGGGGGCGTTATGTTGAATTTAACCTTCTGCACGATAGGGGTACTAAATTTGGTTTAGAATCAGGAGGAAGAACTAAGTCAATCTTATCTTCACTGCCTCCTGCAGTATCTTATCCATTTGATACACCTGAACATTTACTAGAGTTTGAAAAAAAATTAAATAAAGTTCTCGAAACTTGTTGGATTATTAATCAATGAAAGTTCTGCATAAGTTAGGTGTACTTGGTAACCCAACCGAGCATTCATTATCACCTTTTATTCATAATAGATTTGCAAGAGAAGCAAAGATTAACTTTGACTACCGGCCTTACACTGTTTCTGAGAGTGACCTAGAGTTATTTTTTAAAGATTTTTGTAAAGATGATAAATTTTTAGGTTTAAATGTAACTTTGCCCTATAAAAAAGAAGTGTTCCACTTGTGTCAAAAAACCACAGATAAATCAAAATTAATTTCAGCAGTGAATACATTATTTAAGCAGGAGAGATTTGTTGTTGGGGAATCTACCGATGGATTTGGGCTTATTTCAGATTTTAAATTAAAAAATATTTTTTTAAGAGATAAAAAAATACTGATTTTTGGGGCAGGAGGTGCTGTTCAAAGCATTCTGCCTGATTTGATTAATTCTAATCCTTCAAAGATTATTATCAATAACAGAACACAAGAAAATGCACAAAAGGTTGTCAAAAAATTTAATAATTTATTTGATATCCAAGTTTTCGATACAGAAAATTTTGAAAATTCATTTGACTTAGTGATTCATGGTGCTTCAGTATCGCATTTTGATGCGCAGAATGATTATTTTCAAATAAATGCAAAATATTTCAGTGAAGAAACTATTTTCTATGATTTGAATTACTCCCTGAATGATACTGACTTTTGTAGATGGGCAAGGTTATTCTCTGAAAATGTCTACGACGGCATGGGCATGCTTGTTTGTCAGGCAGCTGAATCTTTCAAAATATGGTTTGATCTATACCCAAACATAACCAATGTAATAAATGACCTTGAAGGCATGCGAAATGTCTGATTTTAGAAGATTTGTAGCAGGAGCTATTTGCCCAGAATGTAAAGCTAGGGATACCATAGCACTCAGCAAAGATGATCAGAGAATTTTCTGTATTAAATGTTCTTTTGAGGAGTTTAAGCAAACTTAAAAACGGGTATAATTCTTTTAATTTTTTAAAAAATTTAGTGCAATATAAATATTTTCTATAATATAATATAAGTCTCATTTATTAGGGTTATCGAATGACATTAAAGGGAGTGACCATCCTCAAAAAATTAAAGGCTGTTTTATTATGGTCTTGCATTGCTGTATCTGCACCAATTAACTTGTTTGCGCAATGGGATAATTTAAATATGAGACCAGGTGTTACTGATGTTAGTAACGAGGTCTTTGAACTACACATGCTCATTTTTTACATATGTTGCGCTATCGGGCTCGTAGTATTTTCCGTAATGTTTTACTCCATGTTTCGTTACACCAAAAAGAAAAATCCAGAACCAGCAAAATTTCATGAGCACACTGGACTTGAGATTATGTGGACAGTGGTGCCATTTTTAATACTCGTTGGTATGGCAATTCCAGCCTCTCAAACCCTCAAAGAGATATACAACGATGAAGAAGGTGAGATCAATATTCAAGTTGTTGGGTACCAATGGAAATGGGAGTATAGATACCTTGAGGATGATATTAAGTTTTTTTCAAATTTAAGTACGGATATGGATGAAATTTATAATCTTGTTCCAAAGGGTGAGAATTATCTGCTGGAGGTTGATGAACCTCTAGTAATCCCAACCAATACAAGAGTTCGTTTTTTAATAACTGCAAATGATGTTATCCATTCTTGGTGGGTTCCAGATTTTGCCATAAAACAAGATGCCATTCCTGGCTTTATTAACACAGCATGGACTGAAGTAAGCAAACCTGGTATTTACAGGGGTAACTGTACCGAACTTTGTGGTAAAAACCATGGCTTCATGCCAGTAGTAGTTAAAGCAGTAGAAATGGATGAGTACACAGACTGGGTCATGGAAAGGAAAGAGGCTGCTATTCGCCTTGCTGAACTTACAGAAAAAGAGTGGTCTTTAGCTGAATTAACTGAAAGAGGCAAGGGTGTTTATCAAACTAATTGTGTTGCTTGCCATCAAGTGAATGGGCAAGGGCTGCCTCCTGTTTTCCCTGCATTGGCAGGCAGCAATATTGTAATGAATGATAAGGCTAAGAATATTGAAATTTTAATGGAAGGTGTTCAGGGTGCAGCAATGCAATCTTTTGCAAATCAATTGTCTGAGATTGATATGGCTGCAGTTATAACTTATACACGTCAATCTTGGGGTAATGCTGAGAACGGAGATGGTTCTTATGTTGTCCCTAAAGATATTGTTGAATATAAACCAAAAATATAAGGAAAAAAATGAGTACGGTAATTGAAAATCATCATGACCATCATCACGGCCCGGCAAGCGGTCTAATGCGTTGGGTAACAACAACAAATCATAAAGATATTGGAACTTTATATTTATGGTTTAGTTTTGCTATGTTTCTTATTGGTGGGGCAATGGCAATGGTCATTCGTGCTGAACTTTTCCAACCCGGCATGCAGATTGTCCAACCAGAGTTTTATAATCAAATGCTTACATTGCATGGTTTGATTATGGTTTTCGGTGCTGTTATGCCCGCATTTGTTGGACTTGCAAATTGGTTAGTGCCGATGATGATAGGTGCCCCTGATATGGCACTTCCAAGATTAAATAATTTAAGTTTTTGGCTATTACCTTTTGCTTTCGGGATTTTGCTCTCGTCATTGTTTATGGAAGGAGGAGCCCCAAACTTTGGATGGACTTTTTACGCTCCGTTGTCCACAACATACGCTCCACCAAGTGTCACCTTCTTCATTTTTTCAGTCCACATTATGGGAGCATCATCAATAATGGGATCTATTAATGTCATTGTAACCATTATGAATATGAGGGCACCGGGAATGGATTTAATGAAAATGCCTTTATTTGTGTGGTCCTGGTTGATTACGGCTTACCTACTTATAGCAGTGATGCCCGTTTTAGCTGGAGCAGTGACAATGATGCTAATGGATATTCATTTTGGTACAAGTTTTTTTAATGCTGCTGGTGGAGGTGACCCAGTCCTTTTTCAGCACATATTTTGGTTTTTTGGTCATCCAGAAGTTTATATAATGATCTTGCCTGCTTTCGGCATAACTTCTCACATTATTGAAACATTTGCTAGAAAAAGATTGTTTGGTTATTCATCGATGGTATGGGCCATGCTGTCAATTGCAATCTTATCTTTTGTTGTCTGGGCACACCACATGTTCACAGTTGGCATGCCTCTTGCAGCAGAACTATTTTTTATGTGGGCAACAATGTTGATTGCAGTTCCGACCGGTGTAAAGGTATTTAACTGGGTTGCTACCATGTTCAGAGGCTCAATTACTTATGAGACTCCAATGCTGTTTGCCATAGCATTTGTTGTTCTTTTTACTATTGGTGGTTTTTCAGGACTTATGCTTGCTATTACTCCTGCTGACTTTCAATATCACGATACTTATTTTGTAGTAGCTCATTTTCATTATGTGCTCGTACCAGGATCAGTGTTTTCAATAATGGCTGCAGTTTATTATTGGATACCGAAATGGACCGGTAATATGTATGACGAAAGATTATCAAGATTACATTTTTGGCTATCCTTTGTTGGAGTTAATGTAACTTTTTTCCCTCAACACTGGATTGGTTTAGCAGGCATGCCAAGAAGATATCCTGATTATGCGCTGCAATTTGCCGATTGGAACATGGTATCTACGGCAGGAGCTTTCTTATTTGGAGCTTCCCAGATTTTGTTTCTTTTCATTGTATTGAAGACCGTTGTTGGTGGAAAAAAAGCAACTTCTCAAGTATGGGAGGGTGCAAAAGGTTTAGAGTGGTCAGTCGCTTCACCAGCTCCTTATCATACTTTCTCAACTCCACCAAAGGTTGATTGATGAATAAATCTGCAAAAAAAACTCTTCAATTGCTTTCGATCGGAGTTTTCTGCATGTTTTTCTTTTCATTTGCTTTAGTGCCTCTATATGATGTTTTTTGTGAAATTACTGGTCTAAACGGCAAAATCTCACAATCTAAGGAAAATACATCATATGAAACAGAAACCGGTAGAGATTTAACAGTACAATTTGTTTCTCACAACAACGAACAAATGCCATGGAAATTCAACCCATCAGAAAAAGTGATGGAGGTAACAACTGGTAAATATCATAATGCTACTTTCTATGTAAAAAATACAACAGATAAACCAATGACAGCACAAGCTGTGCCAAGTGTTGCTCCAAGTAATGCGGCTGAGTACTTAAAAAAACTGGAATGCTTTTGTTTTGAGCAGCAATTTTTAAGTCCTGGGGAAGAAGCTCTATTGCCAGTTCGTTTTATTTTCGATGATTCCCTACCTAGTACGATCAATAATGTGGCTTTATCTTACACAATTTTCGATATCACAGACCGTGTTGACCCAGAAATGAATCATCTTTCTATGGGCACAAGATAATGAGTGAATCTTCAATGCAATCAGAGACATCATCACAGCATAATTCGGTCCCTACTAATTATTATGTACCCGATTCAAGTAAATTTCCTATCTTTGCTGCATTTTCTTTGTTTTTAGTAATTGTTGGAGCTTCATCTACTATAAACGCAATCGGAAACCCTGAAAGTAAAGCCTCATATATCCTTTATACTGGTCTAGCCTGTTTTGGAGTCACTTTATTTTTTTGGTTTCGTGAAGTTGTTAAAGAGAACTATGCTGGATTAGAGAGCAAACAACTCTCTCAGTCCTTTGTCTACGGCATGGCATGGTTTATTTTTTCAGAAGTTATGTTTTTTGCAGCTTTTTTTGGTGCTCTCTTTTATGTGAGAAATTTTGCAGTGCCTTGGTTAGGAGGTGAAGGAGAGAAGGGCTTAGCAAATATGTTGTGGCAAAATTTTGAGGCAGCATGGCCACTAATTAATACACCAGACGGTGGAAAAGCATTTGTTATTGCTGCTCATAGTATGAGTTTTCCTGGATGGGAAAATATTGGTAAGTGGTTGCCACTATATAATACGATAGTTTTATTAAGTTCTAGTGTCACAGTTCACTTTGCTCATTTAGCACTTAAAAAAGGAAATAAAAAAAGTTTCAACTCTTGGTTAGGAGTTACTGTAACACTTGCTCTGATTTTTGTGGGACTTCAGGCTTTAGAATACTATGAAGCATACGAGCATTTTGATCTTACCTTGAACTCAGGTATTTATGGATCTACTTTCTTTATGTTGACAGGATTTCATGGTTTTCATGTAATGCTAGGAGGACTTATGCTGGGAGTAATGTTACTTCGGTCTGTTCTCTATGGGCATTTTGATCAACATAAACATTTTGGATTTGAAGCAGCATCTTGGTACTGGCATTTTGTAGATGTTGTTTGGGTAATGCTCTTCTTATTCGTTTATATCTTGTAACATTTCAGGGGGCACGTATGAGTTACCTAACTCGCCCGTAGACAAACCATATGCAACTAAAATAATTAAAATGATTGCCAAACTTACTCTAATACCAAGACCATATACAGTTCTTTTTCCTCTTCCTTGGTCCTTAAACAAGAAGAATAGACTGCTTGCAAGGCTGAGTAAAATACCTGCAATAAGAATACCAATAATAGTTTTTAACGTCATGAGTAAGCAATTATAACTAATTTGAAGATGATTATTACTAAATCAAGAGTTGCAATGTCATTATTCTATATAATTTTTGGCGGAATTTTTGTCTTGCTAGGATTTTGGCAAATAGAAAGAGGTCAGGAAAAACAATCTATAGTTGATGATTACAATGTTGCACAAATGAAATCATCGGTAGCATATTCAAGAGACAGCAAAACCTGGGACTACGTATATCTGAAAGGCTATATAGATCAGAGTAGACTGATACTAATAGATAATTCCTTAGTTGATGGTATGTTGGGCTTTAAAGTCATTGCCCCTTTTATTACAAACACGGGAACAATACTAATGACAGATTTTGGATGGATCCAACAAACAAAAAACAGGTCGATACTACCAGAAATAAAACTGCCGATTGGTGAAATTAGCATTAGTGGAATTCTAGAAAATCCAGAGGAGGGCCTTATACTTGGTGAACAAGTAATATCAGGCAACTGGCCAAAAGTTTCACAAAGTAGAGCGCTTGAAACTATTGCTAAAGAATTTTCAGAAAATCTCGAACCATTTTTATTAGTTGCAAACTTTCAAGATAAATCAAATTTGCGTTATGTTCCTCCTGTGGTAACAAACATGCCTCCTGTGAAGCATTTTGGATACGCTGGTCAGTGGTTTGCAATGTTTATTGCTCTTACAATTATGTATATTTACAGTTGGAGAAAATTCGGAAATGAATAACAAGCCTTTTTTGCTATTTTTATTATTGACCCCTATTGTTGTTATCGTAGCTTCCACACTTGCTTTTAGATTAGGTTGGGGGCCAGAGGAGACGAAGAATAATGGTGAGTTTTTCAAAGTCTATCAAGATATCAGCAAAGTAAATTTATATGATTCCGAAGATAATTTACTTTCTTTTAACGATGGTAAGTGGGTAATGGGAGTCTATCACTCAAATGAGAGTCAAACTTTGGAGAATCTTCGCTTGATGAAACAACTAAATATAGCTCTAAATCGTGAAATTTATAGAGTTAGAAGAGTTGCATTCTTCAATAATGTTGATGATTCAGGGATGCGTGAGGTATTGGAAAATGATTTTCCTAGAGTTGAGATATTTGAAGATAGAGAGAAGCAACTTCATTTTATGTTAGACAAACTTGGCTCTGAAGAGATTGTTAATAGAAGTTATATTTTTGTAGTTGATCCATATGGCAGGATGGTTATGTTTTTTCCAAATGGTCTAAATCCAAAGATGATACTTAAAGATTTAAAGGTTTTGACATGATATTGCTCAGAAATTTCTCATTATTTGGCGCCCTTTTTTCCGTGGTTGTCATAGCACTTGGAGCATGGACAAGACTTGTCGATGCCGGTTTAGGCTGCCCAGATTGGCCTGGGTGTTATGGTTTTGTTACATTTCCAACTTCTGAGGCAGATATTGCAATTGCAGAAAGTAGATACCCCAGTTTCCCATATGAAATTGACAAAGTTATTCCGGAGGTAGTCCATAGATATTTTGCAGCTTCTCTAGGTTTAATTGCAATTGGAATGGTCTTCATAGCTTTTAGAAAAACATCAGATAAGTTTTTACAGTTTGTATCTGCATTTTTATTATTTTTCATTTGTTGCCAAGGCTTATTTGGTTATTTAACGGTTAGCTTAAAATTGCTTCCAATCATTGTCACGGGACATTTATTTGGAGGCTTTATAACTTTAAGTCTCTTCTCTTTTATTTTTTTAAAAGCTGCTAATTTTAAATTTTTGCATTACATTGATATCAAAAAGTATCGGGGGCTAGCCTTTATCTGTCTTGTTGTGCTGTTCTTTCAAATATTTTTAGGAGCTTGGACCAGTACTAATTATGCGTCTTTGGCTTGTCCCGATTTTCCAACATGTCAGGGGACTTATCTACCAGAAATGGACTTTAAATCCGGATTCAATTTAAAACAAGAAATTGGACCAAATTATCTTTTTGGCTTGCTTGAAAATCCTGCAAGAGTTGCTATTCATTACTCTCACCGGATTACAGCACTGATCTTAACTGCTTTGATGCTAATCTTGATTGGATGTTTATGGTTCACTAATGCAGCTCCACTTGCATCTACATTAGGATTGGTTTTATTACTTCAGATATCACTTGGTATTATGAATGTTGTTTATGTGCTCCCTTTGTATATTGCAATTGCCCATAATCTTATTGCTGCTATGCTTTTACTTGTGACATTGTTAGTAAATTACTTAGCTTGGAAAAAATGAGTTTATTCAAAAACTACTTTGAATTAACAAAACCCAAAGTAGTTTCTATGATGCTGATAACTGCCATAGTAGGGATGTTATTGGCAACACCAAATATTCCATCATTCCAAATAATGATAATTGCACTTTTAGGCATAGGATTGTGTGCAGCCTCAGCAGCAACCATAAATCAAATTATAGACCGTAATATTGATGCCGGGATGCAAAGGACTTCTGGAAGACCATTGCCACAGGGGGAGATTAGCCTAATTAATGCATCACTATTTGCACTTTTTCTCATGATAATGGGAACAATTATCTTAATCTATTTTGTAAATACACTAACTGCATTATTGACAATTTGTTCATTGATTGGATACGCATTCATTTATACAGTTTTTCTTAAAAGGGCAACTCCTCAAAATATTGTAATTGGTGGATTAGCAGGTGCTGCTCCACCACTTCTTGGATGGACAGCAATTACTAATTCAATTGATCCAAATGCTTTATTGCTCGTGCTTATAATATTTGTTTGGACACCTCCACACTTTTGGGCATTAGCAATTTATAGAAGAGATGATTATGCTAGAGAGTCTATACCTATGCTTCCGGTAACGCACGGAGTTAAATTCACTAAATTACAAATAATTTTATATACCATCCTCCTCTTTATTGTTAGTCTCCTGCCTTATGTTGTTCTCATGTCAGGAGTCATCTACCTTATTGCCTCGTTAGTTCTTGGGATTATTTACTTATACACATCTTTTAAGATGTATTTTTATGATGATAATGATTATCCAATGGTTTCCTTTCAATATTCGGTTTATTACATTTTCTTAATTTTTGCTGCTCTCTTGCTCGATCATTTTTTAGTTCAATGAAAAAGAATATAAGCATTTCTTTAGGCCTTATCTTTTTATTTATAACAACTATCCTTTATTTATTTATCAATAAACTGACATCACCAAGAATCTTAAGTAATGATGAATTACTAATAAATGGTTTTTATCAGCATGCAGAACCTATTCCAATTTCTAATTTTGCATTGGAGCGAGCTGACGGATCTTTTTTTACAAAAGATCATTTATTAGATAAATGGACCATTATGTATTTTGGTTTCACAAATTGCCCCGATGAGTGTCCAATTACCATGAGTGAATTAAGAAAACTTATCACTACCCTTAGAGAAAAGAATTTCCCTTTAGAAGATAAGCAATGGATTTTGGTTAGCATTGATCCAAGTCGAGATTCTGTAGAAGATATTAATTTGTATGCATCCCGGTTTGATACAAGTTTCGAAGGACTCAGAGCTGATTCTGCTAATCTTCTAAGCCTGACAACACAACTGAAGGTGGCAAAAAGTTCACCAATGAATCACATGAAGCATAATGATCAACTCAATAATCATATGAATAACATAATTATGATCAACCCTAATGGTGATTATTTTGGATTCTTTAGACCTCCTTTTAATTTAACAAGACTCTCTCTTACATACCAGTCGATTACTTCAAAATAAAATTGCATGAGTATGATCAGAGAATTTCAATTTCTTCTAGATTCTGTATCAAATATAGTTTTTTTGACTGGAGCAGGCATCAGCACAAATTCTGGTTTACCTGACTTTCGTGGAGATGATGGTTTTTGGAAAACAAATAAACCCATTTTTTTTAAAGACTTTGTAACCAGTAGCTCAAAGAGAAGAGACTCATGGAAACGAAATTTAGCACTTCACCATAAACTATCAGAAATAAAACCTAATGATGGACATCATTTTGTCAAAAGAGTACTTGATCAGAAAGAGGGCATAGTGATAACTCAAAATATAGATGCATTGCATGAGAAATCTGGAATTCTTAAAGAAAAGATTATCGAAATCCATGGAAATGCAACAAAAGCAAATTGTATTGAGTGTGGAGAAATTGCAAATATTAAATTATTCCATGCTGCTGTTGAAAATAATGAAGTATTCCCAAGTTGTTTGAAATGTGGGGGCTTAGTAAAAGTTGCAACTATATCTTTTGGACAATCACTTAATATGAAAGATTTTGATAAAGCTAAAGAGTTAGTGCAAAACACTGAATTAATGATAGTTTTAGGGTCTTCGTTGCAGGTGCAACCAGTTGCCTCACTAATTAATTTTTTAGGGGCTTCTGCTGACCTAGTAATAGTTAATAAAGACCCTACACCTTTTGACACATTAGCTTCCGTTGTTCTTCATGAAGACATTTGCAATGTTGTAAACCAACTTCAAGTATCTTAAGTGAAAGATCTCATAATCATACATAGAAATATGAGACTTTTGGATAATGCTGCTTTATTCAATGGCTCGCAAAAGCAAAATTACGAAGTTATTTTTATCTTTGATGAAGATTATTGGAGAACATCAGGGCGCTCTCCAAGACAATTAAAATTTGCAATAGATTGTTTGGATGAACTTGACACACAGTTACAAAAGTTTAAATGTAATATTAGGGTGTTTTGCGGCAATTTTTCAGAATTTTGTGATTGGAGCAATAAATTTGAATCCATTCAGTTTCATGTCAATCATTCTACTGAAACAGAATATTTTAGAAACCATTTTTGTTATTTTAAAAAGAACACCAAACATCATATTTCTGTTTATCAAGATTTTGGAATTCAATTAGATACTTTTGATAGGGATAACTGGTCTAGCAGTTGGAAGAAGATTATGGAGTCTAAGACTTATGAAGCCCCTCTACTTAACAAAGACAATTTTTCCATCTTAAACACATTGCCAAATGTAAAAGATTGGACCAAATCCCAAAAAAACCGAAGTGATTATATCCAACCAGGTGGAACTGCAGGAGCAAAAAAATTATTACATTCCTTTTTTGATCACAGGGCAAATGGATATAGTAGGAAAATGTCTAATCCCCAAGAAGCTGCTTATGCTTGTTCGAGACTATCACCACATTTTAGTTTTGGATCGATATCAATTCGCCAGGTATATCAAGCAACTCTGAAGCAAATGGAGCACAATCTTTTTGTAAGAGATCTAGCTTCGTTTAAGAAAAGACTTTTCTGGCATTGTCACTTTATTCAAAAACTTGAAACAGAACCAGAATTAGAGTTTCAATCAATGCATTATCTTTGTGATAGCTTAAGGGAGAAGGAGAATGATGAGTTAATCGAAAAATGGATATTAGGTAAAACTGGATTTCCTTTTTTAGATGCTTGCATGCTTTATCTTAGAAAACATGGCTGGATTAATTTTAGAATGCGAGCAATGATTATGTCTTTTGCGTCTTATAATCTTTGGCAACCTTGGCAAAAAACCTCACCTTTACTTGCGGAGTTATTTACTGACTTTGAACCAGGGATTCATATTTGCCAAGTGCAAATGCAATCAGGAGTGACAGGAATTAATTTACCAAGGATTTACTCAGTAATAAAACAAAGCAAAGACCAAGATCCAAACTTAACATGGACCAGATCTCTACTACCTTCACTAAATGAGAGTAATGAGGCAATACATGAAGCTAATTTGGTAAATTACATTAGACCAATTATTGACCTAAAAGAAACGTCGAAACATGCAAGGGATAAGATTTGGGGGGTGAGAAAAAAGAATGACTTTCAGGAAATTGCCAAAAAGGTTTTCATTAAACATGGAAGTCGAAGAAATACTAAGCGATCAGTCTAAAATATTTTTTTAATTCAATCTAAACTGAGGTGGATCATGGTTTTGCAGATATTCTTCCGAAGATTTACCAAAATGAATATAGTGTCTTGTGTTTCCATGAAGGTTTACTTTACATATGTAAAAACTTTTCAAAGTTTCTTCCACTATTTTTGAATCAACTCCCCCTTGCCATTGGTGGTCATAAATAGCATTTGATCTGTATCTAGTCTTTGACATTTTTTTTGTAAAAAAAGCTTGGTACCAAGAATCAAGACCTTTAACTTTCTCTAAATTATTTAAATTCTCAATATTGTTTTGATTATGAAATATTTCTTCATAAAGTTTCCATAGAATTTTTATGTGATCCTCTTTGTTTTTATCTTTTGAAAGATCTCTTAAAAATCTTTTCTTTCTGACAAAGTAAAAGTTAGGAAAAAACGGCTCTAAAGTATTCTTCTTGACTGGACTGATTCATTTCAAGTTCTTTTCTCAGAGTGGAGTTTTCTTTCTGAAATTCGACAGATTCATTTTTGACTTGTTCAAGAATTGATATTTGTTCCTTAAATCTATTTGTTAGATTGTCAGCATGAATTCTTAACTCAGAATTTTCTGACTTTAACGCTTCGATTGCTTGTATCAATTCTGTCTTTTCATCATCTTTATTTACATTATGGATTTCCCTTTCAAGTATTTTTCCAAATGCGTCTTTTGCTTCTTTGATAATTTCCACAACCGCATCATTAGAATTAGATTGATCTTCTTTTGATTCAATTCTAATTTGATCTAATTCTTCAACAAAATGGTATTTTTTTTTAAGTATTGGTATGTTTTCAATAATTGAATCAATCTTGATTATCTTCTCGATGATAAGATGTTCAATCAATGAAGCAGTAGAGAACATCCATTGATTAAATCTAAGTGCTGATTTGTAATCCTTGAACCAATTATATTTAATGTACCATTTATATTGGACACCATTCCTTGCTTTTCTGAAGCTTTCTCGCAAGGCTAGATACTCAAATTCTTCACCATTTTTGTTATCAAAATCAATGCTTACCATTTTATGTGAATCAAAAAGATGATAGGCATTTGGATTATTTAAGATTTTTTCAATAATATTTTTAAAATTTTTAGTTCCAAAAAACGCAACAAAGTCACCA
The DNA here is from genome assembly GCA_902602185.1 of uncultured SAR86 cluster bacterium. GTDB lineage: Bacteria > Pseudomonadota > Gammaproteobacteria > Magnimaribacterales > D2472 > CACNXK01. The sequence continues at coordinate 282,570 of CACKPV010000002.1, forward strand.
TACTTCGTTTTTTCATGAAACCATCCACTTTCACCGTGGCGCAGGGGACTTACAATTAAGTTCATTAATTTCATAAGTTACATTGATATTATAACTTTCCCTTTTGCTTTCCTGTCTTTTAGATGAGCTATTGCTAAAGCAGCATCATTAAGTGAAAATTTATCTGAAACTTTAGGGTTTATTTTGCCCTCAGCATGAAGCTTAAAAAGTTCTTCAAAATTGTTGAGATTGCCTTCAGGATCTAATCCAGTCCATGCACCCCAAAAGACACCAACTATCTGACAACCTTTTAGTAATGATAGATTTAGAGGAATTTTGGGTATAGGCCCTGCTGCAAAACCTATCACTAAATATCTACCTTCCCACGCAATTGCTCTTAATGCGGGCTCTGAGTAAGAGCCACCGACAGGGTCATAAATAACATTGACTCCAAATCCTCCTGACAACTCTTTGATTTGTTTGGAAAGATTCTTTTGTTGATCTTTATCCATATCTTCAGAAGGATAAATAATAAACTCATCTGCCCCATGCTCAATACAGACATCTGCTTTTTCTTGGGATGAGACAGCAGCAATTACTTTTGCCCCCATAGCTTTACCCAGTTCGACTGCTGCTAAACCAACTCCACCTGCAGCTCCCAGAACCAATAACGTTTCCCCTGCCTTTAAATTAGCTCGTTGTTTAAGAGCATAAAGACTGGTTCCATAAGTCATTGATAATGCGGCAGCTACTTCATGGTCCATTGAGTTAGGAATTTTCATTACAGAATTGTGATTAGCTTTTAATTTTTCAGCAAATGCTCCTGTGCCTGTCATGGCAAAAACATTGTCACCAACTGCAAAATTTTTAACTTCATCTCCAATACTACTTATAATTCCAGAACATTCTCCACCAGGAACAAATGGTAAAGGGGGCTGAAACTGATATAACCCTTGAATAATCAGCACATCTGGAAAATTCACACTTGCAATTTTTACATCAATGACAACTTCATCCGGACCAGGTTTTGGATCCTCTAGCTCTGTAAGAGTTAGTGCATCAACACCGGTCAATTCCTTACACTGCAAACCTTTCATAAATTACTCCACTATTTGAAGATTATATTGCTTTACATATTCTTCAAGATCAATAGTTTTTTGCGATTCTAACTTCTGTAACTGCTCTTTGGACTTATCCCTCTCATTATTAAGCAGCGTAATCTGCTCTATTTCTTCATTTCTCAATAAATTTGTACTTTCAATACTTTCTGATAATACATAATCAACGAAAGTTTTATTTGTTTGCATGATCGTATTTAGGAAGCTTTTACTTGGAGAGCCTGTTTGAACCTTTGAGAGGAGAATACTTTTTGAATTATCACCCATCAAGTCAGCTATAGAACATAACTCTTCCACGATTAAATTTTCAGCTTCAGATATCTTGATTTTTGAGTCACGAAATATAATTTCTTGATCTCCATCCGCACCATTATGTATTACCTTATTATAGTTTTCTGTAAGTATTTTCTGCTCTTTATCATCTATTTTTTTACTGGGATAAAGTAGACAATGTAATAGGAAAATATCTAGACATGTTATGTCCTCTTCCGAAATACCCAGTGGATGAGAAGGTGATAAATCGATACCTCTAATTTCAACATATTCAATTCCATTTTTCCGTAAGAGCTCAATAGGTCTCAGTCCTGATGCCCCTTTTCTTTTTGGGCGAATTGAGTCATATAGCTCATTTTCGATTTGAAGAATACCATCTGAAATTTGTTGCCTTTCATTGTTTTTATCATAAAGACCCAACTCTTGGAATGGCTTAAACCCTTTAGATATTCCTATCCCGAGGGCATCAATAAATTCTGTAAGTGAGTTATATTTAATATTAAGATTTGATTGGACAGCACTTTGGTAGCCTATGTTGCTCATTCTTAAAGAAGTAGCATTTTCTTCATACAAACTATTCATGTAAATCTGAGAAAGTCCATGATCTCTTTTTTCTACAAAAGTTTTATCAATCATTGGGGACGAACCCATAATCCTTAAGATAAACCAAAAATTTCTTTTGAAATTTCTGATCAGATCAAGATATAAATCTGATTTTTCATCTTGTGTAAAATCAGGCATAAGAAATGCCAAAGTGCTATCTGCAAGTGAAAAATTGTAATGGATGCCTGCAACACATTGCATAGTAGCACCATATCTGACTTTCAACCCTTTGCGATAAATATGTTTCAGTCTCCCGATATTACTTCTACCATATTGTGCAATGGGTATTTCTTCTTCAGTTAATCTACAAGGCATTGAATTTCCCCACAAAACTTCATTTTCATCAAATGTTTTGACGGAGAAGACATGTAGATCTTTTAAGAAACTCATCAAAGCTTTTACATCATCAAATTTAGGTGTAACTAGCTCAATTAAGCTCTCGGAGAAATCAGTTGTTATAAAGCAATTTGTTAATGGTGAACCAAGGCCATCAGGATGAGGCAACTTTGATAATTCACCTGATTTATTAACTCTTAAAGCCTCTTTTTCAATACCCCTAAAGATTTTTAGATGGTCAAAGAAACCTTTTTCATTGATTACCTGTAATTGCTTAGAAAAATCCACAGCAAGATTAAATGGTAGGACCAGCTTTTAAAATTGACTTACTTACAGAAAACTTTTTGAAGTTTTCATTAAATTTTTTTATAAGATCTAGTTTTGCTCTTTCATAATCTTCAGCATTCCCCCATGTTTTTTTGGGTTCAAGTAAGTTTGGATCAACACCTTCGATAAATTTGGGCACCCTTAGATTTAATTGATTTAAGAGCACTGTTTCTGCATTATCTAAGTCTCCATCTTGGACAGCATTTACAATTCTTCGTGTTACTGGAATGCTAAATCTATTACCTACACCGTATGGTCCCCCTGTCCAACCTGTGTTAACTAAGAATACTTTAGAGTCGAATGCCTCAATACGTTCCATCAATAGATCTGCATAAATATTTGCAGGTCTTGGAAAGAAGGGAGCTCCAAAACAAGTTGAGAAAGTTGATTCAATATCTGATGAAGACCCTACTTCAGTAGAGCCTACTTTTGCTGTATAGCCACTAAGAAAGTGGTAAGCAGCAGCTTCTTTCGATAATAAAGCTACCGGAGGCAGTACGCCAGTCAGATCGCAAGTAAGAAAAATTATGGTGTCTGGCTCTCCTGCATTATTGGAGGGAATTGCATTTTCAATATGACTTCTTGGGTAACAGCATCGAGAGTTCTGCGTGAGAGAAGTATCACTGTAATCAGGAGCACCATCTTGTAACACAACATTTTCAAGGATGCTTCCTTTTTTGATGGCATTCCAAATAACGGGCTCGTTTTCTTCTGATAAATCAATGCATTTGGCATAGCACCCCCCTTCAAAATTAAAAACAGAACCCGGTGCCCATCCATGCTCATCATCCCCTATGAGTGTACATTTTGGGTCAGCAGAGAGAGTAGTTTTGCCCGTTCCTGAAAGACCAAAGAACAAAGCAACTTTGCCATTGGCATTAATATTTGCAGAACAATGCATTGGCAAAACACCTTTCTTTGGAAGTAAGAAATTTTGTGCAGAAAACATAGATTTCTTGATTTCCCCTGCATACTTCATACCCGCAATTAAAATCTTTTTCTGCTCAAAATTTATAATGACACAACTCTCAGAATTTGTTCCATCTAATTCGGGGTCGCATTCGAAATCGGATGCACACAACATTTCCCACGTAGTTTTTTGGGCAGGATTAAATATTCCTGGATCAATAAAAATTAATTTAGAAAATAAACTCTGCCATGCTGTCTGGGTTGTGATCTTTATAGGCACATAAAATTCTTCATGTGCTCCGACATGAACATCACTATGAAACACATCTTTTTTAGATAGGTAGTCAGAAACTTTAACCCAAAGAGCATCAAATTTTACAGGATCGAATGGTAAATTAATGTCTCCCCAATCTATATCTGCAGCTGTTGATGATTCTTTAACGATGAATCTATCGTTTGGACTTCTTCCGGTTCGTAATCCTGTAGTTACTGTTAAAGCCCCGTTTTCAGCCAAGACACCCTCATTTTGTTCAAGTGCTTTTATGATTAACTCATCATTTGAGAGCTTTAACTTTTCAACCATTTTTTTAATTAAGAATTTAGTTAATTATAACTTTTTATCAATGCTGTGACATTAATCCCAAGAAAACCAGAAAAGAAGATCAACGCCCATTCTGCAAAGTTGAAAAGAAATCTCCAATCTTCTGCAGCACAACTGGGCCCACCCATCACTGCCAACTTTATGCCTTCAAAAAAACCAAAATATTCGACCAATGCATTAAGGGGCATTCCACACCCCGACAAGGCTAAGAGCTCTTCTTGTGAAAGTTGTTGAAGATATATTTGCCTTACGGCAAAAAAAACTCCCAACAGACTTGTTACCACGATTAAAGTGACCAATGTTTTTTTTATTTTCGGGAATATAAATACAAAAAATGAAAGCAAACCAATACCAACAAATACATACCTTTGTAAAATGCATAATGGGCATGCTACCAGTAATAAATAATAGTCCATGAACATTGCTACCAAAACGATCCCAAATGCACCTAGGCTATTTATTAAAAAAAGATTTCTCCAGTACAAATTAAAAGTAGATAAGATCATTTTTTTCATGCGGCTATTATCATAAAGCTTTTATAGAGATAAAAAAATGGTAGTGTCATAATGTACTTTCATGAAAGACTTAATCTACATCATTGATGGCACCTCATATTTATACAGGGCCTTTCATGCAATGCCACCTCTAACTTCCTCTAAAGGCCTTCCCACAGGGGCAATCAAAGGAGTTTCTAATATGTTGATAAGCACAAAGAAACAAAATCCTGATGTTCCCATTGTGGTAACTTTTGATGCCAAAGGAAAAAATTTTAGGCACCAAATTTTTGAAGCTTATAAAGCTGCAAGGCCACCTATGCCAGAAGAGTTGAGGCCACAAATCCAACCGGTCAAAGATATTTGTAAAGCAATGGGATTCACTGTACTTAGCATTGCAGAGGTTGAAGCAGATGATGTAATTGCAACTCTCACAAAGCAATCATTGCATCAAGGTTTGGATGTAATTATATCAACACTTGATAAGGACCTAATGCAACTAGTACAAGACCCAAAAGTACGTCTTTATAATTCTCGCGATAATAAATTCTATAATGAACAAAAAGTATTTGAAAAATTTGGGGTCCATCCTAATCAGATTACAGAGTTATTAGCTCTTGTAGGAGATACTTCAGATGGAATCCCTGGTATTCCCAAAGTTGGACCAAAGACTGCTGCTAAATGGTTAACAAAATATCAATCTTTAGAAGAAGTTATTATGAATGCCGAATCAATCAAAGGAGTTGTTGGTCAAAATCTTCGTGACAATATTGATATATTAGATAGGAACTTGCAACTGGTGTCTCTAAAGGATGATGTAGATTTGGACATTACTTTTAGTGATATAAATAGTAACAATGAAAATGAAGATGTTTTAAAAGAAATTTTTACTGACTTGGAGTTTTCGAGTCCAGTTGTAAAGAAGCAAGAACCAACAAACATTTTACCCAAAAATGAATACGAAACTGTTTTAGATCAGCAAAAACTAAAAGAGTTAATAAGGTATATAAATTCTTGTAAGTATTTTGCTTTAGATACCGAGACAACATCATTGGATGTTATGTCTGCAGAATTAGTTGGTATAGCTATTTCAACACAATCCGGATCTGGATTCTATATTCCCATAGGTCATAACTATGAAGATGCTCCTCAACAATTATCTAAAGCTTCAATCATGGAGTTATTAGCACCCTGCTTAGAAATGAACCAAGACAAGATCATTGGTCAAAACCTTAAATATGATCTTCCCATCTTGAATTCTTTTGGAATCAAGATTAGTAATTTTAAGGCAGACACTATGTTGATGTCCTATGTTTTAAATAGCACAGCATCCAGGCATAATTTGGATGCACTTGCAAAATTTTATTTAAATAGGGAGACCATAACTTATGAAACAGTTGTTGGTTCAGCTTCAAGACAAATCCCTTTTTCAAAAGTTTTTTTAGAGCAAGCTACTGCATATGCTGCAGAGGACGCAGATATAACAATATCTTTGTATGAAACTCTACTTGATAAACTTACCACGCAACCAGAACTCTTAAAATTATTGGATAATCTTGAATACCCTCTGCTCAAAGTTTTATCAATTATTGAAAGAAATGGAGCAAAGATAGATGTTGAAATGCTGGAGGAGTATTCTGCAGAATTGTCAAAAAAGATTAACTCTTTATCTAAAGAAGCTTATGCCTTAGCTGGGCAAGAATTTAATCTTGATTCTCCTAAGCAATTGGTTGAAATTTTATTTAATAAACAAAAACTTCCAGTTCTTCAAAAGACACCTAAAGGGCAACCTTCAACAAATGAAGCTATTCTGCAAAGATTAGCTGAGGAATACCCCCTTCCAAAGATTATTATCCAGTACCGGACACTTGCCAAGTTAAAGTCAACTTATACGGATAGCTTAACGAAACTTGAAAATGAAGCAACAAAAAGAATTCATACATCATATCATCAAGCTGTAACTTCAACTGGAAGATTATCCTCTGCTAATCCAAATTTACAAAATATACCCATTAAAACCCCCGAAGGAAGAAAAATAAGAGAAGCATTTATACCCGAAGAAGGCAACTCAATATTGTCAGTTGATTATTCGCAGATTGAGTTAAGGATAATGGCACACCTCTCAAAAGATTCTAGCTTATGCGATGCATTTTTAGCAAATCTGGATGTTCATTCAGCAACGGCAGCTGATGTTTTTGATGTTGATCTAAAAGATGTTACTAATGATCAAAGACGAGCAGCTAAAGCAATTAATTTTGGCTTGATGTATGGAATGTCTGCTTTTGGATTGACAAAACAGATCAATGTAAGCAGAGTTGAGGCACAAGCTTACCTTGATGAATATTTTAAAAAATATAAAGGTGTTGAGACATATATGCAAAATATCCGTGACCAAGCAAAAAAAGATTTATTTGTAGAAACTATTATGGGAAGAAAATTGCATGTCGCAGATATTAACTCCTCTAACTTTAGAGTAAGGAGTGCAGCTGAGAGAGCTGCAATTAATGCACCTTTGCAAGGATCAGCAGCTGACATAATTAAAGTAGCAATGATAAATATTCAAAACTGGATTTTTGCAAAAAAACCCCCAATTAAAATGATAATGCAGGTACATGATGAATTAATCTTTGAAGTGCAGGCTGAGAATGCTGACATTTTGACCGAAGAAGTAAAAGACATTATGGAAAATGCAGTTAAACTTGATGTACCTTTATTAACAGAAGCTGGCATAGGTAAAAACTGGAATGAATCACATTAGAAGCACAATTTTTTTCTCAATAGCTATTTTGTTTAGCTCTTCGATGATTGTAAATGCAGATAATTTAGGAGTATCAACCTTTAAAGAATATGCCGGTATTACCAGTTTTTTGGAATCACAAAAAAAAGAAAATCCATTAGCTGCAACACTATTAACCAACACAAAGCTTTTTTCAATAGATTATAGCCCCTCTCAATACACCAGAACCCGCATACAGGAACCACGTTACCTAAATTCTTTAGTGAAGAGGGGTATAGAAGGATATGTTGTAGTTGAGTTTGATGTTAACGAAGATGGATCAACAAGCAAACACAGTATTTTAGTTTCTGAACCAGGCAATTATTTTGATGCAGAAGCATTGGAGGCATCCAAAAATTTAAGATATAGCTTCGATAATGTCTCACAATTGGGAAAACATAAACATCGTTTTACTTTCAACTTATCAGAGTCCTCAAGAAAAATACCCAGCGGATATTGGAGATGTTATGACGATATTAGAGAGTCAAGATTTAATAAAGCTATTGAATGTGCATCCAATAGAGGAAATTTTAAAAATGACGTTATAGGAAGTGCCTATGATGTATTAATTGCCGAGGCAAATTTTTACTTGGGCAATACAGCAATAAGCATAAGTTCATTAAAAGAAATTGCCACCAATCCAGAAGAGGAAAGTTTTTATCTTCGTGTCTTAGCAACGACTAACTTGGTCCGATTTTTATTTGCTGAGGAACGTTTTTCTGAAATACTAGAGCTGGAAGATTTAATTAATAGGCTGAGGAGTGTCGGATACAAAGAAGTCTTATCCAGCACATATTATTACTTAGGCATTACAAAATTTTATAAACAAGAAACAGTTGATGCACTTTTTTACCTCAAACTTAGTTTGCAAGATACTAACTGTAATCAGACTTTCAGAACAGAAAAAGGAGAGTCCTTTATAGAGTGGAGAACAAGCTCACTTTACCGATTCTCTTCCGGAAGAATTTGTTATCCGGGTATGTATGAGAGAACGCTTAAGACCATTGAAGCAATCGATAGATCATTAAGTTAATCTCTCAATGGGATTATTTATCAATCTCTCTTCGGGACTTAGAATGGTTACACCATATTCAGATCTAATATCGCAAATTCTTTGATTTAAGTGCTTTTTTGGGAACTTGTATTCCCATTTTTTAGTCATTTTGAAAGTTCGTTTGAAAATTTTCATCTTAATAAAAAGAACCTTAAAATATAGTTTGATAATTAATTTTGCTAATCCAAATCTGCCCCCAAACTCTTGACTAAATTTATCTGTCAGGTCTTTAAGTTGATCATTTTTGAAGGTTTCTTTTACTAGATCCCAATGTCGCAAAAAGTCTGTGCCCCAAATTGCCCATGTATCAAGCATAGCCTCTTGCTCTAAGCTAGTGTCTAAACCAAAGATAACATGGGTTGCATCATGAGCTGCAAAAAACTCCATCTCGTGAGTGTCATCAATATATTTTTCTCCAACATGTTGTTTGTACTCTTCCAGACCCTCAGCTAAAGTTTTTGTACAGTCTTGATATTGAAATGAGAGATTACTCATCGGCATATTTTAATATTATTTCTCTGAGTTTTTCAATGCCAAGATTTTTAGTACTGGATATAGTGACTATAGGACAATCATTTATAGCCATTTCTACAAAGTCTTGAGCTTGCTTTTGCTTATGTTTAGTAAGCTTGTCTATCTTAGTAAGCACGACAATAAATGGTATTTGATAACATTCACACAAGTCTATAAGTTGCATATCTAGAGTTTTTAATGGATGCCTTATATCCATAAAAATTATGACTGCGCAAAGCGATCTTCTACATTCAAAATATTCTTGTAAAAATTTATTCCAGTCTTTTTGTTTTTGTTTACCAGACTTAGAAAATCCATAGCCTGGCAGATCAAGCAATTTAATTTCTTCATTTACTTGAAATAAATTTATTTCTTGTGTGCGTCCAGGCATCTTACTGGTTCTGGCTAATTTTGAGTTAGATGTGAGGCTATTTAAAGCACTGGATTTACCAGCATTTGAACGCCCTGCCAGTAGGAATTCATATCCTTCATCATGTGGCAAGGAGCTATATTTGATAACACCCTTTAAGAATGTAGTTTCTGAAAAAAAATTTTTCATTTTAGTGTTTTAGCAGACAGCAAAAGTTTATAATACAGGTTCAAATTAAGTTCGTATATTTTAGTGAAATTAAAAAAGTTTAGCATTATATTCTTGGTAATCATGGTTGCTTTTCAATCCATGACCAAAGAAGTTGTTATGCCTGAAGAGTTTATAGCTGGTAACCCCAAAAAAGGAGCAGAACTTGTCGCAGATTGTGCTGCTTGCCATGGTCAAAACGGCATTGGTTTAAGTTCAGATTGGCCTAACTTAGCTGGACAAAACCAAAAGTATCTTTATGAACAATTGAAGTATTTTCAATCTGGTCAAAGAGAGAATGTTTTAATGACAACTGTTATTGATTATTTAAAAATTCTCTCTGATGAGGATATTCGAGATATAGCAGCGTTCTATGCAGATAAAAGTTCAAATATTGGTGCCGCAAAAAATGATGAAGAACTTTTGGTATTAGGCTCACAATTATATAAAGCTGGAGATTTTAAAAGAGGTATTCCATCTTGTTCTGCATGCCACTCTATTTATGGTCAGGGTAATGATCAAGCTGGTTTTCCTGCAGTCAATGGTCAGCAAAAAGGTTATCTAGTCTCAACTTTAAAAGCTTACAGAAGTGGCCAGAGGAATGCTGGTGAATATAGCAAAGTGATGCAAGCTGTATCTATGAATCTTACTGATCGAGATATTGATGCTCTTGCAAATTATATGCATGGATTATATGAATAGGAGCAACAAATGAGATTATATTTTTCCTTCATTCTCTTTACTTTTTCCATTATAAGTTTTAGTGAACCTCGTCTTGGTAAAGATTTCTTTTTACTCAATGATCCACTACCTGTAAAACAAGATGGGATTATCGAAGTAACAGAAGTTTTTTGGTATGGTTGCGGACACTGTTATGCAATGGAATCAAAATTTAAAAGTTGGAACAAAACTCAACCAGACTATGTAAATTTTCAAAAAATGCCAGTGACATGGGGTCCTGTACATAAAGTGCATGCAAATATTTTCTATACTATTGAGGCTATGCAACAGAAAAATGATTTACATGCTGCTGTCTTCTCAGCTATTCATAACGAAAGAAATTTTCTATCTAGTGATGTTGTAGCAGAGCGATATTTTGCAAAAATGGGAGTCGATATTGATACTTTTCAGAAATATTTCAACTCATTTGGTGTAAAGCAAAGAGTAAGTCGTGCTGATAAGTTATCAAAACAGTTTGAAGTGACGTCGGTCCCAATGATCATTGTGGACGGCAAGTATAAAATTTTGGCAAAACCCAGTCACGAAGAAACTTTTGAAGTTTTGGATTATGTGATCAATTTACAAAAGGATAGTTCATAAAATGCAACTTACTTTTCAGAATTCAAACAAAATACTACTACTTATTTTCATGCTATCAACTCCATTAATTTGGTCAGGAGATAAATATAATGCCAGAGTAGAGGCAAATATTTCTATGCCCCAACAAATTTGTCTTGAGGGTGAAAATTGTGGACAAAGCGCTCCTGAAATGGCAACTCCTATGACTACAACGACTCAACAGATAGTTGCATCAGATAAAATTAAATTATCGGAAGGTTCTGAACATGAGATAAAGATGTTAAATATGGGTACGGACGGTGCTATGGTTTTTGAACCGGCTGTTATTAAGGTTTCAGTTGGAGATACAATCCATTTTAAAGCAACTGATGCTGCTCACAATTCGGTTTCGGTGGAGGGAATGATTCCAGCAGGTGCAGCATCATGGGCAAGTCAATTAAGTCAGGATTTTAGCATCACCCTTGATACTGAGGGGATTTATGTCTATCAGTGTGATCCACATCTCGTCATGGCAATGATTGGTGTAATACAAGTAGGTGATGCAGTTAACCAAGCTGAAATATTATCAGCATCTCAAAATTACAAATCTAAACTTATGATGAACTCTGAGCGGTTGGATAAATACTTAAGTAAACTGTAACTTAGAGATTTCTTTTACTAAACTTGGCCATTCTGAAAATGCTGTTGGTAACGGCATACAATCTACTTCCCAATCAAGGTTATCTGGATTAAACCATAAATGTTTGATACCAAAATTATGAGCAGCTAACATATCATTTACTTGATGATCACCGATGTGCAGCATTTCGTTTTTTGTAAACCCAGTTAGCTGCAGTGCTTTTTCAAAATGACCGGAGTTTGGTTTGTTTGATTTCACATCAACTGAAGAAACATTAAACTCAAAGATATTATCTAAACCGATTGTCTTAATACAAGCATTGCCATTGGTCAAAGATGCTAATTTAAACTCAGAAGCTAATTCAGAGAGAGCCTCTATGACACCTTTAAAAAAATTAACTTTATTTCTTTCAATATAGAAAATCTCGAAAGCATTTTCAGCTAGTTTTTTTGCTTCTTCAGTAGCTCCCATTTTTTCTTCTATCTTCATTAACAACAGTTTTTTTCTTAATTTCCCAACATCATACCCATACGATGCATCGGTTTTAATTAAATTTTTTCGAATCTCTTTAAATTCTTCCCAAGACCCCCACTCTAATTTACCCAATTTAGTTTCTATAAATTCCCTTGTTTTTTTCTCAGCATTGATTAAAGTGGGCCTTACATCCCAAAGAGTATCATCTAAGTCAAAGGTTATTAATTTAAGCATTTTTTTTTGCGCGAGGATGAGATTTATCATAAACCTTTACTAATTGCTGATAATCCATTTTTGTATAAATTTGCGTGGTAGAAATAGAACTATGGCCCAATAACTCTTGGATCGAACGAAGGTCTCCAGAAGATTCAAGCATATGTGTTGCGAAACTATGTCTAAGCATATGAGGGCTTACAGGTGGTAAGCCCTGCTTTAAGGCCATCTTTTGAAGACGTTGTTGAACTGCTCGAGTTGTTAGCCTTTTACCAAATTTATTAATAAAAATTGCACCATCTTTTGTAGTCCATTTTTTTCTTTCATCAAGCCAGTTTTGTATTGCTATTTTGGCAAACTTTCCAATAGGCACAAGCCTGGTCTTTGCTCCTTTACCCAAAATTCTTAAGAAATTTAGGCCCTCTTCAAAATCTTCAAAATTTACCCCAGTTGCCTCGGAGACTCTTAAACCTGAGGAATAAATTAATTCAATAATTGCTAAATCGCGAACTTCAAAACTATTTTCAGGTTTAAAATTTAATAGGTTGCAAATTTGTTCGGGTGAGAGAACATTTGGAAGACGTTTTTCACTTTTTGGAGGAGTTATTAATTCAAAGGGAGATTGCTTCAATAGGTTATTTTTAACTAAATATAAAAAAAACCCTTTTGCAGAAGAAAGATTTCTTTGGATACTTTTCGGTTTATTGCCTATTTGAAATAAATAACTTAACCAGGCTAGGCCAATTTCTTCGGTAACCTCAGACAGATCACTTATTTTATTGTTAATTAAAAAGTTCTCTAACTTCTTTAAATCTCTTTTATACGATGTAACGGTATTTTGTGAAAGGTTCCTAATAGTTCTCAAAAAATCAAAATATCTTTCTAAATGGGAACTCAAAAAACTTTTTGTAGCCATTAGGATAATGAATCTAATTTTGCTTGAATTGCATCTCTGAGAAATTGGAAAAAAGTTGTATCTTCATCTCCTAAATATTTTTCTCTGCGATTAGACCCAATAAGCAATAATCCGAATTCTTCACCGAGGATAATTGAGCCAATGACAGCAGACTGAATATCATTAGAGTTAAATAGAAGTTTCAGTTTTTCTTTAGAAAAGCTGCCATGAAAGACTTTTTTACTTTTTAAGTTCAGTTCAGTCTTTCCCTCTAAATCCTCGAGTTCATTTACATCAATGATTTTGAGCATGGCACTATCTAAGTTAAATATTGTTGCCAAGTCATGCTCTATAATTTGCTGGATTTCTTTTTGATTAGTGCAAGATAAAACAAGCATTACCATCTCATTGAATTTAATCATCAAATCTTCATTCTCACTTGCTACTTCGAGAAAGTGCATAAGATTATCAAGAAGTTTTGTTTTTTCCTCTCTTAGATGCTCTATTTGTTTTTCTAATAATGAAGAGACTCCATCAGGAGCATCATGGAAATTTAATTCATTAACTAAAGATTGTTTTTTAAGAAAAAAGTCAGGATTTTCTAATAAGAACAATTCAACATCATCTGCAGAAATTTTTGTCATTTTTTTTTGCTCAGAAGGTTTTTAATCAAAAACATTTTGTTGTTCAATATTTATATGTATCCTCTTTAAAAGGACCTTCAACAGGAACATTAATATAGTCTGCTTGTTCTGGAGTTAGTTTGGTCACCACACCTCCGAAACCAGCAACCATCAATGCAGCAACCTCCTCGTCAAGTTTCTTTGGCAAAACTTCTACCTTCAGTAATTCCTTTTGGGTATCTTCATCATTTATATTTGCGAAACCCTGATCAAACAAATACATTTGGGCAAGAACCTGATTCGCAAAAGAGCCATCCATGATTCTGCTTGGATGCCCAGTAGCATTTCCCAAATTAACAAGCCTACCTTCAGCAAGCAATAACAAATAGTTTTTACTCTTAAGATCCGGAGCACCATCCGGAGTACAGTCTCTAAATATCCTATGAACTTGAGGCTTTACTTCCTCCCAATACCACTTGTCTTTCATGTAAGCAGTATCAATTTCAGTATCAAAATGCCCAATATTACAGACTACAGCACCATTTTTTAGATTACTAAGCATTGCTGAATCACACACATTTACATTACCAGTTGTAGTGACCAATACATCAGTATCTTCGAGTATAGATAGATTGATGTCATCATTTTTCCCTGTTACCACACCATCTTTATAACAAGATACTACAGAGAAACCATCCATACATGCTTGCATAGCACAAATAGGATCTGATTCTGTAACCCTAACAACCATTCCTTCTTGAGCAAGACTAGCTGCAGATCCTTTTCCGACATCTCCATATCCAATGACCAAAGCTTTTTTACCAGATAAGAGCATATCAGTTCCTCTTTTAAGAGCATCATTTAAGCTGTGGCGACACCCATACTTATTGTCATTTTTTGCCTTTGTTACAGAATCGTTCACATTTATAGCAGGCACTTTAAGACTGCCATTCTCTAGCATTTCTTTAAGTCTATGCACCCCGGTGGTTGTTTCTTCTGAGATACCATGAATTTTTTCAAGCATTTGAGGATATTTTTCATGAACCATTGCTGTAAGATCACCTCCATCATCTAAGATCATATTTGCAGCCCAAGGCACACCATCTTTTAAAATAGTCTGTTCAATACACCACTCAAACTCTTCTTCTGTTTCTCCTTTCCAGGCAAATACAGGAATATCATTTGCTGCCATGGCTGCGGCTGCATGATCTTGAGTTGAGAAAATATTACATGATGACCATCTGAGCTCGGCACCAAGATCAACTAAAGTTTCCATCAATACTGCTGTTTGAATTGTCATATGTATACAACCCATAATCTTTGCGCCTGCTAAAGGCTGATCATCTTTATATTTTTCTCGTAAAGCCATTAGAGCTGGCATCTCATTTTCAGCCAGAGATATTTCTCTCCTTCCAAAATCAGCAAGTGAGATATCAGCAACTTTGAAATCTTTATTCATACTTTTTAATATAAATCTAACTTCTCGAAAGGCAAGTGACTTTTGCCAAAATGACCATATAAAGTTGTCATTGTCAGATCAAGATTAAATAAACCAAATCTGTCAATAATACCTTTTGGGGTTAGATCAACATTATCTATGATCCAATTTGTGAAATCAGTTCTGACCTTTCCATCTGCATAAACATAGACACTTGTTGGTTCAACAATCCCAATAGCATAACTTAATTGAACTGTGCAATTATCTGCTTTTCCAGAGCTTACAATATTTTTAGCAAGATATCTGGACATATATGCTGCACTTCTATCAACTTTGGAGCAGTCTTTGCCACTAAATGCTCCTCCCCCATGCGGTGCATAGCCACCATAAGTATCAACAATTATTTTTCTTCCTGTGACACCAGTGTCACCATCCGGACCGCCAATCACAAATCTTCCGGTAGGGTTTATCAAGAATTTTGTCTTTGATAGGTCATATTCAGAAATCTCATCTCGTATAATTTCTTCAACCTGCTCCCTTATCTGTTCAATAGTAATACTCTCTAAATGTTGAGTACTACACACAATTTTTTTTATGTCTTTTGGTTCATTTATCCCATCATATGACATGGTTACTTGACTTTTGCTATCAGGTTGTAACCAGTGAGTTCCACTATGCCCCCTTTCAATTTGAAGCCTACTAAGAATTTTATGACTAAAATGAATTGCACTTGGCATAAAGTCTTCCGTTTCATTGCAGGCATAACCAAACATAAGTCCTTGATCACCAGCCCCAAAATTATCAGTACCAAGAGCAATATCAGATGACTGTCCATGTAAATAATTTTGAATAACTAGTTTTTCATGATGGAAACCATCTTGCTCATAACCAATTTCACGAACTTTTTTTCTTACTAGTTCTTCGATTTGATTTTTGTCAAAACAATCACTTTTATATTCTCCGGCAAGAATAACAAGATTTGTTGTTACCAAGGTTTCAATTGCAGCTCTATTCTCTTCCTTTTGATTTATGAGAAAAGTTGCCACAGCATCAGAGATAAGATCGGCAACTTTATCAGGATGGCCAATGCTGACACTTTCACTTGTGAATTCATATTGCATAGTTATTTAAATTTTACCTTTGTCTTGAAGATATTTATATAAATATAAGAAGATTCGTATTATTATATCTGTACCCTAATTGTGCACGTAAATCTTGGAAAATACAGACCTCGCTAATGCTATCAGATTTCTCTCAGTAGATGCTGTCCAGGCTGCTAAATCTGGCCATCCTGGAATGCCTATGGGCATGGCTGATATTGCTCTGGTTCTTTGGCGCGACCATTTAAAACATAACCCTGCCGATCCTGATTGGTTTAACAGAGACCGCTTTGTTTTATCTAATGGGCATGGATCAATGCTTTTGTATAGTTTGCTTCATTTAACAGGATACAAACTTTCTATTGAAGATTTAAAAGATTTTAGGAAATTGAAATCTAAAACACCAGGTCATCCCGAATATGATCCTGCAATAGGAGTGGAGACTACTACGGGACCCCTTGGACAAGGTTTAGGAAATGCAGTTGGAATTGCACTTGCTGAAAAAAATCTGAGCCAGACATTTAATAAGGATGGTATGAACCTCATTGATCACTTTACATATACATTTCTTGGAGATGGTTGTCTTATGGAGGGCATCTCTCATGAGGTTTGTTCTTTTGCTGGCACTCATAAGTTAGGCAAACTAATTTGTTTTTATGATCAAAATGGAATTTCAATTGATGGTGAGATAGACCTTTGGTTTACTGACGATACTGTCAAAAGATTTGAGAGTTATGGTTGGCATGTTGAACAAATTGATGGACATGATTTTGAACAAATCGATCAGGCAATCCTGAAGGCACAGAAAGAAACTTCAAAACCTTCTCTCATTTGCTGTAAAACAGTCATTGGTTTTGGTTCTCCAAACAAGTCTGGTACTGCAGGAATTCATGGAAGCCCTCTTGGTGATGACGAAATAGAGATTACGAGAAAAGCATTGAATTGGATTTATGAGCCTTTTGAAATCCCAGAAGAAATCTATCAAGAATGGAATGCTATTGAGAAAGGTGAGACAAGTCAAAATGATTGGATAAATGTTTTATCTGAATATCTAGACAAGTTTCCAGAGGACTACAAAGAGTTCATGCGCCGAATAGCAAATTTAACACCGAAGGACTTTTCTGAAAGATTTGAATCTTTGATTAATGAATGTTTGCAGAATGAAGCAAGTATGGCCACTAGGAAAGCTTCACAGGTCTGTCTAGATCATTTTTGTGAGTACTTACCTGAATTATTAGGAGGATCAGCAGATTTAACAGGATCTAACAATACTTTTTCAAAACATAATTCAGAACTAACCCCAGATAATGGAGGAGGTTCACATATTTACTATGGGGTCAGAGAGTTTGGAATGGTAGCTATGATGAATGGGATGTGTCTTCATGGAGGTATAAGGCCTTATGGCGGCACTTTTCTAGTTTTCATGGATTATGCCAGAAATGCAGTCCGCTTATCTGCAATGATGCAACTTCCTAACATTTATGTGTTTACTCATGACTCAATTGGTTTAGGCGAAGATGGGCCTACTCATCAGCCCATTGAGCATTTAGTAACCTTAAGGTCTACCCCCAATCTTTATAACTGGAGACCTGCAGATTTAACTGAAACAGCCGTTGCTTGGAAGAATGCGATCGTTTGCGATTCCCCAACTTGTTTGATTCTTAGTCGACAATCCTTACCAAAACTGCCTTTAACTAAAGATCACATTTCACAAATTGATAATGGAGGCTATGTTTTGCGGGATTCAGATAACCCAAAAATAAATTTGATTGCCACTGGTAGTGAAGTACAACTTGCAATTGAGGCATATGATTTGCTTGCAGAGAAAGGAATATCTTCAACCGTTATATCTATGCCATGTTTAGATATTTTTTTAGAGCAGTCAGAAGACTTTCAAGAGAGTGTTATCAGACCTGATACTCCTTGTTTGGTAATTGAAGCTGCTCATCCAAATTCATGGTATCAGTTACTTGGCAAAGATGATGCTGTGATGGGCATGACTACATTTGGTGAATCTGCACCTGGAAATATCCTTTTTGAAGAATTTGGATTCACAACAGATGAAGTCGTAAAAAAAGCAACTCAGCTTATTAAATGAGAACACTCAAAGATATAGATCTCAGAAATAAAAGAGCTGTTTTACGTTTAGATCTTAATGTTCCTATTCAGGATAATAAAATTTCCGATGATTCACGAATAATAGCCTCTTTACCAACAATACATAGAGTACTTAAAGATGCAAAAAATCTATTGATCATATCTCATCTAGGAAGACCAGAAGAGGGCATTATCCAAAAAGAATTTAGTATGAAGCCAATTGCAGATTATCTCGAAAGAGTAATTGATGAAAAAATTACAATTATTGATTACTTAGATTCTACAGGACTTTTTCGGGCATCTAAGGTGCAAATCCTTGAAAATATAAGGTTTTTCAAAGGTGAAAAAGAAAATTGCGAACAGCTCGGTAAGAGTTTAGGAGAATTGGGAGATGTTTATATTTTCGATGCATTTGGCACTGCCCATCGGAAACAGGCTTCAACATATTCAGCAATTAAGCATGCAAGTCAGTCGTGTGCGGGACTATTAATGGAAAAAGAAATAACAATGCTTTCCGAAATACTCAACGAGATCAACTACCCTTTTACTGCAATTATTGGGGGGGCAAAAATTTCAACCAAAATAAATCTAATTTCTAATCTTGCAAATAAGGCATCTTGCATCGTTGTTGGAGGAGGTATTGCAAATACTTTTTTAAAAGCTGCTGGATTTGAGATAGGAGAATCATTATTTGAAAAAGATTTTATTCAAGTTGCAGAAAAGCTATTAGAAACCGGCAAGATCCATTTACCAAATCAGGTCTATGTCGGATCACATATAAATACTGATAAATCTATAATCAAAGATTTAGATGAATTGGAGCCAACTGATAGAATATTTGACCTTAAATTAAACAACAAAATTATTTCTAATTTAAAAGAATCAAAAACTATTTTATGGAATGGACCTTTGGGGGTTTTTGAAAATAAAGTCTTTGAACAGGGTACGCAAGAATTAGCCAAGATCATTTCTAATTCCAAGGCTTTCAGCGTAGCTGGTGGCGGTGAAACCCTGGCTGCGATTAATAAATTTATTTCAAAAGATGAGTTATCATATTGTTCATCAGGCGGTGGCTCTTTTTTAGAATTCATGGAGGGTAAAACTCTTCCATCGGTCGAAGCATTAGGAGGATAGAATGAATTTAAATGAAATAGCAGAATATATTGTCTCTGATGGCAAAGGGATTCTTGCAGCTGATGAAAGTAATCCAACTTGTGGTAAAAGATTTGATACTATCAATGTTGAAAATACTGAGGATAATAGACGGGATTATAGAGAAATGCTCTTTCGATCTAAGGGAATGAAAGACAATATCGGAGGTGTTATTTTATTTGATGAAACACTTCGACAAAATGCTATTGATGGTACTCCCCTTAGAAAAATAATCGAAGATCAAGGTGCCCTTCCAGGAATTAAAGTGGACAAAGGGTTGACTCCTCTCAAAGAAGGTTCTGATGAAGTTGTTACACAAGGGTTAGATGGATTACATGAGAGATGCGCTGATTATGATGCACTTTTTAATGCTAAATTCACAAAGTGGAGAGCTGTTATTAAAATTGGAGATGGGATTCCTACTGATGAATGTATTGAAGCAAATGCCAAAGCTCTTGCTGATTATGCTTGGGTTGCACAAACCAATAACATGGTCCCAATTGTTGAACCAGAAGTGCTTATGGATGGTGACCATACAATAACAGAATGTTTTGATGCTTGTGCAAGATCTTTTTCGGCATTATTCAATGCATTACAAAAAAGGGAAGTTGATAATTCAGGATTACTTCTGAAACCAAGTATGATTACTCCTGGGTCTTTATGCTCTCAAAAGGCAACCATCCAAGAAGTTGCAGATTTAACAATTAAGTGTTTAAAAGAGAATGTTCCTTCTGAAGTTCCTGGTATAACTTTTCTTTCAGGAGGTCAATCAGAACTAGAAGCAACAGCTCATTTAAATGCTATGAATAAAGAAAAAGATTTGCCATGGAAACTCAGTTTTTCATATGGAAGAGCATTACAACAGAGTGCTTTAAGAGCTTGGGGAGGCTTACAAGAAAATCTTTTCATTGCTCAAGATGAGCTATCACACCGTGCCAACATGAATAAACTTGCTGCACTTGGGGAGTGGTCAGAGGAACTTGAAGAAAGATAGTGCTTGCTACTATTCAAAGAGTCAATAAAGCTAGTGTTTTTATTGGCAAGAAACAATATTCATCAATATCACAAGGAATTGTCATTTTTTTATGCGCAGAAAGTAGTGATTCAGAGAGAAATGTAAAAAAAATGTTTAAATCAATATTCAATTTTAAGATTTTAGAAGGAGATAGCAGCATAATGTCAGCAAGTTTAAAGGAGTTAAAGGAAGATGTATTGATTGTCAGCCAATTTACACTCGCAGCAATCACCAACAAAGGTACCAAAGCCAGTTTTCATAAAGCTGCCAAAGCATCTGAGGCAAAATTACTTTATGAACAATTTGTGAATCTATTTAAGGGTACAGAGTGTAAAATTGCTACTGGAGTTTTTGGAGAGAATATGAACGTGGAAATTATCAACAAAGGACCCATTACTTTCAACTTTAAGACATGACTAAAATTAAAAGTATTTCTATTTTTTGTGGGGCCCATTCAGGCAAAAACCCTAATTTTGAAAAATCAGCAAAAATATTTACTAAAATTATTGCTGAAAACAATATTGATGTTGTTTTTGGTGGTGGCAGTGTGGGTCTGATGAACATAATTTCAAATGTTGCCTTAGAAGAGGGTGTAAAAGTTACTGGAATTCTCTTGAAATCACTCAGTGATTTAGAATTAGTAAATCCTAATATCCAGGAAAAGATTGAAACAAATTCACTCTTGGAAAGAAAAGATGAATTTATGAAGAGATCAGATGCTTTTGTTGTTCTTCCAGGAGGTGTAGGCTCAATGGATGAGTTATTTGAAATTTTAGCTAATAATCAATTGGGGATTATCAATAAACCAATTGGCATTTTAAATACAGACGGTTATTACAATGATTTGATTGCTTGGTTTGAAAAAGCTATTTTTGAAGGATTTGTATCCAAAAAAAATTTTAATGAAATTATTATTTCAGATGATCCCCAAAAGCTTGTTGACATGATGCTAGCTTATGAAAGACCTGATGCTGACTCTTGGAAAGACAGACTGGGACTTTAAGTCATGCATCAAGGAAGTGGTTTAGGAGCTAAGGGAACAAAACTAAGTGAATCCTTAACTGCCATAATTTGTGCAATTAGATTCCAATACGATAAGGATTTTAGCTTAGAGGATTTTTATAATCTAAATTTTAATTTGACTGAAATTTCAAAAAACTTTGAGATTAATTTGGATTTACAAGAAACCATTGAATTTTCTCAAAACGAGGTTGGATGGCTTGAATCTAGTATTTTTGTTGCAAATAAAATTTATGGTTATTTAGGCCAAGGTAATTTTAAGTTTTTAAGATGCGATTTTATAAATCATTTAATGCAAAAATGTTTTAACAACTGTAACAGTAAAAATAATGAATTTGGAAAAATAGAGAAATGGTGCCCTGCTGATATTTGGATACATGATGCTTCAATTGATATAAGTTTTTTGACCAAATATTCTTCCTTTAAAGATCTAAACGAGCAGCTTATTCAATTATTTAGAAATAAAAAATTGATAGGAGTTTCTCTCAAAAAGGTTAATCATAATGTACAAATTAAAGAATATAATGATGGGAAATCTTACCTGCAAAAAAAAACTTCAATTAAATATAGCAAATATATTTTGAAAATGAATACTCTTGATTTTTATTTATGTTATGAAGATAGCAACAGAAATAATATTAAAATACAAGGTCGTGATTTTGCTGGTGCAAACCCTGATAAAATTAAAAAAGATATTGAAATGGGCAAAGTTCCCAGAGTTGGTGATTTTAAATTTGAGATCAAGGGTGAATTAGCTAATCATGGCAAAATTCAAGATACTCTTTTTAATAGGATTTTATCTAACAATGGTCATGACACGATCATTTGGCCAAAATGGGAAGAATGCGATCCGTTTAGTGAAAGTAGCCCTAAAATTACAAACGAAATCTTTGAGTTACTATTTAAATATAAAGCCCAAGGGTTTTCTTATACAACTGAATCTAAAA
The DNA here is from genome assembly GCA_902602185.1 of uncultured SAR86 cluster bacterium. Classification (GTDB taxonomy): domain Bacteria; phylum Pseudomonadota; class Gammaproteobacteria; order Magnimaribacterales; family D2472; genus CACNXK01. The sequence continues at coordinate 305,022 of CACKPV010000002.1, forward strand.
ACATTATTGCAAATCAAACCAATCAATATAGGTTTAGCAAGTTATGCTCTTTAAGGGCACTTGATTTCATAGAAAAAAAAGGAAGAGATGAAATTGATACAATTCTTCAAATAATTCACAACTATGCTTCTTCGCAATCGGAATTATCAGCACCATTCTTAAAAGTATCCAATCTTTTAATATAGTCCTTATTTTTTCTTTGATAAATATAAACCAATTTCGAATAGAATCCACATTGGTATTGCTAAAAATAATTGCGATAGAACATCTGGTGGAGTCAATAGACTGGCAGTTATAAAAAATAAGATAACTATAAACGGTCTTGTCTTTCTAAGGGCTTCTTTAGAAGTTATTCCAGTCCGTACAAGTAAAAAAGTCAAAACTGGGACTTGGAATGAAATCCCAAAACCGAAGACTAATTTTAATAAAAATTGTACATATTGACTGATATCAGTCATCACAGTTACTGAACTTGGAGCAGAACTTATAAAAAAATTAAGAAGAAGGGGAGCAACAATTAAAAAAGCAAATGCTATTCCAATTATGAAAAGAGATAATGAGCAAGTAATTAATGGCAAAACAAAGCTTTTCTCCTCTGCATAAAGACCTGGACTTACATATGACCATAACTCAAAAAAAGCATATGGAAGCACAACAAGAAAGCTTAAACTTAATACCAACTTTAAAGGTACAAAAAATGGTGAAGTTACTCCAGTTGCAATTAAGGAAGAATTCTGCCCGAATGAAGTAATTATTGGCTCTGAGAAAAAATTATAAATTTGCTCTGAAAAAGGAATTAAGACAATAAAAATAATAAAGAGAACAAAAAATACTCTCAAAACTTTGATTCTTAATTCATGCAAGTGATCAAAAACTGAATTATTTTTTTCCATCATCTTTTTCTATTTCTCTTAATCTATTTTCATTAAAAACATCTTTTATAATTTCATCCGCATTAATTTCATCTTTGATTTCCGAAGAAATATCTTCAAATTGCCTTTTAATATCAGAAGAAGTTCGAATAAAAAATTTAAATAAATTTGGCCATTGCTCTTTCCTAACTAAAAAAATAGCTAAAAGAACTATTAGTAAAATTTCTGGAAGACCTATTTGTAACAAAGTTTAGAGATTATTATTTTGGTCATTTGGCTCATCTTCTTTAACTGATTTTTTAAAACCCTTGATACCAGCTCCAATATCAGAGCCAAGTGATCTAAGTTTCTTTCCACCAAAGATTAGAACAACTACCAAGAGAATGGCAATGATTTCCCATGGACCTAAATTAAACATATGGCTATATTACCCTTTTTATCAGCAATTATAAATTAGATGGTTAGAAAACTAAAAATTGCAACTACAAGTATGGAGATAACAAGAAGGATTTGCATAAACCTAACTGATTTTATTTTATTTTCTAGATTTATCATTAACTCTTTGTTACTCATAGAAGATTTATTAATATTCCGAATATCATCCACTAATTCTTGAACCATAATAGGAGCATCTTTAATCTTATTTAAAATTTCATCTTTGTTTTCTAGTACATATTTTTTAATGTTTATAGGATCAAATTGATTCCTTAACCATTGCTCAATATAGGGTTCTGCTAACCCCCAAAAATTAAGTTTAGGATAAATCTGTCTACCCATCCCCTCAATATGAATGAGAGTTTTCTGGAGTAGCACTAGAGATGGTTGCACTGACAATCCATAAGGTTTAGTGCTTTCGAATAAATAAATTAGAAGACTCCCAAATTCAATCTCAGAAAGAGGTTTTTCTAGGATCGGCTCTAAACATGCTCTTAAAGTATTTTCTAGATCGATGGGGTTAGTCGTGACATCAACCCACTCAGCATTAATAAAGAGTTTTGCAAGATTTTGATATTTTCTCTTAATTACAGCTTGCAACATTCTTGCAAGAGTATATCTTTCTTCATTACTTAAACTTCCAGCAATAGCACAATCTACTGCTACATAGCCATTATTGATAACATTATTTTTATCAACAAAGATATTTCCTGGATGCATGTCAGCATGAAAAAAATTATCTCGAAATACTTGATCTAAAAATATCTGTACTCCGTTTTCAGCAAGTGCTTTTTTATTAATTCCAGCTTTTTCAAGTTCGTCAATCTCTGTGCAAGGAATTCCATAGATTTCCTCCAGAACTAGTACTTTGGAGGTAGTAAAATCCCAGTATACCTTTGGAATATACAGAATATCTGAATCTCTAAAGTTTTCTCTGGTTAGATTGGTATTTGCTGCTTCTAGTTTAAGATCGAGCTCTTTCATGATTGTACTTTCATAATCCTCCACCACTTTGTTAATATTTAGTCTCTCAGAATCCTTAAAAAAGACACTTATTAACTTGGAAACAGATCGCAAAAGTCTAAGATTCTTTTTGACTTCAGAGTTAATGTTTGGTCTGAGGATTTTGACAATTACTTTTTCTTTATTGTTAATAAGTTTAGCTCTGTGAACTTGTGCTAAAGATGCCGCAGCAAAAGGTTTTGGTTCAAACTCTGAAAAAACTTCATTCAATTCACATCCAAGCTCTTTTTTAAGAATTTCTGCAGAGAGGTTTGAGTTAAAAGGTGTACATTGATCAGTGAGTTTTTGTAATTCTTTCGCAACCTTATATGGAATTACATCGGTTCTTGTAGATAATAGTTGACCAAATTTAATAAACATTGGACCAAGAGATTCAAGGGTTTTTCTTAATCTTGTTCCATATTCTTGCGAATCTTTTTTCTTTACGAATAGTTTAAACTTAAGACTGTAGAAAGAAATCTTTAAACTACCAAATATTATATTAATAACAGTCAACTTGCCTTTTCTCCAACATGTATTGCAACAATGCCATTACTTAAATTATAAAAATGGCAAGATTTAAAACCAGTATCGATCATCATATTTTTTAGAGTCTCTTGATCAGGATGTACCCTGATTGATTCAACTAAATATTTATAACTATCTTTATCAGAGGCAATAAGCTCTCCCATTTTTGGAAGTATATTAAATGAATACCAGTCATAAACCTGACTAAAAAACTGATTTGTTGGTTTGGAGAATTCCAGAATTAGTAATTTTCCATCTGGTTTTAAGCATCTATATATTTCTTTTAAGCCTGAATCTTTGTCTACAAAGTTCCTTAATCCAAAGCCAATCGTTATGACATCAAAATGATTATCATTGAACGGTAGCATTTCGCCATTCAAGGAACAGAAGTCTGCATTTTTAAAAAAATTTTCATTTACCGACCTTTTTTTCCCTTCACTCAACATTTCATAATTAATATCTCCGATGGTAACTGTGGCATTAGGAAAATTACTAAGAATTTCTTTTGCTATATCTCCAGTTCCTCCAGCTAGATCTAGGATTTGACTATGCTCTTGAATACCTGCTAGTTCAATTAAAATCTTTTTCCACATTCTATGCAGTCCAAATGACATGACATCATTCATGATGTCATAGTTAGTGGCAACGGAAGAAAAAACAGAATTTACACGCCCTTTTTTTTCATCACTAGAAATACTTTCAAAACCAAAATGTGTTTTCTTATTCATTATTTATAAAATCTAAAAAATTATTGTATCTGCTTGTAGCAATTTTATTTGTTTTCAAACCTAATTGAACTGCACAATTTTTTTCATCAATGTGTTTACAATCAGAAAATTTGCAGTTTTTAGAGGCTTCGTTTATCTCCCAAAACGCTGAAAGAATATCTATTTTCTTTATGTTTGATATATCAAGATCTCGAGTTCCCGGAGAATCTATTATTTCAATATTTTTTTCAACTGAATATAAGGAAGAAATTGAGGTTGTATGAAGACCCCTAGATTTTTTTAAAGATTGTGTTTTTAAACTTTTACCTGTTAGCTTTGAGGTTATTGTTGATTTACCTGCTCCAGATTTACCTACAAAAATAGTACTTTTCATGGCAATGAAATTTTTTAACTTTTCAATACCACCTCCCTCTTTTGCTGAAATCTCAACTATGTTTACCCCTAATGTTTCATACAAATCAAGTTTGCCTGAGTAATCTTTGGAATAAGTTTGATCAGATTTGTTTGCTACGATAAAAGCAGATAAATTTGAAGCATTAGCTAGGACAAGCCATTTATCGATGAACCTTCTTGGTGTTTCTGGTATTGGAGAGCAAATAATGCCAATATGAGTTAAGTTAGCCGCATAAGTTTTTACAGATCCTTTTAAAAACCTTTTAAGGGCAGATCGTCTCTTATGTCTTTTGACAATTTTACCTTTGATTTCAGAACTATCATTTATTACATCAATTTCTACTTCGTCACCAACTACAATATCTAGTTTTTTTGGAGTAAGACAAGGGATATTCATATCTCCTAACCTAACCATGCATGAGTTTGAGTAAAATTCAATCACTCTAGCAGTTTGAACTTTTTCCATATAGAGCACAAAATACACTATAGTGATTAATTTACAAAGTTATGAAAGTTAAGAAGTCAAATAAAAATCTTGTCTGGATTGATCTGGAAATGACCGGATTAAATCCTAAAGAAGAAAGGATTATTGAAATTGCTACAATTGTTACCGATTCAAACTTAAATATTCTCGATGAAGGGCCAAACATCGCAATAAAACAAGACAAAAAGTTCTTAGATGGCATGGACGAGTGGAATACCACGCAACATACTTCGTCAGGACTGTTAGACTCTGTTCTTCAAAGTGTTGTAAGCACAAGAGAAGCAGAAATTGAAACTCTTGAATTTATTTCCAAATATGTTGGAAGAGGAAAATCTCCAATGTGTGGAAATACTGTTTCTCATGACAGAAGGTTTTTGATTGAATACATGCCTGAGCTGGAGGCTTATTTTCATTATAGGCACATAGATGTTTCATCTGTAAAAGAATTGGTTGTAAGGTGGATGAATCAGGCTCAATCTTTTAGTAAGAGCAGCAACCACCGTGCCCTTGATGACATTAAAGACTCAATCAATGAGTTAAAGCATTACAAGAACCTTATTTTTAAGGAATAATATTTAGATTTTCTTCGGCTGGTTATTTTATATAAAATAAAACCATGGGAATATTTAAATTATTTCTGCTTATTTTATCTATAGTCATAACAATTTACCTTTGTGTGATTTTTATTGCCATGGCAAATGACGTAAGAGCAATAAGAAAGAAATTAGTCTCAAGCTCTGAAACATCAAAGCAAAAGAAGTAAAAAATTAGTCACTCTTTTTTGTTGGTTGAATGTTGAGAGGAAAAGGCTTCACTTCGGTCAAACCTTTTTTGATTTTAGCTTCTCCATGTTTATCAACTTCATCAATCCGTTGAATTGAAGCTATTGGGATAAAACTTTTTTTCACTTTTTTGAATTCATTCTTAAGTTTCTCTGAACTAGGATCAACTACTAGTTGGTCATCACTACCAAAGATAAATTCTTCAACTTCCAAGAAGGCATACATATCACTTTGGTAGATATTTTTTGCAAAAATTTCATAAACTTCACCCAATTGGATAAATAAAATTTTATAAACTTTTTCTTTTTTCATCTAATGCTATTTATTTTCTTAAGTTTATAATAAACCCCTTAAAATATACTATGGCTAAAAAATTATTTATAAAGACACATGGCTGTCAGATGAATGAATATGATTCTGATAAAATTGCCGATTTAATGCAAACAGAAGAAGACTTTGTATTAGTAGATAATGAAAAAGATGCAGATCTTCTTGTATTAAACACTTGCTCTATCAGAGAAAAAGCACAAGAAAAAGTCTTTCATCAAATTGGCAGATGGAGAAAAATAAAAGATGTAAAACCGGATATAAAAATTGCAATTGGTGGATGCGTAGCCTCACAAGAGGGTGAAAATATTATTAAACGTGCACCAGCAGTAGATATTGTTTTTGGACCTCAAACACTTCATAAATTGCCATCTCTTTACAAAAAAGAAGATCAGACTTTATCTTCCCAAGTTGATATCTCATTTCCAAAACTAGAAAAGTTTGAATCAATGCCCTCTCCTGAGACTTCAGAAGCATCTGCGTTTGTTTCAATTATTGAAGGATGTAATAAATATTGTTCGTTTTGTGTGGTTCCTCATACCCGCGGGCATGAAGTTTCTCGAAGTGTAGAAGATATTCTTAATGAAGTATCAGCATTGGCAGATCAAGGTGTCAGAGAAATTCATTTTTTAGGCCAGAATGTTAATAATTTTAAGGGAACCTTTAGAGGAGAAAAATCTTCACTCGCAAGACTTATAGAATTAACTGGTAAAGTTGAGAATATTAAAAGAATTAGATTTACAACAAGTCACCCCCATGAATTTAAAGATGATTTAGTTGATGTTTATGGCAAAGTACCTGAACTTGTTAGTCATGTACATCTTCCAGTTCAAAGTGGCTCTGATAGAATTTTAAAATTAATGCGGAGGCGCTATAGTGCAGAAAAATATATGAATCTTGTGGAAAGGATCTTAGATGTAAGACCTGACATGCGCTTTTCGTCAGACTTCATTGTTGGATTCCCTGGAGAGACAGATCATGATTTTGAACAAACAATGAACCTGATTAATCAGGTTAAGTTCGATGAGTCCTTCAGTTTTATTTACAGTCCTAGACCTAATACTCCTGCAGCTGAAATGCAAGATGAAATAGATCATGATATAAAAAAAGAGAGACTCAATATTTTACAAAATCGTCTCAGTCAGCTTGCCTTTGATTACAGTAGAAAAATGGTCGGCACCAATCAAGAGTGCTTGGTAATGGGTGTTTCAAAAAGAGATCCTGGTCAACTTCAGGCTAGAACTATTTGTAATAAGGTTGTAAACTTTTCTTCAACAGATACTAGTTTGATAAAACAGATTACAAATATTCACATAGTTGACGCATTACCAAATTGTTTAAGAGGAGCATTACAAAATTAATGTCAAAAGTTATTAATGTCTAGACAAGACACTTCTCCTTCAAAGTTATCCTTAAACCCCCCAGATGCGAATGTAATGGTTCGATTTGTGGGTGAGCTTAATGGAAATTTAAAATTTATTGAAAAAAAACTAAATGTCCAAATTTTTCAAAATGGTAACAATCTTTCCATTCAGGGAGACGGTTCCAATGTGGAAAAAGCTTATGATGCACTTCAAAAACTTTACACAGAAGCTGGGAAGGGATTAGAAATAACCCAAGAAATATTGCATCTTTGTTTGCAAGAAGATCAATCTGACGATACAAACCAAATAAAAACCCCAAGAAAAGTCATAAAACCAAGGACTAAGAATCAAAAAGTTTATCTTGAAAATATGAGTAACTATGAAATAAACTTTGGCATTGGTCCAGCAGGAACAGGTAAAACATACCTTGCGATGGCTCAAGCTATTGACTATTTACTTAATAAGAAAGTAGAAAAGATCATTTTGATAAGACCTGCAGTTGAGGCTGGAGAAAAACTGGGTTTCCTTCCAGGTGATTTGTCTCAAAAGGTCGATCCATATTTGAGACCACTTTATGATGCTATGTATGCAATGCTTGGCTTTGATAAAGCTGAAAGGTTGATGGATAGAGAAATTATTGAGATTGCTCCTCTAGCATATATGAGAGGAAGGACCCTAAGTAATTCATTTATCATTATGGATGAGGGGCAAAATACAACAAAAGAACAAATGAAAATGTTTCTAACAAGAATGGGCTTTAATTCATTTGCAGTTATAAATGGTGACCTTACACAAATTGATTTACCAAATAGGAACCATTCAGGACTTAGAGATGCCCTAGAAATTCTTAAGGGAACTGAAGGAATTGGTTTTACTTTATTTAGTTCTAGAGATGTTATCAGGCATCCATTAGTAAAAAAAATAGTAGATGCTTATGATAGACAAGGAGAGAATAAGAGTTGACCTTAAATATTTCAGATCCTAATAACTATCTCGACAAGGAAATAGAATCAAAATTAGATCATATAGTGAATTATGTTTTAGAGAGTGAGTCTAAATCTAAAAGTGAAATAAACTTGATGATATGTTGTGAACAAGAGATGACAAAACTTAACAAAAATTTTCGAAACATAGATGATGCCACAAATGTTCTTGCGTTTGAGAGCCCAAATGAAAATCATATTTTTCAAACTAAAGAACTGGGAGATTTAGCTATTTGTTATCCATTAGTTGCCAAAGAGGCAAAGCAACAGCTCAAGACTAAAAATGATCATCTTTGTCATTTATTGGTGCATGGTATTTTGCATATCTTGGGACTTGACCATAAAGTTGATAAGGATAGACTGATAATGGAAGACACAGAAATAAACTACCTAAAAAAATTCAATATTCAAAATCCATATATTATTAAATGAATAATAACCAAGAAAATAATAGAGATGATTCCCCATCTTTGTTAAAAAGAATCAGAAGTTTTTTTAGAAATACTTTATTTTTAAGACCTAGAAACTTAGAGGATGTTTCTGAAGTCTTGGAAAACTCTTTATCTTCGGACATTATTGATGATTTTGCATTTTCAATTGCAGAAAAGGCAATTCATTTGAGGTCTATAACAATCAAAGAAATAATGGTTCCAAGGGTAGAAATGGTTACACTTGATATAAATAGTGACCCCCAAGAGTTACTAGACCAGGTTATTCAGTCTGGGCATTCAAGATATCCAGTTTTAAATTTAGAAAAGAAATCGGTTGAAGGTTTATTACTTGCAAAGGATTTACTTCCTATCTTAAGAAAAGATAAACAAATTGAGATTAAAGATTTACTAAGAGAGGCAAAAGTTGTTCCTGAAACTAAAAAAGCTGATTCTTTATTGGATGATTTTAAAAGAGACAAATCACATTTAGCAGTTGTAATTGATGAATATGGTGAGATTTGTGGCTTAGTAACAATTGAAGATATTTTAGAGGAGTTGGTTGGAGAGATTGAAGATGAGCATGACATTGATGAAAATGATTTAGTTCAAGTTTCAGAGACAGAATATATAGCCGATGCAAGAATTGAGATAGATGAATTTGAAAGAAAATTCGGACTTGATTTGAACGAGAGTGGTGTTGAAACTTTAGGCGGTTTAATTACTAAAAAACTCGATGCACTTCCCAAAGTTGGGAATATTGTACATATTGGAGAAATTGAATTAGTTGTCACTGCTGCAGATAAAAGAAAAATTAAAAAAATTGGAATTAATCTCAAAAATTAAGAAAGATAATATTTTTCTCCCTTTTTTATTTGGACTTATTGGTATTCTAGCTTTTGAACCGTTTGGCATAAAATTTTTATTATTTTTAAGTTACGGTTATTTATTTTATAAACTTACTTACCAAGAAAAAAACATAAGTTTCAAAACTAAAATCTCAACCTTAATCTCTTGGTTTATAGGCCACTGGTTGATTGGAACTTCATGGATAATAGTGAGTATTTACTATTATGGAAATACAGGTTTTGCCGTTTCTATTATTTTATTTTTATTATTATGCTGTGCTTGTTTTGTGTTCTACTTTTCACCCTTTTTACTTCTAAAATTTTATAAAAAGAAATATCCTTTTAAAGCATTACTTTTGTTTATATCAGTTCTTACTTTAATTGAATTAGGTAGAAATTTTTTTCTTGGTGGTTTTCCTTGGCTAAGACCAGGAATTATTTTTAATGAATCCATTTTAAGTTTTTTACTACCAGTTATTGGAACAACTGGAGCTTCGTTTTTGTTTTATTTTTTATGCTTTATTTTTATTAGATATATAAAAATCAATATCTACTCATTGATTGTTTTAATTCTCTTTGGAACTATGTTTCAAAATAATTATTATACGAAAATAGATAATGAAAATTTAACTAAAGTAAATTTTTCTTTGGTTCAACCTTCTACAGACCCTTTCACTAAATATGATCCAAAACATTTATTGTCAGTTGAGGAGACACTGATCAATTTAAGTAAAAGTGTTCCAAGTAACTCAGAATTTATTGTTTGGCCTGAAGCCCCTTTGCCTTATCCTAATTCAGACTTAAGATTTTTAAACATAATAAAACAACTAAAAAAACCCTTAGTTACTGGAACTTGGACATACAGTGGTGACAATCTACATAATTCAATTCTTTCTACATCGGACAATAACCTTTACAACAAGGTAAAACTTGTCCCTTTTGGTGAATATATCCCTTTTGAAAGAATCCTAAGGGGACTAATAGATTTTTTTGATCTTCCTATGTCCCAGGTAAGACCAGGAAAAAATAACATTACAAGTTTAAAGGTTGGAGATTACATTTTTAGCCCATTTATATGCTTTGATATAAGTTTTGAGAATTTATTTAGAAAGAATATTGACAAAAGTTCCTTATTTGTAATTAATGCTTCTAATGATTCATGGTTTGGCAATTCAATAGGGCCATATCAACATTTAGAAATTTTAAAAACTCGAGCAAATGAAAATAAAATTTTTATACTTAGAGCAACCAACGATGGAATATCAGCTGTTATATCTAATAAAGGAACAATTGTTGATAAAATTGAAAAAGGTGAAAGTACTGTTTTAAATTCTTATGCGTACACAGGAACAGAGCGCAGCTTTTATAATCTTTTTGGTTATTATATTGTATTTATAGTAATGTTTTTCTGCTTAATTATAAATTTTGATACAATTAAAAGAATTTATGAAAGTAATTAAGTTTTTTTCTATATTTCTTATATTATATTGCCAGCCAGTCTTTTCATATTCAATTTTAATTGATATCTCTGAACAAAGATTATATCTAAAAAAGAATGATAGTACCGTTATAAAAAGTTATTCAATATCATCATCATTCTTAGGTGAGGGTCAAGTTGAGAATTCTTTTAAAACACCCCTAGGAAATCATATTATAGCCAAAAAAATAGGAGAGAATGCTGATATTGGAACAATTTTCAAGGAAAGAGTTAATACGGGAAGAATAGCTAGCATTATAAAAGAAAAAAAAGACATTGCTGATGATGTTATCACTTCTAGAATTATGTGGCTAGAGGGGATTGATCATGGGTACAATAAAGGAGGTAATGTTGACTCATTTAATCGTTTCATTTATATCCATGGCACAGCAGAAGAGGGACTTATAGGATCAAAAGCATCCCACGGCTGTATCAGAATGTTCAATGACGATGTGATAGAATTATTTAAATTGGTTAATAAAGGGACAAAAGTCAATATAGTTCTGTGAACTTAAAAGTTTTTTGCTACTGAAGTTTGGTTGAATGAAAGTTTTTCTTTCCTTTCTTCTTTCGTGGGAGCTTCTCCAAATCTACCATTTTCTTTTGATAGTTGCTCAATAATTTCAGCTTTACTCCAAAAGTCAGGATCATTTTTTGCAAATTCATCTATTTTATTTGAAACTTTTTCTAATCCTTCCATATTTGCGTATTGCATTGGTCCACCTCTCCAAATTGGAAAGCCATAACCATTGATATAAACTACATCCATATCTCCAGATCTTTGCGATACACCCTCTTGTAAAATTTTTGCACCTTCGTTAACTAATGCAAGTATGCACCTATCAACTATTTCGGTATCTGATATTTCTCTTCTTTTATAACCATTATCTTCTGATACTTTTTCATATAGTTTTTCATTTTCAGGTGCTGGATGTGGAGCCCTTGAACCCTCTTTATAGTTATAAAAGCCTTTATTGGTTTTTTGACCAAATCTGTCTTGCTCACAAAGTGCATCATTTATGAGTGCTGTTACTGGAGGATTTGTTTTGCTTAATTTTCTTGCTCTCCAGCCTAAATCAAGGCCAACTAAATCCATCATTCTAAATGGCCCCATGCTCATCCCAAAGTTCTCAAGTGCTGAATCTATTTGGTGAGGCAACGCACCTTCAAGCAATAACTTATTTGCTTGAGTGGTGTAACCAAATAGCATCCGGTTACCGATAAAGCCCGGAGCATTTAATGATACAACAGGCGCTTTTTTAAGTTTTTTACCTACACTCATAATCGTTGCTAAAACTTGATCAGATGTTTTTTCAGCTCTAACTACTTCAAGTAATCTCATTATGTTTGCAGGACTAAAAAAGTGAGTACCCACTACCATCTCTGGCCTATTAGTTACTTTTGCTAGGGCATCAATATCTAATCCAGATGTATTAGAAGCTAATATTGCATCCTTTTTAACAACTTCATCTAATTTTTTGAAAATTTCTTTTTTCAAATCAAGGTTTTCATACACAGCCTCAATGACAATGTCTGCATCTGCAATTTCATCATATTCCAATCCAGACGTTATAAGTCCCATAACTGCATCTTTTTGATTTTCATCGATTCTCCCTTTATTCATCATGAAGTCATAGTTATCTTTTATAACAGCAACTCCTCTCTCTAGGTTATTTTCATCTTGATCAATAATATGAACAGGAATACCTGCATTTGCAAAACACATTGCAATTCCGCCACCCATAGTTCCCGATCCTATAATTGCTGCCTTCTTAATTGGCATTATTTCTGTTTCTTTCGGCACATCCTGAATTTTTGAAGCTGCTCTTTCACTAAAGAAAATATGAATCATAGCTTCTCGCTGAGGATTGAGAAGGCATTCAATAAAAAATTCTTGTTCTTTTTTCATTCCTTCATCGAATGAATCTGCATTAATGGCAGCATCTACACATTGGATTATTTTATTGGGTGCAAATTGTCCTTTTCTGATTTTTGCTGCCAATGCTCGTGCTTCTACTATCACCTTTTCATCACCACTAACATCATTCAACTTAGAATTTAAGTCTCTTACTTTAGGAAGAGGATCATTTTTCTTATCATGTAAAAATTTTATTGACTCTTCGATTACATCGGCATCTGTGATTTTATCTATAATCCCCATTTCTTCTGCTTTTTTTGCTGGTACATGTTTTCCGGTCAACATCATTTTTAAAGCTTCTGAAGGACCTATTATCCTTGGAAGTCGTTGAGTGCCACCAGCACCAGGAAGTAGACCAAGATTCACTTCAGGAAGACCGACAAATCCCTTTGAAGAAGATACTCTATAGTTGCAGCACAAAGCTGTCTCTAAACCTCCGCCCAAGGCAGAGCCATTGATGGCTGCTACTACAGGTTTTTCTGAGGATTCTAGTTTTTCCAGAACTGCATGAATAGTTGGTATTTCTTCGTTAGGGGGTTTGCCAAACTCACTAATATCTGCGCCAGCAATAAAGGATCTCCCTTTTCCGGTTAAAATTATTCCGTGGATATTACTATCTGCTTGAGCTTTTTCCAGACAGTCAACAATGCCTACTCGAACACCTTCACTAAGCGGGTTGACAGGTGGGTTATCTACCTCAAGAATGGCAAAACCATCCTTTACCGAATATAAACATTGTCCTTTCAAAATAATCTCCAAATTTGACTTAATTTTATTATACCCAAAAAAACATATAATATTTTATAAAAAGTATTGATAATGTATTATAAATATGCATAATAATAGATGTCAGCACTTCTCCCCCTTATTCTGCTGACCAAACCTCTGAATGTTGTGGAGGGTGCAAACCCTCCATTTTTATTAGGAAAAAATATGAAAGACAAATTAGAGTTACTATTTTTGATAACAATTTTTGTTGCTTCTGTTGCTGCGATAACGCCTGTATAATTCTTTCGATGAAAAATCTATTACTTGTACTTGTTACATTTACTTCCATTGGCTCATTTGCCTGCGACAATCTTTTGAATGAAGAAATGAGATTGCTTGACTCCACTGTGAAAGAAAATCTGTGTAAATATGAAGGTAAAGTAATGCTTGTTGTGAATGTTGCCAGCAAATGTGGCTATACTGGACAATATCAAGGACTACAAAGCCTTTACGAAAGATTCAAGGATCAAGAGTTTGTTGTTATTGGAGTTCCGTCACGTGATTTTTTTAGTCAAGAGTTTTCCGATGAATCTCAGATTGCTGAATTTTGTGAAACCAATTTTGATGTTTCATTTCCAATGTACTCGACTGTGCCTGTTAAAGGAAAAAATGCTCATCCATTTTACAAGAAACTATCATATCTAACAGGTAGTGAACCAACCTGGAATTTTAATAAATATTTGATTTCTAAAGATGGTAAATCTGTTAAGTTGTTTAACTCAAAAGTTTTACCAGAATCAAACGAACTTACCGAAGCAATTCTAGAACTTTTATAAACTAATCAGAAAATATCTCATTAGGTTTGTTAATAGAAAATATTCCATTATCTATTACTCCCGGTATTGCATTAATTTTAATTTCTAATTCTTTTGGGTTACTAATATCTAATTCTCTGACATCAATTATTTGATTCCCAAGATCTGTTATGAAATTTTGCCTAAACTCTGGCAAACCTCCCATACCAACAATACGTCTTGAAACATAACTTCTTGCAACTTTTGCTACCTCGATTGGAAGTGGAAATTGACCCAACTGATCTACAAATTTTGATTGATCAGCAATACAAATAAATGATTCGGATGCAGCTGCAACAATCTTTTCCCTTGTATGTGCTCCACCACCACCTTTAATTAAATCTTTTTCCATGGAGACCTCATCTGCTCCATCTATATAAAAAGAGACTGAGTTAACATCATTTAACTCAAATTCTTCAATATCATAATTTGCGATCAAATCTGAACTAGCTTTGGAACTCGAAACAACTCCCTTAAATGTATTTTTATGAGTTGCCAAGAGTTCGATAAAACAATTAACTGTGGACCCAGTTCCAATACCAAGCACTGTCTGCTGAGTTATTTTTGGCAAAATAAAGTCCAAAGCTTTTTGAGATGCTCTTATCTTTGCTTCGCTCATGAGTTTATAATACTGTATTCTCCGGAGATATACATTGAGAATTAAAAACAATAAATCTAAACACTTCACAAAATCAAAGAAATATATTTCTTTGATTGAAAAGTCTTTCGTGTATGAAGTTGCTTCGGTGACACCGATTACAGAAGCCATAAATCTTTCAAAAAAAACTGGGAACAAAGTTTGTTTGAAAAGAGAAGATTTGCAGCCAATATTTTCTTTCAAAAATAGAGGGTCCTACAACAAAATAAAGCATTTAAATAATACTGAAAAGGAAAAAGGAGTTATAGCAGCTTCTGCAGGTAATCATGCCCAAGGTGTAGCAAGTGCTTGCCAGAAATTGAAAATAAAATGCTTAATCGTTATGCCCGAGACAACTCCTGAGATAAAAATTAAAGCTGTAAAAGGTTTTAAAGCAAGCGTAATTTTACATGGAGATAATTACGATCAAGCACTAGCTCATGCAAAGAAACTATGCAAAAAGGAGAATAGAACCTTTATTGATCCCTTCGATGACCCATACACAATTGCAGGCCAGGGCACGGTAGGCAAAGAAATTCTAGATTCAGGAATGGATTTTGATGCAATTTTCGTTCCAGTGGGTGGAGGTGGACTACTTGCGGGTATTTCTGCATGGATTTCACAAAAAAATAAAAAAACAAAAATATTTGGAGTTGAGGTTGATGATTCAGCTTGCCTAGCTGCAGCAATGCAAGCAGGAAAGAGAGTTAGATTAAAAAGCATTGGTATATTTGCAGATGGTGTAGCTGTAGCACAGGTTGGGAAGCACAATCTTGAAGTTATAAAAGAGTGTGTAGATGAGGTCATAACAGTTTCCATAGATGAAGTTTGTGCAGGAGTGAAAGATATTTTTGAGGATACAAGGGTTTTATCCGAGCCTGCTGGTGCAGTTGCAGTTGCAGGACTAAAAAAATATGCTGTAAGGACAAAGAAGAAAAACTTATTAGCAATAAGCAGTGGAGCTAATCTAAATTTTGACAGGATAAGTTATATTGCTGAAAGGTCAGAACTTGGTGAGGAGTCCGAAAAAATTTTAAGCATACAGATTCCTGAAAAAAGTGGGAGCTTTCTCAGACTTTGTAAGATTTTTGGAAAGTCTCAAATTACAGAATTCAATTATAGGATGTCAGATAGCACAATAGCTCAAGTTTTAGTTGGGATAAAGATTAAAGATTTAAAGACATTTACTGGTTTGAAAGAAAGGCTTACTTCGAAAAAATTTAATTTTAAAGATCTAACTAAAAATGATATTTCAAATGATCATTTGAGATACATGGTTGGAGGTCGCAAGATTTCAACAAATAATGAAAGACTATTCAGAGGGGAATTTCCTGAACGACCTGGAGCACTCCTAGATTTCCTTGAGAGTCTTGGAAATAAATGGAACATCTCACTTTTTCATTATCGAAATTTAGGATCAGCATTTGGTAAAGTTCTCGTTGGAATAGAGGATAACTCTGCAAATAACAAAAAACTTTTAAAACATTTACACAAAACCGGCTATAACTTCTCAGAAGAAACAAATAACATTGCCTATAAGCAATATTTAAAATAACTAGAATTTCAAACGAATTTTTGCAGTCAGTATTTCATTCCCAGGATTTTTCCAGGAAGACTCTAGTAAACTATCAAAATTACTAAGATCATCATTTGTAAAAAAACTATCTGCACGTGTGTAAACTAAGTAAAAGTAGGACAGTGGGGCAAACTCATATCTGTACCTAATTTGTAAAGAATTTTCAGATAAGCTAAATGGTTGTAATTCAAAATCAGAAACAAAGATCTCTCCAGTATTTTGTGCTTCAAGAGAAATAGGGTTATTTGCTTTTATCATGATTATTTGATTTTTTAACCTTAATTCATGTTTATTACCTCTCAAAAAGGTCATTGTAAAATCTAAATTTCTTTGTGATTTTGTAAAAGCTCCCAACCTGTTAGTCTCAACCCATTTGAGCCATTCTTGCTCTTTAATCTTTTTTGAACCCAGATATAACTGGAATTCTTCATTAGGAAAATAACTTACTCCAAATCGGTATGTGTTTCGTTTATTGCCATCAGAGTCCCAAGTTGGATATGCTCCAGTTCTTGAATATCCGATATCTCCACCAAAAGACCATTTTTTATAGCGGGGGGAATCAAAATCAAGATTTATAGTCTTTTCATTCATTACATTTATGTATGGAGCAACTTCATTCTTCCTAGTAAATGTGGAATTTTTCCCTTCATTTTTAATCGACATTGATACTTCAATACTTGCATTTGATTTTAACCACAACTCAGTTCTAGTCCATAAACCCCTTGGTGATTTTTTGCCATCTGTTGTCATGGATTGAAAAATACTAATGTGCGATTGTCTGCTCTTGAAGAGGGACTCAATAGGAAAGGAATTCCTATCAAACTCAAATCTATTGTAAGCTTTTATTTCATCATTTCTTTGCAGATATCCCATATCATTTAGATCGAGCTTTTTATCAAAATATTGGAAACCAAATGTATTTTCATACTCAATTTTAGGGAAATATTTAATATCGAATCGAAGACCGTTACCTGAACCATTTGCAGTTTTTGAATTGAGAATTGCACCTGAAATTTTTGTTTTATTTATTGCTGTATTTTCAATATCAAGAGCAATGACATCAGCTTCATTACCAACGAAATTGTTAACTGTTCGGGTTGATAATAGTCCAACTTTATTTACAGGGTTGTTTGATCTAATTCGGAACGCATAAAAGTCTCTACCTTTTGTAAAAGGTGAGTCACTTTCACTAGCACTTAAAAACCCGTAATCAAAATTTTTCTGTTGCGATGTATGTCGGAGTGCTAAATCCAATTCACTATATTCTTGTTGCGAGCTATTACATAAGTCTTCATCATAAGTGCTTTCACATTGATAAGTTGGTTTGGAACCAATTCTTCGAGTATTAATAACATAAAAATCATCTCTGCCTCCTCTTACTTCAAATAAAGTTTGATTCTCTGTAAAGAATGCACGTTTTTCAGAAAAGAAAGTCTCAATAGCACTAAAGTTAATAACTACTTCATCAGTTTCAACCTGACCAAAATCAGGGTTTATTGCTAAGTTGGTTTGATTCCCATCACCTCTGTTTAAAAAAATATCAACACCAACTTTCTCAATTTTTTGTTTAGCAGCAAAGTCCTCAGACAATGTTATGTAAGGAAAAAAACTATTTTTTCTTACTGAATAATTATCGATTTCTAGTGATGGTAAATCATAAATAAAAGTATTTCTCATATAGTTTGTTTTGGCAGTGGCAAAAGAACTCTGTTCTTGTGCATACCACCTCCATGCGATAAATCCAATCTTCCTTCTATCACTTTCAACCGACTGCATAGGTGCAATACTCCATGGGATAAAGATTTCAGTAGTCCAAAAATCGTTATTTCGACTGGTAGCACTCAACCAATCCCCATCCCAATCTGTATTCTCTCTGTTCCCACTTCGATAGGTAGCATCTGAAATGGAGCCACCCAAAGATACAGTAAATCCGTATGCAACTTTGCTATTCCCATCAAAATCGATAGTTACACCATTTTTATCTCCTCTATCATCCCAGTTATCTCTAATGTGATTCTTTTGACGAATTGTTTGTTGATCTTGTTCATTTATAAATCCAACATAAATTCCTTCAGCATTACTAAAAATTTTAACTGTTGTTTTGAGCTTAGGGTCTTCAAAATTAAAAGGAACAATAGTTGTAAACTCTTCTAAAACAGTAGCTTTTTGCCACTCCTTTTCATCAAGATTCCCATCAATCACCATGGAGGAAAGGGGTCCTATAAAGGCTAATAAAAATAGTTTCTTAAAAATGCTGACCTCCCAATTCAGTAAAGACTGTATCAAATTTTAAGTCATGATTTTCTGCAAAGTTTTCTGAAGTTAATTGAAAAGCATAACCTAACCCTATTATAGTTTTTTTTGGATTATTATTTTTAAAATTACAAAGGAGTTTGTCGAAGTAGCCATTACCAAACCCTAATCTGTAACCTTTTGAATCAACACCAACAAGAGGCAAAATTACAAGATCAAAGTAATTCAGGCTCATAGCATAATGTGTATTTTCAACAACAAAAGACTTGGCTTCAGAATTATCTTTTTTCACTTTCTTTATGAAGACCTGATTAACATTCCCAACTTCTTGCTTTGCAAGAAATATATTTAAACCCTTTTTAAGCATAGATACGATCAGTTTTTCAGTATTGATTTCGTTGTTAATTTGAAGATATGTAAGAATATTTTTATGGTGGTTTAATTCAAGAAAATTAAAACAAAATTCATTGACTTTGTTTGAGCAATCAATAACTTCATCGGGAGAAAGAGCTTGCCTCCGCTCAATGAGTGATATACGTAATTTGTTTTTCACATTTATGCTCGGAGGCATGAACCAATTCACCGTCATATGTAATCCCTGAACCCGATGTCCAGGTGGTGAATATCATGTTAAATCAGGCTTCTCTTTGTAGATAATGCACAACATTAACAGAGGAAAATCACCTTCAGTTTAATTATAGGTTCAAAAATAACTTACATATTAACGAATGAACCAGAATACTCGATAGTATAAGATAATTACTTAGAAAGTCGAACTAAGTTTGTAAAGCACGATCAATTTTTTCAATTAAGCTCAGAACTTCTTCTGTTGATGGGATGTCATTACTTTCATCATTCACTAACTGGTTATTGGCTAGACTTAATCCAGCTAAAATTAATCCATTTTCTTTATCTTTGATGTTGCTTAGTTCTGAATTTAATAATTCAGCTGCAGCTAAAAGCTGTTGCTTTTCATCTGCTGGACATGCAAGAGTTATGTCTCTCCCAAAAACCCTCAAGGAAACTTTTTCGATATCACTCATGAGGATCTTGTTTTAATTTTTTGAGACTATTTTCTAAATCTTTAATTCTTCGAAGATTATCTGCTTTATTGGATTTCCACTCCCTTTCTTTTTTGATATATAAATCAATAATACCTTTTTGGTCTGAATACTTTTGGATAAGAGAATTAATTTTTTGGTTGAGTTTTTCAAAAGCCTCGGTATTATTCATGACTTTAATTATGAATATAAAACCTAAAACTGACAAGTAAGCATTTAAGATATAATGATTGGTATGTATAGAAAAAGACAAGAAAAGTTAATAAGTTCTCTTCCTGATAATAGTGTTTTGATTATTCCAGGTGCATGTCTGCGTTTACGAAGTCAAGATACGCATTTTCCTTTTCGGCAAGATAGTAATTTTTACTATTTATCAGGATTCAATGAGCCAGATTCTACACTGATGATTCGTAAAGATAAAAATAAAATCGAATCTATTATTTTTGTTCCAAAGAAAGACAAAGTAAAAGAAATTTGGGATGGTTATCGAGCAGGACCTGAAGGAGCTAAGAAAGATTATGGATTCGACAAAGCTTTTGATAATGATCAGATTGATACCATATTGCCAGAATTCCTGCTGAACAAAAATAAAGTCTATTATCCTTTTGGGAATAATGATGGTTTTGATAAGAAAGTTGTTGATTGGACACATGCTGCCAATAATCAAGATCGACATTCTGGCAAAATTGATATTGCAGATGCAAATTCTATATTAGGTTCAAATAGATTAATAAAAGCTTTTGCAGAGATAGAAGTTATCAGACAAGCTTGCTCAATCTCTGCTTCAGCTCACTCCGCAGCAATGCAATTTGTAAAGCCAGGGCTTAACGAATCAGATGTTGAAGCCTATTACATGTATGAATTTGCAAAGCGTGGTGGACGATATGCAGCTTACAATCCGATTGTTGCAGGTGGTGTAAATGCATGTGTGCTGCACTACAACGATAATAACTGTATGTTAAATGATGGAGACTTAATACTAGTTGATGCTGGGTGTGAATTTAATATGTATGCCTCTGACATTACAAGAACGTATCCAATTAATGGTAAGTTTTCAAAAGAGCAATTAGCAGTTTATGAGATTGTGCTTGCTGCACAGCAAGCGTCTATTGAGGCTGTAAGGCCCGGAAATTCTGTAATTGAACCTCAAAAAGTTTCTGAGAAAATCATAACGCAGGGATTAATTGATATAGGCATACTTGATGGAGAAATTTCTGAATTAATTGAAATTGGTGCTTTCAGAGAATATTACATGCATAAAGTTGGACATTGGATGGGAATGGATGTTCATGATGTCGGTCCATATATGCAGAATGATAATTACTTAGAATTTTCAGAGGGGATGATTACCACCATTGAACCTGGAATATATATCAATAATAAAAGTAATGCTGATGCAAAATGGCATGGCATTGGTATAAGGATTGAAGATGATATTTTAGTTACTAAAAATGATAATGAAAACCTTACATCAGCTGTTCCAACAGACCCAAACGAAATTGAATCTTTAATGAATTCATCTTGAAGGAATTTAATAACACTGATATTTTAATTTTTGGTGGTGGCATTCTTGGCTGTTATCTTGGAGCAAAACTTCAAGAATCAGGATATAAAACTCTTATTGTCGAAAAAAATTCTGGTGAGATCCATGAGTCTCCAAGAACAGTTACTTTGAATAATTTTTCAAAGAATTTACTTATTGATTTTGACTCTACAATTTTTAACTTAGTTGAAAAACACTCAGTCCAGCAAATGAAAGTTTTTGATTTTGAAGGGACAGGAAAAATACTTTTCGACTGCATTGATGCTAATTTAAAACAATTAAATTACGTTATCTCGCATGCAGATTTATTATCCTCACTCAGGAAAAAGGCACATGATTTAATTCTTTTTGAAAACTCCATCCAAAAACTCAATGAAAAGAATGATGCGATTGAAGTCCAACTTTCCTCAGATGAATTAATTAGAGCTAAACTAATCATTTCATGTGAAAGCAATAATTTAAAGCTTTTGAAATTCTCTGGCCTTAATCTTAGAAAACGAGAGTATGAGCAGACTGCTCTAGTTGGATTGGTAGAATCATCTTGTCCTCAAGCAGATCAGACTGCTCATCAAATTTTCTCTGACTTTGGCATACTTGCACTTATGCCATTTAGGAAATCTCAAAACCGAAATAAGTTCATTTGTTCAATGGTATGGTCTATACCTAACAACCTCATTAAAGATTTTGCAACTGGTGAAGAATTTGTGGATAAATTTCTTCCTGCTATGGAAGAAAAACTGAGTTTTGATATAAAGTTGCTTTCAAAGAGTGGATTACAAAGTTACAGTCTATATGCTCATCATGCACAAAATTACTTTGATCACTCCACTTTATTGATTGGAGATGCTGCTCATGCAATTCATCCTCTAGCAGGGCAGGGCATAAACTTAGGATTTGCAGACATTGACTCACTGCTTTATCAATTAATCAATAAGGATGATTTTATTGATGCATCTAAATTAAAAATTTTGATGAAGAATTTCTCAAGAGAGAGACATTTACAAAATGAAATAATGCTTCAATCAATGAATGCTTTTGTTAGCATATTCGAGTCTAAGAATTTATATACTAAATTTTTAAGAAATTTTGGGCTTAAACAAGTTAACAAGAAAAAATTTCTTAAAAACTTTTTTGTTGAGCAAGCCTCAGGGCCTAATAAGTTTTTGAATAAACTATTTAGATGAGAATGACAATTAATTACAATATGATGGTGCCCAGATTTTTTTTATTAACATTAATTTTTCTAGCCTCATGCACTGTTGAAGATATGGACAATGAAGTTGTCATATTTACCTCGAGACAACCTCAATTAATTGAAGATTTATTAACTAAATTTACTGCAGAAACCGGTATAAAAGTAACCGTTTTGTCTGGAAATGCGCAACAGCTTATGGAGAGAATTGTCATTGAGGGATCTTCAACCGAAGCAGATATTTTGATGACAGTAGATGCAGGAGTGCTTTGGCAAGCAGCAATGAATAATATCTTTCAGCCAGTGGAATCTGCAATACTTGATTCTCGCATTCCCATGCACTTGAAGGATGAAAATAATTTATGGTTTGGTTTTTCTAAAAGAGCAAGAACAATAGTTGTAAATAAAGACATATTTATTGAAGGGAGTAGTAATCCCTCATTAACTTATGAAGATCTTGCTGCACCTTTGTTTGATTGGGAGTTTCCAGGACTATGCTTGAGGACATCAAAAAAAGTTTATAATCAATCTTTGATTGCAAGCATGATTGATAGTTTAGGCATTGAGGAAACAACGGAAATTGTAAGAGGATGGGTAAAGAATCTCCAAGGGCGTCAAGTTTATACTAGTGACACTAATGTACTAAAAGCTGTGAACTCAGGAGCATGTGGAATGACTATCGTCAATACTTATTATTTGGCAAGACTGGTTGAAAAAGGTGAAGCAGAAAATCTGAGATTGCTCTGGGCAAACCAATATGATCGAGGAGTTCACGTAAACATATCTGGTGCTGGATTAATCAAGTGGTCTAAAAATCAAACATCAGCAATTAAACTTTTGGAGTGGCTCTCATCAGAATATGCGCAAAATCTGTATGCAAGGGAGAACATGGAATACCCTGTAGTGCCTGGAGTAGACATACATCCAATCTTGCAAGAGTGGGGCAATTTTAAGGAAGATCTGATACAAGTAGACAAACTAGGATTGCTGCAAGAGCAAGCAGTCTTTATAGCTCAACAAGCAGGTTACAATTAAATTTTAGTGCCTTTAGCACGAAGATCTTTCAAGACCTCATCAATCCCCTTTTTATCAATTATTCGCATGCCTTTGGTAGAGACTTTTAAAGTTATGAAACGATTTTCTGATTCAACCCAAAACTTATGTTTATGCAAGTTGGGATAAAATTTTCTTTTAACTTTATTATTGGCATGGGAGACATGGTTTCCACTTTGCGGGACTTTTCCAGTAACTTGACAGACTTTACTCATGACTTTTTCCCAAAACGTTTTTCAAATTTTTGTACTCGACCACCGGTATCAACAATTTTTTGTTTGCCTGTATAGAAGGGGTGCGAAGCAGATGAGATTTCTAAAGTGAAATAAGGATAAGTATTTCCATCTTCCCATTTTTTTGTTTTGTCCGTTTGGATAGTAGATCTTACTAAATAATATTCGTCTACACTTATGTCATGGAAGAGAACTTCTCTATATTCTGGATGTATACCTTTTTTCATTTTTTAATCAAATTAGGATGATTTGCTAGTTTCATAATAAAATCTAAATTTAGGTTGTGAACTATACCAAATAAGTAAATCTTTACAATATACGATGCAAAATTTTTATTATTCAGTTGCTTTACCCACACCTTTAAGACAGCTTTTTACTTATCATTCATCAACAAAAATTGCACCTGGTTCAAGAGTAGCAGTTTCTTTTAATAGAAGAAATTTAGTTGGATTTATTATCAAGTCATGTCCGAAGCCTAATTTCAAAACTATAGAAATCAAAGAAATTTTGGATAAAGAGCCAACATTTGATAATGAATCTTTTCAGACTTTAATTTGGATTGCTAATTATTATCATCATTCTATTGGTGAAGTTTTTAACAATTTTCTTCCTCCTAAATTACGAAAGATAAACTTTGTCTTAGAGAAAATTGCTAATTCTGAGACTAATACTCAAGTTATTAAAGGCAGTAAAACATATGATCTCACCCCAGATCAGAAGAATGTTATTTCTCAAATTCAGCAATCCAAGGGATTTGATCCAACTATACTGCATGGTGTTACAAGTTCAGGTAAAACAGAAGTTTACCTTCAATTGACAGAAAAATTTCTTAAGCAAGATACCTCAATTATGATTTTAGTTCCTGAGATAAGTCTTACACCTCAAATATACGAACGTTTTCGATCAAGATTTAAAGGTAATATTGGTCTTTACCATTCAAAAAGAACTGATAAAGAAAGGTTCGAGTGTTGGCAAGATTGTAAATCTGGAAATACAAGAATACTAATTGGTACTCGGTCATCGTTATTTCTTCCTCTTCAAAAACTTGGACTAATTATTTTGGATGAAGAACATGATCCATCATTTAAGCAGCATGAAGGAGTTCGCTTCTCGTCAAAGAATGTTGCTCTTAAAATTGCTCAAGATAGGGATATCCCTATAGTTTTATCCTCAGCCACACCCTCATTACAAGCATTAGAGTTGGTGGATTCTAAAAACTATAAGTTTCTATCGATGCCCACAAGGATTAATGGTGATTTGCCCCCATCATTTATTCTGCATGATACGAGGACAGCAACAAAAAAAGCTGGCATCGATATTAGCCTGTTTCCTATTATTCAAAAAACTATTGATAGAGGGAAAAAAGTTTTAATATTTCTCAATCAAAGAGGCTTTGCTCCTTTGTTATCTTGCAATGCATGTTCTTGGTCTGCCTTATGCAAAAATTGTTCTGTAAAACTTGTTTTTCACAAAGAAGATAATATTTTGTTATGCCATAAATGCCAAAAAAAGTATGAAGTTCCAAAAAAATGCCCACAATGTGCAAGTGGCAAGTTTCATTACTATGGTGTTGGCACTGAACAAATTGAGTCTGAATTAAAAAATGAGTTTAAAGAAACACCACTGATCAGATTTGACCTCGATACCACTAAGAAAAAGGGCTCTTTAGAAGATGTTTTAAAAAAGATATCAGATTCCAATAGTGCGATTTTAGTTGGCACTCAAATGATTGCAAAAGGGCATGACTTTTCTGAAGTTGAGCTGGGGATTATTCTCAATTGCGATCAAGGTCTTATTAGTCATGAACCCAATGCTATTGAAAAACTCTCACAATTGCTTATTCAAGTGATCGGCAGAGTTGGTAGATCAGGAACATCAAAAGTTATCATTCAAACTGACTATCCTGATGACAAAAACTTAAATGCTCTCAAAGAAGGGAACTATCTTAGATTTTCTAAATATTTATTAGGAGAATATAAACGTCTGAAGTTACCCCCTTATGTATCGATTGCTTTAATACGAACAAAATCCAAAGATTTAAATGCCAGCATGTCATTCCTAAGAGATATTCGTTCAAGTGTAGAAGCTTCAACAAATGCCCATTGCATCGGCCCTCTTCCAGCTCCATTGAATAAGATTAAAAATCTTTATAGAAACTATCTTTTGATTAAAGATAAGGATCTTATTGAAACGCATAAAACTATTTCAAAAATCAATGCAGCAATCGGAAAAACAATAGAGGATAAAAAAATCCAATGGTCTATAGACCTTAACCCATCTGATTACAGTTAATTAGAGGGTAGTTTAATCATTTGACCAACAATGATTTGAGTATTGACTAAATTATTTAAACTTTGGATTTCTTCCAAAGAAGAATTATATTCAAGTGCAATTTCAGATAGGGTATCTCCAGGCTTGATCTCATAAAATTGATGGTGAGGTATCTGAATCTTTTGACCCGGAAATATTGCTTCATCTCGAATCATGTTTAGGTTGATGATATCCATTACAGGAACACCAAAACGAATTGCAATTTCAGACAGAGTATCTCCAGATTGGATTAGATAAGTAAGGTTGCTATCTTTATTAAAAATAAAAAGATTTTTATCTTGGACTTCAGCAAAGTACTGATTTATCCCTAAAAATAATGATCTCGCAAGCATCCTTCTTCCAGGCTTACCTTTCAATCTTTTTGCATCCATTGGATTAGATATAAAACCGGATTCAAGGAAAATCGAAGGAATATCAACCGATTTCAAAACTCTAAAATCTGCAAATTCAACAGATTT
Source organism: uncultured SAR86 cluster bacterium (assembly GCA_902602185.1). GTDB lineage: Bacteria > Pseudomonadota > Gammaproteobacteria > Magnimaribacterales > D2472 > CACNXK01. Next base: position 331,490 of record CACKPV010000002.1, read on the forward strand.
TTTATGTAATTTCGTATTTGGATCAAGTTTTAGTTGATGAAGGATTTTTTTGGCTAGGGATAAACTCAGTCTATTTTTTTCTGCATACATCTCTGGATATTTCAACATAGCAGTGTCCTCATTTAAATCATATTTTTCTAAACGCACAGGACTAACCTTTTTTGAAAGATTTTTTGCCGAAATACTTGAGGGATTGTCTGCCCAAACATAGACAGAGGCTCCACTTACTGAGGGTAAAGCAAAAGCATCGGCATGAATGGATATAAAAATATCTGCACCAGCTCTTCTGCTTTTTTGGTATCTTTGATCTAAATATATAAATTCATCACTTTCTCTAATTAAGACGGGAACATACCCCTCAGTATTTTGAAGTGTGCGAGCAAGCTCACTTGCAATCAAGAAGGTAATATCTTTTTCAATCACATTTAATTCACTGCTTATTGCTCCAGGATCTCTACCTCCGTGACCAGCATCAATAGCAACAATCACCTCTCTTTGCATTGTTTTAATATCTTTTCCAAAAAATAAAGGAACGAATAGCCTTAAATTAGAATTCTCTACAATCTGTTGAGGCTTAGCCCATCTTGCTGCTTCATAAAGTGAAATTTTTATCTTGACATCATTTTGATCCTGATAGGCTTCAACAGACTTAATCGGATAATTTTGAATACTACTAAAGTCATTTACAATTGTTGAATCCTTAATTGTGACCAGTATCTCAAAAGGGTCATTAGATGATTCAGATAAAATCAAAGCAGTATTTTCAAGCACAAAGTTTACTTCATAATGATTTGAATCAATCTTTATTAAATCTTGAAATTCAACTTCTCCAGTCTCAGAGTAAACAAAAAAAATAAAGATCAATGGTAAAAAATATTTTTTCATCATTTTTTTTGTTCAACTTTAACTGATCTTCCAGAACCTTCATGTTTTAGGTGAATTTCTAAGTTTGGATTTCTTCGAGATGCTACTAGGTTCGGCCACTCAATAATTATAATTTTACGTCTATCTGCTAGTCGATCGAGATCTAGAACATCAACTTCTTGTGTATTTTCCAAGCGATAAAGATCTGCATGCAAGCATAAAAACTTTGATGTTTCATATTCCTCACACAAAGTATATGTAGGACTTTTTACAATTTCATGATAACCCAGTGCTTTTAAAACAGCTTTGGTTAAAAAAGTTTTGCCTGTTCCAAGTTCTCCATATAAATGAATCTCAAAATCATTATTATCTTTTTGAATTTCTTCAGCTATTTCATAGCCTAATTGAGAAGTTGAAGCTTCATTATCAAGATATTTACTGCTCATTATTATGATTCATATTCAATTCAAAATTAAAAACACTTTGGCAAATTAAAGAGATTAAATCAGAAGCTGTAATGCCTCGATTTTTAAGAGGACCTTCTCTTTTCAGTTGATCTACTGCATAACCATGTGCTGCCACCGCAAATTTACATGCTTTCATTGCAGAGATGCCTTGAGCAATTAGCCCGCCTATAAATCCTGTTAAAACATCCCCGGTTCCTGCTGAAGATAGCAATGGGTTACCATTCATGCAGCGGAACATATTATCTTTGTCTGTGATAAGTGTTTCTTTTCCTTTGAGGACTACTATGCCACCAAATTTTTCTTGTAGTTTTTTTGCTGCATGCGTTCTATTATTTTGGATATCATTCACTTCACAATCTAACAGGTTAGCAGCTTCTCCGGGATGAGGTGTTATGATCAGGTCCTGAGGAAGTTTTGTTTGATTGTGCAAAAACAATAAACTGCCTGCATCCAAAATCAAAGGGAGTTGATCTTTGTTTGCAATTTCGATTGCTAAGTGTGTTAGCTGTTGAGACCAGGATGAATCTTTCAGACCAGGACCGCAGATAATAATATCTTTATTTGCGCATAAATTTTCAGCATCTTGCCTATTATTAACACCCGCAACAATGACAGAAGGAAAATGAGCAAGCATTGCAGTGACATAATCTGAACGTGTAGCGACAGTTACTAACCCAGAACCAATCCTCAAAGCCATCCCAGCAGCCAATATTATAGCTCCACCGTATGGATGATCACCTCCTAAGAGGAGAGTTGATCCATAAGTTCCTTTATGAGTATCTAATGAACTTTCAGAAATCAGAGATTGTTTAACTGCATCAAAATTGAAATCAAATACTTCCATTTTTACTGTTTAAATCTGACTATGCGATCCATGGTAAATGAACCAAGATAGATATATTCATCAACAGGATAGGCAACGGTCGGAAAACCAAAAGCATCCTTTTTAAAATCAAATTCCTTGACTAGAGATAAATCTTTCACATCTAACTTAAATACCTTAAATGGGAGTGAACATACCGAAGGTTCCTCTGAGATTCCATCTCCAAGTGAATAACCTGGACAAGTTGCAATAACGTCGAGAGTTTCATGATCAAAACTTGTTACCCAGATAAAATCATCTTTTAAGATCAGATTATCAGGAGAATTTAATTTAAATTGTGCTATTTCTTCTTGCGTTAAAAGATCGAATGCTTTGACTTCATCACTTAGATTATAAGCAACATATAAAATGTTATTTTTCTTTACAATTCCATTAGGCTGACCACCTTTTGTGAAATCTAAATTATTAAATTTAACTTTATTCCAAAATAATACTTCACCTGTATCATACTTAAAAAGTGAGGCACTCAACCATTGGCTAATAGTAATATCTTGCGGATACATGTGACTTACATAAAAAGTACCATTATTTTGCATAGTGAGATCATTAACATAATACTGTTTAGGTACCTTTACACATCCACGCCAAACTAATTCCCAAGCTTCCTCCTTTTGTAACTCAAAAAATTCAATACTTTCTTGTGGAAAATGATTGACGACTCCAAGTTGATAGCTGCCATCATATCTTCTAATTAGATCGATTCCATGCGGATTAAAGTTTATCGAACTTCTTTTACATTGTGGGTCTCCCCAGACATTATCTTCAAAAATTATGGGCAGTTTATTAATCTGCATATTTGATAAATCAATAATTGCAAAATCTCCAATACCAGGCTCTTCATAGGGCTTTATACCTGCAAACTCACTTGTGATAAGAAATTGCCCATCAGGGGTGATTGTCATATCTTCTGGATTGGAAACAATACAAAAAACTTCGAGGACATTTCCATCCTGGCAAGCCTCTAAGTTTTGAGTCTCTCCAACGTAGTCTCTAGTTGCAGTTAATATTGCCAGTACAAAAAAGAGAAGTGCACTGATCAATGCAATGCTTACAGGAGTTTTAAATAAATAAAAGGATAATACTTTTTGAATTATTGTTTGTGCAAATATGAATAGCAGGCCCCTTAAAAAGAATCCAATGCCCAAAGCAAATGTCAAAATACTCCATAATCGCTCTGACCATTCTTTGAACAATAGAGGAGTTGTTAAAGCAAGTAGAAGACCCAGTGTAAGAAAAAACACTCCCTGTAAAGCAAGTGTTCGTCTATCATTAGCAATCTTTAGGTATTGTTTAAGAATCCACTTAAAACCAATAACCGATAGACAAATTAAACCTAAACATAAGAAGAATATTGTATAAAAATAGTTTATAGCCATTTATCTATTGCTCTTTTGACAATTTTTGTCATTTCTATTGGAGCATCAATTGGTACATGATGGGCAGCTCCTGCTATTGTTTCAAAATGCATATTATCCTTGAATAAATTTTTCATGTAGTCAAGAATTTTTGAGGCCATGAGTAGGCTTTCTTCACCAGCAATAAATAGTGAAGGACATTTAAAAGAATATTCATACCCTTTTGGATACTCTAATTTAAAGAAAAGCTGATCATCAAATTTCCATCTCCATCCCTCTGAGGTTTCTTTGATTGCATGCTCAGCAATGTATCGTAAGTACCAATCATTTTTACATTCTTGTTTTGGCATCAATCTAAATCTTTTAAGGATAGTTTTTTTATCGGGATAATATTTAATCATTCGAAGAGGCCCAGTGCCCACACTTTTTTTGTACTCAAAATTTGGTGGTCGAACTGGAGTATCTATCATAACTAATCCAGCAATTAGTTCAGATCTTTTGGTTGCTACATAGCCCGCAACATGGCCACCCAATGAGTGTCCAACTAGAACAATATTTTCGGTAAGTTTCTCATTCTTAATGATAGAAAGTACACTATTGCCAAAATTTTCGAAACTGTAGACATCACAGTGATCAGAGTCTCCCATTCCTGGTAAGTCAAGAGCAATTACATTAAATTTATCCAATAGAAGGGGTGCAATAGGATCCCACCAGTTCTTACTAGCTCCAGTCCCATGAATTAAGATCACCGTGCCTTTTGACTCATTTGCAGACCAAAGTTTGTAGCAAACATTTCCTTGAGGCAACTTAACCTTTTTTTCTGTATATGCTCTCTCAATTGATTTTAAAAACCATTCGGGAGCTTCTTTAATATCAGTTTCAAGATTGTTTGAGATTACCATTGGAGTTATTCTAAGCTAGATTATTAAATTTTGCTTTGACTTTCATGGAACCTTCTCCTGCCTCAACTATTTTATTACTTCGGCAAAAGCAAGATGTAATTGAAGTCTTGATGGCAAAACGATCTCATAAAACCGATTTTGCAAGTTTATATGTTTTCCCTGGTGGAAAAGTTGATCAAGATGATATTTCTTTTGGTGCAGAATCAACAGTGTGTGACTTAAATGAAGGTCAACTTTCAAACCGCATTAATGTAGAGTCAGGAGGATCCTCTTTTTGGATTGCTGCTGTAAGGGAGTGTTTTGAGGAAGTAGGTGTGTTGTTAACTCACAATTCAGAGGATAAATTGCCTAACTTTAAAGAAAATAAAAAAGAAAGATATATAGATTATCGTAATCAATTACTTAGAAAAAAGATTTCATTTAAACAAATTTGCGAAAAAGAAAATTTTTTTATTAAATCAACAGAAATAGTACCATTTGCACATTGGATTACTCCAGAATTTGCTACTAGGAGATATGACACACGTTTTTTTATTACAAGGATGCCTGAAAATCAAGACATTAATCATGATGGTAACGAATTGATTGAGAATATATGGATTTCTCCACAATCTGCTCTTCAAAAAGTACAAGAAGGGAAAATGCAAATGATACTTCCTACAATAAAATGTTTAGAGCAGTTAATGGAATTTGAATCTATAGACAACCTAATGGCACACTATCAAAGTTTAGATGCAAAGGACATCCAGCCCAATTTACCCAAATTTGTTAAAAAAGATGGGCAATGGAAAGAACTGTTGCCAGGAGATGAAGGCTATTAAATTACGATGGATGATACAGATTTAATTCAAAAAATTACTGCACCTAATGCTGGCATGTTTACCGGTAAAGGGACTAACAGTTATCTAATTGGCAAGAAAGATATAACCCTAGTTGATCCAGGACCAAATATTCAATCGCACTTAGAAAATATTATCGAAGCAAGCTCCGGCAATCTTAAAAGAATTTTTGTGACACATACACATACAGATCACTCACCTGGTGCTGATCCTCTTGCCAAAAGACTTGGAATACCCTGTTACGGAAATTTAGTTGAACATGATTTTGCGATGCAGGATAGAACCTTTAAACCTGATAAGCTCTTTACAGATGGATATGTTTTAGAAACTGAAGAGTATACACTCGAGGCCATTTATACACCAGGACATGCATCCAATCATTTTTGTTTTCTTGTTCGAGAACAACAATGCTTGCTTAGTGGTGATCATATAATGGATGGATCGACAGTGGTCATAGCTCCTAACGATGGAAGTATGAAAGATTACTTAGATTCCTTAGAAAAACTTTTTACATACGATATTCAATCTATTGCACCGGGTCATGGGAATTTAATTAATAATCCGCAAGAAGTTATTCAGTGGACAATTGATCACCGTCTTCAGAGAGAAAAAAAAGTCATCGATGCTATAAAAAAGCTAGGAAAATGCGGATTAACAAGATTGCTTATTTCGGTATACAGTGATGTAAACCCAAAATTATTGCCAATAGCTAAATGGAGTCTTGAATCACACTTGGTTAAACTTATAGATGATGGAGTAGTAATTAGAAAGCAAAATCGTTATTCCTTGACTGAGATCAATTAAGATTTGAACAGTTATAGTACTTGTCAGTATCAGGATCAATTACACATTTGGGGATATTCACTTTTGTATCTGACTGTTCAACATCAATAGGGTCCTCACTTATTTCTTCGTGAAGTGAGATAGTATTCACTTTCTCAATATCAACATTTTTAGAAATTTCATCATCCACACAATCAAAATAATCCTCATAATTAATAACTGGATTATTTTTATATGTAATTGGCATTTGAGGAGGGGGTGCTTGCATACAGTTCACTTGAGCTGCCCTAATTTTTTGTGAGGAGAAGTCAGAAGGATTATCTGTTACTTCAATCGGCGCTAAGCAACTTGTTAGTAATATTATCGTTGGGATTGAAGACAAGATTTTCATTAATCTACAAGGACTTTGCTCCCTCAACAAGAGCTTCGACAACGGAAGGATCAGCAAGAGTCGTGGTATCACCTAATTCTTTGATATCTCCTGCTGCAATTTTTCTGAGAATCCTTCGCATAATTTTACCGGATCGTGTTTTAGGGAGACCAGGAGCATTTTGAATTAAATCTGGTTTTGCAATGGGGCCAATTTCAGTTGCAACAAAGTTTCTTAATTCTTGTTCGAAACCATCATAAAAAACTTCCCCTGACATGAGGGTAATAAAAGCATAGATGCCCTGGCCTTTTATAGGATGCTCAAAACCAACAATTGCAGCTTCGGCAATTTTTTCATGAAGTACAAGTGCGCTTTCAATTTCAGCAGTGCCCAAACGGTGCCCAGAAACATTGAGAACATCATCTACTCTTCCAGTTATCCAAAAATAGCCATCTTCATCTCTCCGTGCACCATCACCTGTAAAATAAACATCAGCATAAGTGGAAAAGTAAGTGTCTATCATTCTCTGATGATCATTGAAAACACTTCGAATTTGACTTGGCCATGAATGTTTGATCACTAAGTTTCCAGATACTGCTCCCTCTTTAGCATTTCCTTGATCATCAAAGATTTCTGGTATAACACCAAAAAATGGAAGTGTTGCTGATCCGGGTTTTGTAGGAGTTACTCCGGCAATGGGTGAAATTAGCACAGAACCAGTTTCAGTTTGCCACCACGTATCAATTACCTCACAGTTTGCATTCCCAACGACTTCATAATACCAATGCCATGCTTCGGGATTTATAGGCTCTCCAACTGTACCAAGGACTTTTAGAGAGGATCTTTGAGTTTTTGTTACAAATTCATTGCCTTGAGCCATTAAAGCTCTAATGGCTGTAGGTGCTGTATAAAAAATATTGATCTCGTATTTATCACAAACTTCCCAACAACGAGACGCAGTTGGATAATTTGGTAAACCTTCAAACATTAACGTGGTTGCACCATTACTAAGAGGCCCATAAAGAATATAGGTATGCCCGGTGATCCAACCAACATCGGCAGTACACCAGTATTTATCTGAATCTTCGTACCCAAACAAATACTTAAATGAAAGATGTGCCCCCAGAAGATATCCACCTGTTGTATGAAGCACTCCCTTGGGTTTGCCTGTAGAACCTGATGTGTAAAGAATAAATAAGGGATCTTCTGCTTTCATTGGCTCCGGTGGACACTCTTTCTCTGCTGATTTTTTAAGATCGTGATACCATAAATCACGTCCTTCATGCCAAGCAATATGCCCCTGAGTTCTCTGAACCACCACCACATTTGTTACATTCGGACATTGCATTAGTGCTTTATCAACATTAGCTTTAAGGGGAACCTTTTTTCCACCCCTAACCCCTTCATCAGCTGTAATCACAATACGACAATCAGAATCAAGAATTCTATCTTTAAGGGATTCAGGAGAAAATCCTCCAAAAACCACTGAATGAATGGCACCAATCCTTGTACATGCCAGCATAGCAAAAGCTGCCTCGGATATCATCGGCATATAGATACAGACTCGAGTACCTTTTTTGACGTTTAATTTTTTTAAAATATTTGCAAATTGACAAACTTGTTCGTATAGCTCTTGATAGGAAATCATTTTATTATCTTGAGGATCATCTCCTTCCCAAATCAATGCAGTTTTCTCACTATGCTTCTCAAGGTGTCTATCAATGCAGTTATGGGAAACATTAATCAGACCACCATTGAACCACTTGGTATTTTCAAATTGATCGTTATGAACAGATGAAAATTTTTGGAACCATGATAAGTTTTCTTCAGCTTCTTTACCGAAAAATCTCTTTGGATTTGTTATGGATTCTTGATACATCTCCTGATAAGTTTGCATATCAGGAATATGAGGATTTTTAAATTTAGGATGTGGCTGGATGATCTTATCAGCCATTAAAAAATAGAGGGCTGCAGATTAATAAAGGTTTTACCTTTTGGGTTAGACATAATTTTAGTGATAAGCATTTCAAGATCATCTTCACTAGATTCAAAATCAATTTCAGCTGCATTGATAATTAAGACAGGAGACTTGTCGTAATCTAAGAAAAATCTTGAGTAGGCATCATTGATTTTTGTCAGATATTCTTGCGTAAGATATCTTTCAAATTTTAAACCCCTTCTTTCAATTCTAGCCATCAGCACTTCAACAGGAGCCTGAAGATAAATAACCAGATCAGGGATAGGAGCATCAATAGTAATGTGTTCATAGACTTTGTCATAGAGACGCATTTCTTCATTATTAAGATTGGCTTCAGCAAATAATCTGTCTTTCTCTAGGATGAAATCTGCAATCCTAACAGGCTCGAATATACTTTTTTGTTTTAATTCCTCAAGTTGTTGCACTCGTTGAAATAGAAAAAATAACTGAGCTGCAAGTGCTGACTGATTTGGGTTTCTATATGAATTTTCAAGAAAAGGATTCTCAATGGGCATCTCAAGTAAAATGTCATAATTTAGATTAGATGCCAGTTTATTTGCGAGAGTTGTTTTGCCCACACCAATTGGACCTTCGACAGCAATATAATCAGGCATTGCATCCTGTTGATAAGCTAGCTTCATAATTTCTTTGCCTTAAAGATTATCCTAATTCTTCTGAAAATCCAAATGGTTTATCTTTTGGTTTTTGTTTGCGAAATGATTCCAAAACAGAAGGACTTTTTAGTTGTTTGAGCATGCGATCCTGACCTTCTGAATCAAGTTTTTGGAATTTTGTCCACCAAACACCAAGCTTTGATTTATCTCTCGAAGCAATTTCTCGAATCAATAAAAAATCATAACCAGCTCTGAAACGAGGATGCTTTATAATTTTTTTTGGGTTATTTCTGAACCGATCACTCAGTTTAAGTTGCAAATACCAAATATCTTTTATGTAACTAGAAAACTTTCTAGGCACTGCAGTGCGCTTTTGTTGCTCTCTTAAAACATGGTCCATGGATCGAAAAAAAAGGCGGATATTAATACTATTGTCCTTTACACATTTTTCTAAGAGTTTGGGCCAAAGAAGAGCTGCAATAAGAAATCCAGGAGTGATAGATTTGTCAGCATGATAACGGGAGTCTGTATTAATAAAAGTCTGATTTAATAACCTATCATGAGTGCTAGTTTTTGAAGTGCTTAGAAGATATTTATGTAGATCAAAATTTTTTAATTTTTGAAAAGTTTTTTCTCCCCACCCAGTCAGGAATAATTTATTGAATTCATCAAACATTCTGGCATTAGAGATATGTTGCAGTAACATACCTTTGTCGTAGATAGCAATTTTAACAGCCTTATCTAATTTAAAGTTTAGTTTTGCTGCAAACCTGATAGCACGAATGGACCTAACGGGATCTTCTTCAAATCTTTTTTGTGGATCACCTATTGATACAATCTTTTTGTTTGCAATATCTTTAATGCCATTATGCTCATCGAAAATTTTCTGTGTAAGAGGGCAGTAATAAATAGCATTTATAGAAAAATCTCTTCTTTTACAATCATCTTGTAAGCTTCCCCAAACATTATCTCGAATAATTTTTCCAGCATCATCTTTTACTAGATCAGGATCAAAATTATCCCCACTAACATCTTTTCTAAAAGTAGCTACCTCAATAATCGTGTTTTTTTGATAAACATGCACCAACTTGAACCTTTTTCCAATTATCCTTGATGCTTTAAATGTTTTCCTCACTTCTTCAGGAGTAGCAGCTGTAGCAATATCAAAATCTTTGGGTTTCAAGCCAGTTAAAATGTCACGGATGCAACCACCCACTAAATAGGTTTCGAATCCTTCATCTCTGAGGTTTCTAATAATTTTTAGAACAAATTTTGGAATATGAGCTTGTCCTAAAAGATTCAGTTCTGTTTGGAAAGGGTTTTCATGATTTGATTTCAAATTTTTTTTCTCAAGAGTTTTTGATGTTTTTAAGTTGAGTTGCAAGATCCTTATACTCATGTTGCTGCAATCTCGGCCCAAAAGTTTCTACTATCTTTGATGCAGCTAGATTAGCAAATGCTAAACAGTCTCCAAAGTTATAATCATTTAGAAATGCATGCATGAATGAGCCTGCAAACATATCACCAGCTCCATTTGTGTCCACAGGTTTAATTTGCTGCGCTGAAGATCTAATAACATCCTCTCCATTTATTAAAATACTACCTTCTGCACCACAGGTGATAATTGAAATAAAGTTTTGATTCTTCATTGCTTCCACGGCAGCTTCAAGAGATGAGGTTTGTGTAAAAGTCATAGCTTCATCATGATTTCCAAAAACAAAATCAATGTTATAAGACATGATGCTTGAAAACCTATCTCTAAAAATATTAACAATGCTTTGATCAGATAGTGATAAAAATGTTTGTGTCTGGGTATCCTTTAAAGATTCAAGAACATGGATTACAGTGTTGAAATTAGATTCACTAGTCACCATGTAGCCCTCAATAAAAAAAATTTTTGAATTGATGGCATCAGTCATATCAAAATCATGTATATCTAAATATTCACTAATACCTAAGGCACTACACATAGTCCTTTGTGCTTGGGGATTAACAAGGATTAAACATTTACCAGTTTGTTTATCAATATTATTTGTGCTCATGCCAGCATGATTAACTCCTGCTGCTTCAAGACTTTGGAAATATCTTTTCCCATCTTCATCATTATTTATTTTGCAAATATGATTACATTTTGATCCATAATACGAAGCTGCAACCAACGAGTTAGTTGCTGAGCCACCGCAGTCAATAGCAGATTCAAGATTTAGACTTTCTAGTTTATTTAAGATTTCTTTTTGTTCTTCATAGGTCACTAGCATCATCTGATCGGGAGCAAGGTTGACTGAATCTAAGAAGGTATTTTCTACCATAAACTGCGTATCCACTAACGCATTACCAATTGCAGAAATATCAAACTTCATAGTGCCTGAATTTTTGATAGTACATTTATGAGGACAGATTCAGAATGTTTTGTGGAGATAAAACCGGCTTCAAATTTTGAGGGGGCAAAGTAAATACCTTGATCCAAGGATTGTTTAAAAAATTGTTCAAAGTTTTTATCATTTGTTTCCACAACATCTTCAAAATTTCGAGGTTGTTGCTCGGCAAAGAAGAATCCAAACATTCCTCCAATTTGATTAGATACAAATGGCATACCTTTTTGTATCATGACTTCTTTTATGCCATTAAGTAAAAATTTCGCATTGAGCTCCAGCTCTTCAAAGGGGTTTAATTCAATTAATCTTTGAATTAGACATGTGCCTGCTGCTACAGCTAAGGGGTTACCAGACAAAGTGCCTGCTTGATAGACTGGTCCTGAGGGAGCTAATTGTTCCATTATTTCTCGTTTACCACCAAATGCACCAACTGGAAGACCGCCACCAATAACTTTTCCAAGTGCTGTCAAATCCGGTTGAATACCATATATTTCTTGCGCACCACCAAGACTAACACGAAAACCTGTCATTACTTCATCAAAGATTAATACTGCGCCACAAGCATTGGTAGCCTCTCTAAGAATTTTTAAAAATTCAATCTCTCCGGGGATAAAGCCCATGTTTCCAGCTATGGGTTCGATTATTACCGCAGCTAGATCATCTTTGATGGATTTATACGTATTTTCAAAGGCATCAATATCATTAAATGGCACGGTAACGGTATGCTGTGCTAGATCTTTAGGGATTCCGGGCGAATCAGGTAAACCAAAAGTAGATACTCCTGAGCCGGCTTTAATAAGTAATGAATCTACATGCCCATGGTAGCAACCAGTAAATTTAATAATCTTATCTTTACCTGTTACTCCTCTTGCCAGACGAATACAGCTCATAGTTGCTTCGGTACCAGAGTTGACCATCCTCATCATTTCTATGGATGGCATTACCGAAGTAACTAATTGGCCCATTTTGCTCTCTCCCTCTGTGGGTGCACCATAACTTGTTCCCAATTGTAATTGTTCCTCTACAGCCTTAATGATTCTGGGATTTGAATGTCCAAGAATCATGGGCCCCCATGATCCAATAAAATCAACATATTGGTTATCATCAACATCATAAAGATAAGGCCCTTTTGCACTTTTAATAAATATTGGGGAGCTGTTTACATTTTTAAAAGCTCGCACGGGCGAATTGACACCACCAGGCATAATTTTTTGAGCTTGCTCAAATAAGTCTTGAGATTTTTTCGTTTTATTCAAAATTAAAGTGCTTCACAAAAAAATTTACTGCTTGCTCTACGTCTGAGGCAGCAAAGATTGCATTACAAATAGCTATCATATCAAAGTTTAATCTTGAAACTTCAATAAAATTGCTTTGATTTATACCACCAATTATAACTTTTTTAGTAAATTGAAAGGCAGTAATCTGATTTAATTTTTTGCTCGTTATTTTTTTAGCTTCTAATTTAGTATGCGACTTATTAAAGGCTCCAAAAGAGACATAATCTGCCTTCTCATCAACTGCAGTTTTTGCTAATTGAAGAGAATCTTTACATGTTATTCCAGTCAATAAATTTGGGTATTCCTTTCTAACTTGGCTATGGACATCATCTTTTTGTCCTAAATGCACTCCGTCTGCTGCAATGATTTGTGCTATTTTGGGACTATCATTAAAAAAACAAATAGCATCCTGTGAGTGAATCAAATCTACTATCTTTTTAAAATATTCAAGCTTACTGTGTGAGACTTTTTGTTTATACCGAATTTGAAATACAGTGATACCCCCTGAAAGGCATGAAGATATATCAGTGAATAATTTATCTTCATCAAATTTTTCAGGAGTAATCGCATAAACGCCCTTTAATTTTTCTTTAACAGCCATAGAGCTATAAAATATAACAGATTGATATGAAAAAACTGCTTATTTTATTTTCATCTACAGATGGACATACCAAAATTATTGCTGAGACCATTGCGCGACATTTGTCTGAGAACTACTGTGCAGATATTGTGCGCATCGCAGACTCTCAGACTTTTCCATTAGATCATTATGATTTAATCATAATCGGTGCGAGTATTCGCTATGGAAAATTTAAACCTGAACTTTATTCTTTTATCGATCAGCATATGTCCTTGCTTGACTCAAAAAAGTCAGCATTTTTCGGAGTAAACGCCGTTGCCCGCAAACCAGCAAAAAATACTCCGGAGACCAATCCATATATGCAAAAATTTTTAAAAAAAACTTCCTGGACACCTCAAACACAAGGAGTTTTTGGGGGCAAGATTGATTATCCTAAGTATCAATTTATTGATAAATACATGATTAGATTTATCATGTGGATCACTAATGGCCCCACAGATATTTCCCAATCCTTTGAATTTACCAATTGGAATGATGTTGAAGCTTTTGCAAGAAAACTTTATTAAGTTATGGTTGTATATTAGAAATAAAACATTATAAAATTACTAAAAATTAACATGGAATCATCAATATTAGTTACCAATAATGCTAAGAAGAGAATTGAAGGTCTCTTGTCTGACTATGCAACGGATAAATTTAGGGTTTATGTTACTGGAGGAGGTTGTTCAGGGTTTCAATACGGTTTCAAATTTGATGAACAATCCGCATTTGATGATGACGTTATTGATTGTGGATGCTTTAAAGTTTTGCTTGATTCATTGTCCTATCCCTATCTATTAGGTTCAGAACTTGATTATGTTGAGGATTTATCGGGTGCTAAATTTGTTATAAGAAATCCTAATGCAAAGACTACTTGTGGCTGCGGTGAATCTTTTTCTATTTAAACGTAAAAATCTTACCACGAACTAAAAACGCCAAATAAGCAAAAGCAGCAGACTCAACATATTGAGAGGGTACTTTATGATCCACCAATAAATTTTGACCTAACTTTTCTTCAATCAAGAGCATTAAAAACTCATTATTGGTTCCCCCACCGTGAACAATAATGGTGTTCGGTCTATGACACTCATGCACAAAATTTTTAATTGCAATTGCTGTTAATTCGGTGACCGTGCGAAGAAGATCATAATTATTAATGGTAGTCATATGTCGGTCTAATAATTTATAGTACAAACTTTTATCGTCAGCCCTTGGGTAAGTTAACTTTTCAAGACTCTTTTGCAAATTTTCGATTAGAGGTATGTTTAATGATCCTTGCGCAGCTAGCGAGCCGTTTGCATCAAAAGGACAATTAAAAAACTTTGATGCGACCCAATCAATCAAACAGTTGCCCGGACCAATATCAGTTGCTAACTCAATGCATCCTTGATTCAAAAATGTAGCATTTGCTATGCCACCGATATTGATGATGAGTCCTGAATCTGAATATTCATCATAAAGATACTGATGGAAAGCGGGCACTAAAGGTGCTCCTAAACCTCCAGCGCGCATATCAAAGTTTCTAAAATCTGAAATGACATTAATTTGTAAGGCATTTGCTAGGGTTTGGGGACAACCGAGTTGGATACTTTGTTCAGCATCATGGTAAATAGTATGACCAGAAAAACCCACAGATCGGATGTCAGCAGGTTTTAACCCTTCCTTTTGGAGCAGTTGCTCAATAGCTTGAATAGTGACGGTTGTCAGCTCTTGATTAAGCTCTTCCAGTTTAGTGGGGTCATGCCATGATTTATATCCAGCTAAAACAATCTCTTCATACGTTTGTTTGTAGGCGCTGGAAAGTGCTTCTGAGTGAGAAGCAAAAAACCCGAAATCCCCCGCAAATTCAACTAAGCATACATCCACAGCATCAGCACTAGTTCCACTCATTGTGCCAATGAAATAATGACTCATAAATCAGAAAACCTATCAGATAAGGCAAGATTGGGCATTTGTGCAAGTGCTGCTTGCAGGTTTGTTTCTACCTCAAGCAAAAATTCTGCTTTTTGATTTGAACTGATGGACTGAGCATTTGGTAGTTTTACTTTCACAGGATCCGTTCGTTTTTTTCCCACTCTGAATTCATAATGCAGATGAGGTGCAGTGGCTAATCCTGAATCTCCTACAAATGCAATAAGATCTCCTTGTGATACTTTTGAACCTTGTTTAATATTTTTTTCAAAATTTTCTAAGTGAGCATAAAGAGTAGTAATGTCTCCTCCATGACGAATTTCTAAAGTCTTGCCATAACCACTTTTCCATCCCGCAAAAGAAATAACACCATCACCTGATGCCATTACTGGAGTATTTCTTTTGGCAGCATAGTCAACACCGTTGTGTGCTTTGATTTTATGTAAGATTGGATGCATTCTGTTGGGATTAAAATGTGAACTAATATAAGCAAAGTCCAACGGAGCACGTAAGAATGCTTTGCGTACGTTGTTCCCTTGATCGTCAAAATATTGTTTTCCTTGATTTTCATCAATAAATCGCTGAGCAATATAAAGTTTTCCTTGATTAAGAAACGCTGCAAAAGCAATATCTCCATTTGAGACTTGATCACCATCAATATATTCCGTTTCATAAGACACCCAAAATTGATCGCCTTTTCTGACATCAAAAACAAAATCAACATCCCACCCAAAAATATACGCAAAATCCATGATTATGCTATCGGGTATGTTGGCATCCATGGCAGCTCGATAAAACGAACTTTCAACCATGCCAAAATTTGAGGTTGGTATTAGGTCTATAGTCTTTTGGACTTGTTGGATAGTGATTTCGTCGGCAATGGAGATTAACAAAACTTCTTGAGAATCTTTTATTATTTCAATCGTATTTACGGTATTTGCATTATAGCTAAAGACCACTTTATCACCTGGACGAATATTGCGGACAGACTGGTTAGTATCTTTGCGAATAATCTTAAAGATAGTATTAAAAGGAATTTCGAAGTCTTCAAGAATAATGGAAAGATTATCTCCGTCTTGAACTTCATAGATTTCTTTTGTTGTAACTGGATCAATAGATATCCCTAATTGTTCTTCAACAGCTATTAGTTCTTCTTCGGGAGGTTGGTTTACCCTTTGATCAACACTTAATAAAAGAATAAAGGCAACAGCTATGACAAATGCTAAAACAACATATTTAAGGGATATTTTTTTTACTTCTGCCATGAATCGATCAATCTAGGTTAAGGATATCTGTATTCCCTCCAAAGGCAACAGTGTTTTTGGTAACAGTCCGTTCATCAACAAATTGCAGTAAATAATTTGGTCCTCCAGCCTTGAAACCGGTGCCCGATAATCCTGTACCCCCAAATGGCTGTGAACCTACTACAGCTCCAACAATATCTCGGTTGATATAAACATTCCCAGTAATTGATTTTTGTAAAAGGTCATCAACTTTTCCTTCGATGCGAGAATGCATACCCATCGTTAGGCCATAACCCTTTTGCACTAGTTGAGAGAGCATGTTATCGAGGTTGTCTACTTGAAATGGCAAAGTATGCAAAATTGGCCCAAACATTTCATGATCAATCTCATCTAGTGATGAGAGTTCGATTAATGTTGGTGCAATAAAACAGCCGGAATTAGGTGCTTGATTATGAGAGAAAACTGGAAATTTACGATCTTGGAATTGTTGCAGATAATTTTCTAAACGAGTCATTGCTCTGTCTTCAATAATTGGACCAACATCGCAATGAAACTCTTCAGGACTTCCTACCCATAATTCTTTCATAGCATCTCGCAGTAAATTAAGCAGGTCTTCATAGATAGTTTCATGGATCAGAGCAATGCGTAAAGCAGAACACCTTTGTCCAGCGCTATTGAATGCCGAACGCAGTATGTCATCTACCACTTGTTCTAAGAGCGAACTAGAATCAATAATCATCGCATTGAGGCCCCCGGTTTCAGCAATTAAATTAGCTATAGGTCCAGCTTTATGAGATAACTGTTGATGAATCTTTTTTGCAGTCTCTAGAGACCCTGTAAATGCAACACCATTAATCCCTGAACAACTTATAAGTTTCTGGCCTACCTCTCCGTTACCATGAAATAGTTGTAAAGCATCTGTTGGGATACCACAGTCATAAAAAATATCAGTAACAATTTCTCCCAATAAGGGAGTGTGCTCTGAAGGTTTGGCCAGAACTGAATTACCAGTTATTAAAGCAGCAGCAATTTGTCCTATAAAGATTGCAACAGGAAAGTTCCAAGGACTTATACAAACAAAAACTCCTTTGGGTTCGTAAAATAAATCATTAGTTTCTCCTGTTGGTCCTGGAAGAGATTGTCGTACTTGTGAAATCTTCTCTGCTTGCACTGCATAATACCGAAGAAAATCAACAGCTTCGCGGATTTCGTCTATTGCATCTTTGTAGGTCTTACCAGCCTCATGAATTAAAAAATAAATGATCTTGTCTCTGTGTGCTTCGAGTTGATCGGCAATATTAAAAAAAATTGTTTGTTTGTCTTTGAGAGCAAGATTTTTCCATGACGGTGAGGGTGTCACCAAGTAGTCTTCGTTGATTATGCTCAGATCATCAATATTGACAGTTCCTAAAGGATGTCCATCAGCAATCGACACACACTTTTTTACCTCTAAGGTTTTTGTAGTTGCAGTTGCATGCGTAATAGCAGTTATTTTTGAATCTTTGAATTCTTTAAAGTTTTGTTGCAAGGAATTTAGATTTTCTGGTTCAGACAAATCAAATCCAGCAGAATTTTTTCTTTGAGGAAATAGATTGTGAGGACTGACAATCTTTTTATGCTGTAAGTTATTGATTGCAGCAATAACCTTTTGGTTCGGATGCTCGGCAAGAGTGCTTGGGGGCACAGTAGGATCAAGTAAACTATTAACAAAAGAACTATTGGCACCATTTTCTAATAGGCGACGCACTAAATAGGGCAGTAGTTCTTTGTAGGGACCTATAGGTGCATACACACCGGTATTTTGCATGCCTGATAATACTTTACTTGCTTTGGCATATAACATTTCTCCCATTCCAAATAATCTTTGAAATTCGTAGTCTGCATCCTCAGCCATATGATGAATGCTGGTAATTGTATGAGCATTATGCGTAGCAAAACGTGGATGAATGTTTTTAGTGGTTAATAACTTCGAAGCAATAAAAAGGTAATTTAGATCGGTAAGGTCTTTGTTAACAAGTACTGGAAACCCAGACAAACCAGCAACTTGTGCTGCTTTTATTTCTCCATCCCAATAAGCACCCTTGGTCAACCGCACATGTAAAGGTGCTCTAGTATGTGCGAGATTCTTAGCAAAATGAAAGACGTTTAAGCCTCGCTTACCATACGCTTGAACTGCTAAGCCCAAGCCATCCCAATCTTTAAAATTGTTATGTAAGGCTAATGTTTCTATGAGATCTAAACTAATAGATAAGCGATGTTGTTCCTCAGCATCAATGGTAATTTCAACATTTTGTGACTGTGCAAGATTAGCCAGTGCAGACACCGATTCAAAGAGTTCTGCTTTTACATATTTATATTTTAAAGTTTCAAAGCGCGGATGTAATGCAGATAATTTTATGGAAACTCCATGATTGATTTCATTGACAGCATTCAACTTGCCTACCTCTTCTATAGCTTGATAATAAGCATTAAAAAAATTTTGCGATTGTTGTTTAGAACGAGCAGCTTCACCGAGCATATCAAAACTATGAACAGCAGATTTCAGGTTCCCCTGTTTGAGTACTGAGTCAAAATCCACTCCCATCACAAACTCTTTACTCAGTATTTGCATAGCTAGGGTTATTGCTCGACGCACCGAACCTTCTCCCATTTTTTTTGAGAGATCTTGTAACCATTCCAGGGGATTATCAAATACTTTATTGGGAGGAGTAATAACTTTTCCAGCGATCAGTAAGCCCCATGTAGCAGCATTTACGAATAAACTATCAGCTTGATTTAGATGATTAGCCCAGTTTGAGTTAGTGAGCTTTTCTTCAATCAACTGATCTTTTGTAGCAGTATCAGGAATCCGTAAAATTGATTCGGCAAGGCACATGAGGGCAACACCTTCATGATTGGTTAGACCGTATTCACTTAAAAATTGATCCAGTAAAGAGCGTTCACTTTTGTTGAGACGACATTGCTCAATAATTTGGACTGTTTGTTCATGAACCTGATCAGCATTTTGAATCGTAAAAGCATCAAGAAGGTATTCGGCAATTTCTCTATCAGGTTGGAATTTACTGAAATCTTTCATAAAGTTATTTTATACTATCAATACTAGATTTTTTTATGAAAGCAGCACTAGAACTTATTCGTCGAGGTGTCGACGAAATTCTCACTGAAGAAGACCTTATAGCTAAGCTCAAGAGTAAAAAACAATTGCTTATCAAGGTTGGTTTCGATCCCACTGCACCTGATTTGCATTTAGGTCATACGGTTATTCTCAATAAAATGCGACATTTTCAGGAACTGGGCCATAAAGTCGTATTCCTTATTGGTGACTTCACTGGCCGCATTGGTGACCCTTCGGGAAAAAATAAAACTAGGCCAACATTAGATGCTGAGGATTTGGTAAATAATGCGCAGACTTACGCAGATCAAGTGTTTAAGGTTCTTGACAAACAACTCACTGAAATTAGATTCAATTCCGAGTGGTGCGAGCAATTGGGTGCTGATGGCATTATCCGTTTAGCCTCCCAGTATAATTTAGGCAGAATGTTAGAACGTGAAGATTTTAATGCACGCTACAAAGCCAACGAACAAATTGCACTGCATGAATTTTTGTACCCCTTAATTCAAGCCTATGACTCTATAGCACTTGAGGCCGATATTGAGATGGGAGGGACCGATCAAAAGTTCAACTTACTTGTGGGAAGAGAGTTGCAACGAGGATACGGGCAAGATCCCCAAGTTTGCATCACATTGCCCATCTTAGAGGGTTTGGATGGTGTGCACAAAATGTCTAAATCTCTAAATAACTATGTGGGTATAAACGAACCACCGGCTGAAATGTTTGGCAAAATTATGTCTATTTCCGATGACCTGATGTGGCGGTGGTTTGAGTTACTTAGTTTTGAATCGACAACAACTATTGCTAACTATCAAAAAGATGTTAAAACAGGAACCAATCCTCGTGATATTAAATTTAAACTTGCTCACGAATTAGTAGCACGTTTTCATTCTGACTCAGCCGCAGCACAGGCATTGCAAAGTTTTACTGCTCAATTTCAAAAAGGTGCTAAACCTGAGCATATTGATACGCAAACGCTAACCCTCACTGAAGATACCATTGCCATTGGGAATCTGCTCAAAGAGACTCAATTAACTTCAAGCACTTCTGAAGCAATGCGCTTAGTGAAGCAGGGAGCAGTCAAGGTTGATGATGAGAAAATAACTGATCCGAAACTACAACTTGATAAAGGGAAGTCGTATTTAGTCCAAGTTGGAAAACGTAAATTTCTAACAGTCCAACTTTAAAGATCTTTCAAAATTTCATTGAGTGTGAAACTGTATATATCTGAGATAGCATCAATACTTTTTGATCTTGGGGTACCAGCACCATGACCGGCTCGATCCTCAATCCGAATGAGGATAGGGTTTTCACAACCTTGGGCAGCCTGAAGGCGGGCTGCAAATTTATAAGAATGGGAGGGAACCACTCGGTCATCTCTATTGGAGGTAATTACCAAAGTTGTCGGATAACATCTGCCATCTTCGATATTGTGATAGGGAGAATATGCCAGTAGGTTCATAAAAGCTGCTTTATCATCCGGTGATCCATAATCACTGGTCCAAGCCCAACCGATAGTAAATTTATGAAAACGCAACATATCCATTACTCCCACGCCAGGCAGAGCAACTTTAAAGAGTTCCGGATTCTGCAACATCGTAGCTCCAACTAACAAACCTCCATTTGAGCGACCTTCAATAGCTGTAGTTTGAGCAGAACCAATTTTCATCGCATGTAAATACTTTGCAGCATAGGCAAAATCGTCAAAGACATTTTGTTTATTGAATAACATACCAGCTTCATGCCATGCAACACCGTATTCAGAACCACCGCGCAAGTTGGCTACTGCCACCACACCACCTTGATTCATCCAGGCAAGATAACTTTTGCGAAAGCCCGGAAGAATAGCAATATCAAAACCACCATAACCGTAAAGCAGGACAGGAGTTTGTTCATTTACCTCAATATTACTGCGATAACTGATGTGTAGGGGTACTTTCGTTCGATCTTTGGATTCGTAAAACCATAATTTTGTTGTGAAATCACTACTGTCAAAGTTAGTCAGTTCTTCTTCCCAAAATAAAGCATATTCCATGGTGTTTAGATTTAATTTATAAATCTTTGAGGGGGTTATGTAATTGGTGAAATTAAAATAAGTTTCCTCGTCATCAATACCACCATAAAATCCTCCAATGGTCCCTGCTTCTGCAAACTGAAAGTCTTCAAGAAAGCTACCATTTAAATCGAATGTTTTAACTTTTGATAAAGTATCAACCAAATAGGTCACAAGAATTTTTTTATTAATAATATTGACTGAGCGAATCGGTAACATCGATTCGGCAATCAAATCATTCCATACAAAGGCTCCGTCTTGAATAGTGAGGGTGACTACTTTGCCATTGGATGCATTTTCAGTGGAATAAAAAAATAAGACATTATCTAGTGATGTCAGATATGCATATTCACCGATTAGCTCATCGATCACAGGCAAAAACTCATTGCTGTCTGTGGTTTGAATATACACCCTATTTTTCTCTTCAGTGCCATCACT
Organism: uncultured SAR86 cluster bacterium; assembly: GCA_902602185.1. Classification (GTDB taxonomy): domain Bacteria; phylum Pseudomonadota; class Gammaproteobacteria; order Magnimaribacterales; family D2472; genus CACNXK01. Next base: position 353,574 of record CACKPV010000002.1, read on the forward strand.
TATTGAAAGAATCTTATAGGCATTATTTTCAGAAATACTAATCGACCAGCCCCAGCGCGGTTGAGCAGGATTCTCATAGATAATAGTGTCATCAATTTGGTTGGTGCCTAAAGTATGGAACATTAATTTAGGTTGCTCATTAATATCAACCAATAGCTCCTCCTCAGGAGTATCGTAGCGCTGATAATAAAAACCCGAGTTATCTTTAGCCCATACAGCCCCTGAAAATTTTGACCATTCTATTACATCAGGTAATAATTCACGCGACGCAATATCCATGACATACCAAGTTCGCCAATCTGAACCACCATCAGAGACCGCATAAGCAATCAATTTCCCATCTGGGCTGATGCTAGTACCCCCAAGAGAAAAGGTGCCATCTTCTGAAAAAGTATTAGGATCAATTAACACTTCAGCTGCACAATCGGTTATGCAAGACTTCA
>CACKPV010000003.1 GCA_902602185.1 uncultured SAR86 cluster bacterium
TGTTGGAATGGGTGAGGCATTCAGGATTGCTAAATTAGAAATGCAAAAAGATAAAGAAAAAATTATCGATATTCACGAATATTTCCTCAATGAAGTAACCAAGATAGAAGAAATTTATATTAATGGAGATTTATCTAATAAAGTTCCTCATATTTTAAATGTAAGTTTTAATTTTATTGAGGGAGAGTCCCTTATCATGGGGCTTAAAGATGTTGCGGTATCATCAGGTTCAGCATGCACATCTGCAAGTCTTGAACCTTCTTATGTTTTAAGAGCGCTTGGAAGAAAAGATGAATTAGCACATAGTTCAATTCGGTTTTCTTTTGGTAGATTTACAACCCACAAAGATGCAGATGATACTGTTCAATTATTGTTAAAAGTGGTTGACAGACTGAGAGAGTTATCACCATTATGGGAAATGCATCTTGATGGTGTTGATTTAGATACAGTTGAGTGGCAAGCTCACTAAATATTTGGAGTTAGCAGATGGCTTATAGTAAAAAAGTAGTAGATAAATTTGAAGGAACATTGAATGATCCTAAAAAGTTCAATGTCGGTAGATTTAATCCAGATGATACTGATGTTGGGACTGGAATGGTTGGTGCTCCTGCTTGTGGAGATGTCATGAAACTGCAAATTAAGTGCAGAAAAGAGGGTAATAAGCATATTATTAATGATGTTAAATTTAAGACTTATGGTTGTGGATCAGCAATAGCATCGTCTGCTGAGTTAGTTCAAATGTTGATTGGTAAAACACTGGATGAGGCCAAAGCAATTCGTAACAAAGATTTAGCCGAAGTTCTCGAATTACCTCCGATTAAAATTCATTGCTCTGTTTTAGCTGAAGATTCAATTAAACAAGCAATTGAAGATTATGAAGCAAAGCAGTAATGCAAGCATTCAATCCTAATACCATCAATTTTACTGATCAGGCTATCCTTCATTTCACCAATGCCTTAAGTGGTAAGCCTGATGAATTTGCTATAAGAATAGGTGTAAGAGAAGCTGGTTGTTCAGGGTACGAATATTTCTTTGAATACACTAATAAAGAAAATGATAATGACATTTTATTTCAGCATAACTCTTGCAAGATACTTATTGATAAAGAAAGTCACAAATTTATGCAAGGTAGTGAAATTGATTTTCAGGAATCTGGTCTCAATCAGGGGATAGTCTTCAAAAATCCGAATGCCAAAGTAACTTGTGGTTGTGGAGAAAGTTTTAGTGTTTAGAATTTCTTATGCCAAAAATTACTATCCTTCCTCACCCTGAAATCTGCCCTAAAGGAGCAGAGTTTGAAATTCAGGAAGATGAATCTCTTTGCGAGGCTGCTTTAAGAAATGGAATAAAAATTGAACATGCATGTGAGCTTTCTTGTGCGTGTACCACATGTCATTGCATTGTAAGAGAAGGTTTTGAATCACTTGATGAAGCATCTGAAATTGAGGAAGATATGCTTGATAAGGCATGGGGTTTAGAGTCCACATCCAGATTGAGTTGTCAGGTATTTACTAATTCTAAAGATCTTACTGTTGAGTTACCAAAATATACTATAAATCAAGTATCGGAGGAGGGATGATTAAATTTTTATGGACTGATATAAATGATATTGCTATTGAGTTAACTGATCTCTACCCAGACATAGATCCTCAATGGATTAGTTTTCCTGATTTGTACAAAAAAATAATATCCCTTGATGGGTTCGATGATGATCCCAATAAATCAAATGAAAAGATTTTAGAAGCCATCCAAATGGCGTGGATAGAAGAATCCTCTTAATTTCCCTATAATAACTTTTTTTGGAGTATCAAAATGACCATTCAAAGAACATTGTCAATTATTAAACCAGATGCAGTTGCAAAAAATGTGATTGGACAGATTATTTCAAGATTTGAATCTAATGGATTAAAAATAATTGAAGGACAGCTTTTACAATTATCAAGATCTCAAGCAGAAGATTTTTATAAAGAGCATATAGGAAAACCATTTTTTGAAAAATTACTTGATTTTATGACTTCTGGTAAAGTTTTTATTCAAGTTCTTGAGGGTGAGGATGCAATTGAAAAAAATAGAGCATTAATGGGAGCTACTAATCCCCAATTAGCAGAAAAAGGAACTATAAGAGCTGATTTTGCAGAAACAATCGATGCAAATGCTGTACATGGATCAGATTCTCCTGAAAGTGCTTTGAGAGAAATTGAATGGTTCCTTTCAAATAAAGGTTAAACCTGAATTAAAGAATTTTTAATTTATCACATGAAACCAAAGCAAAATTTAATTGGATTATCATTAGTAGAGCTAGAAAAATTCTTTATCAGTATGGATGAAAAAAAATTTCGTGCTCATCAAGTTTTTAATTGGATTCATTCAAAGGGAGTTATTGATTTTTCCAAAATGACTAATTTGAGCAAAAATTTAGTGCATAAATTAGAAGAAAATTCCTACATCAAAACCCCCAAAGTAGTAAATACCATAAAATCTAATGATGGGACCGTGAAATATTTACTGAAATTGGATGAGGAAGCTTTTATAGAAATGGTAACAATACCTGAAAAAAAAAGAATTACTTTATGCGTATCATCACAGGCAGGTTGTGCTCTTCAGTGCTCTTTTTGTGCAACCGGATATCACGGGTTCAAAAGAAACCTAGATTCTAGTGAGATAATTAGTCAACTTTGGATTGCAAATTTTTCAAATCCGAAAGGAAGGTTAATTTCAAATGTTGTTTTCATGGGGATGGGTGAACCATTACTTAATACCAACAATGTTTTAAATTCAATTTCTGTAATGCAAGATCAAAAAGGTTATGCATTGTCACGAAAAAGGATTACTCTAAGTACGTCCGGTGTTGTTCCAGCATTAAAAACCATTGCAAAAAAAACTAATGTCGCACTAGCAATTTCTCTACATGCACCCTCAGATGACTTACGAGATGAGCTAGTGCCTATAAACCAAAAATATCCAATTGAGAGTTTGATAAATGCAGCAAAGTATTATTTATCTAAACAAAACAAAAAAGATACAGTAACGATAGAATATATTCTTATTAAAAATAAAAATGATTCATTAATTCATGCAAAGAAGCTTGCAAAAATATTATCAGAATTAAAGTGTAAAATTAATTTAATTCCCTTTAATAGCTTCACCGGATCAAATTTAGAACAATCTTCCCAAAAAAGCATAGATGATTTTAAAAATTTCTTAATTTCAAAAAGTTTCATCACTACGGTTAGAAGAACACGAGGTGATGAAGTTGATGGTGCTTGTGGTCAATTAGTGGGTGCATTACTCAATCCTAAAAAAGGTAAAAGACGTCACAAAAATTCCATAAATTTGCAGACTATCTGAGGCTAAAAAAATATTCAGAAGTACTCTAACTAACTTATACTTATATCTGAGAATTAAAGATGTCTGATTGGATAAGGAGAAAACCTACTAACCTAGTTACTGTAGGGAATGTGAAAGTTGGTGATTTCAATCCAATCTCTGTTCAATCAATGACGAACACAAACACAGAAGATATTGATTCAACAATTAATCAAATTAATAATTTAGCTATTGCTGGTGCTGATATTGTAAGAGTTTCAGTCCCAACAGAAACTGCTGCTGAAGCATTCAAAAAAATTAAGAAAGTTGTATCTGTTCCTCTTGTTGCTGATATTCATTTTGATTATAAACTTGCTCTCGCAGTAGCAGATTCTGCAGACTGTTTGAGAATTAATCCTGGTAATATTGGCAAAGAAGATAGAGTACAAGAAATTATCAGTGCTGCTAAGCATAATAATATTCCCATAAGAGTTGGTGTAAATGCGGGATCCCTTGAAAAAGATTTACAAAAAAAATATGGAGAACCTAATGCAGATGCGTTAGTTGAATCTGCTCATCGTCATATTGAAATTTTGGAAAGACATAACTTTAGTAAATATAAAATGAGCCTAAAAGCATCTAATATTGAGATGACCGTTGATGCTTACCGAAAGATTTCCAAACAGATGAATCAACCACTTCATCTGGGCATTACCGAGGCAGGTAGTCTTAGAAGTGGGACTGTAAAATCTTCTATTGGAGTTGGAATGCTTCTTTCGGAAGGTATAGGAGATACTATAAGGATTTCTCTTGCATCAGATCCGGTTGATGAGATTAAAGTTGGTTGGGATATCCTAAAAAGTTTAAATCTAAGGAGCAGAGGTATTAAAATTATTGCATGTCCTAGTTGTTCAAGACAAAATTTTAATGTAATTGAAGTTGTAAATGAATTGGAAGCTAGGTTCGAAGATATTTCTGAGGACTTAGAAGTTGCAATAATTGGATGTTATGTGAATGGACCTGGAGAATCAAAAGCTGCAGATATTGGTCTTACCGGAGCAAGCCCAAATAATTTGATGTACATAGATGGACTTCCTGCTAAAAAATTATCTAATAATCAATTGGTTGATGAGATCGAACATAGAGTTAGGGAAAAAATTCAGTCTAATGAATCTAAAAAAATAATAGCAAGAGGATAATTTGGATAGAATTCAGTCAATAAAAGGGATGTTAGATGTCTGGGAGTATGACAAGAATGATATTGCTGATGTTGTAGATATCCTCGTTAATATTTTTAAATCACATAATCTCAATCAAATTAATACACCAATTTTAGAAAAAACTGAATTATTCATAAGGTCTGTAGGTAATGTCTCAGATATTGTTAACAAAGAAATTTACTCTTTTGATGATAAAAATGGTGTCAATTTATCTTTGAGGCCTGAGGGTACCGCAGGAGTTGTTCGTTCAATAATTGAGAAGAAATCAGAGGACCAAAAACATAAGCTTTGGTACGTAGGTCCAATGTTCAGATATGAACGGCCACAAAAAGGGCGTTTCCGGCAATTTAATCAAGCAGGTGTTGAAATCTTAAACTGTGAAGAAAACTTTTCTGATATGGAAATTATTTCGATTATAGTTGATATTTTTAAGCAATTTAATTTAGTTGAATCAGAACTGAAAATTAATCATCTTGGTAACAAGGAAGTAAAAGATCAGTTTTGCTCAGCATTGTTAAATCATATGAGTGAATATCCAGGTGCTTTGTCAGAAACAGATAAACAGAGGCTAGATTCAAACCCATTAAGGTTATTGGATTCAAAAGATAAGGAATTAGGAGATTTTCTCAGTGATGGACCAGTTTTAAATGATTTTTTAGAAGAGGAACATAAACATACCTTAAACAAAATAAAAGATTTTTTTGGGAAGAGTATCAAAATTAATATTGATAATAGTTTAGTTAGAGGTTTAGATTACTATACTGGACTTGTTTTTGAAGCAACTTCAAAAGACTTAGGGTCTCAAGATTCTTTCCTTGCAGGAGGAAGATATGATAATTTGTTTAGTGACCTTGGAGGAAAAGAGACCAATGCAATAGGATTAGCAATTGGGCTTGAGCGACTCAGACTAATTGCAAAAAGAGATTTGGTTAGAAAAAGCCCTATGGTGACTTTTGTGACAACATCAGGCAAAATGCAAGCGTTTGCATTTGAGGTTGCAGAGGAGTTAAGAGAAATAAATAGAACAGTTAGGCTTTCGTTAGATTTCTCAGACTCTAGAAGTCTTAAATCAAAAATGAGAAAGGCTAATAAGCAAAATTCTAAATATATTTTAATAATGGGTGATGAAGAATTTTCTCAACAAAAAATTTTAGTAAAATCTCTTACAGATGATAAAAAAGAAGAGTTGATGAATAAAGATGAGTTAAAGAAGTTTTATCAAAAGATTTAGGAGTATGTAATGGTAACTTATAAGACTGAAGAGGAAAGGGTAAAGCAAATCCAAGATTTTTTTAGTGATTACAAATATTCGATTTTAATTACTCTATTTATTTTTGGAGTCTCCCTAGGCAGTTATTTTTTCTTACAAAACTTTTTTGAACAAAAAACCATCGAAGCTAGCGCAGTTTATAATTCATACCTTGAAGGTTCATCTGAGAATTTGGATAAACTCAAAAATGATTTCCCTAGATCAGGTTACACTCATCTAGCATTATTGAAAGAATCTACCGAATTACTCAGGGAAAATAAAAAGGATAAGGCTCTGCAAGTATTGAATAATCTTAAGATTAGTACAGATGGAATTTTTGGCAACTCAATCATGAATAAACTTGCAAGAATCAATATTGCAAGGATTCATTTGTCTACAAAAAATTATTCTCAAGCAGTAGAAATTTTAGAGAAGTACTCTAATGATTCAGATCCTTTTATGCACGAATTAAAAGCAGATGCATTAAAAGGAATGGGGAATATAGAGCTAGCGAAAGAACAATATCAAGCAGCTATATCAGGATATTCTGATGAATCATTGAAACGAATAGTAATGCTGAAATTAAGTAATGTTGAGATTTGATATGAAGATTTTTTTAAATATATTTTTCTTTATTTTTGTATCTTCTTGCTCATCATTGGCATTTTGGAAAAATGAAGAAATTGATCCAACCGAACCTAGAGAGCTATTAGATTTTGATCAACAGGTTGAAATAAATATAAAGTGGAAAAAGAAATTTAAAGGTTCTTCCATGCTTAATAATCTAACTCCAGATTTTTCAGGAAATAATCTTTATTTTGCCGACTCAGAGGGAACTATTTCTGCACTCAATATTGATACAGGTGATGAAATTTGGAACGTAAATATCGATACTGAAATTGTTTCTGGGATAACAGCAGGTTTTGGTAAATTAATAGTTGGTGATAATGATGGGAATATAATTTGTCTTGATCAACAGTCAGGAGAGATGTTATGGAGATCTTTTGCTGGAGGAGAAGTTTTATCTAAGGTTTCAATTGATGCTAGTTTGATTGTTGTAAAGACTGCAAGTGGTTTTTTGAATGCTTTTAATATCAATAATGGAAATCCTGATTGGAGTTATAGGTCTCAAACTCCAATTCTAACAGTAAGGGGTAGTAGTGCGCCTATAATAGATGATGCTTTTGTTTATGCTACCTTTGATAATGGCAGGCTGGGTGCTTTTTCATTAAAAACAGGCTTACCGATATGGGATGGTGCAATTTCATATACTGAAGGAGTATCAGAATTAGAGAATTTAATTGATGCTGACTCAACCCCAGTGATTGAAGGTAATAGGATTTTTACAGTTAATTTCCAGGGGAACCTTGCTGTTTTTGATATTGCTCAAAGGAGAGCAGTATGGAATACATCATCATCATCATTTTATCCACCATTTTTTTCGAGAGGAATTTTTGGGATTATTACACCTGAATCAAAAATTTCTACTTTTTCTTCAAGAAGTTTTGTTCCGAGCTGGGAGAATAATGATTATTCTATGAGAAATATCTCTAATCCAGAGGTATTCAAAGGAAATGTTATTTTTGGTGACTTTGAAGGATATATTCACATACTGGATCCTTTAACAGGTCTGACAATAGGCAGAGAAAAGATTTCTAGAAATAGGATTGTGTCTATTGTTGCCAGAACAGATGCTTTTTATGCAGTCGATGAAAAATTAAACCTTTTCAGTTTAGATTTTTGATGATTACGTATCATGCTTACTTCTATAGCAATATTAGGCAAACCTAACGTCGGAAAATCAACACTTTTTAACAAACTTACAAAAAGCAGAGGGGCAATTGTTTCAAACTTTTCAGGGTTAACCAAAGATAGAAACTATGGGATTGTTAACCTAAATAATAAAAATTTTCTTTTAATTGATACTGGAGGCATTGAATCAGAGGTTAAAAATGATGAAATTAATTCAAAGATTTCTGATCAAGCCTGGATTGCTGCCGAAGAAGCAAATTCAGTTATTTTATTGTTAGATAAAACACAAAATTTATCTACTTCTGAAGAAGCTATCATTAAAAAATTAAGAAAACTTAATAAAAATTTTCTCGTTGTTATTAATAAAAATGATATAAAAAGATCAGGTCAAATTGAAGAGGATATTACCAGAAAAGGTATCAAAGAATACATCTCCATTAGTGCCGAGCATAGCCTTGGCTTGCAGCAATTAAAAAAATATTTTGATGATTTGAATCTAATAAATTCAAATTATCAAAATGAGGAAACCATCCAAAAAATCTCCATTATTGGAAGACCAAATGCTGGAAAATCAACATTAATTAATAAAGTTTCAGACACTCAAAGAGTGATTGTTTCATCGATTCCGGGCACAACTATTGATGCATTGAGTGTCCCAATTACAATTAATAAAAAAAAATATGTAATTACAGACACTGCAGGAATTCGAAAAGGCTACAGAAATAAATCTCAAATAGAATATTTCTCTTTCGTTAAAGCAATGCATGCCGTTGATAATTCTGATTTATCAATTATTTTAGTTGATGCCAATCAAGGTATTGTTGATCAAGATTTGAAAATATTGAACATGGCTAAAAAATTTAAGAAGCCCATCATTTTCGCATTGAATAAAATTGATCTTCTTTCAAAGTCAGATCTTAACAACCTTCAGAGCAGTAGAAATGCACAAAAAAAAGTTTTTAAAGAGCACGACATCTTTAAAATTTCTGCAAAGGATGGAACAGGTGTAAAAAAAATGTTGTCAGCAACTGTGAAAATAATGTTTAAAGCTCGAAAAAAATTTAGTACTGCAAAACTTAATAAAGTCCTAACAAAAATTACTGAGAAGAAACCACCTCCATCGGTTAAAGGAAGAATTTTAAAATTGAAATATATAAATTTTGCGGGTGTGAATCCAATTAGGTTAGTAATCCATGCTTCGCAAGATAAAAAAATACCCGCAAACTATAAAAAGTATCTTCTTAATCAATTAAAAGATGAATTGGACTTGAAAAATATTCCACTTGAATTAATTTTTAGGAAAGCTGATAACCCATATAAAAAAATTAATAAACTTTCACAAAGACAAATTAAAAAAAGAAAACGTCTAATTTCTTTCACGAAAAAAAGAAAAAAATAACTTATTTAATTTACTTGAGTATATAATTGTCACCTAAAGGAAAGTATCAACATTTTTGTCGAATAAATGTCACCAGATCATCGACCTGTATATATAGATTTAAGGAAGATCAATCTCCCGATTTCTGCATGGATTTCCATAACTCATAGAATTACTGGAATTCTTGTTTTTTTTATTACGACCCCAATTTTTCTGATCCTATTTGCTTATCTAACAAACGATTTGTCCTCTTTTACAAATACTGTAGATTTTTTTAAAAATAATCTGATTTATGCTTTTTTAGTTGTTTTAAGTTTTTTAATACTATGGCTTCATTTATTAACTGGATTGAGACATTTGTTGATGGATTTTAAAATTGGTGAGTCTTTGATTGCAGCAAAATATTCTGCAATTTTTGTTTATATTTTTTGGATAATTACCTCTCTTTCAATGTGTTTAATAGTTTTTCTATGAGTGGTTCAATTTTATGGTATCTGCAAAGAGCATCTGCAGTAATTAACTTGATTTTTATTCTCTATTTATTCATTGGCCTCATGAGTTTGCAAGAATTTAACTTTGACGATGTTCATTCTTTCCTTCTTGCAAAACCAACTATTTCTCTCTTGATTTTTTACATTTTTTCAGTGGTAATTCATTCTTTTATTGGTCTTTGGACAGTTAGCACTGATTATTTAATTCCTAGAACTTTAGGATTTCTGAATTATCGATTAGCTTTATTAGCAAATGCATTAAAACTCAGTTTTAATATTGTTTTTTTGATTTTGGGGCTTATCTATTTACTAGTTACATTTTTTATTCTTTTTCTTAGATGAACTCAAAAATCAGCAAACTAAATAAACAAGACATGATGGAGTTTGACGCTCTAATTGTTGGTGGTGGAGGTTCTGGTATGAGAGCATCACTTGAGTTAGCAAAGTCCGGATTAAATACTGCTGTAATTTCAAAAGTATTTCCAACCAGATCACATACTGTTTCTGCACAAGGGGGAATAACTTGTTCCATTAAGAGTGCCGACCCAAATGATGATTGGAGATGGCATATGTATGATACTGTCAAAGGATCTGATTATATCGGTGATCAAGATGCGATTGAATATATGTGCTCTGAGGGTCCTAAAGCTGTATACGAACTTGAACACATGGGACTGCCTTTTTCACGATTTGAAAATGGAAGGATTTACCAAAGACCTTTTGGAGGACAATCAAAAGATTATGGTAAAGGTGGGCAAGCCGCTAGAACTTGTGCTGCAGCAGATAGGACTGGACACGCCCTTCTTCATACCCTTTATCAAAATAATATTAAAGAAGGTACACAATTCCTTAATGAGTGGTTTGCAGTTGATCTAGTCTTAAATGGAAAGGATGAAATAACTGGAGTTATTGCATTCTCAATTGAATCTGGAAAAGTGTGTTATTTAAAAGCCCAAGCTACAGTTCTTGCTACAGGAGGTGCAGGGAGAATATATGCCTCTACAACAAATGCTCTCATTAATACAGGTGATGGTTTAGGAATGACTCTGAGAGCAGGATTCCCTGCTCAGGATATGGAAATGTGGCAATTCCACCCTACAGGAATTTATGGTGCCGGCTCTTTGGTAACTGAAGGCTGCAGAGGTGAGGGAGGCTACTTAATTAATGCTGATGGGGAAAGGTTTATGGAAAGGTATGCTCCAAACGCAAAAGACCTTGCTGGAAGAGATGTTGTTGCTAGGTCTATGGTGCTTGAAATTCTTGAGGGAAGAGGTTGCGGTGAGAAAAAGGATCATGTTTTCCTTAAGTTAGATCATCTAGGAGCAGATGTTCTGAATTCAAAGTTACCAGGCATATGTGAATTATCAAAAACTTTTGCACATGTTGATCCTATTTTTGACCCAATTCCTGTTGTGCCAACTTGTCATTATATGATGGGAGGAACTCCAACAAATATTCACGGACAAGCATTTGGAAGAGATAATGACATAGATTACCTAATTCCTGGATTGTTTTCTGTTGGAGAGGCAGCATGTGTCTCAGTACATGGAGCAAATAGACTGGGAGGTAACTCTCTTCTAGATCTTATTGTTTTTGGAAGAGCTGCAGGAAAATACATTAACGATGAGCTCAAGTCAGGAGGTGGTGTTGCTGAAGCAACCAATGATGACATTGATAAAGCAATGAAAAGACTGAATAAACTTAATGAATCATCAACTGGTTATGCTGTCGCGGATGTTAAAAAAGAATTACAAACATGCATGCAAAACTATTTTGGTGTGTTCCGAAGAGGAGAGTTTATGGAAAAAGGAGTTTCGGAACTTCAAGACATAGGAGAAAAAATAAATTCTCTTCATCTCACAGACAAAAGTATAGCTTTTAATACAAGTCGTGTTGAGGCACTGGAACTTCAAAATCTTTTTGAAGTTGCAGAAGCTACTGCCATATCAGCTTTACTTAGAACAGAGAGTAGGGGAGCTCATGCAAGAGACGACTTTCCTGATAGAGATGATGAAAATTGGTTATGCCATTCAGTATATGAGCCAAAAACAAAAAAACTTTCTAAAAGAGAAGTCAACTTTGGCCCAAAAAAAGTAGATGCTTTTCCACCTAAAATGAGGGCTTATTGATCACAATGAATCTTAAAGTAAGTTTATACAGATATAATCCGGAAAAAGATAAATTCCCATACATGCAAAATTTTTCCATAGAGAAACCCGCAAAGGATGTCATGGTCTTGGATTTACTTCACCTGCTAAAAGAAAATGATTCATCAATATCGTTTCGGAGATCATGCAGAGAGGGTGTCTGTGGCTCAGATGGTATGAATATAAATGGGAAAAATGGTCTTGCATGTATTACTCCACTCTCTGATGCATTAAAAGGAAATAAATTGGAATTACGACCATTGCCTGGTCTGCCAGTAATTCGTGATCTTATTGTTGATATGACTCAGTTCTATGATCAATATGAAAAAATTAAACCCTTCTTGCAATCAGATTTAGAAGAACCAAACGACCAAGAGAGATTACAGTCTCCTGAAGAAAGAAACAAATTAGATGGTCTTTATGAATGCATATTATGTGCATGTTGTTCTACGAGTTGCCCTTCCTTTTGGTGGAATCCTGATAAATTTGTTGGCCCTGCAGCCTTATTGCAGGCATACCGCTTTCTTGCTGATTCAAGAGATACAAAAAAGCAAGAAAGACTTGCTGAATTAGGCGACCCTTTTAGTGTTTACAGGTGTCATGGCATCATGAATTGTGTTAATGTGTGCCCTAAGGGGCTCAATCCAAACAAAGCAATTGGAGAAATTAAATCGATGTTGCTTGATGTTACAGGAAGAGAAAAAATAAAAGTTGTTTCAATGGAATAATTCATGAAAAAAACGATGTTTGAGTTACTTAATGACTCTCACACTTCTGGAGGACATCTTACCTATCTTGAAAATTTATATGAGCAGTTTCTTGCTAGCCCGGATAGTGTTGCTGATGATTGGAAAAATTTCTTTTCAGAACTAAGAGAGGGCTCTACAGAAGTTAATCACTCAAAGATAATCGAATCGTTTCGAGAAAAAAAGAGAGCAAGACACTCAGAAAAGACTTCGCCTGCTTCCAAGGTTAAAGATTTACAATTTGACATTGCAAACCTTGCAATAAAAACTTTTAGAGACTTTGGGCACACAGAAGCCAATCTTGACCCACTTGGGATTGCAGAAAAAGTTCCTCATAGTTCAATTTATAGATTGCAACAACTGTTAGATGAATGCGATCTCAAAAAAGAGATGCAATTCGAGTATCCAGCAGGAAGAAAATCATCTCAATCATTAGGAAACCTGATCAAAAATCTTGAAAAAAAATACTCAAATAAAATTGGTATAGATGTATCCCATATAACTAATTCTCGAGAGAAAAACTGGATTTATGACTCTTTTGAAAATACTGACTCAACCATTGAAAGCAAAGAGCAACAAAAGTTTATTCTGGAAAGACTCGTCTCTGCAAGAGGGCTTGCTCAGTTTCTTTCTTCAAAATATCCTGGCATGAAAAGGTTTGGTATTGATGGATGTGAAAGTTTAATTCCTCTTATTGATACTCTTATTGAAAATACAAGTAAGCATGGTGCAGAGCAGATTTGTTTCGGAATGGCACACAGGGGCAGACTAAATATTTTGGTAAATGTTCTTGGAAAAGTTTCTAAAGATTTATTTGCAGCTTTTGAAGAGGATATTGATTTGCAAGGAATGAATACAGGAGATGTAAAGTATCATCTTGGTTTTTCATCCAACCTTTCTACAAAATATGGCGACGTGCATGTTTCTTTGACCAATAATCCATCTCATCTTGAAATTGTCAATCCAGTAGTAACAGGTTCTGTAAGAGCTAGACAAGATAGACTAGGAGACTCATTTAGGAATAGGGTTGTCCCTATTTTAATTCATGGTGATGCTGCTTTTGCTGGCCAAGGAGTAGTAATGGAAACCTTGCAAATGTCACAAACCAGGGCATATGGTGTGGGAGGGACTATTCATGTCATTGTTAACAACCAGATAGGCTTTACTACAAGTAACTCTGCTGATTCAAGATCAACAAGATATGCAACAGATATATCGAAGTTTATTGAGACACCCATTTTTCATGTTAATGCTGATGATCCTGAAGCCGTTATTCAAGTCTCGAAGTTAGCAGCTGATTATAGGGACAATTTCAAAAAAGATGTTGTCATTGATTTGGTCTGCTATAGAAGAAGTGGGCACAATGAAGCAGATGATCCATCATCAACACAACCAGTAATGTACAAAGCAATAAAGAGACATCCAACTGTTCTTCAGCTTTATGAAGAAAAACTTATAAATTCTGGAATTATCTCTAATGAAGATGTTAGGACTTTTAAGAAAACTTACCGTTCAGCAATTGAAAAGGGTAAGAGCGTAACTTTCAATCTTGCTCCAAGATCTAATGAGGACCAATGGTTTGATTGGAATCCATATCTAGATAAAAAATGGTATGAGCATGTAGAGACAAAGTTATCTCACAAAACTATTCTTTCACTGACTAAGCAAATCACATCAGTGCCTGAAAACTTTCAGTTGCAGAAAAAAGTAAAAAAGATTTTTAGTGATAGACAACAAATGGCAAAAGGTGATCTTCCCATTAATTGGGGGTTTGGAGAAATGATTGCCTATGCAAGTTTACTTAAAGAAAATTTTCCCATTAGATTTACAGGTCAAGATATAAGAAGAGGAACTTTTGATCATCGCCACGCAGTGATTTTTGATCAAAATGATGGAGAAGGTTACTTATCACTCAATTCAATTGCTGACAAAAGTAATACTAGAGTAGAAATTTATGATTCATTACTTTCTGAAGAAGCAGTCTTAGGATTTGAGTATGGATATTCAGCCACTTGGCCTTCTGGATTAGTCATCTGGGAAGCACAATTTGGTGACTTTGCAAATGGAGCTCAAGTTGTTATTGATCAATTTATTGTAAGTGGAGAGCACAAATGGGAAAGATTGTCTGGACTGGTAATGCTTTTGCCTCATGGATTTGAAGGTATGGGACCTGAACACAGCAGTGCACGTCTAGAAAGATTTCTTCAATTATGTGCTGCTAATAACATTCAAGTTTGTATGCCAAGCACTCCCTCTCAAATTTTTCACCTTATGAGAAGACAGGCATTGCGAAAGATGAGAAGACCTCTTGTTGTTATAACACCCAAGAGTTTGTTACGCCTTCCTGAAGCTAGTTCAACATTAAATGAATTTACAGATGGAAAGTTTCATTGTGTCATTGATGATGATTTAGATAAAACTAAGATCAAAAGATTAGTCTTATGCAGTGGAAAAATTTTTTATGATATAAAAAAAGAGAGAGATGCAAGAGGTATTGAGGATATTGCACTTTTGAGATTGGAACAATTGTATCCATTTCCTTACCACGAAGTAAGAGATATGTTAAAGGAATATTCACATGTTAGTGAGTTTATATGGTGTCAAGAGGAACCAAAAAATCAAGGGGCATGGTTTAGTCAAAGACATCGTTTGGAAAGAGTCTTGGAATTATCAGGCATTAATCACAAATTTGAATTAATCAGTAGGCCCCCAGCATCTGCCCCAGCTGTTGGCTTGATGAAATTACATCTTCAACAACAGAAAGAATTAGTTGATAATGTACTATCTAGAAAATAACAAATGGCAATAAAGATAAAATCACCAACTTTTCCTGAATCTGTTTCAGACGGGACTGTTGCAAATTGGGTAAAAAAAGAAGGAGAAACTGTTTTGCAGGATGATGTAATTGCAGAAATTGAAACCGATAAAGTTGTATTAGAAGTCCTTGCTCCTGCCGATGGGAAAATTGCAAAAATCCACAAAAAAGAGGGAGATGTTGTTCAAAGTGCTGAATTAATTGGTGAGTTTCTGGAAGGCGCTGATATAAGATCCGATGATTTACCGAAAGATCAAAAAAAAGAGCAAATTGATCTACCATCAGCAGTTGATGATGCTGCGCAGGTCATGGCAGATGCAGCTCAAAACCTTACAAAAACTGGACCAGCTGCAAAAAAAATTGCCAAGGAAAAAAATATTGATCTGAATTCAATTGATGGTTCAGGTAAGGGTGGTAGAGTCACAAAAGCTGATGTCTTGAACTATGCTAGCAATAACCAATCTGACCCTGAAAAGACTGCTATTACCAAAGATAATGATGAAAAAGAAAGTACCAGTGAAGATAGAGAAACCAAGCGTGTTCCAATGTCAAGGATTAGAGCAACCATTGCTAAAAGGCTAGTTGAGGTCCAGCAAAACACAGCCATGCTTACCACATTTAATGAAGTTGACATGCAACCAATCAAAAATTTAAGAAAAAAACATGGTGAAGAGTTTCTTAATGAGCATGGAGTTAAATTAGGTTTTATGGGATTTTTTGTTGCTGCATGTGTCAATGCTTTGGGAAAGTTCCCTTTAGTAAATGCAAGTATTGACGGAGAGGATATTGTCTATCACAACTTCAAAGATATTGGTGTTGCCGTATCAACTGAACGAGGGCTAGTTGTTCCAATCTTGAAAGATGCAGATTTGATGACTATTCCAGAAATTGAGTCAGCAATTTTTTCATTAGCTGAGAAAGCACGAGAAGGAAAATTATCCATTGAAGAAATGCAGGGTGGGACATTTACAATCTCAAATGGTGGAATCTTTGGTTCTTTGTTATCAACACCAATTTTAAATGCTCCTCAAACTGCTATTTTAGGTATGCATAAAATTGAAGATAGACCAGTAGTTGTAGAAGGAGAAATAGTTGTAAGACCAATGATGTATCTTGCAATGAGTTATGATCATAGAATGCTTGATGGAAAAGAAGCAGTATCTTTCTTGGTTTCGGTAAAAGAGCAGCTTGAAAATCCCGAAAAACTTTTATTAAATTTATAAAATGAAATATGATGTGATTGTTATTGGTGGTGGACCAGCAGGTTATGTTGCTGCTATCAAGTGTTCTCAGTTAGGTTTAAATACAGCATGTGTTGAATCTTCTATAGACAGTAATGGAACCCAGAAATATGGAGGTACTTGTCTAAATATTGGGTGTATTCCTTCAAAATCTTTACTTGATTCATCTCAAAAATATTATGAAGCAGCAAAAAGTTTTTCTAATCATGGAATTGAAGTAAAGAATTTGGATTTAAACATTTCTGCAATGATGGAAAGAAAGAATAATGTTGTTGAAAGACTAACAAGTGGTATCTTAGGCTTGTTCAAAACTAATGGTGTTCATCCAATTTCAGGTACTGGAAAACTGATTAACAACAATCAAGTTTCAGTGATTTCAGGGAATGATGAAAGTATTTTTGATGCTGAACATGTTATTTTAGCTACAGGCTCGTCACCGATAGAGATACCCATTGCTCCTTGGAGTGAAAATGTAGTCGATAGTACCGGTGCTTTAAACTTTGAAGAAGTTCCTGAAAATCTTGGCATTATTGGTGCTGGAGTAATTGGTCTTGAGCTCGGAAGTGTGTGGTCAAGACTTGGTTCAGAAGTAACAATTTTTGAAGCAATGACCGATTTTTTACCCTTGATAGATAAACAACTCGCAAAAGATTCATCTAGAGAATTCAAAAAACAAGGATTGAATATCAAATTAGGTTCTCAGGTAACAAACGTAACTGATTCAAATAAAAAAGTTAGTGTAAATTTTACTAATTCTTCAACAGAAGAAAGAATGGAGTTTGACAAATTAATTGTAGCAGTTGGCAGAAAGCCAAATACTAATGATATTTATGATTCAAATCTAGATATTGAGACAGATGCAAATGGTCGCATAGTTGTTAATAGTTTTTGTGAAACAGCAGAGAAAAATATTTTTGCAATTGGTGATATCGTAAGAGGTCCAATGCTTGCACATAAAGGTTCTGAAGAAGGCATTATGGTTGCAGAGAGAATTGCTGGAAAAAAAGCGACCATGAATTATGATTTAGTTCCAAATGTCATTTACACGCATCCTGAGATTGCCTGGGTGGGCAAAACACAACAAGAACTCGAAGATGAGGGTGTTGACTTTAAAGTTGGAAGTTTTCCATTTGCTGCCAGTGGAAGAGCATTGGCTGCAGATGATTCTGTAGGTTCCGTAAAACTTCTTGCTGATAAAGGAACGGATACAATATTAGGAGTTCACGTTTTTGGTCCATCTGCTGCTGATATTGTTCAACAGGCAGTAATTGCAATGGAATTTGGGTCAAGTTCTGAAGATTTAGGATTGACTATCTTCAGTCATCCAACAGTCAGTGAAGCACTACATGAGGCAGCACTTGCTGCTAATAATGAAGCAATTCACATAGGTAATCGTAAAAAATGAACTTACATGAATATCAAAGCAAAGAAATCTTTGCTAGATATGGCTTACCTGTTTCAAAAGGTGTTGTAATTAAAAGTCTCCAAGAAGTTTCTGGTGCTTGCAAAAAAATTGGAGGCAAGAGTTGGGTTGCAAAGGCACAAGTGCATGCAGGGGGGAGAGGAAAATCTGGAGGAGTAAAATTATGCAATTCCATTAATGAGGTAAGAGATTTTGCAGAACAATGGTTAGGAAAAAGTTTAATTACTTATCAAACCGATGAGCATGGACAACTTGTCAACTCGATATTAATTGAAGAACTGACTGATATTAAAGATGAGATATATTTGAGTATGGTTGTAGACAGAACTTCACAGTCTGTTGCTATTATTGCCTCTGCAGAGGGCGGGGTTAATATTGAAGAAACAGCTAAAAATAATCCAGAAAAAATTATTTCAATTTTTTTAAAAGACTCAAACATTTCTCAATTACAAATTCAAAAGATTTGTTTAACCCTGTCTCTTAATAAACAGCAATCAGAACAAATGGATGATATCCTTAAACGATTAACAAAACTTTTTTTTGAGTGCGATCTTGCACTTCTTGAAATTAATCCCTTGGTCATTAAAACTGATGAGAAACTGCATTGCTTGGATGCAAAATTAAATGTTGATAACAATGCTTTATTTCGACAACAAGAATTAGCTAAAATGCATGATCAAACTCAAGAAGATCATAGAGAAGCAACTGCCAAACAATTTGATTTAAGTTATGTATCATTAGTTGGTAACATTGGATGCATGGTCAATGGCGCTGGTTTAGCAATGGGCACCATGGATACAATAAAATTCTTTGGTGGTAATCCAGCTAATTTTCTTGATGTGGGAGGGACAGCAACACAAGAGAGGGTTGCCCAGGCTTTCAAATTAATTCTAGATGATCCCGATGTTAAAGTAATTCTTGTTAACATTTTTGGAGGTATTGTAAGATGTGATTTGATTGCAGAGGGCATTATTGCTGCAATAAATGAGGTAGGTGTAAATGTACCCGTGATCGTTAGACTTGAAGGTAATAATGCTGATTTGGGATCAAAAATTCTTTTAGAGTCAAATATAGAAAGTCTTTCGAGTTTAGAAGAAGCTGCAAAAAAATCAGTTGAGTTAGCTCAATGAGTATTTTACTTGATCATTCAACTCGCATTATTGTTCAGGGAATCACTGGTTCTCAGGGTAGTATGCATACTGAACAAGCATTATCTTACGGAACAAAAATAGTTGGTGGTGTCACACCTGGAAAAGGTGGATCATCACACATTAATCTACCTGTTTTTGATAAAGTTGAAGAGGCTGTTGATGCTCTTGATGCTAATGCCAGCTTAATTTTTGTACCTGCACCTTTTTGTAAAGAAGCTATTCTTGAGGCAGTTAATGCTGATATTAAACTTATAGTATGCATCACAGAGGGAGTACCTACTCTGGATATGCTTGAAGTCAAGCAAATCATTGATGATAAAGATATTTTTTTAATTGGGCCTAATTGTCCTGGTGTTATCTCTCCAGGTATAGGAAAGATGGGAATTATGCCTGCTGACATTCATATGCCTGGAAGAGTAGGAGTAATTTCTCGATCAGGAACCCTAACTTATGAGGCTGTGAAACAAACCTCTGATTTTGGATTAGGTCAATCCAGTTGTGTTGGAATTGGGGGAGATCCTATCCCAGGTTCATCATTTATAGATATTTTAAAATTATTTGAGTCTGACACTAATACAGATGCAATTGTCATGGTTGGGGAAATTGGAGGAAGTTCTGAAGAGGAAGCAGCAGAATTCATTAAAGATTCAGTAAGTAAACCAGTTATATCATATATTGCAGGTCAAACCGCGCCTCCCGGTAAACGGATGGGTCATGCCGGTGCAATTATTTCAGGTGGAAAAGGAGCTGCCAGTGATAAGATTTTAGTTCTTGAGGAGTGCGGGGTTTTAGTGACAAGAAATCTTCTTGAAATTGGAAAAACTACCTATGATGCTTTAAACAGCTGATATCAAGTATTTTTTTATAACATAATTCAACCGAAGAATTCCTAATAAGCAAAACACACTCAGTCCTATTATCATTCCAATCCACATACCTTGAGCACCTTGTGGGTCTCCAATAAGCCCAAAAGTCATTGCGTAACCAAGAGGTAATGCAATAATCCAATACGATATTAGAATTAAAATCATTGGGGCAAAAGTATCTTTAAAACCCCTTAAACTACCAACTGCCGAGATTTGAACAGCGTCTGGTAATTGGAAGATTGCAGCAAAAATTAAAAGACTTGCACCCAAAGAAATAACCACAGCATCAGTTGTAAATAGAGCAACTAAATCATTTCTAAAATTAAAAATTACAAAGGTTGTTAGTAAAGCTATTATCGAGCAAAGTAACATTGAGGCTTTTGATGAGAACTTTGCCTGAGAGAGATCTTTTTCACCAATAAGGTTTCCAACTCTAGTCGCAGTTGCTAGTCCGAATGCTAACGGAAGCATAAAAAATAAACTTGTTATATTAATAGCTACGGTATGGCTGGCTAGAATATCTTTTCCTAAGGCACTAATTATTATGGCAGCACCAGAAAACATACTAAGTTCGATAAAAATTCCAAAACCGATTGGTGTACCTAATTTAAAAAATTCAAAAAATGTTTTTGCGGTTGTAAATGTAAATTTATTAAATAGCTTAACTTTCTTATAATGTTTTGAAAATATAATGAGAGTAATCATAGATATGGTCATAAATAATGAGACTATTGAAGTTGCAATGCCGCACCCAACACCACCAAGTTTTGGAAAACCATAAAGACCATTCACTAAAATAATATCTAAAGGTATATTTAAAAGCATACCTGAAAATGCAATAAAAAATACTGGCATTGTTAAAGTCATCCCTTCACTAAAACATCGGAGACAGGTAAATATTGACATTGATAGTGCCCCAATAGAAATTGCTTTTAAATAATTTATTGTTATATTTGAGACTTCTGATTCAATGGGCATTATTTGAAAGATTGGTCCAATATTCAATAAAATTATCATCAACAAAACACCAATACCGCATGATAGCCACAGTATTTGCCTAATTTTATTGCCTATCTCATAAAAGTCTCTTGCACCATATAATTGAGCAACAATTGGAGTAACTGCAAATAAAATCCCACTCAATGCAAACCAAAGTGGACTATAAATTGCATTTCCAACTGCAAGCGCAGCAAGGTCAGTGGTATTTGCTCTTCCTGCAACAATGGTATCTGTAACACCCATTAGCATATACGAACTCTGTGAACCCAGAATTGGCAGCCCAATAATTAATATTTTTCTAATTTCTTGAAAGTATTTTTTAATCAAAATATCAACACAATTTTTTTGGGTACTTTATCATATTAGTGAATCATTTATAGGAGAATAAAATCAGAAAAGATAACAGACCATACTGGCTGAAACAATTAGCTAGGAAGTTTACAAATTTTTATGTAAAAACCTATTTAAGGCCCCAATTTGAACATTTAGGCAAAGGGGGTGCATTTTTTAAACCGCAATTTATAAAATTATTTGGTTCAAATATTACAATCGATGATTTTCCAACAATAATTGGATCTAAAGATGCATGTGTGCAATTAACAAGTTGGAACATCGGGGAATGGAATGCGCAATTAAGCATTGGAAAGTATTGTTTAATTACACCTGGTGTAAGAATTATGGCTGCTGAATCAATAATCATAGGTGATGCTTGTATGTTTGCTCATGGTGTATATATTTCTGATGCAGATTGGCATGGCATTTATGATAGAAGTGAACCAGTAGGGCAAACAAAGCCGGTAATTCTTGAAGAGAACGTTTGGATTGGAGATAGTGCAATTGTATGTAAAGGAGTGCGTATTGGTAAAAATTCAATTATTGGAGCAGGCTCTGTTGTTACAAAAGATATTCCACCGAATGTTGTTGCAGCAGGTAATCCTGCAAAAATCGTTAAAAATTTAACTGATCAAGACTTTATTTCCAGAAAAGACTTTTATGCAGATCCTAAAAAACTTGCTTATGACTTTGATATGTTAGATAGGTTTAATTTAAAAGATAATTCATTTTTTGGTTGGATTGTAAGTAAATTTAAACCCTCAAAAAAAAATTAATGAAATTAGTAGTTGATAAAGATATTCCTTACTTCGACACTTTCATCAAAGATATAGATTATTATCCGTCATTTGAAATCCTAAAATATAAAGATTCTGAATTTTCCTCAACAATTTTAAAAGATGCTGATGCTCTTTTCATAAGATCAACCACCACCATTAAGGATGACTCTTTAGAAGATTCAAATATAAGATTTATTGCCTCAGCAACATCCGGATATAATCATATCTGTAAATCTGTTCTAGAATGGAACTGTAATGAAAAAAAATGTTTTATTGCCAGTGGATGTAATTCTTTTGCAGTAGTGAATTATATTTTATCTTGTGTTGGATATTTGATTGCTCAAAATAAGTTTTCGAAAAGCAATTCAGTGGGGATTATTGGTTTTGGAAGTATTGGAACACTTCTAGCTGAAACTCTTGATAATTTAGCAATAAAAAATTTTTTCTTTGACCCCTATGTGCTTAATTCTTTGAATCCTAAAAAAAAGAAATCTTTAGAAGATATTCTTGATTGTGATCTTGTAACAATTCATGCATCCTATTCAAGAGACGGAGATTATCCCTCTCATAGACTTCTGGGCAAGCATAATCTTTTAAATGCCTCTCTAAAAACACTTATCAACTCTTCAAGGGGAGAAATAATTGATGAGAAATTTATCTCAGAACAGAATTATTTTGATTATATTGCAGACGTTTGGATAGATGAACCTGATTGTGATGAGAAACTTGTGGAGAAAGCACTTTTGTCAACTCCTCACATTGCAGGATATAGCAATCAAGCAAAACACCAAGGAACTAAATCTGTAATTTGTGAATTTGCAAAATTTTTTGGCTTTAAGAACAATTTATTAGAAAGAGAAAAAAATATTAAATTTGTTAAAAATGAGAAATTATTCGAAGAAGATTTTAAAGTGAATAATTTTCCATGCAAATTTATGAAGTCTTTGTTTGATATTGAAACTTGTTCAAATGAATTCAAAAATTCTTTTTTAATGAGAAAAATGAGTTTTGACATGTTAAGAGAATCTTTTAATTTTGTTGATGATTTTTCTTGTTATAAACTTAATAAATCAAGCAAAAATGATAATAATTTGCTTAAAAAATTTTTACCAATGGAGAAAATTAATTGACAAAAGATAAAGCTGATCAGGACTGGAAATCAATTTTAGATGCAGATACATACCAGGTCACAAGATGTTTTGCAACGGAAGCACCTTTTTCAGGAAAATTTCTGAACCATAAAAAAAAAGGTAGTTACATCTGTATTTGTTGTAAGCAAGAACTATTTTCCTCTGATTCAAAATATAACTCTGGATGTGGTTGGCCAAGTTTTTTTAAACCAAAAACTGATAAAGCTATTACCGAATTTGAAGATCTCAGTCATGGTATGGCAAGAACAGAAGTGAGGTGTTCGGCATGCGACTCACATTTAGGTCATGTCTTTAACGATGGTCCACCACCAACATACCTTCGATACTGTATTAATTCTTTATCTCTAGATTTTAATGAACAAGATTAGTTCATTCAAATTCTCTAACCTTTTTTCAGCTATAAAAGTAAGTTTCTGGACTGGTAGTTCAAGAGTTTTTGGGCTGTTAAGGGATATTTCTACAACAAATCTTTTTGGGGCATCAATCTATCATGACATTTTCGTTGTGGTCTTGAGGATTCCAAACCTTTTTAGAAGATTTTTTGCTGAGGGAGCTTTTAATCAAGCCTTCGTCCCAATTTTATCTGATTTCGAAAGCAACAAACCTCTGGATGAAATCAAAGACTTTATTGACAGCATGGCCGGCTTGCTTATTTTGACTTTGTTTCTTTTTACGGTCTTTGCATTAGCTTTTGCTCCATTTCTAATATTTATTTTTGCACCTGGATTTTATTTTGATCCTGATAAACAAATGCTTTCGGTAACAGTATTAAAGATCATGTTTCCATATCTTGCTTTAATCTCTCTAGTTGCTTTTGCTGGAGGTATCCAAAATACTCATTCAAAATTTTCATTGCCTGCTGCGACACCCTTAATTTTTAATTTAACATTAATTATTTTTGCTCTGATTATAGCTCCAAAAACCGAGACACCACTTTTTACATTAGCATGGGGTGTATTTGCTGCTGGTATTTTGCAATTGATCATTCAATTAGCACCCCTAGCAGCAATCAATAGACTACCAATACCAAGATTAAATTTTTCCAATAAAGGAATTAAAAAATTTTTTAGAATTGTTTTTCCTGCCATCCTTGCAGGAGGAATAACACAGATTAATTTGTTAATTGATACAATTTTTGCTTCTTTACTCCAAACCGGCAGTCCAACTTGGCTATATATATCAGATCGTTTAATTCAATTTCCATTGGGTATATTCGCAATTGCTGTCGGTACAGTATTGTTGCCATCCTTATCAAAATCCGTGATGAATCAGAACTTTGTGGAGTATAAAAAAAACTTGCATAACAGTTTTCGATTAGTAACTTTTATTGCTCTCCCGTCAATGGTAGGCTTAATCTGCTTGGCTGAACCAATCATATCAACTTTATTTTACAGAGGTGATTTCCTTAAAATTGATGTCATTCAATCAGCATATAGCTTGGTATTTTTTTGTTATGGACTCCCTTTTTTTATGATGATGAAAGTCTTAACACCAGCTTTTTTTTCAAGGCAGGATACAAAAACACCTTTCTATATTGCTGTTTTTAGTCTCCTTATTAATGGATTTTTAAATTATTTTTTAGCTTTTAAAATTGGTTTGGGGCATGGTGGTCTTGCTTTAGGGAGCTCTATAGCAGTCTTTTTAAGTGTGACAATAATGCTAATAATTTTATCTAGATCAAATTTTATTTCCTTTTCAATTTTGTGGCACAGGACTAATTTAACATCTATTGTGAGCTCGCTAATTTTATTAGTAATCTTTATCTTGCTTCAAAAGATGGATTTAAATCTTACAAACTATTTTTATGACTTTAATGAAGTTCAACGAATTGCCAGCATTATTTTCATAATTATGATTTCAATTTTTATATACTTTGCAATAAATAAATTTATTTTTAATGTTAATTTAAAGGATTTTTATTGATGTATTTAATTCGTGGACAGTCAAATCTGGAGCTTTTCAAAAAGAAATTTCCATCTACCTTTGTTAGTGCAACCATTGGAAATTTTGATGGCATACACCTTGGTCATCAATCAATAATTGAGCAAGTAAAAAGACGGGCAAAAGAGAATAATTTATTATCCTTAGTTTTTATAACTGAGCCTCATGCTGAAGAATATTTTTTGAGAGCTGGTACTGTGAGCTCAGCCCCACCAAGAATTATGCCTTGGAGAGCAAAATTTGAGCATTTTAAATTAAATGGTATAGATTTTTGTATGCTCTTAAAATTCGATCGTAAATTTAAGTCCATGAGTCCCAATAATTTCCTTTCACACATCCTTGAAAAGATGCAAGTAAAGTCACTAATTGTTGGGGATGATTTTAAATTTGGGAAGAACAGAGCAGGCAATTTTGAAATGCTCAAGGAATGGGGTAAAGCAAAAGATGTTTATATATCAAATATAGAAACTTTTTCAGTGGACGGAGAAAGAGTGAGTAGTACTATGATCAGAAATGCAATAAGTGAAGGAAATTTCAATCTTGCAAAAAAGTTATTGGGAAGGGCATATGCTTTCAGTGGGAAAGTAGTTTATGGAAATCAATTGGGAAGGAAGATTGGTGTTCCTACAGCTAATATATGGGTACCTAACCAAAAATTACCTATTTCTGGAGTTTATGCAGTTAAATGTTTTGTTGGTAATCAATGCCATGGAGGTATTGCCAATATGGGGATAAGACCAACAGTTGGAGGAGATAGACCAATCTTAGAGGTTCATATCTTCAATTTTCAAAAAGATATTTATGGACAGCGTATTACTGTACAATTTCAAGAAAAAATTAGAGAAGAAAAAAAATTTGAAGATATTGATAAATTAAAGAGTCAAATTTTTACTGATATTAAAACTGCAAAAAACATTCTGGATGCCTAATGTCAAAAGATTATAAAGAAACCTTAAATTTACCTCAGGGTGGAATCTCTATGAAGGCAAATCTTTCAAATAAGGAGCCAGAGTTACTTCAATTTTGGAATGATATTGATTTATATAACAATTTGAGATTAAGCAATAAAGATAAGCAACTCTTCATCTTGCATGATGGGCCACCCTATGCAAATGGCAACATCCACCTCGGTCATGCTGTTAATAAGATTTTGAAAGATGTAGTCAATAAATCAATGACATTAGAGGGATTTAATACACCTTTCGTGCCAGGATGGGACTGTCATGGACTGCCAATCGAGTTAAATGTTGAAAAAAAATTTGGTAAAAGGAGTGATACTGTTCAGGATAAAGTGAAATTTTTAGAAGCTTGTAAGAATTACGCATTAAATCAAATTGAAAATCAAAAAAAAGATTTTGTTAGACTTGGTGTATTAGCAGATTGGGATGACTCTTATAAATCTTTAGATAGTACTTTTGAAGCTGACATTGTTAGATCTTTAGGAAGGATTGTAACAAATGGTCATTTACAAAAAGGAGAAAAGCCAGTTCATTGGTGTTATGACTGCAAATCTGCTCTTGCTGAAGCTGAAGTAGATTATAAAGATAAAATTTCAAAATCCATTGATGTAAAGTTTTCAGTTGAGAGTGAGTCCCTTAAACTCCTGAGTGATTTATTTAATATGCAATTAGAACAATGTTCATTTGTAATCTGGACCACAACCCCTTGGACACTGCCGGCAAATGTTGCAGTATGTGTTGGGCCTAAAATTGAATATTCTCTTGTAAAGTCAAAGAATCAATTTTTGATAGTGGCATCTGAATTGGTGGAAAGCTGTTCAGAGAGATGGAATCTTGACCTTGAGGTAATTTCAACTACAACTGGTGACAGATTCAAAAATATCACCTTAAATCATCCATATCTTGAGAGAGATTCACTTCTCATTCATGGCAACCATGTAACTACTGAATCTGGAACAGGTTGTGTGCATACTGCGCCTGCTCATGGTATTGATGATCATCTTGTTTGCAAAAAATATAACATAGATACTCATCATGCAATCAATACAGACGGATTATTTCTTGAGAATCAATTAGATTTATCCGGATTGCCTGTCATGAAAGCAGATCCACTTGTAATAGAGCACTTAAGAAGTGCAGGAACTCTCCTTAATGTCAGTGATTTTGAGCACTCTTATCCTCATTGTTGGAGACATAAATCACCTTTGATTTTTGCTTCTACACCTCAATGGTTTATATCCATGAATCAATCTGGATTGCTTGATGGAGCCTTGGAAGCCATACAATCAGTAAAATGGGAACCAAGATGGGGTCTTGAAAGGATTAGAGGAATGCTAGAGGACAGGCCTGATTGGTGTATTTCTCGTCAAAGAAATTGGGGTGTTCCCATTACTTTATTAATACATAAGAAGACTGGTGATTTACATCCTAGGCAAAATATTCTTTTTAATGAGTTTGCTGATCTGATCGAAAAAGACGGTATTGGAGCATGGGAAAAGATTGACATTTCCAATTTTATTGATGATGCGGAAGATTATGTAAAAGTTGATGATACTCTTGATGTATGGTTTGATTCAGGGTCAACCCATTTTTGCGTTCTTGACAAGTTGTATGGAAAGGATCTCATTGCCGATCTATATCTTGAGGGTTCGGATCAGCACAGAGGCTGGTTCCAATCATCACTTCTTACAGGAATTGCAATAAATGGCAAAGCACCTTATAAGTCTGTTCTCACGCATGGATTCGTTGTTGACGAAAACGGAAGAAAACAATCAAAATCTCTTGGAAATGTTGTTTCACCTCAAAAGGTTTGTAATGTTCTCGGTGCAGATATACTTAGATTGTGGGTGGCTTCAACAGATTTTAGAAGTGAAATGGTGGCGACAGATGAGATTCTAAAACAGGTATCTGATCAATATAGGAGAATAAGAAATACTTTTAAATTTCTTCTTGGAAATATGTTTGATTACGATTCCAGAAATGCAGCTAATCTCACTTCTGACCAATTAACCGAAATAGATAAATGGATAATTAATCAAACTATCAAATTGCAACAAGAAATCAAACAACTCAGTAATGAATTTGCATATCATATGGTTGTTCAAAAAATTCATAATTTTTGCGTAAATGAATTGGGTGGCATTTATTTAGATATTATTAAAGACAGGATGTATGTTAGTAAAAATGATTCCCAAGCAAGAAAATCTGCTCAAATTGCCATGGAAAGAATCCTGAACATCTTGGTGCGAGTTGTTAGCCCAATTTTATCTTTCACATCAGAAGAAATTTGGCAAAGCTCAGAAATCTTTACCTCACAACATAAATCTGTTTTTTTAGCATCTTATGAATCAGAAATATTTATAAATCAAAAAATTTCTGACCAAAAATGGGAACATATTTTTGCCATTAAAGATTCAGTAAATTTAGCAATCGAACAAGCAAGATCAGAAGATAGAGTAAAGGGCTCACTTGATTGCAAAATCACACTTGAATTATCTACCGAATTATTCAATTTACTCAAAATATTTGATAAGGAACTACAATTTATCTTTATAGTTTCCAGTGTCGAAATTACTTTAAACAAAACATTGAAAGATAATGAATTCCATGTTGCCAAAGTAGAAAACTTTGATGCCCCAAAGTGTATTAGGTGCTGGAATAAATCCTTCACTGTTGGCGATTCAGGAAGCGATCCTGAGATTTGTGATAGGTGCATCTTAAATATTAAAGGTGATGGTGAAGATAGAGTATTTGCTTGATTTAAAATGAGTCAAGAAAGTCATCCAATTAAAAAAAATCCAAATTTCTTCCAACTGCTAGTTTTAATTTTTATTGTTGGGATATTTGTTGGCCTTGATTTGCTGACCAAATATATTTTAAGTTCATCATCTTTTTTAAATGGAGAAAGATTAAATCTTCTCCCATTCTTAGATATTTATGTAACACAGAATTCAGGAATTGCTTTTAGTATTTTTGATTATGATCAATACTGGCTTAGCTTAACTATTTCAATTATAGGTTTTGGTATTGTGATTTATTTTGCCTCTCTAGCTTTAAGAGAAAAACATCTTATAAAGAGGGTGTCACTTTTTTTTATCATTGGGGGAGCAATGGGAAATATTATAGATAGGATGTTGGATGGGCAAGTCATTGATTTCCTCCTCTTTTACCCTTTTAATTATCCAATTTTTATTTTTAATGTTGCTGATGCATTGATAACTATTGGTGCAATAACCTTTATTGTCTGTGAAATTATTTTGTTAAAATCTAGTAGTGAGTAGAAAAGTAAAAATTAATCTAGCCAATCCCAGAGGTTTTTGTGCCGGTGTTGACAGGGCAATTGATATTGTTGACAGAGCAATTGATTTTTTTAAAGAGCCTATTTATGTAAAGCATGAAGTTGTGCACAATAAAACGGTTGTAAATAATTTGAAATCAAAGGGAGCAATTTTCATAGAAGAAATTTCTGATGTCCCCGATGATTCGATTGTAATCTTTAGTGCTCACGGAGTATCGAAGAGTATTGAAGATGATGTAAAAAAAAGGAATTTAAAATATTTTGATGCTACTTGTCCATTGGTGACTAAAGTACATATGGAGGTGATGAGACATGGAAGAGCAGATAAAGATGTTATTTTAATTGGTCATGCAGGTCACCCTGAAGTAGAGGGAACACTTGGTAGATACTTTAGTAAAAAGGGAACTATCTATTTAGTTGAAAACATTCAAGATGCAGAAAATATTCATGTACATCAGACATCGAATATTGCTTTTGTTACTCAAACTACTCTCAGTTTGGATGAAACTGCTCAAATTATAGATACTCTAAAATCACGATTCCCTGAGATTTCAGGACCAAAAAATGATGATATATGTTACGCAACTCAAAACCGTCAAGATGCAGTGAAGCAATTAGCACTCGAAAATGAAATAATTGTTGTAGTTGGTTCCAAAAATAGTTCCAACTCTAATCGTCTAAAAGAATTGGCAGAATCTTGTGGAACTAAAGCTTATTTAATTGATGAGTTCAAAGATTTAGACTTAAACGAATTTTCTTCAATGAGATCAATCGGGCTTACAGCTGGGGCTTCGGCACCTGAATCAAAAGTTCAAGAAATTGCTTTTAAATTAAAAAATGAACTTGATGCAGATATTGAAGAGAATTCTGGTATTGAAGAGACTATATCTTTTAAATTGCCACCTGAATTAAGAGCAATTTGATGCTCATAGAAGATCATTTACTAAAATCTGCAAAACAAATTCAAAGCCCTAATTATTCTGAAAGACTAAATGAGGATGATATAAATCTTATTGTCATTCATTCAATCAGTCTTCCTCCAGGAAAATATAATAATTCTTATATAGAAGAATTTTTTTGTAACAAGCTATCAGTAAATGAGAATAAATATTTCGAATCAATATCTGATTTAAAAGTTTCCAGCCATATCTTGATTAAGAGGGATGGCAAGATTATTCAATTTGTTCCGTTTAATAAAAAAGCATGGCATGCAGGAGAATCTGTATTTAAGGGTAGGTTAAATTGTAATGAGTTCTCAATAGGAATTGAGTTAGAGGGTTGTGAAGAGGATGATTTTACTCAAAATCAATATAAAAATTTAGTAAATATTTGCTTAACTTTATTTAAGTATTATCCTGAAATTACAAGACAAAATGTAGTAGGGCATAGTGAGATCGCACCTGGAAGGAAAACTGATCCTGGAAAAAATTTTAACTGGGAGTATTTAAGAGAAAATTTATGAAGAAGATATTTTCAATGATTTGCCTTGGTTTTTCATCTGGTCTGCCTTACATGTTAATTTTTTCGACATTATCAATTTGGCTTCGCGACAGTGGCATTGAACTTGTCGCAATTGGTTTTTTTGCATGGATTAGCCTGACTTATTCTCTTAAATTCCTTTGGTCTCCACTAATTGATAAGTATTCAATTCCAATTCTAAGTATATTTGGCAAAAGGAAAAGTTGGATCATTCTGATGCAACTTCTAATAATTGCCCAGTTATTGCTTATTTCATTTCTGAATCCCAGTAATCAACTTTATGTGATTGCCATTATCGCAACATTAATAGCATTGGCTGGTTCTTTTCAAGATATTGCAATTGATGCTTTCAGGATAGAACTTTCTGAACTTCGAAATCAAGGAAACTTAGCTGCTGGATATCAATTTGGATACAGGGCAGCAATTTTAGTTGCTACATCTCTCGCACTTATTTTAGCAGATGAATTTTCATGGAATGTAAGTTATCAATTAATGGCTATTTTGATGACTATTGGAATCATTGGCTCTCTAATTGTTCCTGAGGGCCCATCTAATAAACTTGTTTTGAATTCTGGGATAGTAAATAATCTTGCTGAACCTATTAAGGATTTCTTTCAAAGAACTTCTTTATTCATTGCATGTTTATTATTGTTAATCATAGCAACTTATAGATTGACCGATATTGTAATGGGGCCAATGGCAAATCCTTTTTATTTAGACATGGGCTTTTCACTAACTGAGATAGGATCAGTTGTAAAAATCGTGGCATTGTTTGCCTCAATAATCGGTTTGTTTTTTGGTGGCATTCTTATAAAAAAAATCGGAATAATGCATTCTCTTATTGTTGGAGCTTTTGCTGTGATGATTTCAAACCTTTTATTTGCGTTAGTAGCTGTTAGTGATAAAAATTTAGTAATGCTTTCAATGATTGTTTTCTCTGATAGTTTTTCTGCGGGTATGGTAGGAACTGTGAATATTGCTTTCTTAACAAGTTTAGTTTCAAAAAAATATACTGCAACTCAGTATGCATTACTAACTTCTTTTATGATGCTACCTGGAAAATTATTAAGTGGATTTTCTGGAGTCATTGCAAGTTTTTTTCAAGATTTAACTAATACTTTTATGGGCTGGATGTGGTTCTTTGTTTTTACCTCATTACTTACATTACCGGCAATAGTTTTAATAATATTTTTTAAAAAAAATATCAGATTAGATTAATCACAATGCCTATCTTTTTTTTTCGATTTAGTTTTTTTAGCTTAAGTATCTTGTTTATCTTTTTAAGCATTCTATCAGTTGACA
Organism: uncultured SAR86 cluster bacterium; assembly: GCA_902602185.1. Classification (GTDB taxonomy): domain Bacteria; phylum Pseudomonadota; class Gammaproteobacteria; order Magnimaribacterales; family D2472; genus CACNXK01. Next base: position 32,027 of record CACKPV010000003.1, read on the forward strand.
CTTTTAATAATTCAATATTTACTTCAGGTCTCATAGATAAGTTTTTACACTTTTTTGCTTTCTTTGCTTTAACAACACTAGGGTTATTATCAAAATTTAAGATAAAAACTCTTTTGATGATTGCACTTTTGTTTATTTTAGGTATTTTCTTAGAAATAATTCATTTTTTTCATCCATACAGAGTCTTTGAATTATTGGATATTGTTGCAAATACGTTAGGCATACTTGCAGGTCTTGGGTTGAACTTTTTTACTAAAAAATATTGAATTTAAAGTTTTTATCCCTAAATAGTTTTTTAGTTTATAATTGCTTTTTTTTTGGGAGAAATTAAATGAAATTTAAACCATTACATGACAAAGTCCTTGTTAGAAGAACTGAAGAGGAAGAAGTCTCTGCAGGGGGAATAGTTCTTCCTGGAAGTGCTACTGAAAAGCCTTCTCAAGGTGAAGTTGTTGCTGTAGGACCTGGTAAAAGACAAGAAAATGGAGACTTATTGCCAATTGGAGTTTCTGTTGGAGATATTGTTGTTTTTGGGCAATATGGTGGAAATGAAATCAAAATTGATGGTGAAGACTATCTGATCTTAAGTGAGAATGATATCTTTGGGATCGCAAGTTAAATAAAGGGAGAAATATATGTCAGCTAAAGATGTAAAGTTTGGTGATTCAGCAAGAAGTATGATGCTCGATGGAGTTAATGTTCTTGCAGATGCTGTAAAAGTTACTTTAGGACCAAAAGGTAGAAATGTTGTACTGGACAAATCTTTTGGAGCTCCAACAGTCACTAAAGATGGTGTTTCTGTTGCAAAGGAAGTTGAACTTGAAAATAAATTTGAAAACATGGGTGCTCAAATGCTTAAAGAAGTTGCATCTCAAACTTCTGATGAAGCTGGGGATGGAACAACTACAGCAACAGTGTTAGCACAAGCAATTGTCAATGAAGGAAATAAATCAGTTGCTGCCGGCATGAATCCTATGGATTTAAAAAGAGGAATTGATAAGGCAGTCTCAACTGCTGTTGAGTTTGTAAAGTCCATGAGTGTTCCTTGTAAAGATGATAAAGCAATTGCTCAGGTTGGGACGATATCAGCAAATGGTGATCTTGCTGTTGGTGAAATTATTGCCGAAGCAATGCAAAAAGTTGGAAAAGAAGGAGTAATCACTGTTGAAGAAGGTAGTGGAATAGATAATGAACTAGACGTCGTGGAAGGAATGCAATTCGACAGAGGTTATCTCTCACCTTACTTTGTAACGAATCAAGATAACATGACTACAGAACTTGAGAGCCCTTTAGTCCTCTTGCATGACAAGAAAATTTCAAATATTCGTGAAATGTTACCTCTTCTTGAGTCGGTTGCAAAAGCAGGAAAACCTCTTCTAATTATTGCTGAGGATATAGAAGGTGAAGCACTTGCAACACTTGTAGTCAATAATTTAAGGGGTGTAATGAAAGTTGCTGCATGTAAGGCACCAGGATTTGGAGATAGAAGGAAAGCTATGCTTGAAGATATTGCTATTTTAACTGGAGGTACTGTTATTTCCGAGGAAGTGGGTTTATCCTTAGAGGGTGCAACTGCTGATGACCTAGGTACTGCAAAGAAGGTTGTCCTAAACAAAGATAATACAACTATTATTGATGGTGCTGGTGATCAAAAAGGTATTGAGGCAAGAGTTAATCAGATACGAGTTCAAATTGAGGATACCTCCTCTGATTATGACCGTGAAAAACTTCAGGAGAGGGTTGCAAAACTTGCTGGTGGTGTTGCCGTCATCAAAGTTGGTGCTGGTTCAGAAGTTGAAATGAAAGAAAAGAAAGCTAGAGTTGAAGATGCTTTGCACTCAACAAGGGCTGCTGTTGAGGAAGGAGTTGTTCCTGGAGGAGGAACTGCCCTAGTAAGAGCAATTGAATCATTAGAAAAACTCAAAGGTGACAATGAGGATCAAAATGTTGGTATTAACATTGCCAAAAGGGCACTTGAGTCACCACTAAGACAGATAGCATCTAATGCAGGTGAAGAGTCTTCAGTCATAGTTGCTGAAGTTAGAGATGGTAAAGGTGCTCTTGGTTTTAATGCTGCAACTGGAGAATATGGTGACATGATTGAAATGGGAATATTAGATCCAGCTAAAGTTACAAGAACTGCTCTTCAAGCTGCAGGATCAGTTGCGGGGATGATGATTACAACTGAAGCCATGGTTACAGATATTCCAAAGGATGATTCTGCAAGTCCTGCAATGCCAGACATGGGTGGTATGGGTGGAATGCCAGGAATGATGTAAATGTCGTTCAAATAACATCATACAAGGCAGGTTTATCCTGCCTTTTTTAATCATTTTCCCTTTCAATATTTTCTAATGTTATTGTATCCAAATCTCAGAAGTAATTAGATTTCCGAAAAGTTTTCATTTAATATATATAAAGTTTTAGGAGTAATAATGATTAATTTTAAGAAAGTTCAAGCCCATTGTGACATTCCTTGTGCAGTATATGACCCTTGGCCAGCTCAATATGCTACTTTATCTATTATTAGATTTTTTGATCTTATTAATGAACTTAAATCTGATTTAGAAAACCCTGAAAACCTTGCAAAATTTGTTCGAATTGTTAATCAAAAAGAAGAGCATGCAATTATTGTAAAAGATGAAATATCAACAATTTGGGGAGACTACTTCAAAGCACCTCAGATCGAAAAATATCCTAGTATTCATGATTTGGTTCATTCCATTATGATGGATGCTTCGAAATGTAAACAAAGCCTTGATCGTCAAAGTGGAGTTGATCTACTGGAAAAAGTAAATAATTTTGCTGAAATTTATTGGGAGACTAAAGGAGTAAGTACAGAAATGAAAACTGAACACTATGAGCCCAAATTGCCGATCATTCTACCAGTTCATTCTGACTAACCTATATTAAAATTTGTTTAAAATATTCAGAGTACAAGGTAACAGCATGCTACCTAGTTTTAGACCAAATGACCTTGTTCTATGCTTAAAACTCAAAAAATATAGGATGGGCTCTGTTGTCATAGTAAAAAATAGTGATCATGGACCAATACTTAAAAGAATCAAGGGTATAACAGATAGTAGGTTAGAAATATCATCGGAAAATAAAGAATATTCCTCAGAAACAACAAAAATAACTTATGATTTAGATGATGTTATTGGAAAAGTTTTATTCAACATATCAAAATTAAACTTTTTTAATTTTAAGCTTTGAAATTGAATTATTATCTATTTGCATTATTTCAAATTGATAGTTGCTAATTTCAATACATAATTTTGATGAAGGAATATCATCAATTTCATTTGAAATTAAACCATTTAAAGTTTTTGAATCTTCCTCAGGTAAGTTCCAACTCATGAAATTATTTAAATCTCTAATTTTGGAGTTCCCATCTGAAATTACTGACCCATCATTCTGAATCTCAAATTCTTTATTTAATTCATCAATGTCATGACTAAACTTTCCAGCTATTTCTAAGAAAATATCCTCCACACTTATCAATCCTTCAATTTCACCATACTCATCCACAACTAGAGCTAAATTTTCATCATCATTTTGAAATTCCCGAAGTTGTTGTGTAAGACTGGTTGTGACTGCAGCAAAATATACCTCCTGTAAGCATTTCTCAAAGTCTGGACTAGATGAAAAATCTTCTTCTAAGATATCAATGAAATTATGGGCATTTTTGATATCAAGCATCCCAAAACAATTTTCAAGATTGTCCTCATATACAGGAAGCATTGAATAGGATGATTTTTCAATGATTTGCTTAATCTCATCAATTGAGTCTTTTGTATTGATTCCAACTATATCTGAGAGAGGAACCATCATATCCTCAACAGTTAATTGATCCATATCTAAGATTGAACTGAGCATAGATTTAAAATCCGAGGATATTTGAGTATTTTTGTCTTCTAAAAGTGTTTTAAGCTCATCAACATTTAAGTTATCTGATTCTTTAGATTTTTTTATGTCTACTTTAAGAAGATTTAGTATTCGAGAACTAAATTGGTTAATTATATAAATGAACGGATTGAGAATTCTTGAAAATTTGTCCAATAGCCAAGAAGATTTTGATGCAAATTCTTCCGGATAAGCAGATGCAGTAGTTTTTGGTGTAATTTCTGAAAAAATTAAAATAATTATTGTTAGCAGTACTGATCCAAGCAAAACTCTACCCTCGAAGAAATTTATCATGATTATAGTCACAATGGCAGACGCAAGAATATTTGCAAAATTATTTCCAACAAGAATCACTGACAATAAGTTATCTGGCCTAGATAGCAATTCAAGAGCGCGTTTCGAACTATTACTTCCTTTTTTAACTTTATTTCTAAGTTTTATCTTATTTGAAGCCATCATTCCAGTTTCTGATCCTGAAAAAAATGCAGAAAGAATCAAAAGAAATATCAAAGAAATAGCTAATAGTATAAGAGAGGGTTCTTCTGGCATTAAATGAGACTAAACGTTAACTGCAAAGGCAATAAGAATAAAGATTATAGATACCAAACTATACCTAACTATATATTTTGTTTTGAGATTGTAAAAGCGCATACCAATAAAGGCTGCAGTATAAGTCACCCAAGCAAGTATTGTAAATATTATTTTTATTATTAAGTAATCAGCATTCTTTAGATCTAAGAAAAATCCCGATGCTAATCCAACTGAAAGCATAAAAAGGCTAAGGCCAATAAGCCAAAAAACAGTTTTATACCTTGTCTCAATTGGTATTTGATCATTTTTAGGAGGACTAAGAGATTTAGTCATTCTAATTTTTCTTGTTAAAAGCAATATTTCCAAAAAAGACATAACTAAAACAAGAATAGCAAGACTTGAAAAGAATACATGAAGCCTTAATGCATCTTGACTAGTGAAATTTTCATCAGGCAGAATACCCCAATATTTATTACTTGTTGAGGCTACATCAGGAATTAAAATAGAAAAAAGAATAATTGAAATAGTTGAAGCAATTAGAGCTGAAGACTTATTACGAATGAAAAATCTTAAAACTATAAATAAACTTATACTTAAACCAAGTGAAATAGGAAAGGAAGAAATCATTTAAAGAAATTATACTTTTTTACTACCAAAATCTTCAAGGTTAACCTAAAATACACCAACTAAATTTACAAGTTATTACTTATGGTTATTATTAGACTTTCAAGAAGTGGTGCAAAAAAGAACCCTTACTATTTTATTACTGTGGCTGATTCAAGAAAACCAAGAGATGGTGCTTTTATTGAAAGACTAGGCTTTTACAATCCTCTGGCTCAAGGTCAAGAAGAAGTTCTTAGGATTGATCATAAAAAAATTGATGAATGGATCGCAAAGGGAGCACAACTGAGTGATAGGGTAAAAAAACTTTTAAAAGATTCAAAGCTTTCCCCTGAAGACTTAGAAAAAAGAAAGGCTAAGAAAAAAGAGAAAGCAGATGCAAAAAAAGCAGCAATTTTAGCTAAACAGCAAGAAGAGCTTAAAGCAGAAGCAGAGGAAGAAACTCCAGCAGAGGAAGAACCTGCAGCAGAAGCAGCAGAAGAATCTCCAGCAGAGGAAGAAACTCCAGCAGAGGAACCTCCAGCAGAGGAAGAACCTGCAGCAGAAGCAGCAGAAGAACCTGCAGCAGAAGCAGCAGAAGAACCTCCAGCAGAGGAAGAAACTCCAGCAGAGGAAGAACCTGCAGCAGAAGCAGCAGAAGAACCTCCAGCAGAGGAAGAAACTCCTGCAGAGGAAGAAGAGGTTAATGAAATTTCTTCAGAAGAAGATTCAAAATCAGGTACGGATACTGAATCATCACCAAGTGATAAATAAAATTATTAAAGAATCCGATCTTATCTGTATAGCATCAATTGGAAAACCAAAAGGTTTAAATGGAGAGTTTTTTATAAACTCCTTTTGTTTTCCTCAAGAAAACATTCAAAAATATAATATTTTTTACATGGAAAATAATGTTGCATCATATTTCCAAATGGATTACATAAAGCAACAAAATTCAAAATTTGTTGCTAAATTTAAAGGTATAAATAATAAGGATGAAATTAAAATTCATACTAATACTAAACTTTTTATAGTCAAAGATTTACTTCCATCTCTTTCTTCCAAAGAAATTTATTGGCATGAACTTAAAGGCATGACTGTCATAAATAAAAAAAATGAAATTTTGGGAAAAGTATCTGAAATTAAAAATTTTTCAGCTGATAAAGCTGGAGACATTCTAATAATCAAACCATCCTTGGATTCTATTGATAAGAATTTGAGAAATATTCCTTTTTCATCAAAATTTAAGATCAATAAAGTAAATAAAGAAATTTTTGTTGATTGGGATAAAGATTGGTAGCTCCAATGAGATTTAATGTAATTACAATATTTCCCGAAATTTTTGATTCTCTAAAATATGGAGTTATTAGCAATGGATTTAAAAAAAATATTACTTCAATCAATTTATTTAATCCAAGAGAGCATGTGGAGACTGAATATGGATCTATTGATGATTCACCATATGGTGGTGGAGAGGGCATGGTAATGATGCCTGAGCCTCTAAGTAAAACAATTGAGTCTATTCCAAATGTAGGTTTTAGGATCTTATTATCTCCTCAAGGAAAAATAATTGATAACAACCTTATTAAAAACCTTGCTAAAAAATCAACTTTAACTTTAATTTGTGGAAGATATGAAGGGATAGATGAGAGATTTATAGATTCTTACGTAGATTTAGAAGTTTCAGTTGGTGATTATATTTTAAGTGGTGGAGAATTTGGGGCACTATGCATTATTGATGCAATTTCAAGAATTATTCCAGGTGTTTTAGGGAATCCTGACTCTATTAAAAATGATTCCTTTGAATCAAAGTTATTGAAAGGACCTATCTATACAAGACCTAAAAAATTTCATGATAAAAATGTACCAGAAGTTCTTTTGAGTGGAAATCACAAAGAAATTGAAGACTGGAGACTCTATCAATCTTTAAAAAGAACCTTACAAAGGAGACCTGATCTGCTTGATGATGTAAAATTATCAAAAAAAGCAAAAAAAGTCTTGGAAGATTTGCGTTCTAAGCTTATCCTATAGCACTTTTAGAGACTAAAATGATAGATGACAATAAAAAAAATAAACCAAGTTTTTTTTCAAGGCTGTTTGGTACATCAGACAAAAAGAATGAAAGTATAGATGTTAAGGCAGAGGAGTCTAAAAAGGAATCTTCTTTAACCAAAGATATACCTACAAAATCAACAGTTTCTAAGATGAAAAAGGCTGATATAGTTGAATTAGCCAAATCACATGGTCTTGAATTAGACATTAAATTAACAAAAGCACTCCTTTTAGAGGCATGGGTGAAACATTTTGAGGAGATTGACTCCACTCCATCAAAGAAATCTCCTGAAGAAGAGTCATTATTAAATGAAACTCCAGTAGAAGGCGAAGCAGAAGAAGCAGTTGAAGAAACTACCATAGAAGCAGTTAAGGAAACTCCAACAGAGGAAGAACCTCCAACAGAAGGAGTAGAGGTAGCAGCTGAAGAAGAGACACCAATAGAAGAAGAATCAGCAGCAGAAGTAGTAGATGAAGCAGCAGCTGAAGAAGATATCTCCTCAGAGCAAGAACTAGCTTCTGAAGAAGATACTGTTATAGAAGAATCTGCAGATAGTTCAAATGTTGATAATCAAACAGATACAGAATTGCAAAATGAACCTCCTTCTGATGTTGAGCACTCAGGATCTACAATTGTTGAAAATTTTGAAAAAAAGCAACTAAACAATTCTGTTCCTAGTTTTAGACCTGGAGATACACTTGTGGTATCTGTCAAAGTAAAAGATGGTCAAAGAACAAGACTCCAAAACTTTGAGGGTGTTGTTATGTCTATTAAAAAAAGAGGTCTTAATTCTTCATTTATTGTTAGAAAAATTTCCAGTGGTATTGGAGTGGAAAGAACGTTTCAATTACATAGCCCTCTGATTGACTCAATAACTGTTAAAAGAAAAGGCGATGTTAGAAAAGCTAAACTTTTCTACTTAAGAGATAGATCTGGAAAATCTGCAAGAATTAAAGAAAGACTCGACTAAGATGAAAAATAATCTTAAGAAGGATAAAAATGTTATTTCCTTCTTAAACTCATTGCTCTTTGAAAAAAATTTGTCGAGACATACAATTTCTGCTTATGAGTCTGACCTTTATCAGTTTCTAAATTGGTCAATAAAGAATCATGGTGTTTCTTATAAAACAATTAAGAAAGTTCATCTAAATAATTTTATTAAATACTTATCATTTTTGAATTTAAAAAGTTCAACTATCAATAGAAAGATTTCCTCTTTAAAAGCGTTTTTTTTATTTTTAGTAAAGAAAAAAATAATTATTCAAAATCCACTTACTGATCAGGTATTGCCAAAAATGGAAGCATCACTTCCAAAATCTATTTCCGAACAAGAAGTCGATCAACTTCTCAATAGCCCTGACTTATCAAGTTTTACAGGTTTAAGAGATAAGGCAATGCTTGAATTATTATATGCAACAGGAATTAGAATTTCTGAACTGGTTAATATTGAATTCCCAGATATTGATATGGATCGGATGGTAATAAAAGTATTTGGGAAAGGATCCAAAGAAAGGCTTGTACCTTTCAATGAGACTGCACATTCCTCTTTAGTTTTTTATCTTCAGGAAAGACAAAAGAACAAAAAGTTTTCTGCAATTAAAAAATTTTTTGTTAATGGAAGAGATGCGGGCATAACAAGACAAGGACTTTGGCATAGAATTAAATTTTATCTTAAAAAGATAGATTTAAGTTATGATGTATCCCCTCATACTCTGAGACATGCTTTTGCCACTCATTTACTTAACAGAGGTGCAGATTTGCGATCTGTTCAGATTTTGCTTGGGCACAGTGACTTATCAACCACCCAAATATATACTCATATTGCTAAACAAAGATTGGGTGAGTTGATTAAAAAACATCATCCTAGGGGTTAATTATGAAAAATTTATTTCTTGTGTTTGCTTTCATTACTTTCGACATATTTGCTGAAAAAGATGATATGCAAGACCTTACAAATAAGATAAATCTAATCTTACCTGATGGAATTAAAGTCCAGGACATCTCTTTTTCAGATGAGAGGAATTTATATGTTATAAATGTTGGAGATATTCAACCTATTTATATGCTTCCAGATGGAGAACATGTCATATTGGGTGATATTTTTAATATTTCTGAGGGTGAAGCTCAAAGCACAACTGAAAAAGACAAAGATATTTTTCGAAAGAATAAATTAATTACATCAAATTTAGAAACTATTGATTTTTTGGCAAAAAAAGAAAAATACTCTTTGACTGTTTTCACTGATGTTGACTGTGGTTTCTGTCGAAAGTTTCATAATGAAATTGATCAATATAATAATCTAGGTATTTCTATAAAATATCTTGCATTTCCAAGGGCAGGAATTGATTCTGAATCATATACAAAAATGGTTTCTGCCTGGTGCTCTGATCAAGCTGATTTATCGATTACATTACTTAAAGATAATAAGTCAATCCCCTCAAACTCTTGCGAAAACTCAGTCGCTGAACAGTTTGAATTAGGAAGAACATTAGGGATTACTGGTACACCAGCATTAATTACTCAATCAGGAAAATTACTTCCTGGATATGTACCTGCCCAAGAATTATTGATGCTACTACAAAAGTAAAATGAAGAAATTAAAGATTGGAATTTGTGGTTGGGGAACCGTAGCAACTGCTCTATATAAATGTATAGAAACTAATTCTGAATATATACAACAAAAAGAGAATTTAGATATTGAAGTGGTGGTCATTGGAGCAAGAAGAGATAATCCAGATTGCGATCCAAAAGGTACAAATGTTGAAAGAGATATTTACAATGTTTTAAATCATGATATTGATGTTCTAATTGAATTAATTGGTGGCATATCCGATGCGAAAAAATTAATTTCTGCTGCTATGGAAAAAGGTATTCATGTTGTAACTGCTAACAAAGCAGTTATTTTTAGTCACGGTGATGAGCTAAGATCTATTGCAGCAAATAAAAAAGTTCATCTATTATTTGAGGCATCGGTCTGTGCTGGAACACCAATTATTGATTTACTTGAGAATCATCTTTCTGGTAATAAAATCTCATCAGTTAAAGGAATGCTGAATGGCACCACAAACTTCATTTTATCCGAGATGGAGGAAGGAAAGAGTTTTGATTCCAGTTTGGATTTTGCCAAACGAAGTGGTTATGCTGAAGCTGACCCATCATTTGATATTGACGGGATTGATGCAGCTCATAAAATAGCTATACTCTCAAGTCTAGTTTTTAATACTCCTTTACCACCATCAGATTTTTTTATTGAAGGAATAACAAATATCAATTCCGAGGTTGTTCATGCTGCTGAGTCAATTGGATTCTCTATCAAGCATATCGCATCTGCTTCCAAGGAAAATGGAAATGTATTTATCAGGTCTAATCCAGCTTTGGTTAAAAAAGACTCATATTTTTCAAATCTAAAAAATGTAAGAAATGGATTGGAGGTTGAAACTGAGATGATTGGATCTCTGAATTTATCTGGTTCAGGTGCAGGTGGTAATGCTACAGCAGCTGGAGTGATTGCAGATTTATTAAGAATTTCGCGAGAAAAACCTCGGCACTTCTTCTCTAATAAATTACCAAAATTAAAAGAAAAATCTATTCAAGATATGGATTTTTGTTTTTTCTTTCTTTTGTCCTGCAAAAAACATTCAGATACAACCAAGCTACTCTCAAAGATTCAGGAGTTAGATTTCGATCTTGAAAATCTTACACTAAGAAATTTTGATTCAAAACATCAGATTTACTTTACAACATCCAAAATCAACATGATTAAGCAAATTGAATTAGAGTCAACCTTAAAAAATCTTGGATTTCAGATCACAAATATTATGAGAATAGAAACTTAATATGCTTTTCAGAAGCACAAGAGGGCAGGATTGTCATAAAACATTTGAAGAAGTTTTACTTGCTGGTCTAGCATCCGATGGCGGACTTTTTATTCCGGAGAAGTGGCCACAAGTAGATTTGAAAGCAATTAAAAAATGCAAAAGTTTTGTTGAAATTGCCCATCACATAGTCCCTTTATTTACCGATTCTTCATACACACAAGAAGAAGTTAAAGAAATACTGGAATCCACCTGGCACGATTTTAAAAGTAAAAATCTAATTGAAATACATAATTTTGATAACAATGTCTTTGTTGCTGAATTATTTCATGGTCCAACTGCAGCTTTTAAAGATTTTGGTTTACAACTATGTGCAGCATTTTTTAATACTGCCCTTAAAAAAAAGAAAAAGACAGCAATTATTTTAGGAGCAACATCTGGTGATACGGGCTCAGCTGCAATTGATGCATGTAAACATTATGACTCCATAAAAACCTTCATTTTATTGCCAAAAGGAAATATGACAGAAATTCAACGAAGACAAATGACAACGGTTGATCAAAGTAATGTTTGTGTAATTGATATAGACGGTACTTTTGATGAGTGTCAAGATATTGTCAAGTATGCTTTTCAATCAAAACAATTCTTACGACCAAATCAGGAGTTATTAGCAGTAAATTCAATAAATTGGGTTCGAATTATTGGTCAAATTTGTTATTACTTTTTTATTGCAATGAAGATCAATCAATTTTCAAAACCATTAAATTTTTCTATCCCAACCGGTAATTTTGGAAATGTTTTTGCATGTTATTCAGCTTATAAAATGGGCTTGCCAATTAATAAAATTCTCATTTCCGTTAATAAGAATGATATTCTCCATAAGTTCTTTGATAAAAATGATTACTCTAAGACTAGTGTTCATGAAACTCTTTCTCCGAGCATGGACATTACAGTTGCAAGTAATTTTGAAAGACTAATTTTTGATTTTTTCCTGAATTCAAATCCAATCAAATGCAAGGAGTTATTTGATAATTTTCCAAATTCAAGCATTAGTTTTTCACACAATGCCTGGCAAAATGCAAAGCAACTTTTTCATAGCGTCAGCATTTCTGATGATAGGACGATATCAATCATTAGTAAAATTTATAAAGATTTTGATTATCTGGTTGATCCGCATACTGCAGTGGGTATGGCAGCTACGTCTCTCTTCACAGATGTGAACCTTGGAACTACTGTTGTTCTTGCAACTGCTCATCCAGGAAAATTCCCAGATACGATGAAACTTTCTGGCATTAGCAATATTCCAACTCATCATAAACTTTCAGGCCTTTTAGAAAAAAAGGAAAAATCTGTCTCATTGGAAGCCAACAAAGACAAGGTCTTAAGATTTATTGCAGACAATAATTTATGAAATTAGATATTTTTGAATATCATTCTTTTTGTTCCACTGATTATCTCGGTAATCCTGCAGGTGTATGTTTTGTTGAGAAACTCAATGACATTCAAATGCAAATAATTGCAACTAAAAATAATTTTTCTGAGACTGCTTTTATTTCAAGACTGCCAAAAAGTAATGAATTTCGTATAAGATTTTTTACACCAAATATTGAAATTGATTTGTGTGGACATGCAACAGTGGCTGCAGCAAGATTTCTTTTTGAAAATTATGAAATAAATAAAGTTACTTTTCATGCAAATAAGACTCAGTTACTTTGTAATATTCAAGAGAATGAAGTCTCCTTACTGCTTCCCAAACAATCAATAAGAAAATCTAATCCAACAACTGAAATCCAAAATGTACTTGGTTCAGAGTGTATAGATTTTTACGAAACAGAAATTCATTACATTGGTGTGATGAAGTCGTTTAAGTCTCTCATCAATTGGAAAAATGATTTTTACAACTCTGGTCCTTATGAAAAAGATCAGTTAATTCTAACTTCAGAAAATAAAGATTATGATTATGCATTAAGAATGTTTGGATCAAAAAAACTTGGTGTTATAGAGGACCCAGTTACTGGCAGTGCTCAACCTCCACTTTTTGAGTATTGGTCACAAATTAAAAATAAGAGTAAATACTTGACGGCTTACCAAGCATCGCATGAAGGAGGTATTTTAAAGGTTTCAAACAATATTAAAGGTATTCATATTAAAGGTGAGGTAAAATTAATAAAAAACTTTATACAAAACATATAAATGGATTCTTCAGAACTTAAACTAAAACTTCAAGAACTAATGTCCACTCTTGAGGACATCAGGGGGTATCTTTGACGTTGAAAGTAAGGCAGATGAATTAAAAAATATTGAATTATCTCTCACCCAAGAAGAAGTCTGGTCCAATCTAGAAAAATCTACTGAATTAAATAAAAGGAAGTCTCAGATAGAGAGATCATTAGAACCTTTTTACCAATCTGAGTCACAAATTGAAGATTCTAAAATGCTTTTAGATATTGCAGAAGAAGAAAACGATATACAAACCATAAGTGATATAGCAAATGATATTTCTAAACTTGAAAACACAATCAAAGATTTAGAATTTACCAAGTTGTTCCGCAATAAAATGGATGCCTCAAATGCTTATATTGATATCCAATCAGGATCTGGAGGTACTGAAGCACAAGATTGGGCTGAAATGTTGAGTAGAATGTATTCAAAATGGGCTGATAGTAGGGATTTTAAGGTCTCAGTTGCAGAGACATCTCCCGGAGATGTTGCCGGTTTAAAATCATGTTCCATGCTGATTGAAGGTGACTATGCTTATGGGTGGCTTAGATCTGAAACTGGAGTCCATCGCCTTGTTCGCAAATCTCCATTTGATTCAGGCAATAGGAGGCATACTTCTTTTGCATCCGTATTTATTTCTCCTGAAATCGATGATCAGATTGAGATTGAACTGAATAATAGCGATATTAGGGTTGATACTTATAGAGCTTCTGGAGCTGGTGGACAGCATGTAAACAAAACAGACTCTGCTGTCCGTCTTACTCATATACCAACTGGCCTAGTTGCACAGTGTCAAAGTGATAGATCTCAACATAAAAATAAAGAAAATGCATTGAAACAGCTCAAATCTAAGCTTTACGAGTTAGAATTACTAAAACAAAAAGAAGAGCAACAAAAATTAGAAGAGAGTAAATCAGATATTGGTTGGGGCAGTCAAATTCGTTCTTATGTTCTTGATCAATCTAGAATAAAAGATTTAAGAACTAATTATGAAACAGGCAATACTTCTGCTGTTCTCAATGGTGAACTTGATGAATTTATGAAAGCTTCTTTAAAAAAAGGTTTTTAAATGACTGATGACAAAAAAAATATCGAAAATACAATCTTAGAGGAAAGAAGACAAAAACTGGAACAGCTTCGTGATAAAGGTGATGCCTATAGCAACTCTTTCAAACCTAAAAATACTGCAAAAGCAATAATTGAAGCTTTTGGAGAGAAGACAAAGGATGAGCTTGTATCAGAGAAAGTAAAAAATATTTCAATTGCGGGAAGGATCGTTCTCAAAAGAGTTATGGTGGATTCGGGTTTTGGAATCTGTTATTTGCTAATGCTGTAGGCGGTTTACAAGCTGGAATGCCAACGAGTGTCCTTGTCCCCTTCATCATTGGTGAAGTAACTGGTGCAAATGCTGCTTTAGGTGGTGCTCTTCAGAATACATTGCCCCCCGAACTTAGTGGTTTAAGAAATGATTCTGGTGGAAGACAAAAATCAAAAGCATTGTTTGGTGAGTTATATTACGAAATTGATGATGTAACAACACTTACAGTCGGTGCAAGATACGACGAGTACTCAGCAGAATCAACTGAATTCAATTCACTTGCTGATGCGCAGATTGATGGTCAAGTTGCAATGGCTTTCCTTAAAGCTGCTCAAGGAACAACAGCTCCGGTATTTGACAGAAATACTCCTGCACTTGAAAGAGCATTTGCAGATGGTTCTGATACCTCAGTGAAACTTGCTATTGAAAGAGAATTTGGTGAGGATGCCATGGCATATCTTTTATATTCAACTGCTGTGAAGCCTGGTGGTAATGCACCTAATGCTTCAGGTTCAGTTGTTTCATATGATGAATCCACAGTCGATAACATTGAGTTAGGTCTTAGAAGTATCCTTGCTGGTGGTAGATTATTATTTAATACTACTCTGTATCAGCTTGAGACAACAGACGGACACTATTCATTTATTATCGATTCAAGTACAACTACTCAGTTGATTGATCACACAACTACTGGTTTTGAGATGCAAATGAAAGCACTTCTTTCAGAGAATTCATCTTTGGAGTTCAATTTGCTTTCGACTGATTCTGAAATCGGAGCTGGTGAAGCACTTTTTGATCCATTAAATATTAACGGAGCAACTACTACTATTGGTGCTCCAGTTGGTGCTGCTGGTCTTGGTAATATGCTTTTATCAAATTGTCTTGCAGCTGGTGGAGATATTGCTACCTGTTCTGCTCAAGTTAATGCTGCAGTAACTGGTATTGCTGCAAACTTTGGTCCATTGTTTGGACTTGCAAATTTCCAAACAACTGATACAGGTGTTGTAGCTAAATTACTAGGTTCACTTTATACATTGCCTGGTCTTTCGGCTCCTGCTCTTCAAGATCTTGAAGGAAACAGAATGCCTGGTGCTATCGAGACTGATCTAACTATTGCTTATAATCACTCCTTTGCCCTAAGTGCAGGTGCTTTAGATGTGAGAGCAACTTATGTTAATAAGTCTGGTACATATGCAGATATCTTTAACACTGATAGATACAAAGTACCACCATCACAAGTCTTTGACTTGCTAACAACTTATACTCCAAATGACGGAGACTGGTATGTTGGTGGATATGTTAAGAATATTGGTAACAAACGTCATCTCACCAGTATTCAACAAGGTAGTGTTCTTCAAGGTGGTGTATTACATGCAACCTTCACACAACCAAGAACTTACGGTGTTAGATTTGGTATAAATTTCTAAAACGCATGTTTTTAAAAAAACCCAGCTTTATGCTGGGTTTTTTTTTATATAATGAATTGATGTTTTTCAAGTTGTTAATTCTCATTTTATTCATGTCAAATGCATATACTGAGATAATTGAGATCAAGGATACTAATGCTATCAATAACCTTGGTGAACTTAGAAAAGTCTGTGGCAAAGTAAGATCTACACACATGAGTAGCTCACCCTCTAAACAAGTCTATTTAAATTTTGGAAGAAAATATCCTAATCATGTCTTCACAGGATTAATTTGGTATGGTTCAAATAAAGGAAATTTTACTCATAGACCTGATCGATTTTATCTCAATAAACAAATCTGTGTTTCAGGTGTCATAACCCAATATCGAGGTATTCCTCAAATCCAAATAGATTTTGAAGAGCAAATTGAAATTCAATAGTTCTAGATACTGATTACTGGAAATTCAGTGTGAGAGATTTCATTATCGTGTAATTTGATATGAAAGGTATTTTTATCATCCCCAAAGTTTATAGCATGCATAATTTGATCATTTTTAATATGCAATGCGCAGTTTCCCTCAATTCCAATACAGTCCTTTATTAGATGCTGTTCAAGTATTTTTTTTACATAAGGTATTCTATTTGGCTCTTCATCATAATGTGGACAGCAAACTCCTTCGACAAAACCTAAACAATCAATAATTGCTAGATCATGCGCCCATGAATCAGAAATACCCTTTTCAAACCAACAGATTGCTCCAGCACTCACTCCACACATTATTACACCATTGAGATATGCTTCTTTTAAGATGACATCTAGTCCCCAATCTTTCCAAACAGCCAACATACTCTTGGTATTTCCTCCACCAACAAAAATTATGTCCTGATTGGCAATGTGACTTTCAAGATCAATAGTTCTTTTAAAAAAATCTACGTGTGTCGCATTACAACCTAATTGTGTGAAGACTGAATAAAAATTAACTTTATAGGCATCATTGTCTCCAGTTGCTGTAGGTATAAAGCATACATTTGGATTATCATTCCTAGCTAGGGAAATAATATGTTTTTCTATTTTAAGGTTGCCAAGTGAGCGACCAAAACCTCCTCCTCCAATTGCAATAATATTTCTATCCACCATTTTTTTCCTTAAATTTCATATTTAAATAATTAGAGAGTCTGATTCTCCATTTTTGAGTATATAACTCAAATTCATCCTCGGGGATAACAAAAACCTTATGCAAATAAAGTCTATCAACCATTAATACGACAAGTTGTTTTATATTGGTATTAAATGCTTTGTTATGAGCGTTTGCATAGGCTACACATTGTAAAAAATAATCTTCAATCCACTCCTTTTTTTTCATTTTTCTAGAGGTTTTAAAATCAATAATAGATTCTTTATTATTATATATACCTATGCAGTCAGCAGTTCCTGCATAAAAGTCATCCATGACTAAGCTAACTTCGAGACCCCACACTTCGTTAATCTTAGGCAAGCAGTGATCCATCATAGTTTGGGTCATTTTTCTTGCAACACGACCATCATCTGTATCAGGAAAAGTATCCCATTCATGGCCATGATAAAAAGCTTCTACAGCTTCATGAACCATAGTCCCAATATCAGTACTTTGCTTTGTAATTCTGTTAGCCTCTTCATGCCCTACTCGTCTCTTCCAGTTTTCTAGTTGCTCTTTAGATTCAGGAGGTTTAGTTTCTGCAAGAATTGTTGTCACTGATGCAACTGGGTTACCGTTTGAATCTAAATAAAAACGATTGCCATCTATCTCCTTTCTTTGATGTTGAACATATGAATATTTATCTTTAATTAGGGTCATTTAAAAGCTCTTGTAATGGTGAAAGATATTCTGCATAGTTTTCCCAATAATTCATTCCTGATTTATAGATTGGTTGTCTAACCTGTTGGGCACTTGGTGTTTTAACCGGTCTTGATGAATTGTAAAACTCAAGACAGTCTTGTTCAAATGGAAGTCCACAATAATCAATTATTTGCCGAATGGTTGTTTCAGTATTTCCAATAACATTTTTATATTCAACAGTAAGAATTTCTCCTGGATAAATCTTGTGCCAGTGATCCATAGCATTGATGTAATCATTATAATAATGTGCTAAATCACTCAGACTATATGTGAATAATTGCCCTCTCGCAAAGAATTGTTTAAAGCAACTAAAGCATGTATCCATTGAACTTCTTCGTGTATCAATTATTTTTGCATTGGGTAATATTGTTTTTATTAATCCGATATGAATAAAATTATTAGGCATTTTATCAATAAAGAAAGGAGCTTTTTGTCGCGACCATCTAGTAGAGTCGATATACTTTTTCCCTAAATTCTTAATGTCATTTTTTGGGAGTTGGAGAAGAGTTTCTGGATACCCTTTTTCATCCATTGCATTAAGATCTGCAGCAGCTTTGATAATATTAGGAAGTTCTTGAGTTCCATCAACTAGGGAATGCGCAGAAATAATTTGATCAACTAAAGTAGATCCTGACCTTGGCATTCCTAAAACAAATATGGGATCAATTGAATCAAATCCACTTTCTTTTAACTCTTGAGCAAGTTCTTTTTGAAAAAAATTAAGGGTCTTTTTAGTTTTTTCACTGTTATCCTTTGCAGAATACTTTACTGTGTCATGCTTTAACTTATTTCCTTTATCATAATAATGAAATGATTGTCTGAAATCTTTTTTTGATTCAAATGCTTTACCCAAAGCAAAATACATTTGGATTTTTTCAAGATCTGCAATCTCATCATTCAATGTCTTTTGCATATTTGAGATTTCATGATCAGAAAATCTATAAGTTTTTAGATTTGCTAGGCTCCAATATGATTCTCCAGAAAGGCTGTTTTGTTCAATCGTCTTATGATAAGACTTAATAGATTTATCTATTTCTCCTAATGTTTTGTAGACATGGCCCAAACTCAAATGTACTCGAGGACTGTCGGGTTTAAAATCAATTGCTTTTAGATAAGCTGACACAGCCGCATCATAGTCTGCAAGTTTTGTTAAAACAGTGCCATATTCTGCCCAAATTAGTGCATTTTCAGGATTTAATGCCAAAATATTAGCAAATGATTGTTTTGCTTTATCTAACTGCCCAGTAACACTATAAACCTGTGCAAGATTTGCCCATAATAAATTATAAGTTGGAGCCATTTTAAGAGCTTTTGTTAAAACTGCTTCGGCAATATCATGGTTACCCGATTTGAAAGCAAGAATTCCCATAAACCTCAAGGCATCAATATTATTTGGATCTTTTTGAAGAATCTCTTTAAAGACATCCTCGGCTTTTCGGAATCTTTTAGCATGTAAATGTCTCAATCCTTTGTATAGTTGTTGATATTCTTTATTCTGCTCAAAGAATTTTTGAATTTCGATATCTGCATCCTCCATTCGATTCTCCTGAACTAAAAGGTTAGACAGATATTTAACATCTTTGATATCTGGATTTTTTTTTATTAATAATCTTAAAAGATCGATTGCTTCTAAATTTCTTCCAAGAAACTCCAAAGTTTTTATCTTTAATCTTATTAAAACAAGGTTATCTTGATTTACACCCAAACCATCGTTAATATAAATGAGAGCTTTTTTTGGATTATTTAGTTTTATATAACACTGAATTATCAAAAAAATAGAATTTAATTCATTGGGAAATATCTTAATTATTTCTTCCAATTGATTAATTGAAGACTGATAGTCTTTTTTTTCAAAAAAAACATTTGCGTTCTGATATGCTATCTGTAGATTATTTTTTTCACTCATGTAATGAACAATCTTTTTAATAACAAAGACATAAACTTATCTTTGATAGGTATTCCCATTTTACTCTCAATTTCAATTTGTTTATATGTATTTTCAGATGTTACACAATCAATTAAGGTTTTAAAGTCAATCTATGAGAATGCTGCTTTACAACTTGAAAATGTCTTTGAAATTGGAGGATTTTTAATTTTTGTGTTCTTAGTTTTAATTTCTTTAATGCCAACTGCTAGCAAAAAAATTAATATTGCAGATCGTCCTAAATTCAATAATATTGCCTGGTGTGGAATGATGTTTGCTGCTGGAATGGGAGCATCAATTTTATTTTTGTCACCTTTAGAATGGGCACATACTTACAATGCTTCTCCCTTTTTATTAGAATCTTCTGATCCACTATTATCGAAATATAGTCAATCATATCCTTTGTTTCATTGGGGGTTCATTGGTTGGGCTATATTTGCTTTACCAGCAGCTGCTTTTGCGTTTGGTTTATTAAATAAATCAGATATGCCTTTAACAATAAGTGCTTTATTGATTAAAGAATCAACTCCAATAAAAAAAATCATAAAAGTTTTAATTGATATGACCTGTATTCTTGCAATCCTTGCCGGAGCAGGAGTTGGGATGGGAGTAGCCTTCCCAATGATTGCGGAATTGCTGTCATATCTCTTTGGATTTTCAAATAATTATTTATTCGAATTGTTTATCCTTCTAATATGCCTGTCTATTTTTGGTACTAGTGTTTATCTTGGTTTATCTCAGGGAATAAAAAGGTTGAGTAATATCAATATTTTTTTAGTATCTGCTCTTCTTTTAACCGTTTTTATTGTTGGCCCTACAGCCTTCATAATAAAAAATGCTTTATCCTCATCAACTTTTATGATGACTCAATTCATTGAAATGAGTTTTCAATCAACCAGTAAATTTGCTCAATCATGGACTGTATTTTATTGGGCTTGGTGGATGGCCCTTGCTCCTTTTATTGGAACTTTCTTAATTCAAATATCGAATGGAAAAACTATTAGACAACTTATTCTGGGGACAATATTTATTGGCTCATTTGCTTCATTTATGCATTTTTATGTATTAGGCGGTTTGACTTCATTTTTTTTTGAAGAAGGAATTATGGATGTACCTTCACTAGTCAAGAATAATCCTAATGAAGTAATAATTTTGCAAATGCTTAAAGAACTCCCACTAAGCTCTATATTAATAGGAATGTATGCATTAATAGCTATCATATTTGTGTGTACCACTTACGATTCATGCTCTTATGTATTGGCATCAATTGCAACAAATAAAAGTAGCAAACAACCACCAAAGGTTTTAAGGTTAATTTTTGCCGGAATTTTAGTTATCCAACCTGGGATAATCATGTTTCTTGAAGGAATTGATAGCATAAAATATATTTTAGTGATTTCATCGATTCCCTTACTTTTTGTTTTTATAGTGTTAATTTTAAATATGATTATCAATGTTTATAGAAACCAAATCAGCTGAAGCCTTTTGTTTCAATCTTAATTCAATTGATATGTCAAAGGACACAGTATTGTTTATTGCTGGTGCTGGTATGGATCATAGAATTGTAAGAAATATTGAAATAGATAAAGAAATATTCAACCCTATCATCAGTATTGATCTTCCAGGGCATGGTAATTCACCACCCAAAGAGATTTCTAGTATTGAATCATATGGAGATTTCATCTGTGAAGTAGTTAGTGAGTTGAATCTTAAAAACTTTCATATTTGTGGACATAGCATGGGTGGTTTGATTGCTCTAAATATTGCATCCAATAATTTATCAGGACAAAAATCTACTTCTTTAATAAATTGTTTATATCCATTATTTGTTGGATCAGCTTTGTTAGATGACTCGATTAGAAATCTTGATGCAGCAACAGAGTTTATGACTAAGTATGGTGTTCATAAAATACCATCAAAAAGTAGTAGTACTAAGAGTTTTGGGGTTTTAGGGAGTAGTTTTTATAAGAAAAATGATGGTTTAGTAAATTCACCATATGGTTCCAAGAAGATAAAAAATAATCCTGATGAAGAAGTAAATCTTTTTCCATTGAAGAAATTATTTAATCAAGTCACCAAAAAGATTATGTTTGTTGATTTGAATGCATGTAAAAAATATAGAATGGATACAAAAGAGTTGAAAAAGATAGATAACTTAGTCCTCCTAGCTGGTGAACATGATAAGTTAGCTCCTTTAGAAAAAATTATGGAAATGGAATCTTTATTTAAAGAATGCAAGATAAAAAAAATGGAAAATGTAGGACATTTTCCATTTTTTGAAGATCCAAAAGGATTTAGTAAAAGTTTAAATACTATACTTAAAACTTATATCTAACTCTTACTCCAATAACTCTTGGTTGACCACTAGTTTTTCTATACTCACTAAAGTCATCGTAAAGACCTAAAACAGGATCAGTGTCGTTAACATTTCTTATAAACAACTCTGCAGTTGTTCCTGACTGAAAATCAACTCCAAGTCTTGTATTCATTAAAGAATAAGAAGGCATGGACAAAGAGTTGCCATCATCTGCCCATCGATCACCTGTGTAGTTATAGTCCAAACCAAAGTAAGCAGGAAGACCGGCAATTACAAAATCCTTATCCAGAGTTATAACTAATCTTTTCTCAGGAACATAAGCCAACCTATTTCCCTTTGAAGCTACTAAGTCTCCGCCTATATCAAAGGTATCATTATCCACAGTAGGGTCATTGAAATTTGCAAGTATTGACATACTCATTGAGTCAGATAAATTGAAATAAGATTCAATTTCAGCACCTTGAATAGTTGCCTCACCCACATTATCAACATAAGCAACAGTTAGATAATCATAAACATATCGTGTTGCTTGATAATCTTCCCAATTCATTGAATAGAAAAGTCCATTTAAGACAACATCACCATCAGCTAGGGTTGATTTAAAACCTACTTCCATATTTTTTAATAAATCAGATGTATAGGTATCTGGAACCAACTCAGCAGTGTTGCCAGTTGTTCTATTAATCCCACTGGGTCTAAAACCCTCAGAGTAGGTTGCATAGAGCATAAGATTATCACTTGGTCGATGAGCAATGTTAAATCTTGGAGCAACACCCTCATCACCAAAATTATAAGATTCCGTCCTACCAACAAATCCTAAGTTTGGATCAGTCTGTGCATACCCAAAATAGCCGTCAGTAGCATGAAAATTATTTTTAGTATCATATTTTCTAAAGCCGACTGTTAGGTCAGTTTTATCACTTGCAGGAATTGTAACTTCACCAAATATAGCTTTCTGTTCATCTTCTCTGACATTATCTTGTCCCCACCAACGGTTATCGACAACGGTTAAAGAAGGTGATAATTGACCAAGAAAATCATAGAAAGTCTGATATTCATGATCATTTGTTTCAAAGAATGCACCTAAAATCCATTGATATCCTGAATCAGTGGTTGATTGGATTCTAAACTCATTACTATTTCTTTTGAAATCATCAAATTGTGTATAGAAAACTCTAGGATCTGTTGAAGCATAATAATCATAGTCATAATAATATGCAGCATAGTAATCGTACCCAAAATAATAAACATATTGTGTGTAGTCATAAGTGTAAGCAATATCTCTGTCAAACATTGAACTAGTAAAAGTAAAATCAATACTTTCAGTTAATGATCCAGACATTGTCAGTGATGCCTGAGAAAATTCATCATCAAAAGTCTCAGGCGTATATCTTGAAACTTTTCTTGCTCCCTCATTGATGTCAGCTTCCCAAGAACCATCGGAATGATAATCTTGCTCAAGGAATGACAAATCAAAAGTAATACCATTTTCTGTTTCAGTAGCAAAACGTACTCTATATCCTGACTTGTCACTAGAGTTGTAGTCTTCTCTCAGATCAATATAGTCAGCATTTGAATGAGTGCCTAAATAGGTGAAGTTTTGAGTTGTTGCCACATTGTCTAACCATCCTCCAGTATGCAGGTCATATGCACTTATTCTCACAGCAGATCTATCACCTAAAGGAAGATTGACAAATGATTCAAAAGATCTATCCGAATCACCATCATGGATATCACCATATTCAACATCCACACCAAATTCTGTTCCATCCACACTTGGTTTTTTGGTAATGATCTTAACAGTACCTGCTTGAGAGGAAGATCCATAAAGTGTGCCTTGAGGCCCTGTAAGAATTTCTACTCTTTCAATATCATAAATATGGAGGTCGGGGTTACCACCAATTGTAGATAGAGGTTGATCATCTATATATAGAGCAGTTGAAGCTTGTGCTCCTGCCCTATTCCCAAATCCACCATCGGAAACACCTCTGGCATAGAAATAAGAATTTCCACTTCCACTGTCATCAACAATCAGAGAAGGTGATAAATTAGCAATATCACGAAAATCCTTAACATTCTTTGCTTCAAGTTGTTCTGAAGTAATAGCTTGGACACTTAAAGGTAAGTCTTGAGCATTAGATTCTCTTTTAGTGGCAGTGACTACAACCTCCTCAACACCCTCATCTTCTTGCGCAATGAGTTTTGTGGGTTGGGAAAAACCAAGACCAATTGCTAATGCACCTAAATATGACATCGCAAAGCGGTTTTCAGCAAAAATTTCCTGAAGAAGCTTGGTTAAAGGATCAACCTTTTTATGAAACAGTGGTTTTAATACGATTTTTTTATTTTTCAATTTAATTCCCCTCAATAATTAGAACATACTTAATCATGCAAAAATGCATGATTTAGTCATAATTTAGTATATCACCATGCGGAAATAAGTAAAAATCTAGAAAAATAAATTTAAAGGGAAAATAATCTTTCTAAAAGAAAAAATGTGCCCCATACTTCAGACTCCTGTTCACAATTGGGATATATAATTTCGGGCTGAGCGTCAGTTTTACAGTATCCTATTTGGAAATATGAACTTTCTCCAGTTGCAGGATTATATCCAGTTTCAGGCCACATATGATCTGCATCTAGATTCAAAATAGAAAGGATTTGTTTACCTCCTTTGCATCCCGAATACCTGGTTACAACAAATCTTTCTAAATTTGAATATTCATTGGAACTCGATAAATCACATTCGAATTTTGTTGACCACTCATCAATAGTATTTTGCATCGGCTCATAAAAGTAGCCGTCTTGAGATCTAATATTTATTGGGGGAACGGTCTTGTCATGGAACGAACCATACATTAAGAAACTAACTGGTTTTGCAGGAATACAACTATTTCCAAGCATTTGCATTCCATTTACACTCATTACCCCTGTGACTACATCTGGATATTCGCACCCAAAAGCTTGAGCAAACATTCCTCCGTTGCTGTTACCAACAACATACACATCTTCTACTATGAATTCTTCTTGCATATTTTGAATAACCTTTGCAACAAAACCAAGATCGTTACTACAAGAAGCCCAAGCACATCTGGATGGATTCTCGCAGTTTTTAAAATAGGGATAAGGAAATCTTTTTGTATCAACATCGCAAGTTTCTCCAGTTGATGATGATTTTGAAAATGATTGTGAACCTGCATTGTCATTAAAAGATGAAAAGAAAAAATCATTGTCATAAAAATAACTACCTTGTGGATAAACTGCCAGAAAATTGAATTTATCTGCAGCTTTATTAAAACCCCCTGTTACCTCATCCTCAAATGCCGATGCAGTTCCACTATAACCATGAACCCCAACAACAAGATTAATTGGTTTACTTGCATCAAAATTTTTTGGTTTATATAAAAGATAGCTTCTATCACTACCCTCAAATTGAAGATTGATTTGCTGCATTCCTGCAGCAAGATTCACGCAGAGAACATAAGCTAAAAAATGAAATAATTGTTTATACATGTTTTAAAATAAACCTAGTGATTATAGAGTAAGCTTCTTCTTTTTTTACTCCACTTAAAACCTCATGCCTTTCATTTTCGATTATATAACATTCGGTTTTTTTGTAGAATTTCTGTAAAAAAATATTTAATTGATGGACACCCTCACCGAAGCCTCCGACTGGGTCATTATTTCCTGAAATCAACATCAATGGTATTTGTGAAGAAAAATTAGTGTAGTTCCCCTCATCGAAAATTTCAATCATCCCATATGCAAAGTCGTTCCATAATCCCAGAGTTTTTTTAAATCCACATAAAGGATCGTCAACATAATCATCAACATTCAATGGGTCTGAGGAAATCCAATCACTTGGGGTTCTATTAGGTGCAAATTTTTTGTTATATGCTCCAATCGTTAGTCTCTCCAGTAAATTACTTTCAGATTGATTACCATAGAAAAAAATTAAAAAACTTGTCAGAGTTTTAATAAATTTTGCAAGAAATGTGTTTAATTTATTTGAGCCACTAAGAATTACTCCATCAACTTCAAGACCTTTAAGCATAGCTGAAATTGCAATCCAGGAACCCATACTGTGAGCAAATAAAATGTGCTTAGAATTTGGGAATTCAGTTTTTCCATTAATAATTACTTCTTGAAGATCATTTACTACTTTTACCCAACCATTTTTATTAGCAAAATGACCCTGTAATTTTCCTTTTTTTATCTGTTCACCATGGCCTCTATGATCGTAAGCAATTACATGGAAATTATCTTGATTTAACTTTTGAATAAACCATTTATATCTTCCCATATGCTCAGCCATACCATGAGTAATATAAATAATAGCTCTTGGAGTTTCATTGATTGATAAGAATTTTTTCACAAATTGATATTAGTTTTATAAAAATTCATAATTTATAATAGTGATGTTCATAACACATTAACATTAAAAAAAGAATGAAAGAAATTTTTATCACTGGAACAGGATTTTGGAAACCAGATGAGATTGTAACGAATGATGAGATAGTCAATTCATACAATGCATATGTTGATAAATTTAATGAAGAATTTAAGGCTGAAATTGCTTCTGGACAAAAAAGTGAATTATCTTACTCAAGTTCTGAATTTATTGAAAAAGCATCTGGTATCAAAACACGGTATATTTTAGATAAAAAAAATGTGTTAGATCCCAATGTGATGAAACCAACTACACCTGCCGAACTTGCTTCTAATCAATCTCTGTTGGCAGAAATATCAATAATTGCTGCCAAAAAAGCTATGGAGGCTGCAAAAATTAATGCATCAGAGATCGATGCGGTCATAATGGGTACTTCTCATTCGGCAAGAAACTATCCAGCCATTGCAATTGAAGTCCAAGAGGAGTTGGGTATAGCTGGATATGGTTATGACATGCTCGTTGGGTGTTCATCTACAACATTTGCAATTAGTAATGCTTTCAGTGATATATCCTCAGGGTTAGCAAACAATGTTTTGGTAATTAATCCGGAACTTACCTCACCAGCTAATGATTTCACTCTACGAGACAGTCATTTTATTTTTGGGGATGCCTGTGTTGCAACAATTGTTCAATCACAAGCAATAAATGACCAAAGCTTTAAAATTTTGAACCGAAAATTGGTAACTCAGTTTTCAAATAACATACGCAGTGACTTTAGCTATATGAATAGAACTGATCAACTCGACCGTGATGATGATGAACTATTATTTCGTCAAAATGGAAGAAGTGTATTTAAAGAAGTGTGTCCGATGGTTGTAACAATAATTAATCAACAACTTAGTGATATGAATATAGATATTTGTGATATTAAAAGATTATGGTTACATCAAGCTAATGGAAATATGATTAGTTATGTAGCAAAAAAACTATATGGTGATAATTACGATGAAAAATTAGCGCCCATGATATTGGCAGAATATGGAAATGTTGCATCTGCTGGTTCTGTTATAGCTTTTAATCAAACAAGTGATGATTTTATTTCTGGTGATAAAGGTGTGATATGCTCTTTCGGAGCTGGCTATTCAATATGCTCACTTGTAGTTGAAAAGGTTTAATAATGTTAGGTTTGGATTTATCAATAACAATTTTTATAGTTACTTTTGCATTAATGGCTCTCTACATTTTTAACGAAGCACAGCCGAAGGGTTCTAAATTCTCCTCAAACATATCCGAAATATTGAGAAGATTCTTCCGCAGAAGATGATAAATAAATTATTGTTATGTATAGCGGTAGTTATTGCTGCCGCAATTGGTGCATTTGGTTCAATTGATTCAGGGTCTGATACCTGGTACCAGTCATTACAAAGAAGTATTCTTACTCCACCTGACTTTATTTTTGGAATTATTTGGCCAATTCTTTACGCTTTTATGATTGTGTTTGTCATAATTGGAGCTTCTTATAATTCTTTTTCTAATATCTATAAAACTTTTGTTGCTCAGTTACTTCTTAATGCAGCTTGGCCTTGGTTATTTTTTACTTATCACCTTCCAAAAGTTGCATTAATCAACATAGTCATCCTTGTTGTCCTAAATGCAAGAATTGTTAAGATCATTTGCCATGATTTTAGAGATATATATGGGTACCTGCATGTACCCTATTTGCTCTGGCTGATGTTTGCTGCTTATTTAAATTTAATTATAGTTATATCAAATTAACGCATGCAACAACGAGTCCTGTCATACAAGATGCTAAAGTTGCACCAATTAGTGCTTTAAAAGATACACTCACAATATCACTTCTTCTATCAGGAGCCATTGCACCAACACCTGCAATCAAAATCCCAACTGATGAAAAGTTAGCAAATCCACATAATGCATAAAGGGTAATCAATTTTGATTGCTCTGATAATAATCCTGGTTCAAGAGAAGCTAGACCATTATAGGCAACAAATTCATTGAGGGCAGTTTTCACTCCAAGTAATTGTCCAGCAATGATAGCTTCTTCCCAAGGAATACCCATAAGCCAGCAAATAGGAGCAAAAATATAACCTAAAATAACTTGCAAAGACAAATCGTCATGGATCAATCCCAGCAAGGAATCAAACAAAGCAACAAATGTAATAAATACAATCAAAATAGCACCTACACTCAGAGCAATTT
This sequence comes from uncultured SAR86 cluster bacterium, assembly GCA_902602185.1. Lineage (GTDB taxonomy): Bacteria > Pseudomonadota > Gammaproteobacteria > Magnimaribacterales > D2472 > CACNXK01. Next base: position 60,604 of record CACKPV010000003.1, read on the forward strand.
CAAGGCCATCTCTGGTCCCACGAGTGACTGCATCCATTTGACTGTTATATAACTTGGGAAGTTCAGAGTCATCAAATTGTGTTATTTCATTTGATGGCATGAGTATATTGGCATAAATGATAGCTGCAGGCACTGAAATGATAGATGCTGTTATCAAGTGCTGGATTAAAACAATATCTGGAAATTGATTATTTAACATACTTACTAAAGCAACCATAATTGAGCCAGCTACAGTAGACATCCCTGCAGTCAGTAAAATTAGGATTTCTTTCTTTGACAACTTAGATAAGTATGGCCGGATTACTAATGGCGCTTCAACTTGACCAACAAAAACATTGGCAGCAGCTCCAAGTCCTATGGGTCCACCTATATTAAATAATCTTTGACAAATCTTAGAAAATCCGTCGACAATAATCTTCAATACCTTGATGTGCCATAACCAAGCTGTTAATGCAGACATCACCAAAATAAAAGGAAGAATCCCAAATGCAAAATAGGCTGACTGAACCTGCACAGATGGGTCTTCTAAGGAAAATGGAAGAGCTGGACTCGATAAAAATCCAAAGAGAAACGAAGTACCTTTAGCAGTTGCATTTTGTAAAGCAATTACACCATCTCCAAGGAATTTAAAGGCATCGACAATTAACGGAACTTTCAATAAAAGAATTGCTAAAACAATCTGAAAAATTATTCCTATCCCAATACTCTTATAGTTTACATTTTTAAGGTTCTGGGAGAATGGAAGTGCAATTAATACTAACCCAAAAAAACCCACCAAAAGTTGAAGTAAATATAACAGAGACATTATTTGTTAATAAAGCTTAATTGCTTTAACTCTTTCCTCCAGAAAATCATGAGCTAATACCCCTTCATCATCATCTCGAAATATTGATTTAAGAACTACTCCGGGAGCAGGATGTAAAAAGAATGGCATGCTAAATCTTGATTTTGACTTACCCTTATTATATTCAATGACTCTATGAGGTGTGCTTTTTAGATGGCCATCAGTTATGAGCTGCATCATATCTCCAATATTGCAAACTATTGCATTCGAATTAGCAGATACTGGAATCCAATTATTATCTTTACTCTGAACTTCTAAACCAGCTTCCTCAGCACCCACAAGCAAAGTAATTAAATTTATATCAGCATGTGCCCTTGCCCTCAAAAGATTTGATGATCCCTCAACTGGAGGATAATGAATTAATCTCAAAATTGAATTACCTTTTTCCACTTTGTCAGTGAAGAAATCCTGAGGTTGTTTAAGAATTATGGCAATTGATTCAAGTACACAGATTCCTAGTTTATTTAACTGATTAAATAGTTGATTAAAATGGATGTTAAACTGTTCTAGTTCAACAACGGAAACATTTTTGTTAATTCTGGAATCATAGGATTCATTTATTTCTGGACCTAAATGCCAAAACTCTTTCATGTCAGCAACCTTTTCACCTAAAGCTGTTTCTTTACCAAAAGGTGTGTAACCCCTCGCACCTCCTAACTCTGGTCGGGCATATTGATTTTTAGTTTCTTCAGGCAAATCAAAAAATATTTTAGCTTGCTTATAACTTTCCTTTAGTAAATCTGTTTCAATGTCATGGTCGACAATTGAGAAAAAACCATGAGAGTGCAGTGCATCATTGAGAAGTAATAGATCACTTTCCTTTTGTTCAAGTAAAGATTGCAATGAGATTGCAGGAATTGAAGAACTCATAAGTTTAGTTTAACAAAAAAAAAGGGCAGTATAACTGCCCTTTTTTAATCAATTCAAACTTAGAATTCGTAAGAAAAACCAAGTTGCCATCTGTAAGATGAATCATCATAATCAATAAATGATCTATCATCATTTATACCGGTGATAATATATCTTCCTTGATCATCCCAACCATCAATCTCAAGAACTCCTTGATCAGAATATTTAAATCTTCTAATGCCTCTATCTTCTTCGAAAAGATTAAGAACATTCATTACATCCAGATAAAGAATAAATTTATCATTTTCCATGAATCCAGGAAAATCTTGAGAAAGTCTTAAATCAAGATTTCTGTAATATGGTGCTCTTCCTTGTCTTTTTGGAACAGTGCTTCCAGCAAAACCACTTAAACCAAGATCAGCTATGTGATTAAGAACCTCGATTTCAGAAATTCCGTCATAAACAACATTTGGATCATTTGGTCCAGGAACATAAATTAGAACATTGTAATCTCTATCAAATAACTCAGGACCATCATTGTAAGTATGGCTGTAAGGTCTGCCTGAGTAAGCACTATAAAATAAGGATAGTGTTGTATCATAACCACTTCCTTCATTCCAAGTATAATCAGCTCCAGCTATCAATCTGTGCTCTTGAGCCCATTTGCTTGGACCCATAACTGGTTCAAGAGCACTTGGTCTTGACTCTCCTCTATAATTAGATCTCATTTGTGATGATGTACTATCATATAAGGATTCTGCAGTTAAATTTGTGTAAGAAATAAATGCATTTATGCCGTTATCAAAATCTTTATCGGCTGATAATGTTATTGAAGTCGAGCCTCCTTTAGAGGTATTTCTTGTATATAAATTATCAGAAAACCCATTATTATAAATTGGTCGGCCATCGGCAGCATAAAAATCAACTCCAGCTTGAGCAGTTCCAGCATCATAGTAATCAAATGCGTCAATATTATTGGTTTTTGTTAAACCTGCTTTTAATCTAGCACCATTCGATGTGTAGATGGTTAAATCCATAGCAAATCTTAGGTCATTTGGAACTGTTAAACCCGGAGCAAAGGCATTAGCTGCACCACCACGCATTGTTGATAGGTCTAGCAATGTATGTAATTGGGTACCGTCATAATAATCTCTCCAATCGAAACCATTTTCACCGGTAACATAATCACCTAACATCCAATGACCCACAAAAACAGTTGACATTCCATTAGCAGATCCAAAAGGAGCAAGATACCAAACTTGAGGAACTCTTCCTTGGAAAACTCCAACTCCACCAGAAAGTTCAGCACCATCAATCCAAGAGGCTTCACTGAAAATTTTAGCTCCACTCATGTCAAGCTGATATCCAAAACGTGGTTGAATTACTTCTGAATCAATTCCTAAATTATTATCAAAACCTGCAATAGCAGCATAATTTGGGTTTAGAGGAATTTCACTATTTGTAACCATTGTGTCAACTCTGACACCAAAATTAATTGTAAGAATGTCACTAACATCCACTACATCTTCAACATAAAATGATTCAATTTCAATTTCAGCACCTGCAGCAGCAGTGGCAAGATTGTTATCCCAAGGTTTGATAAATCTCATATATGTCATATTTCCAGTAAGAAAATCGTCAACACTATTCCATCTCCATCTTCCATTCTCATATGGTATGAATAAATTATAGGCAAATCTGTCGATCAACTCATACCCAAAGGTCAATGTATGATTTCCTGCAAGATAAGTTGCCTTTATTTGGGTTTGTTCATCATTAATAACAACTTCGTTTGCACTTCTATATTGATCGCCAGTTGGGTAAGCATAAGCACCACTTGAAAGTCTTACTCTATGGTGACCAAAATCTTCTCCACCAAGTGAATCATTATCATTGTAGTAATCAACAGTAGTGAACTTAGCTTCAACTGAAAGCTGATCTGAAAGATCTCCATAATAAGAAAGGGTTGCCTTTTCTCTATCGATTGGATACTGATAGTAGGAAGCTTGAAAGTTATAATTTGTTGAATCTCTTCCAATACCACTCCTTATGTTTAAGTCAGCAGTTTCTTGGTAGGTATACTCAAATCTATTATTTTCATTGAGGGTATAGTCAAGTTTTATTAAAGTATCTTCATAAGTCTCGGCAGGCAAACTAAAACCTAATCCACCGGTATCGTAACTATATCTTGACATTAAAAAGTCAGAAATTTGTTGCAATTCAGCAGCATCTGCCGCATCAACTGGACGAGCATTTAAAGGAGCAAGTCTCTCAGATTCCTCATAACCCACAAAAAAGAATAATTTATCTTTGATGATTGGACCACCAAAAATAAAACCAAATGTTTCATCAGAAAATTGATTTACTGGTTCTCCATCAACATCTCCAACTTGAGACTCATCAAAGTCATAAGCATAAACTTTACCTTTGAATTCGTTGGTACCAGATTTGGTTACAGCGCTTATATTAACTCCGCTTGAATTACCTTTTGTCACTGAAAAAGGGGCAAAATCTAGCCTTATCTGTGCAATTGTCTCAAGACTAATTGGGTTTCTAACCGATGCAAATCCATTATCGGCAAGACCCATTGGGTCATTTGCTGCAACACCATCAATAGTGAAGTTATTAAATCTCGGGTTAACTCCTAGAGCAGAGATTTCGGTATCTCTGAAACTACCCTGTACAGCAATTCTAGAATCTCTTTTCAGGACATCACCAAAACTTCTTTCAATTGAGGCAATTGCTTCTAGATCATCACTGGTAATTGTTGAACCAGGTCCGATTTCAAGAATGCCACTTCTTGTTCCCACTACAGTCACATCTTCGACTGTATCTGAGCCAACAAGTGTTACCCGAAAAGTAGCTGTATCTTCCAAGACAAGATAAACATTGCTAAGTGTCTCGGTTTGAAAACCAGTGTTTGAAACAGTTATGGTGTATGGACCACCCGGTCTCAATCCACTAAAATTAAAATTTCCAGAATCATTAGTAACTGATGTTTTGGTTGAACCAGTAGGCTCATGTTCCACAACAACAGTAGCACCTGCAACATTTACTGAACCGGCTACAGACGATGTAGTTGATTGGGCATACGCAGCAGAAATAATGAAGACTGAAAGGAAGGATAAGATAAACTTTTTCATAATACTCCTCTTAAGTACAATAAGTTATGTATTATTTTATACCCTTTTGAGATGGGTTCAACATAATTAATTAAACAATCTTGTTACAATTTTTCAAACACAGTGAATAAAAGGCTTTTTAAAGAACTGTTGAAGAGCTTTTGGGATCAAAATTTTTGATTTTCCATCAAAATGATTCTCTATAATTGCAATTAAAGTCCTGCCAACTGCTAAGGCAGAGCCATTTATAGTATGAGCAAATATACTCCCTTCAGAAGTTTTAATTTTTATTTTTGATCGGCGAGCTTGAAAATCAGTAAAATTAGAGCAGGATGAGATTTCCCTATAACATTCTTGACTGGGCAACCAGACTTCAATGTCGTAAGTTTTTGCTGCAGAAAAACCTAAATCTCCACCACACAACTCAACTACTTGATAAGGTAGCTCTAGCAAAGTTAATACTTCTTCAGCATTAGTTAACAAGTCTTCAAGGGCTTCATTAGACTTGGTGGGATGAACCACCTGAACAAGCTCAACCTTTTCAAATTGATGTTGTCTAATCAATCCTCTAGTATCTTTTCCATAACTTCCTGCTTCTGATCTGAAACATGGAGTATGTGCAGTCGATTTTATTGGAAGCAAGTTCTCATCAATTATAGATTCTCTCAGCAAATTTGTTAGGGGAACCTCAGCAGTGGGAATTAAATACATATCGTTATCGACCTTGAATAAATCTTCTTCAAATTTGGGTAACTGTCCTGTTCCTTCAAGATTTTCAGTATTGGCAAGAAAAGGAACATAATATTCGTCGTATCCATTTTTTTCAGCAAGTTCAAGCATGAAATTAATTAGTGCCCTATGCAATTTAGCAACATCATTTTTAAGGACTGAAAACCTTGAACCTGCAAGTTTAGTAGCAATTTCCAAATCAATATCCCTAGAAATTTCTAAGTGGTCTTGTGATTGAAGAACTTTAATCTTTCCGCATTTTTTTATAAGTTTATTATCATCTTCAGAATCCCCCCTAGGAATAGTTAGATCAGGGATATTTGGAATATCCATTAAGATCTCATCTAAACTTTTTTTAACGACTTTAAGAGTAGTTTCGAAACTATCTAAATTAGTTTTAATCTTTTCAATTTCTTCAGAGATTTCATCAGTCGGTAGTTTGTTTTTTTTCAACTCCCCAAATTTTTTAGATAAGATATTTATTTGCTGTTGATGTTCTTCGACTTGGATTTGAGACTCTTTCCTCTGTCTTTCAAGAGATAAAAATAATTCGACATCAAGATCATAGTTTTTAACAGATAATCTTTCTTTAACTGCCTCAATATCTTCTCTTAAAATTTTAATATCAATCATGAGAAAAAATTTGCCATCCTACATAAGTTGCAACAATTGTAAGGGTAAAAGTTAAAATAATATAGATTAATCCTAAAACATTATTGCCTTGATAGAGCTCCATTGTTTGTAACGAGAAAGCAGACATGGTGGTAAAAGAGCCCAGAAAACCAATAACAAAAAACAGGTATAAGTCTGTGACCTTTGTCCCAAAAAAACCCACAACACAGCCTGCAGCAAAGCAGCCTAATATATTTACAATTAATGTTCCCAAAGGCAGCTGGTAATACAAAAGATTGTCTGAAAAAGATGTAATTAAATATCTTGTTATAGCCCCCATTGCTCCACCAAGCGCAACCAAAAGAATATTCATAATATTTTAATTAAGTTAACCGAATTACTGATTCCATAATTATCGTTAAATTGAATTTCAAGAGTTTGGTCATCTTTTAAATGCAGAAAAAAAGATTGTTGATTGTTTTTATCGGTTATTAGAACTCCGTCTTCCTTCAAAGTAATGACTCTAATGTCAGGAGATTCAATTATATTTTTTGACGCAATCAATCTTATTAAAGGAAAGTCATCATAGTCATATTCAAAGGTTTGTTGTTGTGAGAAATCATGATCAATATAAGTTACAAAATTATTATTAATAATGTAGCTCTCTCGGTAGGGACTTTCAATTTTTAAAATGATGTCTTGATTGCCAAGTACTAAAGTTCCACTGACTATGTCTTCTGATAAGTTATTTATTTGCATATAGTCAAACTTTTTCGCTTCTAAAAAAATATTAATTCTGTCTGTGTAACTATCGGAATAGATGTTTAAAGTCAGGGAGGAAAATAAAAGTAAGGCAATAAATTTCATCTAGTTTCTTTTGGGGACTAAAACTTCTCTCGATCCATTTGAACTCATTTCAGAAACCAAACCAGCAGATTCCATAGATTCAATTAATCTTGCAGCTCGATTGTATCCAATCCTAAACTTTCTCTGTACTGCAGAGATTGATGCTCTTCTCGATTCAATAACAAAATTTACTGCCTCATCGTATAGTTCATCATCCTCTTCACCAGTCGAGTTATTGGCTGATGTCCAACCAGGTATTGGTCCAGTATCTTGTAAATCAGATGTAATTTCATCAACATAATCTGGTTGCCCTCTTTTTTTCCAATCTTTAACTACTCGATGAACCTCATCATCTCCAACAAAAGCCCCGTGCACCCGCATGGGAACACCTTGACCGGCAGGCAAATAAAGCATGTCACCATAACCTAATAACTGCTCTGCTCCTCCTTGATCTAAAATTGTTCTTGAATCGATCTTTGTTGATACTTGAAAGGCAATTCTTGTTGGGATATTTGCTTTGATCAATCCCGTTATAACATCTACAGAGGGTCTTTGCGTGGCTAAAACAAGATGAATACCAGCTGCCCTTGCTTTTTGGGCAATTCTAGCAATGAGATGCTCAACTTTTTTACCAACAAGCATCATCATGTCAGCAAATTCATCAACGACTACCACGATTGAAGGAAGCTCTTCTAGAATTTCCTCCTCATCTTCATCGAGCGGGTTAAAAATTGGTTTGCCTGTTTTTTTTGCATCTTGAATAGCAGCATTATATCCAGAGAGGCCCCTCACCCCCATGAATGACATGAGTTTGTATCTTCTATCCATTTCAGCTACGCACCATCGCAAACCATTGGATGCATCTGACATATCCGTAATTACTGGTGTTAATAAGTGAGGAATACCGTCATAAACTGATAATTCAAGCATTTTAGGATCAATTAAAATAAGTCGCACCTGCTCTGGTTCAGATTTAAAAAGCAAGCTTAGTAGCATTGCATTAATACCAACAGATTTTCCTGATCCTGTGGTGCCAGCAACCAGGAGATGTGGCATCTTTTCAAGGTTAACAACTACCGGTTTACCTGCAATATCTTTCCCTAAAGCAAGAGACAAATGTGATTTGGAATTGCTAAAAGTATCGTTGGAAAGAATCTCCTTAAGGCGAACCATTTTTCTATTGGTATTAGGTATCTCTATGCCAACTACTGATTTACCCTCAATTACTTCAACAACGCGCACACTACTTACAGCAAGTGATCTTGCAATATCTTGAGCAATATTGGTAATTTTACTTGCTTTGGTTCCGGGTGCAGGTTGAATTTCAAATCTTGTTACAACTGGACCAGGAAGAATTGAAACAACATTAGCCTCAATGCCAAATTCCTCTAATTTAATTTCAAGGAGTTCAGACAAAGATTCGAGATCAGCTTTACTTAATGAGTCGCCATCATCCAAAGCTTTATCAAGAAGCTCTGTACTTGGCATCGGAGTTAAATCCTCTGAATTATTCTCATAAGTGTCATCTTGATTATCAGAGTTTTGATATAACTTTTTAGCAGGCTCCTCTGTCTTGGTAATTGTTTTAACTTTTTTTGTAATTTTCTTTTCAACTTTTGGTTCAACAATAGTTGTTTGTTTTTTTGTACTAATTTTATGTATAAAATCTTTGGTCATTAAATATAAATGTTTAATGCTATCTGCTAGAAATGTTATAACCTTTTTGAAAACATCTTTAGTACGGTTAAAACATATAATTAGGAAAGAGCCAGTCGAAGAAAAAATTTTAATCCAAGACAAATTAAGAGTGACTGTAAATGAAGGGATCAAAAAAATAAATAAAAACACTAGGCTGCCAATTAGCCCAAAGAACATTACAAGCTGATTAAAGATTAATTTGCCAATTGCACCACCTGCTGAACCTTGCGGAAAACTTTGCCCATTGATATAAAACTCCTGCAGAGCAATGAAACATACAAGTGCAATAATTCCTGCAATAAAGCGAATCCAAAAACGCGGTTTGTTATAACTAAAAATATCTGGGGCAATAACTTCAAAAGACCATAACGTAACTATAAACAAAATTAGATATGATCCGTTTCCAAAAACTGAGAGGAAAAAGTCAGAAATCTGTGCACCTATTGGGCCACCCAAGTTTAAAATCTCAGAATTATTATTAGTGTAAAAATATGCAGGATCAGATGGGTTCCATGAAAGAAGTGATAACAATATATAAAGGGAAAAACCAATGAGACCAAATCCTAAAAAATTCATCAAAATTTTTAGGGTTTGTGGCTCGATTTGCTGCTTTTTTTTGCTAATCGTAATCTCCGAAATACCAATTATATTAGTTCTTTAATATAATTGAATCATAATAGCACTATAATTTCACAATCTTATGTCGATAAAACACTCAACATTAATAATTCTTGGATCTGGGCCTGCTGGATATGCTGCATCGATTTATGCTGCAAGGGCTGGGTTAAAGCCTACTTTAATATCTGGATCTGAACCTGGGGGACAATTAACAACAACAACAGAAGTAGAGAATTGGCCGGGAGATAGCAATGATTTGCAAGGACCAGAACTTATGGAAAGAATGTTAGTCCATGCCAAAAAATTTGATGTTGAAGTAGTTGATGATCACATTGAAGAAGTAGTATTAAATGAGAGACCTTTTATTTTAAGAGGAAATAATGAATTTTCTTGTGATGCTTTAATAATTTCTACAGGAGCATCTGCACGGTATCTTGGTCTTGAATCAGAGCAAAAATTTCTTGGGAGAGGAGTTTCCGCATGCGCAACTTGTGATGGGTTTTTCTATAAAGATCAAGAAGTTGCTGTAATTGGGGGTGGAAATACTGCTGCTGAAGAGGCTTTATACCTCTCTAATATCTGTAAATCAGTTCACCTAATCCACCGAAGAGATGAGTTAAGAGCAGAAAAAATTCTGCAGGACAGAATCTTTGCAAAAGATAATATTAAGATTAACTGGGATTCACAACTTCAAGAAGTGCTTGGAGATAATTCAGGTGTTACTGGTATAAAAATTACTAATAAAGATAATCGAGTAAGTGAGTTAGAGTTACAAGGAGTTTTCATTGCAATTGGGCATACTCCTAATACATCAATATTTAAAGGTCAACTTGATATGAATCATGGTTATATTTCAATACAGTCGGGATTAAATGGGATGGTTACCAAAACTTCTGTTGACGGTGTTTTTGCAGCAGGTGATGTTGCTGACAGCGTGTATAGGCAAGCAATTACTTCAGCAGGTTTCGGATGTATGGCAGCCCTTGATGCTGAAAAGTTTCTTGCAAATACTTAGAGGCTAGAAACCCAGAACAATGCAGCACCAACAACACAAACTATCAATACGAAAGCAACCCAGGTATCAGACTTGCTGTCTTCATTAGATTCTTTATTTTCGTAAAACTTTTCAAACTCATCAGTCATTGATCATCTCCATGTTTAATTACAACTCTGCCAAGTTGACCACCTTCAAGAATTGTTGTGATTTCTTCCTGTAACTCATCAAGAGTAATTACTTTTGTTTGAGATTGTAAATCAAGATTCCAATCTGCAGCTAATTTATCCCAAAAATTTTGTTTTTTTTGAAGTGGTGAATCTTGCGAGTCGATTCCTACCAGAGAAATGCCTCTAAGAATAAATGGGAACACAGAAGATTTAAAGGAGCCACCAGCAACATTTCCACAACATGAAACTACTCCTTTAGGTTCTACTTGTGACAATATTTTTGATAAAAACTCACCTCCCACAGTGTCAATACCTGCCGAAAAATTAGCTTTATCCAAGGGACGGACTCCTTCACCTAGAAATGTTTCAGTATCAATAACAGATAGATTGTTTTCGTGTCTGCCTGCGAGCAGTTTAAAAAAATCAATGCCCTCTTTCGAAGTTCCTTTTGTAGAGATTGCAGTTACTTTAAATCCTAGTTTTAAAAGAATTCCAACAGCAATGGACCCAACTCCTCCGGAAGCACCTGAAACGACAATTGGCTTAGCATTTTGATCCAAATTTTCCATAATTGCTTCAATGCAAGCAGCAGAGGTTAATCCTGCAACTCCATAACTCATTGCGCTCAATGAATCCATGTTAGTTGGACAATTTACAATCCAAGTCTCGGGTACACAAATATAATTTCCAAACCCACCATAAACACTCATTCCTAAATTATAGCCAGAGCAAATTACTCGATCTCCTTTTGAAAAATCTTTACTAAAAGATTCCTGAACAATGCCAACCGCATCAATTCCAGGAACAAAAGGATAACTTGCTGCAACCCCTTTCACTCCAGTAGCACAAAGAGCATCTTTATAATTTAAAGATGAGTATTCAACCTTTATCAAAACCTCATTTTCTTGTGGTTGTGGTTTTTCAAGCTCAGTTATAGAACTGGAAAATTTTCCTTCTGATTCTTCAACTAGGAATGCTCTGTACTGGGCTGTCATCTCGGTTGCATTCTCATGCCAGAATCCAGTCTAATTGTTTCTCCATTTAAATAAGTATTACTCACAATGTGAAGAACAAGCTCTGCAAACTCACTCGGTTTTCCAAATCTGTGAGGAAACTGAGTTGATTCAAGTAAAGGGTCACGGACTTTGTCGGGAGCTAATTGCATTAAAGGAGTGTCAAAGATTCCCGGTGCAATGGTGCAAACTCTTATAGAATGTCTTGCTAAATCTCTGGCAGCAGTGATGGTTAAACCTATAACCCCTGCCTTAGATGCACTATAAGCAGATTGACCAATTTGACCTTCGTAACCAGCCACAGACGCAGTATTGACTATAACTCCTTTGTCTCCACTCGTTCCAGGCTCATTTTTATCCATCAGTTCGGCAGCAATTCTCATCACATTAAAAGTACCAACAAGATTTAAATTTATAATTAATTTAAAAGCATCTAAAGGATGCGGAGCTTCCCTACCGAGTATTCTGCCAGGATAACCCGTGCCTGCGCAATTGACTGCAACATGAAGAGCACCAAATTTCTCTTGTATTTCATTGATTGCATTCACTACAGGCTCCTCTTCCATAATATTTGTGGAAATAAATGAAACTTTATCTTCTCCTAATTCATCGATAAGTTTAGTTGCATTGATTTCATTGATGTCCAGAATTACTGCATTGCCTCCACCAGCAATAACAGCTTCAACCGTTGCTTGACCAAGTCCAGATGCACCACCTGTTACTAAAACTGTTTTATTTTTGATATCCATAATATTATTAAAAAATTGTAAAGATACATTTTAAAACATCTATCTATAAAAATCCGAAGAAAAAGCCACACTTTGTTACAAATATGTGACAAAGGAGAGTTTTTATTGTTTTAAATTATTGAAAAATGTAACTTAAAGATGCATTTTGATTTTGCACCATACTCCATGGTTAAAAAGGAGCCCATTTAACATGGGTTAAAAGTTAGATCGTTCATCTTCTTCGGAAGACGGAAGTAAACAGGAATGTTGAAGGAACGCGGCGTTAACAGGAAAACGTAAAATCGTTCATTCACTCTAAATGTAGCAGTGAACGGAAGTAGGCAGTAGCCGAAGGAACGCAACCCGTTAAATTCAGTCGAGTTTGACTCTTGATCCTGCAGATAAAAGATGCGTTAAATTAATTAGAGCAAACTTTGTTTGCATAATTCTGTGTTGGCACAGTTTGTTCTGCTTTATTGGAGAAAATTATGAAAAGATTTTTATTATTTTCATTAATTTCTGCTCTGACACTGCCATCTTTTGCAAGTGTTAGTGCGAATGTTACTTTTGCTACAGACTATATCTGGAGGGGAATGACACAAACTGGTGGTGATCCAGCTGTTTCAGGTGGATTTGACTACGCAGCAGATTCTGGTTTTTATGCCGGTATCTGGGGTTCTAATGTTAATTTCAATATCGATGGTGCTGGTAGTGAATTAGATGTTTACTTTGGCTATGCTTTTGAAACCGAAGGTGGTCTGGGTGTTGATATTAACTATGTTGACTTTACTTATCCTGGAGATTCGAGCCTTGATTTTCAAGAAATCGGAGTTGGGTTAAGTTATGGAGACTTTGGTTTTGGTTATTACTCTGGCCAAGATGGTGCTGCTGATTATATGGATTTCTCATATGGTTTGGGGGATTTTTCATTTTATTACGGTGACTATGATACCTATGGAACTAACTTTGCTTTAGGATATGGATTTGCTTGCGGATCTTATGATTGTGGATTAGCTTATACTGATTTTAGTTCTGATTCTGTTGATTTAATGGATGAAGATGCAGTTGTTTTTTCAGTATCAGCAAGTTTTTAAATAAATCTTAATGAAATTAGTGACTGCAATTATTCAACCCTCGATGTTAATAAAGGTTAGAGAAGCTCTTGTTTCCAATGAGATAATTGGTCTTACAGTTACTCAAGTAAACGGGTATGGTCGACAAACTGGGCAAACTAAAGTTTACAAGGGTGCTGAATATAGAGTTGATACTCTGCCAAAAATTAAAATTGAATGTTTGGTTGATGATGCAGACTTAGATTTTGTAGTACAAACAATTACAAGTTCTGTCCATACAGGAAACTATGGGGACGGAAAAATCTTTGTCACTAATATTGAGGAAATAAAAAGAATCAGAACCGGAGAAACTGGCTCTGATGCTATTTAATTAAAGGAGAAAAAATGGATTTTTTTGAAGTTCAATTTGCGTTAGACACCTTCTATGCCGTAATGGCTGGTGCACTTGTGATGTGGATGGCAGCTGGTTTTACTATGCTTGAAGCAGGAATGGTTCGTGCAAAAAATGCATCTGAGATTGTAACTAAGAATCTCGGGTTGTATTCAATAGCATGTATCATGTATTTAACATGTGGTTTTTACCTCATGTACTCATCAGGAGATCATTTGAATGGACTCTTGCCAAAAATAGGTTCTCATTGGTCTCTTGCTGTACCTGAAGATACTGTTGCTGCAATGCAATATCAGGCTGAAGATGGTGTCGGATATTATGCTGAACAAGCAGATTTCTTTTTCCAAGTTGTCTTTGTTGCAACCGCAATGTCGATTGTTTCAGGTGCTGTTGCTGGAAGAATGAAAATGTTACCTTTCTTTCTATTTGCTGTTGTTTTAACTGGTTTCATTTATCCAATTCAAGGATATTGGAACTGGGGTGAAGGTTTCCTTAACCAAAATGGTTATTCTGACTATGCAGGTTCTGGAACTGTTCATCTATGTGGTGCTGCTGCTGCCCTAGCTGTGGTAACCGTTTTAGGTGCTCGAAATGGAAAGTATAATTCAGATGGAAGTGCAAACTTAATTCCGGGTTCAAATATCCCTATGGCAGCATTGGGTGTATGGATTTTATGGCTGGGTTGGTTTGGATTTAATGGAGGATCTGAACTTAAAGTATCTACTGGTGGCAGTGCAATTGCTGTTGCTCAAGTATTTATGAACACTAACCTAGCTGCTACTGGTGGTGTAGTCGCAACACTATTAACTAGTTTGATAAAAACCGGGAAAATGGATATTACCATGGCTATGAATGGTGCAATTGCAGGTCTTGTTGCTATTACGGCAGGACCAAGTGCTCCTTCAGGTGGTGAAGCAGTCATCATTGGTGCCGTTGGTGGTGTTATTGTTTATTTTTCAATCTTGTTTTTTGAAAGAACATTAAAGGTTGATGATCCCGTTGGAGCAATTTCAGCCCACGGAACAGTCGGAATTTATGGTGTCATGGTTGTCCCCCTTACCAGTGATGCTACTTTCGGCGCACAGCTTCTTGGTGTTGTTTTAATAGCAGGATTTACCTATGGCATGAGCTTGTTAACTATTTATGTAATTAACTTATTCATGCCAATTAGAGCAAGTGATACCGAACAAGAGGTAGGACTTGACTTAACGGAGACAGGAGTAGAAGCCTACCCTGACTTTTAAGAAGAACTATTAACTTATTACTCCCTCAAAGTTAATAGTTTGAAAAAGGCCGGTTCTGCCGGCCTTTTTTTTACACTTTAAAAAGACAAAAAAAAACAGAGCAAATGCTCTGTCTTTTCATTCGAGTTCCTCAGGTGTCTAAAGTGAGATTTCTCTTTAGCTCCTTGGATGCTATCTCTCCATCCTTGGTGGGTTATAAAGCTATTTTTTATCGTTAACTCTTTATAACGCTTTCACCCTGAGGGCTCTTCCTTCGCTTTCTCTCCAGTTCTCCGTCTGCAGTTGGTCCCTGGTCGGTCGTCGATAGGTAAAGTTAATATTACTCCTCTTATCAAAAGTGTCAACACCTTTAAGAAAAAAAATTACACTTTTTTTAAGGGGTAGATTTTTTGGATTCCAAACGCCATTTATGAAGCAGAGGTTCTGTATATCCACTGGGCTGATTTGCTCCTTTTAAAGCTAAATCTAAAGAAGCTTGAAATGCAAAACCTGAAAAGTTTGAACCCATTTTTTGATAATTAGGGTCATCTTTATTTTGTTCATCAACGATCAAAGCCATTTCTTTAAAAATATCGATTATTTCCTCTTCTGAGCAAATACCATGATAAAGCCAATTTGAAATATGCTGACTTGAAATCCTGCAAGTTGCTCTATCCTCCATAAGACCTACATTATTAATGTCTGGAACTTTTGAGCAGCCAATACCTTGATCAATCCATCTGACTACATACCCAAGAATCCCCTGCGCACTATTTGCTATCTCATTCCTTATTAAATCTTTATCTAATTCTTCTTTTAGGAGAGGTATTGTTAAGATCTTATCTATATCTGCTAATTGCCGAGAAGAAAGTTCATCTTGTCTAGTTAACACATCAACTTCATGGTAATGCATTGCATGAAGGGTTGCAGCTGTAGGTGATGGTACCCAAGCACATGTTGCACCAGATAATGGGTGAACTATTTTATTCATTAACATTTCTTTCATTTCATCTGGCATTGCCCACATCCCTTTTCCAATTTGAGCTTTACCATTTAACCCGCAACTAATTCCAATATCTACATTCCAATCTTCGTAAGCATTAATCCATGCTTGAGATTTCATCTCAGATTTAGGAACCATGGCACCTGCTTCCATGCTTGTATGGATTTCATCACCAGTTCTATCTAAGAAACCGGTATTTATAAAAATTATTCTTTCTTTAGCCTTTTCAATACAGGATTTAAGATTAATCGTAGTTCTTCTTTCCTCATCCATAATTCCGACTTTTACAGTATTCTTTTCTAAATTAAAAATCTGTTCAATAGCTTCAAATAAGTCACATGTGAAAGCAACCTCTTCGGAGCCATGCATTTTTGGCTTGACGATATACATACTTTTATTTTTTGAGTTCGATAATGTATTTAGGTTTTTCAAATCATATAGTGAAATACAAATTGTAAACATTGCATCTAAAATACCCTCATATACTTCATCACCATTTTCTAAAATTACTGATGGGTTTTGCATTAAATGTCCTACATTTCTAATAAGCAGAAGGCTTCTCCCAGGAAGAGAAAAAGTATTACCTTCAATATCTTTATACTCTCTGTCATCTTTTAAAACTCGTGTTATTTGTTTTCCATTCTTTTTAAATGACTCGGAAAGATCACCCCTCATTAAACCTAACCAATTTCTATAGGCAATTACCTTATCTTCTGCATCAACAGCAGCCACAGAATCCTCACAATCTTGAATTGTTGATACAGCAGACTCCAAAATAATATCTTTAATGTTAGCTTTATCACTCTTACCAACTGGATGATTTGGATCTATTTGAATTTCTACATGAAGTCTATTATTAACTAGGAGTATGCCAGATGGATTATCAACATCTCCATTAAATCCTTTAAATTGTTTTTCATCTTCTAAATAAGTGTTTTGATTTTGCTCTGTACGAAAAAGCAATCTTTGATCTTTAATAGAAATATTCGCAATTTCTCCATAACTGAATTCCTTGAGTGGGAAACAGTCATCTAGAAATTGTTTTGAAAAATTAATAACCTTATCCCCTCTTATTTCATTATATGGACCCTCTCTCGAAGCTCCTCCATCTTCTGAAATAACATTTGTTCCATAAAGAGCATCATAAAGACTTCCCCATCTTGCATTCGTTGCATTCAGGGCAAATCTTGCATTCATAATCGGAACAACAAGCTGAGGACCTGGAATACTCGAGATTTCAGGGTCTGTATTATTAGTTGTAACTGTAAAGTCATCAGGTACTTCTTCGAGGTATCCTATCTCTTGTAAAAACTTTTTGTATTCATTTAAATCAAAATCATTATTCCTATGCCAAGAAGAAATGTGATCTTGTAACAAAGATCTTTTAACTAATAAATCTTTATTTCTTTGATGGAATTCCTTTAAAAGATCTTCAAACTTTTCCCAGAACTCATCTAATTTTAGATCAAGTCCTGGTAGCACCTCGTCTTTAAGAAACTTATCTAAAACAGAATGAATATTGAGACTTCCGCGTTTAATGTAGTTTTTCATATTAATATTTTATCAAAGGTGTTAAACGCTTTCTTTAACTGATAACCTCAAATTAAAAGGAATCCTTCCAAGATTATCATGACTCTGTTTTAAAAATGCTATTGAATTAAAAAAAGAAGTATCCATTTCGATAATCTTGCGTAAATTCAAATCAATATGGCCCAATACAGTCTCATAGACAGTGGAAATATTATTTTCTGAATCTAAAAGGCATCCTAATATATGAATACATTTTTTATTTAAACCAACAATTCTAAAAGAGGGGTATATAAAATCACCTTCAAGAAACTCTTTAAAGTATTTCAAATTTTCTTCTAATGTAAATGAAGAATATCCTTTATCAAAATATTCATTATCAAAGCCCATATCTGTATACATTTGACCCCAACACCCATCAAAACATCTGGTGTATGATCCAGTATTCATATGACCGTTGTAATCACACATTTCTTGAGTAACTAATATTTTTTCACCGTGGTAAGGAAATAAATCTTTCATCTATCTAAATTTCATCAAACTATAGAGGGTTCTTTTTAAAATAATTCTTTATTTGTTTTATTAAAGACACCAAAACTCCATGAATTGGAGCGGGAAACGAGGATCGAACTCGCGACCTCAACCTTGGCAAGGTTGCGCTCTACCAGCTGAGCTATTCCCGCACAAACGAAGGATTTATTCTAACCTTAAAGGTTGATGAGATAAAGGTAAAATATTTGTTAATCATCCCAATCTTTTTCATCAGATGTATCCTTTCTTGTAATAATTTGCTCGCCTGAAGATTTAGAAATCTTAACAGCATATCTGGATCCTCCCTCACTCTCACTTCCTGACATTGTGGAATCTATGAGAGCATCTTTGAAAGGATATTTGCTATCTGCCATCAACTGTTCAAAAAATATCCAAGCATCTTCACAACTCCATCGTCCTGAAAATATTGCTTCAATATATGGAAGACCGTCTATTTCACCTTCCATTATGTCAACTGGACCACCATAACTAAAACATCTGGTTTTTTCTTTGATTTGTGTTTTTAAGTCAGTTAACAGATCGGAGTTTTTAGAATTGATACAAATATAACCATCTGCAATATTTGCCATATTACTTAGAGACTCCTCTAAGTCTTTGAATTGCTATCTCGTTACTGCCATCCAGCTGGATAACATCTACAAACTTAAATTGCAGGTCATGGGGAATATTGACAGAAAATATGGAGTTTTTATCCAGTCCAAAAAAATACCTACTATTTTCAAAACCATGATGTTGAGCCCTTACAAACAGAGGATTACCAATATTTTTTTGGTAAATTTCTTCATTATTATCATCCTTAAAAACAAGTAGAAAGGATGTTTCAGAAGCATTGTAATTAGGCTGTCGATATTTTAAATTTGGTTGATTTGTTTTTATAGCATCAATCCTAAAGTTACCGTCTTCAACTATAAAAGTAATCAGATCAAAGACTGCACCCTTTTGAGATTGTAATATGTATTGTTTTTCATCAAGAGGTTGACTTATAACAACTCCTGAAATTAATACCGTTAAAAATAAAAGTTTTTTCATTGTACTTTGTCCCAATTTATCCCTATTGTTCCGCTAACCGTTCCATCAATGTACCCTATTGCATAGTCGCTGTAGGTGCTTGGATCTGGATTTGTAGTGTAGCTACCACTCCAGTCAATATTAGGATTCCATACATAATCTGAATTGTAGAAACCTTCATAGTTATCATTTGGATCAAGCAAATTATCATCTACAGTGATATATCCATCGGTATCCATTGCTCGATATGAGTAATGAACTACTCCACCACCCTCCGGTCTTGTAAAAATTGGATTGGTTTCATTGGTAAGTTCCTCTTGGAGAATACCATCAATATACCAATTTAACTCAATGTTACTTTCATTAAAATACTTATCAATCTGGTATCCAATAGACTGATAGGAAACATTTTGTTGAAGATTATTAATGCTGATTTCATTTCCACTGGTATCAGTGAAGTAGATCTGATTCCAAACATCTGTGCATGAAGATGTGTTGCCGTACTGTTTAAGGCAAGTTCCAGCAATTGTTTCGGTAACAAAAGCTTCAGCATTGATTTCACCGTAATTAAGAACTCCTGAAACCATTATAGTGCGGTATTTTGGTCTCCATGAATATTCAGTTGAGTAGTAAGTACCCTGAAAAAGCCCTACCCCTTCCTGTGAAGCACCCTCAGTGTAACCAGGCACATTTGTTTTATCAACAATCCAGTGTGACCACTTGACTTGGTAAGGATCGTTGACAGTTGTAGTATTTGGAGACGAGTCAGCATATACACTCATGTCATAGCCCCTATCATCTGAGGTAGTATATTCATCTCCTAAATTTGCATGACTATGTCCAGCTTCATGCATAACAATTTCACTAGAACGACTACTTATTGGTTGACAGTTTACACTGCCTCTTGCAACTCCCCTGCCATAAAAACCAGCAAGAATGGAAATTGTATCTACGCTAATGCCGGGCAAAGCTGTGGCAACAGTTTGATTGAGTACATTCCAATCCCAACAATAAATCGAAGTATCCCAATCTAGACAACCAGTATACAGACCCGTAAGAGACTGATTATCTGGATCTGCTCCTTCTACTACATAAATATTAAAATAATCTTTAACAAAATCTGAAACATCAGAATCTTCTTCCAAATTTCTTACTGATTCAGTTAAACGATAATGAAACTGATCAATATGAGAATTAAAAGAGGACTCACCTTCGTTATCATTTATTGAGTCCCCAATAAAAAGATAATTCGTTCTTCCAGTTGAGTTACCCTCTGTTCTGACAACAACATCATCTGTGGATTTAAGAACATAAGATCGAAAACCGTCAGCTACCACAACCTCTCTTGCAACATAAGTTCGAATAATGCCAATTCCATCAGTCTCTCCATCATTGACTAAAATCTCAAAAGTTGTAAGACCAGCCTTCTTTAGGTTTGTAATATCTACCTCAACACCAAACGGATAAGGATTCTCAGGAATCGTTACATCATAAAGGGTTGTGGGATATTCAACTCCATTCACAAGCACTCTGACATTGACTTCACTTAAGTCATCATCAACATCACTGGTATCAAAACCAAACACTGGTTTATTATCAAAAAGAATTGAAAATTCATTGAGAGAGTCTTGCACGACAACTACAGGAGCATCATTAACAGAATTAATCGTTAAACTTACAGTTGCTACATTAGAATACGTATTTTTTTCCGATGAAAAAGCTCTAAACTGGAATGAATCACTACCACTAAAATCTAAATTTGGAGTGTAATTGAATCTTCCATCAGGATTTAAAGCAATAGATCCATTGCTTGGTCCCGATTGCAGTTCAAAGGTAATGCTGGTTGGAATCGATGGAGTAGCATCAACATTATCAATTAGTGAAGTATCTTCATTAATAGTAAAAGAGGCAGAAAGTGCTTCTATTGTGAAAGGAGACGAGCCTCCACCTCCACCACATGCTGCAAGCAGCAGTAATGATGATGAGGAAATCACAAACTTTTTGAAAATGTTCATAAGATTATATTTTAACAAAAAAAAGAGGGGAAAAATCCCCTCTTTTTAACATTTATAAAAGATTTAGAAATCTTTTTGGAATCTTACTCCATAAGCAATTGGAGGAGCATACATAGCTTTTACAAATCCAGCATTTGCAGGATATGCATCAGTTTTAATAAGCTCATCTGTTGCATTATGAACATATAATTCAAGACCCCAAGATTTTGCTTCATTGATAAAAACCATAGAAGTGTTGACAGTTGTTAACTCCTCTCGTCCACTATGAAAAGGAGCAACATCATAATTAGATTCATTAAAGAACATCTCTCCAACGTAATTAACATTCACAACATTCATGATCCTCATTCCTGATTTAGTGTAAGTATTATGTTCAAATTGAAGATTCCAGGACATCTCAGGTGACCAAGTTAAGTGTTTCCCACTTAAATCAATTGTTCCGTCAGCTGCACATGGATCTACACCGACAAGAGTTCTTTCTAAGCAAAGATATCCGTCCTGTGTAGCTTCTGCATTACCGGCAGCACCGTTTTCAGTTTCAAGTAAAGAAACCCAACCAAAGACTCGACCTGTTTCATATGGTGTCCAGTCAAACTCAAGTTCAACACCTTGAATGGTTGTCTGTGGAACATTTTTGGTCATTAAAGTATAAATGGCTTGACCATCTAATTCACGGTAGCCGACAAAACCAAACAAGGTTCTTTGCATATCTTCATAATCACTGTAGAAAACATTACCAAGTAATTTTAAATCACCATCTAAATGCATAGATTTGAAACCAAGTTCGTAAGTGGTATTAAATTCTGGTTCGTATGGGAAATTAATAAAGACTCCATCACCTCGATCGACATTATCACCAAATCCACCAGCCTTGTAACCAGTTGAAATTGATCCATAGACAAATAAGTCTTCACTTGCAACATAATCTGCACCTAGTTTCCACGTACCTTGATCCCACTCAGCTTTGTAATCGTTATAAGCATTTACTTGGAAAGCAGAAAGATCATCACTTCCAGAAATACCCATATTACTAGTAAGGTCATCGGACTGATAATAAGCACTCCATGGGGCAAATGTGAAAATTCCACCGGCATCACTTACAAGTTGTGTATCTCCCACAAAATCATAACTCTCAAACCAAAAACACTCAGCAGTTCCTGCGGCACTATTACAATAAGCATTTGCATTATCAAAATATCCATAAGTTTTATATGTTGCACCACCAACATCTTCTTTTTCATCCCAAGTGTGACGATATCCGACAGTAAGATTTAAACCCTCAACATCGGTTTGGTAATCGAGCTGACCAAATAATGCATAGGAGTCTGTTGTTCTGCTTGGCTGAAGATAGACTTCATGTAATGGACGAATAATGGGTCCCAAGAAAGGCATCTCAACATCAAATCTTGTGTAGTTATCTTCAGTCATTAAGAACATACCTCCAACCCATTGAAGATCATCATCATCATCAGATTTGAACTGAAGTTCAATTACAGTTGAATCATTGTTTTGAATTGTTCTATACAACTCATCAAACCACATAGGTTTCACAGAGTTGTTAAGAATTGCTGCTGCACTTCCAGCTTGTAATCCCAATGCTCCTGCTACAGCATCTAAATCTGACATCCAGTAGGAATACTGACATCCATATGCGAAAGAGGATTCAACTGAACCTCCCCAACCCATTTGACAATTATCATAACCCATATCCCAAGCAGTATTTTGGAAGTAGGCATCATTGTTAAACCCTGTTCCATTTGAACCTTCAACTCTAGGACCCCATCCATACTGAGTTCCATAAATGCCCCCAAAGTGCCCTCTTAGAGCATTCCAGTTGAGCATCATTGAATCAGGATGATTTCTTACAAATCCGTATGCAGGGTGAGTTGGAGAAGTATGAAAACCACCGTCTCCATCATATATTTGGAAACGATCGTGATCAGCTCTTGCAATTCGAAGTTCACCCACAGCATCTTCCGTTACTCTGAATTTCATTTCAGATCTTATAGTGTCTATATTCAATTCTAAAACACCCGGATTATTGATTGCAGCATTGAAAGGATTATCTGGTCCTTGAGCACATGAAAAGTCATATGCCATTCCTCTAGATAGTTCAGCTTGCTCACAATCCTTTAGATATACTGATCCAGCACCATTATCTTCAAAAGAATCATAAGATAAGAACCATTCAAACTCTCTGTCAACAGGAGCATATAAAATACTAAATCTAGCTGCTGAATTATCAATATTATAATAAGCTTCATCCGGACCAACATTTCTTGCTCTTCTTTGGTCGACATTTGGTATACCATCAGCAACGATATCTCTTGCATCGCCCCAATCAACTTGACCACTCACCGGCGTTCCGGTGGGTGCAGCAGAGGTATTTACACCTATTTGCCCATTACGGTTATAGTCTAGTGACCAATCATATGTATCAACAGTTTGATTAATGAAAGAATCAGCAGCAGCAGTTTTAAAGGATGCACGAACTGCGATTTCATCATTTATAGGAATGTTAAAGAAGCCATCGACTTCATTCATGTTTCTTCCGTCTGCAGAAACTCTAACACCCATTCTTCCTGTCACAGAGTCACCAAATTTTGGTCGTGCAGAAATAACATTAATTGCACCAGATGTTGAATTTCTTCCGAATAAAGTTCCTTGAGGTCCTCTTAATACCTCAATTCTTTCAACATCATGTGCCAGCGCTAGAGCAGCTTGTGGTCTTGGTGAGTACATTCCATCAACATGAACAGAAACAGTTGGATCTCCTAATTCAGTGTAATTATTTGAACTGACTCCCCTGATAGCAATAGAAACTCCAGAATCTACACCACTCTCTCCAACAATCATGTTTGGAACTAGAGAAGATAAATCAGAAATTCTTGAAAGCCCCTGCAAAGTGAGTTGATCTTGTGATACTACTGAAACAGCAATGGGTGTTTCCATCAAACTGGTTTCTCTTTTTGTTGCAGTAACTATAACTTCTTCAACATCAGCAGATTCTTCAGAATCTTGTGCAAATAGAAAAAAAGGTGTTAAAAAAAACACCATACCTGATAGTAAATAATAACGAATGTTCATGAATTCCCCTAAATTGTTTTAAAACTATGGTAATTGAATAAAAATAAGTAGGTTATGTCAAGTTTCAGACTATTTTTGGACCTTGCTACTTATTAAAAAAATACTTGATTAAATCTTTGTTATCAGCCCACCAAAACTCTCCAAGTGTTTTGATTTTTTCAATATTTTTAGCTGAATAATCATCCATGCGCCGATTCACTTTGTTTAATGGAGAGTTTATTCGTAAATAATCATCATTTATCAAATCTTTAAGCACTTCATGTTGCAAACTTGACTCAACCATAATCCCGAGAATATCGTTCTTCAGCCACCCTATTGCTCCCCAGTCCTTTGAACGTATCCCATCAATTTTTCGTCTATTTAGTCCTGTTCCAATTGCAAAAACCTTTATTTGCTCTCCTTTAAATAATTTCTTTGCTTCCACATATGCTAATAATGCTGGATTATTCGCAGCAATACCTCCGTCAATTAACCATGAATTATTTCTCATGCTTGCAGTTGGAAAATAAATCGGTGCTGCACTTGTTGCATTGGCAGCTTCGACAATAAGTGTTTCTGGTTGCTCGTAACTTTTTAACAAAATAGGTTTTCTCAGTTCAACATCATACGCAGTAACAAAAACTGGTTTTAAAACTTCCCCCATTGTTTTCGTGCCAAAAAATTTTTGGAAGACTTTTCGCTTGCCGCCATTAGAATATTTTGGCCGTAATTGAAGAAAGGAAGTTTTATCAACTAGATTTTGTGTCATGATGGTGCGCAAATTCTCTTGAGACCAAAATTTCTCTAAATTGCTTGAGTTGGCACTAATTGTAGCTATTAGTAATGCATTTGTTGCGCCTGCGCTTGTGCCTGCAAATAGATCAAACTGATTAAAGATGTTGATATTTAGTTCTTGCTCAATCTTTTTAAGCAAAACAACCTGCGCAATTGCGCGCACACCTCCTCCATCAAACGATAAAATATAACGACACATTTTTTTCAAATAACTATAATAGATATATTATGCGAATTCATATTCTTATCTTATCCCTATCCATTCTGTTTTTAAATATGAATATTTTTGCAAATGATTCAGCGTTTGGCTATTGGTTGACTTCTGCTTCGATAGTAAAAATCGAAAATTGCGACAATAGTTTGTGTGCAACTATACAAATAGTCTTCGTGCCTGAGGGAGTCGATCCAGAGAGTGTTTTGGATAAAAATAATAGAAATAAAGATTTGCGATCAAGAACGCTAATGGGTTTAAATTTACTGGAAGATTTTCCTGTTACTGATCAAATGCAAACCAATTTTGAGGGTGGAAAGATTTATGATCCAAATAGTGGAAGGAGCTATAAATCAAAGATATTTTTAAAAGAAAATGGAGATTTACGTGTCGAAGGCTGCTTAGCATTTGTTTGTGATGGTGAAGACTGGAAAGCACTCCAAGTTACCATCTCTGATGATGGAAGCAAACACGCAGTGCTTAAAAATGCCTCTCAAAAAAATTAAGGTCTTTCAGGATTTCACAGAATCTCGTCGTAAATTGAACTCCTTCAACTCCGTTGATAATTCTATGATCGTACGAGAGTGAAATAGGCAAATATGTATCTAATTTAGAGTAGTCCTCTAAAGAATATTGTTGAAAGGTTTTAGAAATACCCAATATCGCAACTTCCGGAGGATTGATGATGGGAGTAAAAAACTTTCCCCCAAAACTTCCAAGTGAGCTTATTGTAAAAGTCGCACCCTTTAGGTCATCCACTTTAACCTTCCGAGATTTAGATAACTCAGCTAACCTAACAATGTCATCTGAAATTTCACGAATTGATTTAGTGTTGGCAGCTTTAATATTGGGTACGATTAAGCCTTGAGGTGTATCTACTGCAATTCCAAGATTGATAAAGTTCTTATGAATTAATTTCATAGTTTGCATATCTATCGAACTGTTAAAACTTGGAAACTCTTCGAGCAAAGAACTTACAGCTTTTGCAAAAAATGCTAAAGGAGAAACTTTTACTTTAAATTTTTTGGTAAGTTTTTGTCTCAGTTCCAACAAAGGTCCAACAGATGATTCGTCATGTTGGGTTACATGAGGAATGGTGATCCAAGATTGTTGTAAATTGATTGCAGCAGTTTTTTGAAATTTAGATAAATCTATTTCTTCAACATCACCAAATTGTGAAAAATCAATGGATGGAATCTTTGGAAGTTCAAATGTTGTTTTCTCTAACTTCCCTTTGACAAAGCTATGAAGATCCTCTTTGAGAATTCTATTTCTTGGTCCAGTGGGCTGAACTAAAACAAGGTTAATCCCAAATTCTCTTGCTAACTTTCTTACAGCAGGACCAGCATAAATTCCTTTTGCAGAGTGAGAGTCCTCACCAATATTCTCAACAGGCAAATCTTTTATAACTGTCTCATTTATAACTTCATCTTGCGAAGAATCCTCACTTTCAACCTCTGTTGCTTTTTCTTCTTTAGGCTCCTCAGCAGACATTTCATGAACATCAATTTCTAAAAAATTGTCTCCTTCTTTAACTTCATCACCAAGTTTCACGAGGACTTTTTTTACAACACCGGCTTTAGATGCAGGAACATCCATTGCAGCCTTCTCTGATTCTAGGACAACTACTGAGTCATCTGAAGTTACAATATCACCAGGTTTTACACATATTTCTATAACTTCAGTATTTTCTGCATCTCCTAAACTAGGTATTTTTATTATTTCAGACATTACTGCACCCAAGGGGATGATTTATCTTTATTAATTCCCAATTTCTCGTAAATTTTACCGACCTGTTTTTTATCTATTGTTTGATCTTGCAATAAAGCATAAGCAGCCGTTGCTGCAATATTATTGGCATCAACCTCAAAATACTCCCGTAATTTTTTTCGACTGTCACTTCTACCAAACCCATCAGTACCCAAGGTAAAGTAAGTTCCTTTTACAAAAGGGCGAATTTGTTCGGCGTAAGCCCGCATGTAATCGGTAGCTGCTACTGCAGGTATATTTTCATGGGCAAATGATTGCTCGACATAGCTTGCTTTAGGAGTCTGTGAGGGATTTTTTAAATTCACATTTTCAATCTCCATTCCATCTTTTCTTAACATATTAAAACTAGTTACACTCCAAACTTCTGAAGTAATATCAAATTGCTTCAAAATCTCATGTGCCTTTAAACATTCGTTTAAAATAGCACCTGAACCTAAAAGCCTAATCATAGGTCTAGAGACAGACAGAAACTTATACATCCCTTTAATAATTTGTTCTTCAACTTTTTTTATTTTAGGTTTTTGGGGTTGAAGGTAGCGCTCATTGGTGACAGTTAAATAATAAAAGAAATTTTGTTTTTCTTCGTACATTTCTTTAATACCATGTTGAATGATTACTGCTAATTCGAAGCCAAATGCTGGATCATATGATTTGCAATTGGGAATAGTGGAAGACAAAATATGACTGTGGCCGTCTTGGTGCTGCAAGCCTTCACCATTGAGAGTTGTTCTACCCGAAGTTGCTCCTATTAAGAAACCTTTTGCTTGTGCGTCACCAGCAGCCCAAGCTAAATCATGAATTCTCTGAAATCCAAACATGGAATAAAAAATATAAAAGGGGATCATGGTGAGATTATGATTGGAATATGAGGTTGCCAAAGCTGTCCAAGCTGCAAAAGATCCTGCTTCAGTGATGCCCTCTTCAAGCATGACTCCTGTTTTTGATTCTTTATACCACATCACTTGATCAGCATCCTCAGGTTCGTACTTTTGCCCCTCGGAAGAATAAATGCCAATTTGTTTAAACATCCCTTCCATACCAAATGTACGAGCTTCGTCCGGCACTATCGGCACCACTCGCTCACCTAAATTTTTATCTTTAATTAAATTATTGATTGCTCTTACGCAATGAGTAGTAGTTGACACTGGTCTCTCTCCGCTCCCCTTCAAGATAGAACTAAATATTTTGGAATCAGCTAATTTTAGAGATTCATCATGTTGTCTTCTCCTTGGAATAAATCCTCCTAAGTTTTTTCTGGTGTTTTTAAGATACTGTATTTCGGGTGAATCTTCAGCTGGTCTCACATATGGTAATTGTTCAATTTCTTTGTCTGTAACAGGGATATCAAACCTATCTCTGAAACTTTTGATATTCTCCAGTGATAATTTCTTAACTTGGTGAGTTGTATTATCAGCTTCACGTGAACCAACACCATATCCTTTAGTGGTCAATGCAAGAATAACTGTAGGTGACCCTTTATGATTCACAGCTTGATGGTAAGCTGCATACACTTTATATGGATCATGACCTCCTCTATTAAGTTTGTAAATCTCATCATCGGTTAAGCCCTTTACCAATTTTAAGGCTTCAGGATGTTTGCCGAAAAAGTTTTCTCTTGTATAAGCACCGCCTTTGGCTTTGAAATTTTGCATTTCTCCGTCAACCACTTCATCCATAATTTTTTGTAAGTGGCCTTTTTTGTCTTTTGCCAAAATAGGATCCCAGAGTCTTCCCCATACTACTTTAATAACATTCCAACCCGACCCACGAAATTGTCTTTCTAGTTCCTGGATCACTTTACTATTTCCTCGAACTGGTCCATCTAATCTTTGTAAATTACAATTGATTACAAAAACTAGGTTATCCAATTTTTCTCTTGCTGCCAGACCGATTGCACCTAAAGATTCAGGTTCATCCATTTCACCATCACCCCAAAATCCCCAAATCTTCCTGTCACCAAGCTCTTTTAAGCCTCTCGCATCAAGATACTTCATTACATGTGCCTGATAAATAGCAGAAATTGGCCCCAAACCCATTGATACAGAAGGAAATTGCCAATAATCTGACATCAACCAGGGATGAGGATATGAGGATAAGCC
Source organism: uncultured SAR86 cluster bacterium (assembly GCA_902602185.1). GTDB lineage: Bacteria > Pseudomonadota > Gammaproteobacteria > Magnimaribacterales > D2472 > CACNXK01. Next base: position 89,560 of record CACKPV010000003.1, read on the forward strand.
GGGGGATTCTACCTCACGACGAAAATTATCTAGATCTTCTTCATTTAACCTTCCTTCTAAAAAACTTCGAGCATAAATACCTGGAGAGCAATGACCTTGGAAGTAAATTAAGTCCTCATCTTTACTATCTTGTCCTCGAAAAAAATAGTTAAACCCTATGTCATACAGCATGGCAGCAGATGAAAATGTAGCAATATGTCCACCCAGCTCGTCCTCATTTTTATTTGCCCTCAAAACCGTAACAAGAGCATTCCATCGAATAAGTGATCGAATTCGTCGCTCCATAAAGAGATCTCCGGGCATCATTGCCTCATTTTCAGGAGCAATTGTATTTTTAAATGGGGTAGTTAAGTTATAGGATGGCACTGCACCCTTGTCCATGAGGTGTTTAGCCAATTCATTTAAAAGAAATGAAGCACGATCAGTGCCCTGATCATCAATTACATCATCAAGAGATTCAATCCATTCTCTGGTTTCGATTGGATCGAAGTCTTTACCAGATTTCATGGGGGCATTCTACCATACGGATTACCAACTTTAATTGGCAAGTTTTAAAATTTTTCTATCTAAGATATTGGAAGCTTGTTCAATACTCCCAAGATTTTCAACGTTTTGATAACCTAAATCTTTTAAGATCAATTCAGCTCGTCCGGCACGACCTCCACTTCGGCAATATAAGTAAATTTGCTGATCTTTGGAAGATGTCACGGTATCAATTGAATCTGCAATCTGAGTCCACTCAATATGAACTGAGTCTTGCAATTGCCCCTCTAAAACTTCAGCATCTGACCTTACATCAATAATCAAAAAAGAAGACTTAATCGGAGTATTTTCCATAGCAATAAAATCCTTGCCATCATAGTTTGTAAACTCACGTTCGAGGGCTGCTCCCAGTTCCAAGATCCTCTTATCGCTCCAAGGCAGTCCAATAAAAGAAACCCCGATTGGAAATTGGTCCATTTGAAAAAAAGGAACCGTAAGGTGAGGCAATCCCGATATTGCAGCAAAACCTCCCATGCTAAATGATGGAACATCATCCATAGCTTTATCATCACCACCCTCATAATTGATTTTCCATGCAGGACCTCTGGTCAAACCAACAAATGCGTCTAACTTATTACTTTTTAAAAAAGCAATGGTTTCTGCTTTGGTTTTCTGAGTCGCATCGATTGCTCGTTGGTATTGCTCGATTAAATTTTCTGTTTCAAGAGATTCCAATAATATTTCTTGTCCAAAAAAAGGCATAACAGTTTCCGCATTTTGTTCGTTAAAATAAATAATCTCCTCCAGAGTTTTTTTAGATTCAGTTGCATTCAAAAGATAATCTTCTAATCCGGTTTTAAACTCATATTTCAACAAAAAATACTCGTCCTCATAGGGGTATGCTCTTTGATCATTGAGTAAAACAACCTCAGCCCCTGCCTGCTCAAGAATGGTCTGTAACTTGTTTAGAAGTTCATTGGCATGTCTATCAGAAAGATCCGATTGCAACACACCTAATCTTTTGCCCTTTAAAGAACTTTGCTTAAGGTTTTCCAGAAAATTAAAATCAAAATTTTGGGGGATTTCGGCAGTCGCACTATCTTTGGGGTCATATCCAGCTATTGCCTCAAGGGTTCTTGCAACGATAGTAACATTCTTACCCATTGGTCCTGCCGTATCTTGACTAACTGAAATTGGTATAATTCCTGTTCGACTAACTAATCCAACTGTTGGTTTCATGCCTACAATACCATTAACTGATGAAGGGCAAGAAATTGATCCATTGGTTTCAGTGCCTATTGCTACATCCACAATGCCAACTGCTACAGCAACAGCCGAGCCCGAGCTGGACCCACAAGGATTAAAGTCCAACCCAACAATGTTATAAGTTTGCCCACCTATGCTCGACCAACCACTCACTGAATAATAAGATCTGAAATTTGCCCATTCAGATAAATTTGCTTTTCCGGCAATATGGAAATTATTGTCTAATAACTTTTGCACTAGATAAGCATTATCTTCGGCAATATTATCTTCCAAAGCAAGTGATCCGGCAGTAGTTGGCCTCCCTTTGATGTCAATATTATCTTTGATTACTATATTTATTTTGCTGGGATGAAAATCATACTCTTCAATCAAAGAGTTGAAAGTCTGTGCATCATGTTCTTGCTCAATCTGATCTGAACATGACACCAAAAAAAATATTAGAATGAAGAAAATTAAATTCACTTTAAAAATATTTTCTTGCCAATAAACGAGCTTCATAAATCAGTTACATTATAATTTGTTGAAACAAAAAAACTAAGGGTTGCCCATTGCAATTTCTTTAACTAGGTATTTTGGTTCAATTACCTTAACCTTGACTCCAAAACCTAAAATCCATCTTCTTAAAGTTTCTGTATCATGAATAGTAGCTTTAACTAAAAGATTTTTACCATCATTTGTGATCTCAATTTCTTGACTTGGGTCAATAGGAGTTTCAAATAGATGTTGTCCTGCCTCATGTGTAAATTGAAGTTTTAGTTGTATATCTTTTTGATACAAATACTCAATTTGCCCTGCCTCTAGATATTGTTCAAGATCAAAGTTATCTGGTAGACAGATATCATCTTTTAAAGGTTGACATGACTGAAACCGATGAAGAGGAAGATGCAATATTGTATCAATATTAGTTTTTCTATAGCAGATTAACCTCTGAGATACTCCATGACTCACCAATCCCAAAGGGTTGTAAATATGTTTAGAAAGACCGTTGCGAGAACGGTACTCTCCCTCAAATTGTTTGTCATCAAGTAAACATTCTATAATACTCGAACTGATCTCTGATTCTACCTTTGGACGCATATAATTCATAAAAGCCGGTTTGATTTTAATTTTGTTTTTCCAACCATGTATTTTTTCATGATTATTAGCATTGAGTACTTTGGTTGCTCGATTAAACATTAAATTCATTCTCGGTAATTGCTCTAGAGGAATAATCTCATGTAAATGATCTCTGACTAGCATTAACAGTAAAGCTTCATTCTCATCAATTTCAGCAATATCACCACGGCGAGCAACTTGACTAAATGACCATCCAAACGGGATGCTTCTGTCATCGCAAATTAAACCAAATGGTGTCTCTAATTTTTTTAAATCTCTTTGAATCGTTCTGTCTGAAACCTTGTAACCACATGCATTTAAATGGTCCCTAATTTCTGAAAGTGATTTTTTTCTAGGATATCTTGGTAGAAACTGGAGCATCTCTAAATATCTTATAGTTGTATCCATCTCTAAAAACCTTTGTTAAGACATTATATGTCGCATAAGTATTATATGCTATTACTATGAATAAAGTTGTTAGTCTTCTGCCATACATTAATGCTAAACGAAAAAACAATGAGCAAGAGTGTTTGCGTGATTATATTGCAGAATTCGAAGATTTGTCTTTCGAAATTGAGCTGGAATTTGATAAAGATTTTTACAGTAATGAAAATGAGCTAGGGTTTGTTTTAAGAAAGAAAGCTGAACCTTATTTGATTTCCGATAATGGTTTATATTGCACTGCAAATATTGAAAATTCTAAATTATGTATAAAGCCCTATTCTGGGTTATATCAAGGGTTCTACCCAAGTGGGAGCATCTGGGTTAGAGCACATTTTCTCAACGGAAGGTTAAATGGTAATTTTTCAAATTTTTATGAAAATTTTAACAAGCAAAGCTCAATCAATTTTTGCTCAGGCTACAAGGATGGGACAGCAAAGTACTATGATGAGACAGGCAAACTAGCTTCGGTTACAGATTGGATACATGGGCAACGTCAGGGGGAAAAGACAGTTTTTTTTCAAGACGGAACAATCGATAAATATTTTTATAATGGAGGAACTTTAATTGCAAAAAATGATGAAGAAAAATATTAAATCAATGGGAAGAAGTGCAACATTTCTAAAAAATGAAGTGCTCAGTATTTGCTCAGAAGATCCTATGATAATTTGTGAAGTGTTAGTGAAGATGAGTGAAACTATTCAGCAGCTTGCATCCAAAGAAAATAATTGTGAAAAGGGCTTCAAACAAAAAATTCAAGCCATGAACTATGCCACTGCCCTTCTCACTAAAACCAAAATAGAAAACTTGTAGACTTAGAATATAATTTAAAGGAGATAAAAATGATTAAATTTTATAAGCATATGGAAAAAATTGTAAAACGAATTCAAAAACAACTTGGGGCAAGATTTCCTGAAAGGGTATTACAAAATGCTCTAGCAAAAGAATTCATGGATTCAAATATACAATACGAAAAGGAGTTAAATTTAGATATCTTGTACAAAAAAAATCGAGTAGGATACATTACTGCTGATTTTTACATACCCAAACAGAAAGTTTTTAACATCAGTGAAGATATTGTGATTGAAACAAAACAAAGCTCATTACAGATGCGAACAGATTACTTAAGTCAACTAAAAATGTATTTAAGAACTAGAAGAAATCAAAATATTCAAAACCCTGTTTCTAAAGCAATTCTGATTTGTTGGGAAAATAAAGATACGCTCAATGAAGATGAAACTGAGTTACGATTTTCTAATGATGTAAGAGTTGAAGTATGGGAGTTAGCAGATAAAGGGGACACTTTAAAAAAAATTTGGGGATCAAAAAATCATTCAATCAAAAACTAGTACTTATGAACAGGTTTAAAAACATAAATGAGGAATCCCCGAAGTTAGAGATGCTAGACACCAATTCATTCCAAATACTTTTTAAAAATAATTATATTTGTTTAATTAAAAAGACTGATGGTGGTATCTGGAATTGCAAAATTCACATACATGAGAGTGATATAAGTTCCGGAACAATAGAAAACTTTGTAAAAAATTTTTGTAATGATTTTGATAATGTTAGCTATGAAAAAGGTTTTTTAAAAGAACTTAATGACCCACAACTACAACACGTCCTTGAGTCAGTTCAAAGATTTTAAATTTTAAGAAAATAAACTTATCCTCCTTTTGTTTTATTGAGTGATGGGGGTTTTCCATCATGCTTTGTGAGATATGCTATTAAATCTTCCTCATCAGCTCCATAAACTGAAAATGAATTTTTTACTTTTTCATTCAAAATATTCATATACGTTATTACTTCTGAATTACTCTGTTTGCCCCACCAATAAATTTCATTTTTTCTCGTTAGTTGTTCATGAATATATTTTGCATTTTTTTTACCAGTTGAATTTTTTTTAAAACCTTGTTTATGTTGTCCCCATCTTGTTTTTATTGTGTGTTTATATTTACCAACATAAACAACTTCTTCGGTTTTCTTTTGATTATCAATGAGAATCCAACAATATACACCCGAACCAATATCATTAGCACTCGCATTGAGAACAGCATCTACATTGCCTGATTCAACTATAAATGACCCTACTTCTTTGAAACCTAATTTTTTAAGTTCTTTTGAATTGATTATCCGCCACCTTCCATACGATCAGCAGCATACTCAATAAAGCCTTTAGCTAAATCTAGGTAAGATTCGTCAATACCATGAAGTTGAAGGTCTTCAGCATCTAAAGTACTTGCCAGATTTTGTAAAAATGCAAGTTGTTTTGTGACAATGTCATCATCCTCAAATAAATCATGGGGGTCATCAGAAGGTGAACATTCTTCATACAGGCTGAATACATAATCATCAGCTATTGTTTCACCATAGTCCCAAATTTGAGGGCCTATAGTTTCATGTGCGGGAACGCCTCCTCCAATTACGTGCTGACTAAAAGCATCTAAAACAAATGTTGTAGTTAAGTCGTTATTCATAAAAATCTCCGTTTGCAAGTGGATTATTTTATAATTTTTGAAAATATTTTCCAATGGAAAATTAGTTAATACTCATTTTGATAGTAATAAACTCAACCCTCGAAATCATCCAGAAACTCTTCCCAATAAGGGCTATATCTTGGATCGTAAAGGGGCTGATCATCAATTAATGTTCCATTATCAGATTGAAAATATTGTTCGATTACTTGCAGCTCAATCACATCATTTGCATCAGTAGTTTTCTCCCAAACTAAATCAATTTTAATATTCATTTCAGCTTGCATATGCAAATAATAGCTTGAATTTATAATTTCTCGTGTTGCCTTCTCTGAGCTTCCCCCCGGTAAATTTAGTTCAATATTTTCTGTTTTTATAATCTCGTGAGTTAAGACTTCTAAGGAGCAATCATTACCAAATTCTTTTATGGAATTTATAGCAAGTAATTCGTCATCACTAAGTGCATTTTCAACAATAGTATCAAAGAAAAACTCTAGATCTTGATCATCGATTTGAAATAAATTTAATCGTTCCATTTTCTCTAATTTGGGGGTTAATCCTAACATAAAAAAAGCCCACCTAAGTGGGCTTATAAAAATTGGCATCCCGTAGGGGAGTCGAACCCCTGTTGCCGGGATGAAAACCCGGTGTCCTAGGCCTCTAGACGAACGGGACAGGAGCCGTAATTATAATCATTTAGATGGGGGTTTCAAATAGAAATTATTTGATTTTTTTATTCACCCGAGTCAAAAAACCTCGTAAAAAATTTCCTTCCATAGTATCTGGCTTTAACCTACGAAACATTCGCATAATACGTACTTGAATTTTTTTTGCATTCTCCTCATCGAATAACTGCAAGGCATAACTTGTTTTAATAAAGTGATCAATCAACTGTTGCAGCTGATCAGCATTGAGCTCAGGAAAATCTTGCCAGTCATTATCAACATCAACTGCAGATTGAAAAAATAATTCATAAGCAATTATTTGCACGGACATTGCAAGATTTAATACAGGATAATCTGGGTTTGCAGGAATGATGATTTGATAATTTGCCAATTGTAACTCATCATTCGTAAGCCCCCTATCCTCTCTTCCAAAGACAATTGCAATCTCTTTTTTTTGGTGAATTTGAGTATGTATTTGCTCTGCTGCAATTCGAGCATCATATGTTGGCCATGCAATTGTTCGCTCTCTTGCGGAAGCAGCATAGACATCTATGCATGAAGCAATTGCTAATTGTAGGCTGGAAAATATTTCAGCATTTGCAAGGACATCAGTAGCATTTCCAGCCATTGCCATTGCTTGAGGATCAGGAAATTTTTTGGGATTAACTAAGACAAGCTTTTCAAGCCCCATAGTCTTCATTGCTCTGGCAACTGAACCAATATTTCCTGGGTGAGAAGTTTCAACTAAAACAATTCGTAAATTTTTAGAGTTCGTCATACACCTATTATGAATATTTCCATTACAATATGCGAGATGAACCAACCAGCACTATTAAATATTGGGTTAATTGCAGCTCGAAAAGGAGCTGTTGAATTAGAATTTGCTGCCAAAAAACTACATAAGCTTAATGTTGAAAAAAAAGGCAAAAGTGACTATGTCACTGACGTTGACCGCCAAGTAGAGCAAATCATTTTTGATGAAATCAGAAAATTTTATCCTGAACACAATTTCCTTGGTGAAGAATCTGGCCATGAGATCAATAATTCTGATGTAACTTGGATTCTTGATCCTATCGATGGAACGACAAATTTTATTAAAGGTTTTCCTCACTATTGTGTTTCACTGTGTGCCTCGGTCGACAATGTGCTCATGCATGGTGTAATCATTGATCCCTCTACTAAAGAAGAGTTTGCAGCATCCAAAGGGAAAGGGGCTCAACTCAATGGACAAAAAATTCGTGTAAGCAAACAACCTTATCTCAATGACGCCCTGCTTAGTTGCAGTTCTCGACAAACACCAGAGCAATCCTACTCCTATAATTTATTAGGAACTTTTCAGGAGTTATACAAACATGAAATTACAGTCCGAAGAACTGGTTGTTCTGCCCTAGATTTAGCTTATGTTGCAACGGGACGACTTGATGGGTTTTGGGGCAATGGTTTAAAAACTTGGGATATGGCGGCTGGGGTAGTTATTGCTGAAGAGGCAGGTGCCTTGATTTCTGACTTTTCAGGAAGTCCAAATTATCATCAAAGTGAAAATATTGTGTGTGCCACTCCTAAATGTTTCAAACCAATTTTACAAGCTGTCAAAAAAAATTTAGATTAAGGCATATCATCAAAGTCAGCACCTTCAACTTCTGGAACTACCATATCATCTTGAGACAACCCTAATTGAATCAGAATTGAGGTTACGATGTAGAGTGAAGAATAAGTACCAATAATCACTCCAATAATTAGTCCCAAACTAAACCCCTTTACAGTTTCTCCTCCAAAAAAGAATAAAGCAAACAAAACTAACAAAGTTGTCAGTGATGTAATGATTGTTCTACTAAGTGTTTGATTAAGAGACAAATTTAATAGTTCTATTGAAGAAAGAGCTCGTTCAGATCTAAAGTTTTCTCGAATCCTGTCTGAAACAACAATCGAATCATTTAAAGAATAACCAATTACCGCAAGTAAAGCAGCTAAAACTGACAAATCAAAATCCCACCTAAAAAATGAGAATAAACCTAAAATAATGACAACATCATGACCGAGAGCACCAACCGCGCCAAGTGCAAATTTATATTGGAAACGAAAGGCAACGTACAGTAAGATCATTCCCAGTGCAACTAGCATGCCGAGTCCTCCCTGATCACGTAATTCTGAACCTATTTGTGGCCCTACAAATTCATTTCTTTGTAATTCACCATTCAGTCCCGCAGCAGTCAGAGTATTAAAAACTTCATCTCCCACTGAACTACCGGCAGATTGTTCAGCAATTTTAATTAATACATCAAGATTGGATCCAAAATTTACTACCTGATAATCTTCAAAGCCACTCTCCTCAAGTACACTTCGAATGGTCTCTAATGCAACTGGTTCTGGATATTTAATTTCAACTAAGGATCCACCACTGAAGTCTAAACCAAGATTAAAGCCACGAAGAGTGATAGAAGTAAGAGCACCTACAAACAAAAATGCAGACACCAAAAGCAAAATTTTACGAAAACGCATGAAATCAATATGCATTAGATTTTTAACTCCCTCAGACTTCGATTACCATACATCAATTGCACGATGGCACGGGTTCCCATAATTGCAGTAAACATTGAAGTTAAGATACCAATAGACAATGTCACCGCAAATCCTTTGATTGGTCCGGTACCGATGGCATATAAAATTAATGCAGCAATTAGAGTTGTTACATTTGCATCAAAAATTGTAATAAACGCTCTGGAAAATCCATCTTGAATTGCTAAGTGAGGATTTTTTCCAGCTTTTAACTCTTCTCTAATTCTTGAAAAAATCAGAACGTTGGCATCAACTGCCATACCTACAGTCAAAACAATGCCTGCTATACCAGGCAATGTGAGTGTAGCACCAAGTAATGACATAAAGCCAGTAATGAGGATTAAATTCGAGGTTAAAGCTAAATTTGCTGCCAATCCAAAAAACTTGTAATAAATAAACATAAATAAAATGACTAATGCAAAACCAGCAATGATAGATTGCATACCTAATTTAATATTTTCTTTACCAAGACTGGGGCCCACGGTACGCTCTTCAACGAATTTCATTGGTGCTGCAAGAGCACCCGCTCTTAATAACAGGGCTAATTCACTTGCTTCTTGGGGGGTACCAACTCCTGTAATACGAAAATTTGTGCCTAACACTGCTTGTACCGTAGCTAAACTTATTATATTTTTCTCCACATAAGAAGTTTGAGCAATTACTTCTTGCCCAGTTTCATCGACACTCAAAGATGAGCTACTTTTTTGCTCAACAAATAGTACTCCAAGACGACGACCAATATTGCCATCTGTTGCGCGTTGCATTGCTCTGCCACCTTGCATATCTAGGGTTATATTTACTTGAGCTTGACCATTTTCATCGAATCCAGTGCTTGCATTTGTAACTCTGTCTCCAGTTACAATCACATCATTTTCGAGGTAAGCAGAACCAAAATTGCTATTCTTGAAACCAAACTCAGTTTTTCTCAACCTTGAAGTTTCTGATCTAGCTTCTAAACGAAACTCTAAATTAGCTGTTTTTCCAATAATTTTTTTTGCAGAAGTTGTATCCTGTACTCCTGGAAGTTCCACTACAATTCGATTTGCACCTTGCCTTTGAACAACTGGCTCTGATACACCTAATTCGTTAACACGATTACGGAGTGTCATTAGATTTTGTTGGACTGCATAATCCCGAAGTTCTTTGATGGCAAGATCAGAATAAGCAAGCTTTAGAGTTTGTGTACTTGCAGATTCTTCTAAATCATACTGCAAGCCAGTTGCAGTAAACGAATCATCAAAAAACATATCTTTGGCTCTCGAAAAACTATCTTGATCACGAAAAACAAAAATCAGCTGTTTATCAATTACCTGAGATTGTGAATAAGAAATTTTTTCAGTGCGAAATTTTTTTCGATAAGAGTTGAGCAATCCATCAGTTTTGTCGTTGAGAGCTGTCTCAACATCAACTTCAAGTAAGAAATGCACACCACCGGATAAATCTAAACCAAGCTTTAAAGGTTGACCACCTAGGTTAGCTAACCAATCAGGTGTGGTAGGTTCTAATTTTAGTGCAACGATTATTTGATCAAGAAGAGTTTTTTGTAACAATGATTTTGCAAGTAATTGATCATCAAGTGACTGAAACCGCACTACGATATTATTATTTTTCAAGGATAGATCTTCTGTGATGATGCCAGCATCAAAAAGTTCCGATTGAATAATAGATAAAAGTTTTTGATCAGCACTCTTTGCCGAATCGGTATAAGTAACCTGAATAGCAGGTTGTGCGGGATACAAATTTGGTAATGCATATAAAATACCAACACCAAGCACAATGAGTAAAAGTGCATAACGCCATGCTGGATATTTTTTCATACTTTATGGTCGATTGATGGAATCAAGTGTCCCTTTTGGCAAAGTATTGGAGATGGATGTTTTTTGAATCTTAAAGGTAATGTTTTCGCTAACCTCTATAGCCACATAATCTCCTTTAATTTTCTTAACTTTTCCTAAAATGCCACCTGCTGTTGATATTTCATCACCTAACTCAAGAGCATCTAACATATTTTGAATTTCTTTTGCTCGTTTTTGTTGAGGACGAATAGTGGTTATCCAAAGCAGAAACATTAAAAAAACAAGAAAAATAAGTGGAAAATATTCCATGAGTTAGTCCTCCAAAAACTGTGGGATATCTAATTTACGATTATTATAAAAGTCTTTTGCAAAGTTTACGAATTTGCCTGCAAAAATTGCTGCACGCATTTGCTGCATCAATTGTTGATAATAATAAGTATTGTGATAACTAGCTAAAATGGCACCAAGTATTTCATTCGTTTTATCAAGATGATGTAAGTAAGCTCTTGAGTAGTTTTGACAAACTTTACAATCACAATTTTCATCAATAGGTTTGTCGCTATGTTTATGTTTAGCATTACGAATGTTTAATTCACCAAAACTAGTTAAAAACTGGCCATTACGTGCATTCCTTGTTGGCAAGACACAATCAAACATTTCAATTCCAAAGAAAACTCCTTCAACTAAGTCTTCTGGTTTACCTACGCCCATCAAATACCGCGGTTTGTTGTCCGGTAACAGACTAGCCAAAAATTTTAGAATTCGAGTCTTGTCATCCTTGGGTTCTCCAACACTAAGGCCACCAATAGCAATTCCATTAAAATCTAATGCCATAATCTGTTCCAGCGATTGTTGTCGTAGATGTTCAAACATACCACCTTGCACAATCCCAAATAGAGCATTATCGGAAGTGTGAGCTGAGTGCGACCTTTTGGCCCAGCGCATAGATAATTCCATTGAGGCAGCCGCTTCAATCTCAGTTGATGGGTAAGGAGTGCACTCATCGAAAGCCATCACGATATCGGAACCCAAATTATTTTGAATCTGCATTGAGTCCTCTGGAGACATAAAAATTTTTTTGCCATCATAAGGAGATTTAAAATGTACTCCTTGCTCTTCTACTTTTGCAAGTTGTCCCAGACTCCAAACTTGAAAACCTCCAGAGTCAGTCAAAATAGGTTTATGCCAATTCGAAAAGGTATGCAAACCTCCAAGATCACGAATTAAATTATCGCCTGGACGAAGCATCAAATGGTAGGTATTTCCCAAAATTATTTGGGCCCCTGTAGAATCTAGATCTTCAACTGTTAAGCCCTTTACCGTTCCATTGGTGCCAACAGGCATAAATACGGGTGTTTGAATCTTGCCATGATTTAACTCCAATTCTCCAGCACGAGCAAAACCATCTAATTGTTGCAACCGATAATTATTCATGGTGTCTCAGTAGCATAGCATCTCCATATGATAAAAACTTATAGTCCTTTTTAATGGCAGTTTTGTAAAGAAAGTGTAAACGCTCAATACCAATAAAAGCTGCAACCAACATTAACAACGACGATCTTGGCAAATGAAAATTTGTGATCAAAGCATCAACTGCTCGAAATTGATAACCGGGGTAAATAAATAAATCCGTTAAACCATTCCATGATGGAGGTTTCTTTGAAAAAGCTGACTCAATTGCTCGTAATGAAGTTGTCCCGACACAAAAAATTTTTTTTCCTGAAGATCTTACTTCGATAATCTCCTCACACAAATTTTTATCTACTTGAACAAATTCTTGATGCATTACGTGATCTTGAATATTTTCAACTTTTACAGGTTGGAAAGTTCCGCTGCCTACAGCTAGATTTATCCATCTTAATAACACACCCTGCTGCTCTAAAGTTGATAATAAATTCTCATCAAAATGCAGTCCTGCTGTGGGAGCAGCAACAGAACCAATATGTTTGGTATTCTCATAAACAGTTTTATACCTCTCGGCGTCATTCAGATTTGCAACTCGATTTATATAAGGAGGAAGAGGAATGTGTCCGTATTCTTGGAGCACTGTCCATGGATCATCATCAAATTCAATTATAAAAAAAATCCCTTCTCTTCCCTTACACTTAAGTACAGTGCTTAAGTTGTTTTTGATAAGGATAATCTCATCTCCAACCTTTGGTGCTCGAGATGCTTTAATTTGCATCAATGCACAAGTTTTATCTATCAAACGTTCAAAAAGGAGTTCGACTTTACCCCCCGACAGTTTTTTTCCAAATAATCTAGCATTAATAACGGCCGAGTTATTCATGACAAGCATATCTCCTGATTGAAATTCACAATGTATATCCTTAAAGCTAATGTGTCGTAAAGGTTCATCGTCAACTAAAAGTCGACTTGAGGTTCTAGAGTTTGATGGGGTCTGAGCAATTAACTCAGGTGGCAGTTCATAATCAAAATCAGAAGTTTTCATGAGAGAATTTTAAAAGAAGTAATGGATTGCTACAATATCGATCGCAGCCCCATTGGCGGAATTGGTAGACGCGCGCGACTCAAAATCGCGTTCCCTCGGGAGTATCTGTTCGACTCAGATATGGGGCACCAGTTTTTTTGGATTATTGATGGCCTACCCAAAAGGATTCGATTTTCCATAATCCATTTTGATTTCTTGAAGATATAAATTTTTTCATCAAATTAACTATACCTTTATACTCATTTTCATTAATCTCTGTCCATTTTGGAATCTTTTGGGCACTTATGTTTTTAAATATTTTGCTTTTGAAGGTGAATAATTCATTATCCTCTTTTTTCAATGCTTTCAATAGAAGAGCATCCACAGGGGGATGAATAAAATCTGCAAACTCCTGATTTCCAAAAAATTCCAAGAAAAAAACCTTCAAATAGCAGTTTAAGATTTTTGCTGCTATGCCATATGAATAATGCTTTTGAAGCTTATTATGCTCATCTAGTAACTCCCTTAATTTGTTACTATCAGATCTCATATTTTTAATTGTTTGATGGTGCCAAGAGTCGAAATCATCTTGGGTATTAAAATGTTTTATTTGTTTAATGTACTCTGTAAAATTCTCATCATTGGTTGCACTGCCTTTTTCTCCTAATAACAGCAGCTCAGCACCTAATTTAACTTTAAATTTAAAGTTCTTACTTTGAGAGGCAGCTCTTGACGCTGCCCACCTAGCAAGAATGTGTTTATGTAAATCTAAATTATATGAAGAAATGTTCACTAGTTAATTGGAAGGTACTTTAAACGTCATACTTGATATTATGCAATTTAAACTGATAGAAAAAGAAAAAGACAAAAAAAAAGGACGTTCTTTTTGGCAAGCCACAAACAACGTCCCGTTGTGGAAACCTTCTTTGCTAAAAAGCACTCTTCCTTCAGGTTTCCTTGGAAACTATCTTTGCTAAAAAGCACTCTTCCTTCAAGTTTCCGAAAGTTAATAGTAGCGGAAAAATTTGATATGTGTCAATAATTTTTTTAATGTTTTTTATATACATCGTATCTGACTGACTTACCTTTTACTTGATAATTAATTTGATGATGTAAAGGTTCACTTTTAATGGGTCTTTTCACTATAATTTTTTTATAATTTTTTTTTCTTAAGTCTGAGAAGACACAGGAGCTTGTGTCACCTAGTTTTTCTATTTCAAGTACTTTGGTGATCTTCTGTAACACTCCAGACCTTTTTAGTTTCTTTTTTGTACCAGCAAACATAGGATCAAAATAGAAAATGTCCGATTCACTAAATCGATTAATAACATCTGCTGAATTTGCATTCAAAAATGTAAGTTTCTCTAGAAAATCATATTCTTTTTTAGCTCTTTCAACAGCATCTTTAACTAGCATGAATAAAATCTTACTTTGTTCACAAGCAACAACCTCGTGTCCAAGTCTTAAAAAAATAAAAGTGTCGACCAATGATCCACCTGTCGCATCAAAAATTTTTAATGCATTAGAATGTTTACCAATGGCTTTTTTAATTAATATTTCTTGTTCTACTTTTTGCAAACGATGAAAAAAATTACCTTCTAAAAAATCAAAACTTAAAAATTGACTGCTATTAATTTTGAAATGGAGAATACCATCTTGATAAAAAAATCTATTATTTATCACAACAATATCAGCAGAACTCCTAGAAGCATTCGATATATAAAAAATGGAATCAGACCAACAATTTCAACAAATTTTAAAAAATATTTAATTGTAAAGAAGGCTACTAATCCCGAAATTACAAAACCCAAAACCAGCTCGAATCTAAACAGACTAAGATTTGATGCAATTGAATCTCCAATCAAAAAAACTAATGCTCCTAAAATAGTAGGTATAGCTAGTAAAAAAGAAAACTTTGAGGCATCCCTCAAATTTAAACCCAAAAATAAGCCGGCCATTATGACAACACCAGACCTCGAAGCCCCTGGAATCAATGCAAAAATTTGAATACCACCAATTAAGAAACTCATTAACATTGTCAATTGAAATATGTTTTGATGTTTTTTTGTAGTTGATTTAGAAAAATAAAAGCTCCCTAAAAGTAAACTGGCAAAAATTATATTTGAACAAGCAATTATTTCTTTGGTTATTAATCTTTGTGAAATAAGATCATTGAAAAAACCTCCAATTAGGACAATGGGTATTGTGGCAATAATTAAATTTATAGCTACTTTTTTATTGGGATTATCCTTTTCAGAAACATTTAGAACCGAAACAGCATATTGTTTCAAATCTCCCCAAAAAAAATATATAACTGCGCACAAAGTCCCAGCATGCACAGCAATATCAAACTCTAAACCTAAATCTTTTGTGCCTAATAAAAGAGATGGAAGGAGTAGATGTGCCGAACTCGATATTGGTAAAAACTCTGTAATACCTTGAATGACAGCTAAAAAGAAGGCTAGAACAATGTCATTCATGAGACTTGCTAGGATCCTGAAAATTATCCTCATGACCATACTCTGGATTTACAGTTTCAGGCTTTAACGATAAATGTCTTGCAACATCTCTTTGAATGTACCGAATCATTGCTTCAGCTCCATTTCCTAAACCTTTACGGTTCCCTTCTAACATTTCTGAGGAAATACCTGATAGGGGTTTATTCAGTGCATGAGCCAGAGCCTTAAAAAAAGTCACAGAGGCCCGAATAGCAGTATATGATTTTCCTGGACCAATATTGACAGCAAATAGATCAAATGAACTTAACTCAGAAGTTTTTACATTTAAAGCTTGAAGACCTTCATCCCAGGCAGGTCGTGAATTTTTGGCATGAGGTATGTTAATGGTTGTTACAGTTTCGTTGGCAAACACTCCAAGCCATGCCTCCCCTTGAGATGATGCATCATAAACTAAAATTTTCATGCTAGAGAATAGCTTTAATTTCTGCAAATACTTTATCAACTCTCTGATTACCATCGACAGAAATGTATTCTAAATTTTGTTGATTTGCTTTGGCAGTGTAGAAATCAATGAGAGGGTGAGTTTGGTCATGATAGACTTGCAACCTTTTTAAAACAGTTTCTGGCAGATCGTCTTCCCTTTGAATAAGAGGTTCTCCTGTTACA
Source organism: uncultured SAR86 cluster bacterium (assembly GCA_902602185.1). Classification (GTDB taxonomy): domain Bacteria; phylum Pseudomonadota; class Gammaproteobacteria; order Magnimaribacterales; family D2472; genus CACNXK01. The sequence goes on from CACKPV010000003.1 coordinate 105,892, forward strand.
TCATCAACTCCCTCTTGCTTGGGAGGATTAAAATTAATGTGATAGCTTCGTCCAGATTCGATATGAAAACGTCTTCCAGACATTCTCTCGACAATCACATCATCGGGTAAATCAATCTGGATCACCCCATCAATTCCTATATTACTTTGATCAAAAAGTTCTGCTTGTCCAAGAGTCCTAGGCACTCCATCAAATAAATACCCAATAGCACAATCATCGGCCAACAATCGATCATTAATTAATTCTATGATCACATCATCAGAAACTAATGCACCTGAGCTTAAAATATTTTCAACCTTTTTACCAAGGGAGCTCTGAGAGGCAATTGCTGCTCGAAGCATGTCACCAGTACTGATTTTTGGAATATCTAGAACCTCACAAATTAAATCTGCTTGCGTTCCCTTTCCGGCCCCCGGAGGCCCAAGAAGAATTATCTTTTTCATATTTCTAATATAACAAAAGCAATCACATGTGATGCAGTATCTGAAAGACTAACATGGGATTTCTTTATGCCCAAATCTTCAATTAAAGAAGCAGCATCCTCTCTATATGAAATTTGGGGTTTTCCTTTTTCGTCAGAAGATACTTTAAAGTTTTTAGCATGAAATGGTTTACGAAATCCTGTTCCAAGTGCTTTAACAAGAGCCTCTTTGATAGCCCATTTTTTTGCTAATGTATAGGACGCCTTCGAATGAGAAATCTCAAATTGGATTAACTCTTCAGGATGTAATATTTTGGTGGCAAGTTGCAAAAGATTTTTTTGGTCTTCAAACCGATGAATTTCAACTAAATCAACACCTATTCCAAATATCATGAACCTATACTCTTAAATATTTTTTTGCTTCGTAACTGTGCATTCAAACTGAAACTTAAAGCAGTTTGTGTTAAATGTTTAAATAATTCTTTGTTAATGGAACCATAATCATCTTTAGAAATCGCAATAATATCTTGACCAGTAAAATTACCATCATCCATTTGTTTAAAACCAAATTCAGGGACAAAATCATAACGAAGACTTGCTCTGATAGGCTGATTTGAATTAGCTTCGGTCTTCAAATTTATTCCGTATCCCAAAATAGAGAGTAATTCAAGTTCAAAGGCACGCAAGATATGATCTAATTGAAAGGATTGATGAATCTGCTCCATCAAATTTTCATATAAATTGAAAAGTTCAGCAGCAATTGCTTGTTGAGGAAGGATTTGCATCATAATTTCATTCACATATAACAAACTGAAAGAGTGTGTAGAGAGGGATTCACTAAAATGATAATTATCTCTTTCAATATGAGTTAAAGTTTTTAAATCTGACCGTCCTGAAACCATTATCTTGAGTTTTGAAAAAGGTGTTAAATAGCCAAAGAATTTTGATTTAGGGTTCTTTGCACCTCTTGCTAAAACAGAGACTCTTCCATAATTACGAGTGAAAACTTCTGCAATAACACTGGTATTTCCATAAGGCCTTTGGTGCAAAATAAATGCTTCTTGCCACTCCCTAATCATGAACTCCCTATCCCCAATGATGCTATAAAATTTTGATCATTGTTCCAATTTTTTTTTACCTTCACCCATGATTCAAGAAAAACCTTTTGTCCAAAAAATTCCTCTAAATCAATGCGAGCTTGTTGTCCTATTTTTTTTAAAGTTGCACCCCCTTTGCCAACTACAATTCCCTTTTGAGATTGTTTAGCAACAAAAATTTCAACAAAAACTCCAATAGTTTTTTGTGTTTTATCTATTTTGCTAACCTGTACAAAAGTTTCATGAGGTAATTCATCTCCCAAGCATCTAATAATCTTCTCTCTGACAATCTCAGCAACATAAAAATTTTCAGAAATTTGCACTATGTCTTTCTCACTATAGAAAAATGGATTTTGGGGAAGATACTGACAAATAAGAGATTCAAGTTCACCAACTTTTTGTCCTGTTTTTGCAGAGACTGGAATAATCTCAACAAAATTCAAATGATCTTTTAACTGTTTGATCAAAGGTAGTAATTTATCTTTACTACTAACTTGATCTAATTTGTTTATTACACAGATGACAGGGCTTTTTACAGTTTGCAAACTATGCATGATCTTAATATCAAGTTCGTTGATTGAATCCCTTTGCACAAGAAATAAAATTACATCAGCATCCTCAATTGTCATATTAGCTGATCGATTGAGAATTTTGTTCAATGTCTTCTTTGAAGTTGTATGAATTCCAGGAGTATCAATAAAAACCATTTGATGTTTTTCCAGTGTCTTTATTCCAGTAATGTTATTTCTGGTAGTTTGAGATTTTCTGGAGGTGATTGAGACTTTCCTTCCCAAAATATAATTTAATAAAGTAGACTTCCCAACATTTGGTTTTCCAACTATGGCAATCAATCCACTTGAGGTGCTCATCGGTCTAAAGCTCTTAAGATTTTTTGGGCAACTTTCATTTGAGCAGTTTTTTTTGAATTACCATATGCTTGGAACTCAAATCCATCAAATATCGCAGAACATGAAAAATTTTTTTTACCCTTAGTAGTAATTTTTTTACAATTATATTGCGTTGGCCTCTCTCCTTTTGCTTGTAAAAATTCCTGTAGTATTGATTTTGGATCTTTAAATGAGTCAGATTTGTCAATACTGCAAAAGTCTATCTCATACAGACCTAATATTACTTTTCTTACTTTTAACCAAGAACTATCGAGATAAATAGCACCCAGCAAGGCTTCGAAAACAGTAGAAAAAATTGAGGAATCATTCAAATTTTTCAAATTTTTAGCTGCTTTAGAAGCTTTAACATATTTAGGCAATTGCAGAAGTTTACTTTTTTCCCTTAATGTGGATCCTTTAACGAGAGAGGCTCGTATTCTGGTCATTTGTCCTTCAGTTATGTCCGGAAATTTTAGAAACAACTCTTCAGCAATAACTGCTCCAAGGATGGCATCTCCCAAAAATTCTAGCCTTTCATTGTTATCCTTGCTACCTAAACTTTTATGACTGAGGGCTAATTCTAACAATGAGATGTCTTCAAATTTATAATTCAAGACTTTGAAAAGACTCTGATACATTACTGAATTACTCCAGATCTTGAAAAAGAAGGAAAGCATAACCAACACTTCCAACTCATAAAAATGTATGCAGCTGTTCCGACAAAATGTTCTTCTGGAACAAACCCCCAATATCTACTGTCGGCAGAATTATCTCTATTATCTCCCATCACAAAATAGAACCCAGGAGGAACTTCTGGCAACTGCTCAATTTTCATAATCTTATCCCTTCTACTTTCCATATTTTGTGAAATAAATGTTTTAGATCCCAATCTTTCTGTATACAAAGTGCATTGTGTTTGCCTTTGGTAAGCAGTATCAAAGCATTCTATTACCTGTATTTTTTCCCGACTGATCTCTTTATTATTAAGAATATATCTATCGTCAATTATGGTAATTTTATCTCCAGGTTTACCAACAAGTCTCTTTACAAAAGGTCGAGGATCATGAGGAGGAATAAATACCACAACATCACCATATTCAGGAGTATCAGCAAGAGCAAATGGCGATGAAGTTCTGTCAATCTTGAGTCCGTAAGTAAATTTCTCAACGAGGATAAAATCACCAACTTGTAATCCCGGAACCATTGACTCTGACGGAATTTGATAGGGCTCATATAAAAAATTTCTTACGACAAAGATTAAAAAGAATGGGATAAACCATCCCCGAGCAGCTCGAAATATTTTTTTTGATTGATCAATAAAATAACCAAGAATCATTAGAGTAAAACTTACTACTGAGCCAATCAAAAGGAGTATGCCAAGATCTCCTGAAGTAACAAAAACCCGCCACAAGATAAATAAAGCAAAAATAGTTCCTGAAGTGGAAAGGATTTTTTCAATTTTGTTTGTATCTTGTTGTTTATAAATCAACCCTATAGATATCAACACCCAAACAAAAACCAAACTTAAGATGCCAATAATGCCAGCAATCAAATATAAATCTTTGAACATCAGTTATCTCCTCCACTGAAATAATTTAAGAATGCCTCTTGAGGGATGGCCACATTACCAAGTTGTTTCATTTTCTTTTTTCCCTCTTTTTGTTTTTCTAATAGTTTCTTCTTTCGTGTCACATCTCCACCATAGAGCTTAGCAGTCACATTCTTTCGATAGGCTTTAACCGTTTCCCTCGATATGATTTTTGATCCCAGTGTAACTTGAATCGGAACATCGAACATCTGACGGGGAATAAGTTTTTGTAGGTTTTTAGCAATTTCTCTTGCTTTGCGATTCGAAAATGATTTATGAACTATCATGGATAATGCATCAATTTTATTATTATTTATTAGTACATCTATTTTGGTTAGGTCTGAAACTTGAAATCCGACCATTGAGTGTTCAACTGATGCGAACCCTTTTGTGATTGATTTAATTTGATCAAAAAAATCAATAATGACCCCACCTAATGGCAATTCAAATACAATTGATACTTGATTTCCAAAATATTGCATATCTTTTTGTACACCTCTATTTGCATTACACAGAGTTATCACTGGACCAACATAGTCATTCGGTGTGAGGATATTAGTTTTTACTATTGGTTCTCTTATTTCTTCAATAAAGTTTGGTTCAGGTAACTGAGAGGGATTATCACAGATATGAATTGTTCCATCTGTTTTAAGTACCTCATATTGAACTGATGGTGCAGTTGAAATTAATTCTAGATCATACTCTCTCTCGAGTCTTTCCCTTACAACCTCCATATGCAAAGTTCCAAGAAAGCCGCATCGAAACCCAAAACCAAGGGCATCTGATACTTCTGGTTGATAGACTAAAGAGGAATCATTGAGTGCAAGTTTTGATAAAGCATCTCTGAATTTTTCATAATCATCAGAATCAATCGTAAAAAGTGATGAAAAAACATTCGGAGTGACCTTTTTGAAACCTGGTAAAGCTTCAGTTGTAGGTTTGTCTGCTGAAATCAAAGTATCACCAACTGGAGCACCTTTAATATCTTTTATGCCCGAGACTAAATAGCCAACTTCACCCGTTGAGAGTTTATCCTTTATGAGTTTTTTGGGAGAAAAAATTCCTAGCTCATCAACTTTGTATGATTGTCCCGAAGTATGGACTCTAAATTTCTCACCAGTCTTTAGGGACCCATTTATAATCCTTATCAAAGCAACTACACCTAAATAAGCATCAAACCAAGAATCAATTATTAAAGCTTGAAGATCTCCATTTGGATTTCCTTTTGGAGGTGGTATTTTCTTTACAAGCATTTCAAGGAGATCTTCGATGCCTTTTCCAGACTTTGCACTGACTAGGGGTGCCTGATCAGAATCTAATCCAATCATGTCCTCAATTTCTTTTTTGACCCTATCCGGCTCACTTTGAGAGAGATCTATCTTGTTAATTACAGGAATTACTTCTAATCCTTGGTCAACAGCAGTATAGCAATTAGCTAAAGTTTGAGCTTCCACTCCCTGAGAGCCATCAACTAAAAGCAATGCTCCTTCACATGCTGACAAAGATCTCGAAACTTCATATGAAAAATCAACATGTCCAGGAGTATCAATGAAATTAAGTTGATAAATGTCACCATTTTTATCTTTATAATCTAGAGAAACAGCTTGTGCCTTAATGGTGATTCCCCGCTCTTGTTCAATATCCATTGAGTCAAGGATTTGACTCGACATTTCTCTTGCTGTGAGACCACCACAAAACTCAATCAAACGATCAGATAAAGTTGATTTACCGTGATCTATGTGAGCAATAATAGAAAAATTTCTAATGTTCTTCATAAATCGAGTATTTTAAAGCAAAAGCTGCAGGATTATGGAAATCTTCTACTTTACTGTGATGGGAACAATGAACCTCGAATTGTCTCGATAACCGAAAATTGCAATCTTATCCCCTGTTTCAAACTTCTTAATAATCTCATTAAAGTCTTTTGCATCCTCAACTTTGAATCTTTGAAAACCTGCTTGAATATCAGTAATAATATCTCCCTCGAAAATTTTCCCTGAAGATGCTGAATCAGAATCTACTGTACTAACAGCAACACCATGATCTATTTCGTCAGTTGCATCGGATAAATTCTCAACTTGAAGGCCAATTGGATTGTTGGAAGTTTCGGATTTAGCTGGAGTGAATGAGGCTTGTGCATTCTCCAATTTTCCTAATGTAAAGTCGAGAGTAATCTCTTTGCCATTTCTTATGATCTGAGCATTTGCTTGGGAGCCAGGCTCTAATCTGCCAACAATATGAGGAAGATCACCAGCAAATTTTACTTCTTCACCATTAAATTCAATAATGACATCGCCTGCCTTAAGATCAGCATTATCAGCAGATTGATCTTTTTCAATGCTATTAATAAGAGCCCCATAGGGTTTTTCCATACCTAAAGCCTGAGCAAGATCTGAATCAACCTCGGACATCCGAACTCCTAAATATCCTCTACTTACTTCACCTTTATTAATAATTTGTTCAGCAACTTCAATTGCCACATCAATTGGAATAGCAAAAGAAACACCCTGATATGCCCCACTTCTAGAATAAATCTGAGAATTAATTCCAACTACTTCACCGTCAAGATTAAAAAGTGGACCCCCAGAATTACCTGGATTAATTGCAACATCTGTTTGTATAAAGGGAACATAATTTCCAATATTTTGATTCTGAATACTTCTTCCTTTTGCAGAAACAATACCTGCAGTAACACTGAAGTCAAAACTGAATGGCGAGCCAATTGCTATAACAGACTCTCCAACTTTAAGTCGTTTACTTTTGCCCATTCTCAAACTTGGCAACTTATCACCTTCAATTTTTAGAACCGCAATATCAGATAACATGTCAACACCTACAACTTCTGCAACAAATTCTCTTCTATCATTTAAAGATACAATCACCTCAGTTGCATCATTCACAACGTGGTAATTAGTTAATAAAAAATTGTCTTTATAAAAAAAACCTGATCCGTAGGCAACTGACTCCCTTGTACGAGGCTCAGGATTAAAGTCTCTTGGTATACCAAAAAACCTTTCAAATTCTTCTGGAATTCCTCGGAAATAATTATTTGCTCCCAAAGATACCTCTCTTTTGGAGGTAATATTCACAACTGCTGGTGCAGTATCTTCTACAAGTTCAGTAACATCATTATTGCCATGCAATGGACTCTGAAAAAATAACGTAATTAAACTTAAAAAGAATAAAGAATTTCTCATGATTAGTTAATTAGGACTTTTATAATTTTTTCAACTTCATCCTGACTCAAATCTCCTGAAACAGAGACGATCTTGTCGTCAAGTGGATATAAGTAAACTGTTGTATGCCCATAGTCAAAAAAACGGATTTCATTGAGTCCACTCTGATTATTGGTAATTCGGATGCGAACTTTCTTTTTACCTTTTTGGAAAGTATCTGGGCTTCCTTTAATTTGATTGTATCCAACTGGGGATAGATCTATCGAACTCATTGGTTGGTAATTATTATCCAAGGAAATTAAATGGCGAATCTCATTTTGCATTACGTTATTGGAAATAATTGCAGCCTCTTCACTGGCCACAGCATCACGTATTTGCCTTGATTGTTCCGATGATTCAGCTAATCTGTTTGCTTCGGGATCATATAAAAATAAAACCGTAAGAAATATCGTAGCAGCAGCTGTTAATCCATTACCTACCAATCTATTTGAAAGAACTTTTTTGGCAAAATCAACAAAAGTAACTTTTTCTGCGGGGCTTGAACTTAGCATATCAGAGATAAGCCCGTATGATGTATATTTTTTCTGAAGCTGTAAATTTGAATTAAGATTTTTTAAAACATCATCCAGTTGATCTTGATTAAGTTCATTGTCGTAAAGTTGTGACAGTTTTGAATTTATATCATCCATTTCTTATTTCATCCTCAAAAAAATTTAATATTTCTTCTCTAGCTCTAAAAATCCTTGATCTGACAGTACCTATCGGGCAATCGGTTGCTCTTGAAATTTCTTCATAACTTTTACCCTCTTCCTCTCTCATCAAAAAAGCAGTACGAAGAGATTCTGGAAGTTTGGCAATAAAACTTTTTAGTCGAAACTTCAATTGTTCGCGCTCCAATTCATGTAATGGATTCAAATCAACTGAAAACTCAATTTCATTTTGTTCTGAAGATATATTTTTAGAAGAATTCACAACTGAAGACTTTTTTAAATGATTCTTTGCGAGATTGATTGCAATTCTATAAATCCATGTATAAAAAGAGCTTTCACCTCTGAATTTATTTATATTTTGCCAACCTTTCACAAACGCTTGCTGCATCAAGTCCTCTGCATCTTGTGGGGATTTTAAAAACCCCAATAGAGTGCTGTAAATTCTGTTTTGGTACTTAAGTATCATCACATTGTAAGCAGAGTTATCTCCATTTTGAATTTTCTTAATAATGTCAGATTCATTTTTTGATCCTTCGTTCATTTAAATACCTTCATTAAGACAACAATGTACATAGAAAGTTCTATTTTTTTAATATTTTTTTTAAAAAAATCTCATGCTCTACTGACTGAAGTTTCATATTTTTGAAAATAAAATCATACAAAGATTGATCATCATAATCTAAAATCTCATCAAAGAGCATTAGATCTTTGTCATTAAAATCTGCGATATCATTTGTTATGATTGGCCTAAATAATAAATCTAGTTCTCTCATTCCTCTTCTCGATTTCCATTTAATTCTATTTATTTCTTGTGTCATTAGATAAAATAAGGTTTTAGGCTATTTATTTTATTAAAAATTTAATCAAAACAACTTCAAATTATTTCAAGGTTGGAAACTTAACCAAAGAAATGTCGTGCATATCTTTTGAAGGTAAATTAGAAAATGTTTTTGATCTCCTTCAAGGTCAAATTACTGCCGATCTGAAAAAACTTGAAAATACTGACTTTATTTTATCATGCTTATGCAATGAAAAAGGTTATATTTTATGTGATTTCTTGGTTACTTTATCAAAAAAAAATAATTTTCAAATAATGATAAAAAAATCATTAAGTGATGCTTTTGAGTCTGAGATTCTCAAATTTTTGCCTTTTTATAATCTTTCCATAGTTAAAGAACAGATAGATTTAGTATTTGTTTTCAATAATTCACCATTACTTAAAAATAGAATTTTTTCAAAAAATGGATTGGGTTTAGCTGTTACAAAAAAAGAGGGACGTTTTGAAACCTTGGATGAAAAACAGGCTCAAATTAACTTAAGTCTAATGTCATTCTTCAATTTTACAAATGCAACTTCAAAAAAAAGGCCTCATGATGTTGGTTTTAACAAAACACATGTTTCCTTTGATAAAGGTTGTTTCAGAGGACAAGAGATTATCGCAAGAACTAATTATTTAAGTAAATCTTCGAAGCAAATTTTTCCAATTTTTCTGGATTTTGATGAGTTTCTAGATCCTAAATATAAGGAATTGCAAAGAAATCAGGTTGATGACGGTTATATTCTTCTGGTATCAGAAAAAATTAATTAACTTTTAGGTATCCAATTTATTATTTCTTGGTTGTTATCTTGAAGAAAAGCATTAGTTTTTGAAAAATGTTGACAACCAAAAAACCCTCTGTGAGCAGATAATGGTGAAGGATGTGGAGCACACAATACTAAATTGTTTTTATTTCTTAAAAGGATTTTTTTTTGTTGAGCATCTGCTCCCCATAATAAAAATACGATAGAATTCTTTTTATCAGTAGCTTGGATTATTGTATTAGTAAATTTTTGCCAACCAATGTCTGAATGTGATTTGGGCTTTCCTTGTTCAACAGTTAATGAGCTATTCAAAAGGAGAACACCTTGCTTAGCCCAAAAAGATAAGTCACCAAAATAATTAAATGATTCATCAAGGTCACTCGAAATCTCTTTATGAATATTTAAAAGGGATGGTGGTATTTTCTGATTGGATGAAACTGAAAATGCTAATCCATCTGCTTGATTGGGACCGTGATATGGATCTTGACCAATAATGACTACTTTTAAATTATCAAAACTGGTTAATTCCAATGCACGGAAAATTTTTTCTGCAGGAGGAAAAATTGTTTTTTTTAAATTCACAAGTTCTATCAACTTACTCTTAATTATTTGCAAGGATCCCTTCTCAACAAAAGTCTCTAAATGGGGTTTCCAAGATGGATGCATTCCAAAATACAAAGTAGTCATTTTTGATCAATTCTTATCCACAGAAACTGTGGATAAAGTTATGGATAACTTTAACATAGTGATATAAAAAGCTTTAAAACTAAGGTAAATAAAGAATTGATCAAAATTTGCACAGTTAAATAAAATAACACCTTATATCAATGCTTTAAATAAATTAAGGTAGAAATTTATATTATGTAAATGATCAATTATTCATGAAACTAATAGTAGATGAAAAAGATGTGGGCAAATTTAAGATTTTTTTGTTTTAAAAGTTTTAGGATTTCCAGTTAAATCAAAGCTTTTTGGAGGTTTTCTAGCAAGATCTTACTGATAATATATGTTCAATCTTTTTGATTTCTTTCTCAATTTGAATGTTTGGTTTGGTATCAAGATCTATAAGGTTTATTGCGATTCCATCTCTACTTTTGTTAACCATATCACTAATATTCAGTTGATGACTTGCAAGACAATCTGCTATCTTTCCTATTAACCCGGGCTCATTCTTATTTATTACTACCAAACGGTAATCTGTAGATCGACCCAGGCGGATTCTCGGAAAATTAACTGAATTAATAATGTTCCCATTTAAAATAAAATCTTTTGTCTGATTTGCAGCCATCACAGCACAATTGATTTCTGCTTCACTTGTGCTTGCACCTAAATGGGGAAGCAAAATTACATCTCCAAACTTCTTCGAGCGATTGACAAGTTCCTGTGTTGGAAAATCAGTAACGAATCTATCAATAACTCCCTCTTTTAATGCATTAATCACATCATCGTTATTGATAATTGGGCCGCGAGACAAATTTATAAGTTTTGATCCCTTTTTAAAATATTTCAAAATATTTTCATTAATCATTTCTTTTGTATCATCGACCAATGGAACATGCACTGAAATAAAATCCGCACTTCCAACCAGTTCTTCAATAGAGTCAGCTTTTACAACCTCTTTTGGAAGTCTCCATGCTGAATCAATTGATATGAATGGATCAAATCCTATTATATTCATTCCAAGGTTGTGAGCAGATTGAGCAACAAGAGATCCTATTGCTCCTAATCCTATGATACCCAATGTCTTACCTTGCAGTTCAAAACCTTTAAACTCCTTTTTTTTACTTTCAACTTCGGTATTTAGTTCATTTGAATCCTTTGTACTAATAGAATTTAAAAAATTATATCCTTGAAGAATACCGCGTGATGAGAGAAGCATGCCACACAAAACTAATTCTTTGACAGCATTAGCATTTGCTCCAGGTGTATTAAAGACAACTATCCCAGCTTTTGTTGCTTCTTTAATTGGGATGTTATTGATTCCTGCTCCTGCCCTTGCTATGCAAAGTAATTCAGAGTTAAAAGATTCTGGTTTTAAAATTTCACTCCTCAGCATTATTGCATCTGGATTTTCATCAGTAACAACAAAATTACTCTCACGAAGAATGTGCAATCCGTTTTCTGCAATATTATTAAAAATTTTTAATTTATACATGTTTTTTTAGAGGCAATAAGCAAAGTAGTTTATCATAAGACTATATCTTATTAGTGCCCTATAGTGAGTCTGCATATTAAATCATTGAGTTTTTCTTATGATAAAAAAATTATTTTTTCTGATGTAAATTTAAAGTTAGATTCTGGAAAAATTTATTGCTTAAAGGGGGCAAATGGAGAGGGAAAAACTAGTTTTCTTAATCTAATTGCAGGTTTGGAAAAGCCTCGTAAAGGAGAAATTTCATTTGGAAAAGTAAAATTTGTAAGTGATTCTGATTTTGTGCCTTCAAACCGAAGAAAAGTTGGGTATGTTTTTCAAGAATTGAATCTTTTCCCCCATTTAACAAATGCGCAAAATATTCACTTTGCTAAACCTGGGTTACCAAAAGAAGAAGTTGAAGAATTAGTTACAGAATTAAATCTTACGGAGCACCTTCAAACTTATCCACATCTTATTTCTGGTGGTCAACAGCAGCGCATTGCTATTGCGAGATCACTGGCAGCCAAGCCGCAAATTCTTTTAATGGATGAACCATTCTCTAATCAAGATAAAGAAAATATCGATAAGATTTCAAAGCTTATCGTAGATGCTGCACTTGAGAAAAATTTACTTGTAATTGTTGCATCACATCAGCAAGTTTCTTTTCCATTAGAAAAAATCAATATGATTAAAATCAAGAACAAAGGTATTAGTCTTGAATTGAAATAAGGTTTTTTAAGTTCTTTTTCCAGTCTTTATACTCAATATCCATAAAAATAACCCTTTCTTGATTTGGGCTGGTTATTGAATAGGACTTTTGGCCCTCAAGAGAAATTTTAGATCCAACACATGCCATTTTATAAGCACCCAAAGCAGTAGATTCAACAAAATTTGGGATAATAATTTCTTTATTTAGGGTATCTGAAAGCATTTGAAGAAAAAGGTTATTTTTTATCATTCCACCATCAACCCTATACTTGTTAACCTCAATACCGTCTATGATTAATGCTTCAACAATCTCTCGTGTTTGAAAACATATTGATTTAAATACAGATGTAACAAGATCATTTATGCTTGTATCCCTTTGGATGCCTTGAAAACTTGCTCGTATGCTCGAGTTCCAATGTGGTGCTCCAAGACCAGTGAATGCTGGTACAAATTTTACTCCACCTGAATCGAAGTTAGAGTTAATAAAATTCTCACTGTGTTTAGTGTTATCAAATACCTTCAAACCATCTCTTAACCATTGTATTGCTGAACCAGCCGAATAAATACTTCCTTCAACTGAAAATGTGGATTCTTTATTGCTTCCAATTTGATAACCAACTGTGGTAAGTAAATTTGATTTAGAGTATACAATTTCTTTTAGAGTATTAACCATTAAAAAGCAACCAGTACCAAAAGTTATCTTCATGTCCCCTAAGGAAAGACAGTCTTGGCCAAATAAAGCACTTTGTTGATCGCCTATTACACCTGTAATTGGAAAAGAGTGATTAGATTTTATTGTGCCGAAATTGTAATCATTATTTTTTATTTCAGGAAGCATGCTTTCTGGTATGTCAAACTCTCTGAGTAATTCTTGATCCCATTGGCAACTTCTAATGTCCATAAGCATTGTTCTTGATGCATTTGTTACATCCGTAAGATGATTATTTTCTTCAGTTAAGTGCCAGACTAGAAAACTATCAATCGTTCCACAACATAGGTCTCCTTTTTGAGCTAATTTCATCGCACCTGAAACATTTTTTAGAATCCATTGAATTTTTGTTGCTGAAAAATATGGATCAAGTAAAAGCCCAGTTTTCTGTCTGAGTTGTTTCTCAAATTTTGGCTTCTTTAATGCGAGACTCCGACAAAACTCATTTGTCCTTCTATCTTGCCAAATTATCGCAGGGTAAACTTCTTCACCAGTGTGTTTATTCCATACAACAACCGACTCGCGTTGATTTGTAATGCCACAACATGCAACCTTGACTCCTGTTGTTGTCAGCACTTCATTTATGACCTCTTTCACTGTGTCCAATATAGTTCTGGGATTTGCTTCAACCCAACCATCTTTTGGGTATGAAAGCTCGTACTCTCTTTGTGATTCTGCAATAACTTTCTGATTTTCATCAAAAATTATTGCTCTCGAGCTTGTTGTTCCCTGATCGACCGATAGAATATATTTCATTGTCACATTGTTACATTTATCCACATCTTATCAACTATTTTTTTACACTGCCCTAACACCGTATACACAGCATATAGTGCATAAATAGAAAAAATTCACAATATATTGTGTTTTTTTGCTTGATTTCTTATCCACATTGATTATCATGGTTTCAGGTTATAGAAAAACAACAAAAAACTTAACCTCACCCCAGATAAGAAAAAGTTCCTTAATTGGAAGAGAAGAAGTATGGAAAAAAACGAAGTAAAAGAGGAAAAAACAATAAATATGCCAGCAGAACAAAGTGAAGATCTGAGTATATTTGCACCAGGAAAGTTAAGAGTTGTAAAAAGGAATGGTAAAAATGTTCCTTTCGAAAAAGAGAAGATTGAAATTGCAATTACTAAAGCATTCTTAGCAGCAGAATCAGGAAATGCAGCAAGTAGTGAACGAATACATGAAAAAGTCCAAGAGCTTACAGAGGGCATTGTGGAGATATACCAAGAAAGAATGCCGTCAGGAGGAACACTATTCATAGAAGAAATTCAAGATCAGGTTGAATTACAGTTAATGAGAAGAGAAGAACACTCAGTTGCAAAAAGATATATTTTATATAGAGAAGAAAGAGCAAAAAAAAGAGGTCCGGTTGAAAAACCAACGATATCAATCGAAACAGAGACAGATCTAAAAGTCACAAAAAAAGATGGAACAACAGTACCATTAGATATCAAAAGACTTGCAAAAATAATTACTGATTCTTGCGAAGGTCTTGATGATGTTGACCCCAAGGAAGTTTTAGAACAATCATTAGGCAACCTCTACGACGGAGTTTCTGTTTCTGACATGAGAACTAGCCTAATAATGACTGCCAGAACCAAAGTAGAAAAAGAACCAAACTACTCATTCGTTACAGCACGTATACTCATGGATCAAATTAGAAACGAGGCATTGGAATTTCTAGGTATTGCAGAAGAAGCAACATATGCAGATATGGAAAATTACTATCCTGAAGCACTTGTTAAATACATTGATAAGGGTATTGAACTTGAGATTCTAGATCCAGAATTGAAGAACTATGATCTCAAACAACTCGGGCAAGCTATCGATCATACAAGAGACAACCAATTCACATATTTAGGAATACAAACGCTTTACGATAGATATTTCATTCACTCTAACAAAATAAGATATGAACTACCTCAAGTATTTTTCATGCGTGTTGCAATGGGTCTTGCTATAGAAGAAAAAGAAAGAGAGAAAAGAACGATTGAATTCTATAACCTCTTGTCAGGCTTTGATTATATGAGTTCTACACCTACCCTATTTAATTCAGGAACAAAACGACCACAGCTTTCATCTTGCTATCTCTCTACTGTGCCCGATAACCTCAGGGGTATTTTCTCTGCCTATGGTGATATGGCAATGCTTTCAAAATGGGCTGGTGGTTTGGGATATGACTGGACTCCGGTCAGAGCATTGGGGTCATATATCAAAGGAACAAATGGTGAGAGTCAAGGCATTGTTCCCTTTTTAAAAGTTGCAAATGACACAGCTGTAGCAGTAAACCAAGGGGGCAAAAGAAAAGGTGCAATGTGCTCTTACCTTGAAACCTGGCATCTAGATATAGAAGAGTTTCTTGAACTGAAGAAAAATACTGGTGATGACAGAAGGAGAGTTCATGATACAAATACAGCAAATTGGATTCCTGACCTTTTTATGAAAAGAGTTCAAAATGATGAAGATTGGACATTGTTCTCACCCGGAGAAACACCCGATCTTCATGATTTAGTTGGTAAAGAATTTGAAGAAAGATATCTTGCCTACGAAGTAATGGCAGCCGAACAAAAATTAAACCAATATAAAACAGTAAAGGCATCTGACTTGTGGAGAAAAATGCTTACAATGCTCTTTGAAACAGGTCATCCGTGGATGACATTTAAAGATCCATGCAATTTAAGATCACCCCAGCAACATACAGGGGTAGTTCATTCATCTAACCTTTGTACTGAAATAACACTTAACACCGTTGCTGGAGAAGAGATTGCTGTTTGTAATCTAGGTTCAGTAAACCTCAAACAGCATATGTTAGATGGAAAGTTAGACGAGGAGAAAATAAAAGCAACTGTAACAACGGCTATTCGCATGCTTGATAATGTAATTAATATTAATTACTACTCTGTCGATACCTCAGAGAACTCAAATCTTCAGCACAGACCTATTGGACTCGGACTCATGGGATTCCAAGATACTTTGTACATGCAAGGTATTTCTTATAACTCCGAAGAAGCTATAGAATTTGCTGATAGAAGCATGGAGCTTATTAGTTACTATGCCATCAATGCCTCATCTGACTTAGCAAAAGAGAGAGGTTCGTACAAAACTTATGAAGGTTCTCTTTGGAGTCAAGGTATCTTGCCTAAAGACTCAATCAAAATACTAAAAGAACAAAGGGGTGAAGACTATCTTAAGGTTGATGAATCAGAAACACTTGACTGGGAAACACTAAGAAAGAAAGTCTTAAACCAAGGCATGAGAAATTCAAATGTAATGGCAATAGCACCGACAGCAACAATATCAAACATTACAGGAGTAACTCAGTCCATTGAGCCTACCTATCAAAATCTTTATGTAAAATCCAACTTGTCAGGAGAATTCACCATCGTTAATCCTCACTTAGTCAACACACTGAAAGAGCAGAATCTGTGGGACGATGTCATGATTAATGACCTGAAATATAGAGATGGAAGTCTGCAACAAATTGGTCGAATTCCAGATGATATAAAAGAAATGTTTAAAACAGCTTTTGAGGTTGAACCAAAATACATTGTGGAAGCAGCAAGCAGAAGGCAAAAATGGATAGATCAAGCACAGTCCTTAAACTTATATATTTCTAATGTAAGTGGGAAAAAATTAGATATTACCTACAGGATGGCATGGTTATTAGGTCTCAAAACAACCTACTATTTAAGGTCTATGGGTGCTACATCCACAGAGAAATCAACAATCGAAAACAGAGCACTCAACAAAGTGGAAGCTAAAATCGGTGATGCTAATGCACAAAGTATGGGAGAACCTGCTCCTGTGCCATCTGCATGCTCATTAGATGATCCAGATTGTGAGGCATGTCAATAAAAATTTGAAGGAGTAAAAAATGTTAAATTGGGATGATTTTAATGAAACAGAAACCAAGGTTAAAAAACCAGAGGTTTCAAAAGAAATTGAAAAGAAAGTTGTTGAATCAATTAAAGAGGAAGTACAACCTCAACAGCCAGCCCAACCAAAGGCAAAATTAGAGGCAGGAAGTCGGGCAGAGGCAGCCCGTAAGTCACTTGATGCATTAGATACTACTGCTGGAGAAGAAGAACTTGAAGGGATGGCAGGAAGAGTTGAGGTTGATGAAAAAGCCCTAATTAATTGTCGTGCAGATTTAAATCAACTAGTTCCCATGAAATATGATTGGGCTTGGGGTAAATACCTTGACGGTAGTGCAAATCATTGGATGCCACAAGAGGTTAACATGACTAGCGATATTGCCTTGTGGAAATCTGAAGAAGGGCTTACAGATGATGAGCGAAGAATTGTTAAAAGAAATCTTGGTTTCTTTTCAACAGCAGATTCACTTGTTGCAAATAATCTTGTTCTTGCTCTTTATAGATTAATAACCAATCCTGAATGCCGGCAGTATATCCTCCGTCAAGCATTCGAAGAAGCAATACACACCCATGCTTATCAATATGTTATTGAATCACTATCTATGGATGAAGGTGAAATATTTAATATGTACCGTGAGATACCAAGTGTAGCTAAAAAGGCTGCATGGGGGCTAAAGTATACAAAAGAGATTGAAGATCCTAAATTTACAACAGGGACAGAAGAAACTGATAAATTGCTATTAAAGAATTTAATTGCGTTTTATTGTGTTCTTGAGGGTATTTTCTTTTACTGTGGATTCACTCAAATTCTTTCAATGGGAAATCGGAATAAGATGACTGGAACCGCAGAGCAGTTTCAATATATCTTAAGAGATGAGTCAATGCATGTTAATTTTGGTATTGATCTCATTAATGCAATTAAAATTGAAAACCCACATCTTTGGGATGAAGAAATGCAAGCTGAGGCAGCAAAAATGATTCTTGAAGGTACCCTTCTTGAAATAGATTATGCAAGGGACACTATGCCTCGAGGTGTTCTGGGTATGAATGCAAAACAAATGGAAGAGTACCTACAATTCATTGCCAACAGAAGATTAGTTCAAATTGGTCTAGAGCCAGAGTTTGCAGGAGTAACAAATCCTTTTCCTTGGATGTCAGAAATCATGGACTTAAGGAAAGAGAAAAACTTTTTTGAAACCAGAGTGACTGAATACCAAGTTGGTGGTGGTTTGGAATTCTAGATCCTATTCACTTTTATTGAGTAACTCAAAAATCTTTAATGACTGTTCTGGCCCACTATTGAGGGCCTGAGCACCTTCCATATCTGAAATTTCTTCCCAATTTAATGCAATATTCTCAGGAGTCATGTCACTTCCCATTCCAAGTGAAAGACCTTTAGTTTCATGAATGAAGATTCTAGAAAACACACCAGCTCCAGCTGAAATAATTGCACCATTAGGAGCATCTTCACTTGCAAGAAAGATAACTGCTGGAGTGACATACTCCGGTTGAAGATTTTTGCCTATGTCTGCAGGTATTAAACCATCAGTCATGCGGGTGAATGCAACGGGAGTTATGGCATTTGAATGAATATTATATTTCTGACCCTCGATTTTAAGGGTATTCATTAATCCAATCATAGCCATTTTTGCCGATCCATAATTCGATTGACCAAAGTTACCAAATACACCACTAGATGAACTTGTAAAAATGATCCTTCCAAATGCCTGCTCTCTCATGACAGGAAAGACAGTATGTGTACAGTTTAGAGTGCCCTCAAAATGTACTTGCATGACTAAATTGAAGTCTTCTACAGACATCTTATGAAAACTCTTGTCTCTTAAAATACCTGCATTATTCACCAAAATATCTACTCTACCCCACGTTTCTAGAGTCTCTGCAATCATAGCTTTTACTGCACTTAGATCAGTGACACTAGCTCCACTTGCAAATGCCTCACCTCCTTGGGATTTGATCAACTCAACCACTTCGTTTGCAGAGTCACTTGCTCCACTTCCATCAACAGATCCACCAAGATCATTTACTACAACTTTTGCACCCCTTTTTGCAAACTCAAGAGCATGTTCCTTTCCAAGACCTCCACCGGCACCTGTTACTATTACAACTTTTTCGTCGAATCTTATAGACATAATTCTCCTACCTAATTTTTAATTGATTCTCTTGTTTCATCTCTATGCTTCCTAAGATACCTCATAAATGGAGTACCGCCAGTCCCCCTAATAGTTGATCCTCCTGATGAAAAATATTTAGGATTCCTCGATTGTGCATGAATATAGTCATTGGCATACTTAATGTGTTGCGAGCGAAACTTGGTCATCTCATCCAAGCATTCATTCATTTTGTTCCTAATAGGTTTTGAAGAATTAGAATATTCTAAAATCTTCGAATCTTTTTTCACAGATGCAATCAATTCTCGGTGAGATGGGGGCATGTATAGTAGCATTTCTTCAAGATAATCCCTTAACGAATCTTTTTTATGTTTGACAGCAAATAAAGCATCCAAAAGAGGTATGATTGAACTTTGTGCTCCAGTCTCACCCCTAAATTGTTGCGGTTTACCATTAAAAAACCCCTTGTAAATAAGTCCTTTAGGTAAATCAGGGTTATTTTTCCAACCAAAAATATAAGGCCTTACTCTGTGATAATAGATATATGGATCACATTTTTCAGACATTCTATCAAAAATTTCATTCATTTTTTTTAAGGAAGTCTGAATAATTTTAAGATGTTGCAAAATATTTGTTTCATTTGTTTCCGATACTATTTCAAAAGCTGATTTTACTGCTGGAGCTGCGGCATCTTCGATACATACATGAATGGTGACAAACCAGTCTTCATCAACACCACCCAAGAAATTATTAATCAAAGCAACATTGTCAAGTGAAATTGGTTGCTTTGAATCTAATAAATACCAATTATCAAGACAGTAACTTGCATAACTCAATACTGGAGGTCTCCCTAGATACTTAGAAACTTTTATCCATGGAGAAGAAATTGATCTAGGTAAAATACTTTTTGGTTTATTTTCGGAGTAAATATACCCATGAGCAATAAAAGAAAGTTTTGAATTAAGGCAACGTAATTTCTCTTCTTCATTTGCACTAATAAGATCTGAAAAATCAAAGAAGTTTTTTGGGATTTTTTCAATAGTCTTTGCAAGTGAACCTGTCAGTAAGAGTTTTGGTAATTCTTTTGTAATTTCACAGAGAAATTCAGTTTTAACGTCATAATTTATGTATTTTAGTGGATGCTCTTCTGGTAAGAATCCCCTATGAATATTTGATTCAAAAACTAAATCACTCTTCATTAACTCCCTCCACTGTTAATTTTAACAAGAAAAAAGTTTTTTGTGTTTGATTATGATTTTAAGTTTTATAATATGAGTCATATTACTAATGAGGAATTCATGAAAAAAGAGATTAATGTTGTTGTAACAGGTGCCGCAGGTCAAATAGGATATTCGCTAATACCACGATTAATTGATGGTAATCTTTTTAAAGATACTATTGTTAATCTTTCACTTGTAGAAATACCTCAAGTTGTTGAAAAACTAGAGGGTCTTGCAATGGAATTGGATGACTCATATTTTCCCCATTTAGGATCTATAGATATTTATGACGACTTTTCAGCAGCCTCACATAATGGAAATTGGTTTTTACTTGTGGGAAGTATTCCTAGAGGTATTGTCTATAAAGGAAAAAAAATTGAGGAGAGATCAGATTTATTAAAAATTAATGGAGGTATTTTTGTAGATCAAGGAAAAGCAATTGGTAGCAATGGAGCAAATGAAGCAAAAGTTCTTGTTGTTGGAAATCCTGCTAATACAAATGCTTTAATCGGTATGAATGCGGCAAATAATAAAGACCAAACTTGGATGGCTATGACAATGCTTGATTCAAACAGAGCAAAATCGATGTTAGCAAAAAAAATAAACTGTAATGTTTCAGAAATTTCAAAAATGGTTATTTGGGGTAATCATAGCCCAACAATGTACCCTGATTTTGAGAATGCCTTATATAAAAACTCTTCTGTTAAAGAGGCAATCTCAGATTTAGATTGGTTTTCGAATTCTTTCATTCCTTCAGTCCAACAAAGAGGTAAAGCAGTAATTGATGCCAGAGGAGCATCCTCAGCAACCTCTGCAGCTAAAGCTGCAATTGATACTATTCATGCTTGTGAAAACCCTACTTTAAGTGGTGATTGTTTTAGTGCTGCAATTATGAGTGATGGTGCATATGACGTACCTGAGGGACTGATTTGTGGTTTTCCCTTAATGACTTTAAGCAGCGGTAAAATAGAAATTATCAGAGATTTATCTTTAAGTGATGGTGGCAAACAAAGATTAAGTCAATCGGTACAAGAGTTGATTGATGAAAAATCTGCTGTTCAAGATCTTCTTTAAAATGATCACAGAATTTGTTTCAAAAAACTTATCTGACTTTATCGATTCAATTATAGAGGGTGAAAAAATTAATTCCCTTGGATTGATTACAAGTTTAAATGCTTCTGCATTATTACAAACTTTAGGTAATAAACTCGAAGACTTTTCAGTCTATCCTGAAATTAACTCTTTCATGTGCCCACATGATATTTTTATAATTTTGCCTGATATAAATCCAACTGCAGAAAATATTGGAAAAATAAAAAATACTCTTTCACAGAAACTTGTTATTTTTTCTACTGACTCTCAGCAACGAGATATGCTGTTGCGCTTAGGGTTAGTCAATGAATTTGATGAAGATTTACTTTTTTGTTTTAGTTATAATTTAAAGACCTATAACAATAAAAGGAACTGGAATAATCCTGAGGGTTGGGCTAATCCAGAAAATTTTGATAAATATAGGTGGTGAACTTTTCTTATATGCTTTTGTCTAAAAAATTATGAAAAAATTTCTTATAAGCCTTTTTTTAATGCCATCATTTGTTATTGCTGATCATTGTGAAGGTGGAAGTTGTCCTGTTTTAGAGCATATAAAGGATACCGGAGATGAAGTAGCTAAAGACTTTTTGCCCTATCTGGGTGCTGGAGTAATATTAGCCATTATGATGCAAACCGGAAGCAATCAAAACTCACTTTCAATTTTAAATCTTGATAAAAATAATTATGTAAACGGAATAAAAATTTATGATGATAATGAATTTTTATCAATTAAAGCATTTACAAAAAGTATTGAGAAATATCCTAATAAATCTATATATAACAATGATTTATTTAGACAAGAATACTCCGTAAACATTTTAGAGTTTAATATAAACCTTAACTAATTCTTTAATTGTGGGAAAAGTAAGACGTCTCTGATAGATGATTGATTGGTGAGTAACATCACCAGACGGTCAATGCCCAATCCAACACCAACAGCTGGAGGCATGCCGTGCTCCAAGGCAGTTATGTAATCTGCGTCGTAATCCATTGCCTCAAAATCCCCGGATTTTTTTGCTTCAACCTGCTCCTTAAATCTTAAAGCTTGATCATCTGGATCATTCAGCTCACAGAACCCGTTGGCAAATTCTTTTCCACCTATAAATAATTCAAAACGGTCAGCAAAATCTGGATTTTCATTACTTCTTCGAGATAAAGGAGATACCTCAATGGGATATTCTGTGACAAATGTAGGATCAATAAGTTTATCTTCAACAGTTGACTCAAAAATCTCTAATAATAATCTTCCATATCCCCAACTTTCTTCAATCTTTAGGTTTAATTCATTTGTATAATTCAACAGTACATTTTTATCATTAATTTGTTCTTTTGAGATTTTAGGGTTATGTTGCAAGACTAAATCTGTAAGTTTTTGGTAAGAGAAATTTTCAAGGTTTATCTCTAAATCTCCCCACATCAATATCTTTTCAACTCCAATTGCATAAGCAGCATTTTCGATAATTTCTTTTGTCAAATCCATTTGATCTTGCATACTTGCAAAAGCTTCGTACCACTCCAGCATAGTAAATTCTGGATTATGTCTTGTGGATAATCCCTCATTTCGAAAACTTCTATTAATTTCATAAACCTTATCAAATCCACCAACTAACAATCTTTTAAGATAAAGTTCAGGTGCAATGCGCAGATATAACTCTCTTCCCAGCGCATTATGAGTTGTTACAAAGGGTTTTGCTACAGCGCCACCTGCAATGGGGTGCATCATTGGAGTTTCGACTTCAAGATAGTCTTTTTCATTCATTTTTGATCTTATAGAATCAATAATTTTAGTTCTTTTGATAAAAGTTTCTTTTGTTTGTTTGTTAGACATAAGATCAAGATATCTTTGTCTATATCTTGCTTCAATATCTTTGAGTCCTTGAAATTTTTCAGGCATTGGTCTCAATGATTTAGTGATCATCTCTAAATCCCAAACTTCAAGTGTGAGTTCATCTGTTTTTGTTCTAAATAATGAGCCAGATACACCAATTATGTCTCCAAGATCCCAACTTTTAAAATCGGCATAAATTGACTCTTCGATATTATTTTTAGAAACATAAATCT
>CACKPV010000004.1 GCA_902602185.1 uncultured SAR86 cluster bacterium
CAAAATCTCTAATATATTCAAGTTGAGTATTTTGAAAATCTTGTTTTCTAAAAGGGTCAACACTTTCATAAATTCTGTCAAAGTCATCATATCTAGGACTTCCAACATATGGATCGAATCCATTTGCATCTGGAGAAAGGAAAGTGACTTGTCCTAAACCACCACCGATGGTTCCAGCAAGGTGATAAATACCACCAAAAGGACCTTGTTCGAAAGGACTGCAACCATAGAAGGGATCAGCAGCACAATATTGTCCAGCAATATTTAATCTGTTGTCATCAATTTCTCTAATGTCTGAGGTTAATTGAAGCATGCCTAAATCACCTAGATCAAAGTCTACGGAGATTCTAGCTCCCCACTCATCTCTACCATCCACTTCGTTTCCAGTATATTCATTCATGGTAGTACCATCTTTTGAATAAGACCCATAAGCAACTCTTGCATTAATTGAATCGGTTAGTGGTAAGTTAACAGCAGTTTGAAGTCTGCTGGATGCAAAATTACCATATTCCATTCTAGCAAAACCTGAGTTATCTCCAGAAGGTCTTGCTGTGATTGCATTTACCAATCCACCCACAACATTTCGTCCGTAAAGAGTACCTTGAGGACCAGCTAAAATTTCAAGTCTTTCTAGGTCAAGAAAACCCATTTCACCAAAATCAGCAGTGAGAACAGTATGACCATTGATTGCAGCTTGGACACTATCAACACTGTTAGCACCAATTGCTTGTGGAGCACTTCCTCTTATTGAGAAAACAACACCACTTGAAAGTCCGTTGTAAAAGTTAAAACCAGGAATGTATTCAGTTAAGTCTGATACATCTGCAATCTGGGCATCGGCAAGATCTTCATCTGACAATGCTTGCACAGATAATGCAATATCCTGAATTGATTCAGCTCTTCTTGTTGCTTCAACAATAACTTCTTCAATTTCAACAGTATCTTCTTGTGCAGAGACAGGAAATGAAAAGTTAACAAATGCTAAAGTAGCAAGAAAAGTAAAAGTAAATCTACTAAATTTATCCATAATTAATCCCCCATATATAAAAGTAACTATGTAATGGGTCTATGATATATGCATAAACCTATAAATGCCAATAATTTTACGTTTTTGTTGTAATTGATTTATAGTGGTATTTATGGATATTTTAGAGGCTATCAGGCACCGACAATCGATTCGTGCATTTGAAAAAAAGGAAGTAAGTAAGGATATTATTGACCAAATCTTGCTTAATGCTAGTTTTGCTCCATCTGGAGGAAATACACAACCATGGAAAATATACGTTTTATCTCCTGAGAAGATGAAAATACTAGAACAATCTGTATTAAAACAACTTGATGAAGGAAATACTGAAAAAACTGATTTTAATATATATCCACCTGATATGCCTAACCGTTTTAAGGATCATATCAAGGCATGTGGGCTATTAATGTATGATGCTTTAGCAATTAAAAAAGATGATTTTGAGGGACGTTTAAATCAACTTAAAAAAAATTTTTCTTTTTTTGAAGCACCGGTCGGGATGATTGTCACTGTTGATAAATTGGCAGATGTAAACGGCTGGGGTCATGTTGGACACTTTTTACAAAATATTTGTCTAGCTTCTCTGAGTTTTGGCCTTGGTACCTGTTTGCAAGAAAGCTGGTCAATGTATCCTCAAACTGTAAAAGAATGTGTAGATTTTTCTGACGATGAAATTTTATGGTGCGGCATTGCTTTGGGTTATCCAGATCTTGCAAATCCCATTAATAAATATAGAACTTCGAGGAAAAGTATCACTGATTTAGCTAAGTATCTTTGAAAAGTAAATGTCAAGCTTTTTAAAACAGCTAAGTTTTCAAAATTTGAATTTTACATAGTGTTTGTATATATTGATTTTTTTGTCCTAGTGAATTTTTTATTCCTAGGGGGAGAATGTTGAAATTTCAATATTAAACTAGGAGGTTTAAATGGAATATGCATTAGCACAAGACGACTTTGTCGGTATTTCTTTTTGGCTTGCTACAGCAATCATGCTTGCTTCTACTGTATTCTTTCTTGTTGAAAGAGACAGAGTTGCTGGGAAGTGGAAAACTTCATTGACTGTTGCTGCCTTAGTGACTGGTGTTGCTTTTTGGCATTATCTATATATGAGAGGTGTATGGATTACATCTTTGGCAGATGGGGAAGGTAGTTCTCCTACTGTATATAGATATATCGATTGGCTTATCACAGTACCGCTACAAATCGTTGAGTTTTACCTCATCCTTGCAGCAGTAACAAATGTTAGCTCAAGCTTATTTTGGAAGCTTTTGATAGCATCTCTTGTTATGCTCATCGGTGGATACGTGGGTGAAGCTGGATACTTGGCACAGATGCCTGCCTTTATAATCGGTATGCTTGGATGGGCTGTTATTATCTACTTAATTTTCTTCGGAGAAGCAGCGCAAGTAAATGCGTCAAGTGGAAATGCAGCTGGTCAAATGGCTTTTAATGCAATTAGAATGATTGTTCTTGTTGGTTGGGCTATTTATCCAATAGGTTATTGGTTAGATGCAGAAGGTCTAAATATTGTCTATAACCTTGCTGACTTAGTTAATAAGACAGCTTTTGGTTTAGTCATTTGGGCTGCTGCCGTATCTGATTCTAATTAATCGAATCAAAAAAAAGAAAACCCAGGTTTTAACCTGGGTTTTTTTTTGCTTACTTAAAGGTATAATTTACAAAATATATATTGCTCGAAGTTGAATAAACCAAACTCAAATACTGAGATACTCTCAAAAAAAGACATAGAAAATGTCTTCCATCCCAATACCAATCTAGTTGCTCATAAAGATACAGGACCTTTTATTTTGGAAAGAGGAGATGGTATTTATGTTTATGACACCGATGGAAAGAAATATATAGAGGGAATGGCTGGGCTGTGGTGTAATGCTTTGGGGCATGGGAATATGGAGCTTGCCGAAGCTGCAATGAAGCAGTTTGAAAAATTTCCTTACGGAAACTTATTTGCATCTAAAAGTCATGAACCAGCAATTGAGCTATCTGAAAAATTGGTTGAGTTGTCACCATTTGATGATGCGAAAGTGTTTCTAGGTTCATCAGGTTCTGATGCTAACGATACTCAAATAAAATTGATGTGGTATTTGAATAATGCTCTTGGCAGAAAGAAAAAGAAAAAATTTTTATCAAGGGTGCAGGCTTATCATGGTGTCACACTTGCTACCTCATCGTTGACTGGTCTACCCACGATTCATGGAAATTTTGATTTGCCCCAGGATATGTTTTTACACACCGACTCACCTCATTATTTTATGAATCATAATGATGGAGAAACTGAAGCAGAATTTTTAGGAAGAATAGTTGCTAATCTTGAAGATCTTATTCTTAGAGAGGGACCTGAAACAATTGCGGCAATGTTTGCTGAGCCTTTAATGGGAGCAGGTGGGGTAATTTTACCTCCTAATGGTTACTTTGAAGCTATCCAACCTATTTTGTCAAAGTATGATATTCCACTTATTGATGACGAGGTGATATGTGGATTTGGAAGAACTGGTAATGTTTGGGGAGCTGAGACATTCGGGATGCAACCGCAATCTTTAACTGTGGCAAAAGCTTTATCATCATCTTATCTGCCTATAAGTGCTGTGATCCTGTCAGATGAAATATATACTCCGATTGCTGAAAAAAGTGGAGAGTTAGGCATTTTTGGTCATGGCTATACATACGGAGGCCATCCTGTCTCATGTGCAGTTGCTCTAAAAACTCTTGAAATTTACGAAAGGGATAACATACTTGCTCATACAAATACAGTCAGCCCAACTTTTCAGCAGCGGTTAAATAAGTGCCTAGATCATAAATTAGTAGGTCATACTCGCGGTGTTGGATTGATTGGTGCTATGGAATTTGTTTCACAGCAAGATTCTAATAAGCCATTCCAACAAAAAGGGAAAGTTGGAAAATTATTTATGGATCTTGCTAAAAAGGAGGGTCTGATAGTAAGAGCTATTGGCGATATTATAGCTTTTTGCCCACCTCTAATCATCTCTGATGAGCAAATTAATGATATGTTCGATATTGTTGATAATGTTTTAGATCAAACTTTTAAACATTCTGAAACGCAAAGATTAATGCAATGAAAATTGGTGTCCCTAAAGAAATAAAGAATAATGAGAACCGTGTTGGTTTAACTCCAGAAGCTGCTGCTTCATTAGTCGAACATGGTCATAGTGTTTTTATTGAGTCGTCTTCGGGTTCAGGTATAGGATTTTTTGATCAAGATTATATGAATGTAGGTTGTCAAATTCTTGCGGGTGCAAGAGAAATTTATGACAGTAGTGAACTAATTATTAAAGTTAAGGAGCCGATGGAATCAGAAATCGAATATCTTGATGCTTCAAAAACACTTTTTACGTATTTGCATTTGGCTGGGAATCCAATACTTGCAGAAAAGTTAATTAATTCGGGCGTAAAAGGTATTGCATATGAAACGGTTACTAGTAGTGACGGATCCTTTCCACTTCTTGCTCCGATGAGTGCTATTGCAGGACAAATTGGTTTTAATGTTGGGAATTATTTTTTGCTTAAACAAAATCAAGGTAGAGGAGTTTTACTAGGGTCTTTAGATGGAATGAATCTTGGTTTAGTAACTATCATTGGTTGCGGTGTTGCAGGAGAAGAAGCTTTAAAAAAAGCAGTCCAGAACAATGTTGAAGTAAATCTCATTGATCTTTCAGAAGAGCGTTTAGATCAATTAAAAGAAAAATACCAAAATCATAAAATTAACTTCATTCATTCAACACCAGAAAGTATTCACTCTTCTATTAAAGAATCCGATCTTGTCTTAGGGTGTGTATATTCCCTTGGTAAAAATGCTCCAAAAGTTGTTTCAGATGCAATGTTGGATTCTATGAAACCAGGAAGTGTCATGGTAGATATATCTATTGATCAGGGTGGATGTTTTGAAACATCTTCACCGACAACTCATGATGCCCCAACATTTATTCATAAGGATATCGTTCATTACTGTGTCACAAATATGCCAGGTGCTGTCCCACTTACTGCTACCAATGCATTGAATCGAGCAACATTAAAATACATTCATGATTTAGCAAATAAAGGCATTGATGCTGCACTATCGGATGATGAGCACCTTATGAATGGATTAAATATTCAAGATGGGGTTGTCGTTAATACCCTTGTTAAAGAAGCTTTAGACGAGCTTAAGCATCAGTAATTTCTTGAAAAATTATTTTCTTCTATGATTTAATATAGTTATGTTTACAAAAATGGAAAATGGAACACAAGCGGAATGGGAGCATATTTCGCAAGAGCATATCCCTCACATCGGTGACATGCCAGCTAGAATCATTGCAATGCTAGAACAATTAGAGCAATTAAGTTTGGGTTTTGGTACCAACCAATTGCATCATGCACTTCAAACTGCAACTATGGCAAAACGTGATGGAGCTGATGATGAAACAGTACTAATTGCTCTGTTGCATGACATGGCAAAAGTTGTAAACGTTCCAAATCATGGCCAGATTTGTGCTGAAATTATTAAACCTTATGTCAGTGATGATGCTTACAACATTATAAAAACACATCAAGACTTTCAAGGAGAGCATTATTATCAATATC
The DNA here is from genome assembly GCA_902602185.1 of uncultured SAR86 cluster bacterium. Classification (GTDB taxonomy): domain Bacteria; phylum Pseudomonadota; class Gammaproteobacteria; order Magnimaribacterales; family D2472; genus CACNXK01. The sequence goes on from CACKPV010000004.1 coordinate 5,621, forward strand.
TAGGTAAACCTACCAATTTAAGAGATCAATACAAAGATGAATCTTGGTATGAGAAAGCTGTTGAGTTCACAGATAAATGGGATCAAGCAGCTTTTGACCCAAACTATGACATTGAACCCCTAGAATACTTTATTCCTCTTATTAAAAAATTTTTTGCTTTTCCTCATTCCGTTTAAGTTTTATTAAAAACTAGGATTTTTTCTTCTAATGGTTATAAAATAATATTTAATGAGATATATTTCGTTATTTTTTACTACCATTATCCTTCTTTCATGTGGTGGTGGTGGAGGTGGAGGTTCAGCACCTTTACCCACTGTTTTTTTATCAGCATCTACTAACTCCGTTCCGGTAAATTCTCCGGTTACCATTACTTGGACCAGTTCAAATGCTTCATCTTGTCAAGCATCAGGGGCTTGGTCTGGAACAAAAGGTACTTCAGGGTCTGAATCTGTATTTATCAATTTAGTAGGAGCAAATAATTTTAATCTGAGTTGCTCAGGATCGGGAGGGAGTGGGCAAGCTAGTACCTCTGTTGAAGGTTACCGACAAGTTTTTGGAGTAACGGCAGACGGATATGTAAGAGGTGCAGAAATTTTTATAGATGAAAACGAGGACTTTATTTTTAACATTGGAGAAAATTTTGAAGAATCAACCAATGGTGGAAGTTTTGCCATAAGGTTTGAAAATGGAACCCTTATTAGTCTTGGTGGTACTGATCTAGATACTGGTATTTTGCTTGATAATCTCTTAATGCTGCATCGTATGGATGGCCATTCTGATTTTAAAGTTATTACTCCAGTAACTACTATTGCCTCTTTCTTTACGGATAAATTAATTATAAATAATGCATTGGGTATTGATTCTTCTATTGATATTTTTTCGACTGATCCTGTATTTTATAAAGATGATAATGGGATCTACGAATATCTCTATGAAAAGGGTAATCAGCTGACCGTCATTGCATTTGCTTTAACGAATTTCATCAACTACTTTAGCGAGACCGCAACTGAATTTGATCCATTGCGCGAGACAACAAAAAATGCTTTTGAATTGATAGCAAATGAAGTTGAAAGTACATTTTCAGAAACAACTTTAAAAATTGATATTGAATCAAAAATTTTTATTGATGCTCTGCTAGCAAGAGCAGAAATTTTTACTGCTTCTAATGCTATTGATGAATCGATATTGCAAAATGCGAGTATTCTGTTATCTGGACTGTTACCAGTAGTCGAACTTAAAGAGTTTAGTTTTTTAACTGATGCAACTTTAACTTTTGCCTTAGAGACTTTTCAGACTGATTTTCTGAATGTTTTAGATAATTCAATTTCAGACGATGTTGTGAACTCTTATGAAACTGATATCTTAAATTATATTGCTGAAGATCAGGGTGTTGACCCAGATTTATTGGCTCCTGAAATTACAGCAATAAATAATTCTATTGTTGTCGATGAAGACAATGCTATTCAAGTAGATGTTTTGAATAATGATTCTTATCTTTCATCAGCTCCAATTACTATTACGGTCGGTGCTCCAGGAAATGGATCTGCAGTTGTTCTTGAATCTCAACCTCCAACAATAAGTTATCTACCAAATGCAGATTACAATGGTTCAGATGTATTTGATTACACGATATTTCAAGGAGATAAAGTTTCTACTGCGCAAGTTTTAGTGAGCATAAACCCAATCAATGACCCTCCAGTTATTAACGTTGCTTCTACCTTGCAAGCACCTGAGAATCAAACTTATGTTGATAATATATCTGTCTCTGATGTAGATGGGGATACTTTAACAATTTCCCTCGAGGGTGCCGACAAAGACGTTTTTTCACTGGATTCTGCAAATGACTTATATTTCAATTCTCCTCCAGATTATGAGGGGACTAATTCTTTCAACATTAGTTTCTCCGTCAGTGATGGAGAATTGACAACAACTAAAGATATATCTGTTCTTGTAACCAATGTAAATGATGTACCTCCAGAAATTACAACGGCTGATGCAGTACTATCGAAAGAAATGTGCACTTTAGTTACAACACTGGCAGCAACTGATATTGAGGGAGATGATTTAACTTGGGCTATGAGTGGTGATGAAAATAACCAATTCAATTTAAATTCCATTACTGGTGACCTTTCTTACAATGAGTATCCAACTAATAATTTGGAGGGTAATCAGATTGAAGAGCTCGATATATCTGTATTCGATGGTGTCCATACTGTTTCGAAAACCATTTCGATAACTTTGCAAATAGATCCGTTATATCCCTATCAATGGGTTTTAGAAAATACTGGACAGAAAAATTTTGCTGATCTTGCTGGCACTCCTGGTGCTGATGCTAATGTTAAAGCTGCTGACTGTAGATATACTGGCAAAGGAGTGATTGTATCAATTATTGACGAAGGTCTTGAACTTGCCCATGAAGATTTAGTTGACAATATTGTTCCCGGATCATTTGACTGGGTGGAACAAGATGAAGATCCTACTAATACCTCTTTGACTGGAGATCATGGAACAGCAGTATCTGGAATCATTGCTATGAAAGGACATAATAATCTTGGCGGAAGAGGAATTGCTCCGGATGCCCATTTAGTAGGTTATAACTGGCTTCTCAGTCAAAGTGATGCCAATCTATTTTCCTCATTTAATGGACTGGATTATACCGTTGAGGTTGGAGTAGCTAACAATAGTTGGGGAAGAGGTTCATCCCAATGGTATATGCCTCCAGTTTTTGACAGTGATACTTGGGATGCTATTGCAACCATCACAGAAAACTCTCGAGCTGGAAAAGGAACTGTTTTTGTAAAATCTAATGGAAATTCATGGGCTATTGGTGGGTATTGTGGTCCCAATCAGGCTTTGTCTGATGAAATGCCATGTACAACAACCAGTACGAATGATCCAATTTCAGTTGTTCCTTATTTTGTTGGAGTTCCTGCTCTAAATGCAGATGATCAAAGGTCATCCTATTCAACACCCGGCTCGGCTTCATGGATATCTGGTTATGGAGGAGAATTTGGTTATGGTCCCCCCAATTACCTTGCAGAAAATTATAGTGAAGAACAACAACGTTACTTTAAAGCTGCTGTAATGAGTACAGATCAGTCAACTTGTGATATTGGTTACATCAGAACTGAAAATGATGCTGGAACTCCGAGAAATGCATTTTCCACTGGAGACCATCCGTTAAATTTAAATTGTGATTACATGCCTCATATGAATGGTACCTCATCTGCTGGCCCAACCGTTGCTGCACTAGTGGCCATCCTTTTAGAGGTTAATTCTGATTTTACTTGGCGAGATATCAAACACATTATGGCAAGCACAGCAACAAAGATTGATGAAGATCGAAGTAAAAATTTAACGTTTAATAACGAGGAAATTTCCATCTATTCATGGAAAACTAATGCTGCAGGTTTTAATTTTCATAATTGGTTTGGTTTTGGAAAATTAAATGTTGCTGATGCCATCACTTTTGCTGAAGACATGGTACCCAATAGTCTTGGAGATTTTATAACTTATGGTTTAGTGACCGCAGAAGATAATGATCCTGAATGGGATCTAAATATTGCTGATCAAAAATTATCTCATAGTATCTCTTTGTCGGCTAACGAGGGCACACAGGGTAAAGTCGAGTGGATAAGATTGAGATTTTGGTTTGATTACCCTGATATGTCAGATATCGGATTGCGTTTAACATCACCAGATGGCACTACCTTAAATGTTCTTTATCCATTTGCTTATAAGGTCAATAATCCTAAAAACCTCACAGTAGATTATGATTTTGAAGAGTATTATTTTGATGTTGGTGTGGCAGGTTTTTATGGAGAAAATCTTGCAGGTGAGTGGACTTTAGAAGTTATAAATTGGGAATCTGGAGGCTGTCCCGAAGTTACCGATGACGATGGCAATACAACTGTTCAATGCACTACAGGAATTTTAGAAAATTGGGGAATTATAGCTTATGGCAATTAGAAAGATTTTTAGTATTTGTTTTTTTGTGTTTTTTGTAAATCTTCAATCGCAAGAGATTTATCCAGATTCGGTCGTTTATTTTGACCCTCAAGGTGAAATAAATATAAATGGTCTGGAAACTATTAATAATTTTAAATACTTGAAGGAAAGGGATGTTGTCACTTTGAATGCATTGGATTTAGACCAATCTCAAAAAATTACAGATTTAAAAGTTATTTATTATCCTGGATTGGAATATATCGGATTTACTGATGGCTCGATTATGGTCAAATATGATTCAAGTTTTGATTTCAATAATTATGCTATGCAAAATCAACTACAAGTCGTTAAAGTTTTTAGCGACTTAAATTTTGTTGTTTTAAAAACAACTAATATATCGGAACTAAAAAGTATTATCAGAGAATTAAAAGGTCAGATAGGTGTGCTTTCAGCCAAGATAGACTTCATTGATCCAAATTATATTCCTAATTAAACGTTAAGCCACCATCAACAGTTAATGTTTGTCCAGTAACTGCCCTGGAGCTTTCGGTTGCAAAAAACAACAAAGCATCAGCAAAATCTTGCACGGAAGTTACCTGCTGCAAAGGTGTCATACTCGCAATGGCATCAAAGACTTCATCGGGAGTTGCTGCACTGGCATCAGTAACCTTCAACAATCCTCCAGAAACCATATTTACGGTAATACCAAACTCACCTAAATCTTTAGCAAAACTCCTTGTCAAAGCTAACAAACCTCCTTTGGCAATAATATAATCATGATAAGGAACCACAGGATTTTGAAATAAATTGGTTCCAACATTAATGATCCTTCCAAAATTTTTTTCTTTCATGCCTGGTAAACAGGCTTGAATGACATTTAGTGATCCTTTGATGGAAACATCAATATGATTTTGAATTTCTTCCCATGAAATCTCCTGAGCTTTTTGTCGTAAATCACCATTAAAAACATAATCAGTCATTGCATTATTAACAATAATATTCGGAGTTTGTCCAAATGATGAATGAATAGACTCAAGCATCTTTTCAACTGCTGACCTATCTTTGATATCTGCTTCAAAAGCTTCAACGGATTTACCAAGGGTGCTTGCCAAAGTTTCAGCTTGATCTTTACTTTTTGAATAGTTGATTGCAACTTGAAAGTTTTGATCAGCAAAAGTTTGCGCAATAGTTGCACCTAAACCTCTTCCCGATCCTGTAACTAATACTAATTTTTCCATACTCATTATTGTATTTTATATTGGAAGGTAAACAACTGTATTGGTTGATAAAATCATGATAAAAACTAGGCATGTGATCAGTGGTCCTAAATAGACATTGCCTGTCATGTGAAAAAATACTCGATTAAACAAAGGAAGAATAAACATCATAGGAACTATTCCAAAAAGTAAATTAACACTCAACCAATTAGTAGTCCAAAAAACGGTTCCTGTCTTAAAAAATACTACATATTGGATCACTATAATTAAAATTAAACCCAAAGAGTTAGCTAATGCTGCGATTAACTTTGATTGCCATTCCGGTTGACCAGTAAATCGCATTGCTCCATTAACACGGAGTGAATTTGAAAAAAAGAATACAAAGAAAAGAGGGAAATACATCAACAAAACCAATAACATTTCAGGTTGAAAAACTCTAACACCCATGAAAAGAAATCGATAGTCAACATGGAATATTGCGTACAACACAAATAATATCAAATAGAAACTTACAAAAACTAATACACTCAATAAGATGACTTTAACTAAATTTTTTTTGGAGATTGATAATCCCCATGAAGCTTTTTTAACACCATGATGTCTTCCAAAAAGATAATATGAAGTAAAAAAAATTATAAGACCAAGGGTTCCATTAAATGCAGCCCACAGCATTACCGAATTATTCATCCGTTGGGGAAAGAACCAAGTTAATTTTCTGGACGCTGCATCAGCAAATAGCACTTTTGCAATATCCACCATGGGAATAAAAGTCACACAAGCAATTAAAGCACTAAGAAAAAAAATACTCCAAAAAACTACTTTACCTTGTTTGGATTGTGTTGGAAGAGCTATTGGAATGGGTCGGATAATACTTGAGAAAAAAGTAAGATTTAAAAATGCTCTAGTCAAAGGAATCAGCAAATATAAGCCAACAATCATATTGAGCAGTGTAAAGAATTCTTTCCATTGCCAAATCTGTTGATTTGGATTTCTTGGCATTGGTGAACCAAAAACTTTATCAAAGAATATAAGTTGATTTGCCGTGGCTTCATGATCATATGGATGGAAGGGATGCAATACTGCTTCGTTGTGGATTACTCGTGTCGATAGATCGTCAACATTACCGTAGAATTTGTTTAATTCGATTTTATCTATTCCTTGATTTTTGGGCAATACTCCATTTACTACCCTCAAAGCCTCAGGCATGGTCGGCATATAGGAGTTAGCCCAACCTTTTTGCTCATTACGAAACGCACCTTCATCATATAAAGCATAACTAACCCCAACATTAGATCTGACATCTTTCAAGACTTCTGGTAATAATGTAAGAACATACCCAGATACGTATGCAGAATGAAGTTTGCTTCTTGTATTTGTTTTAATAGCTTGTTTACCAAAATAATTTGCTCCTCTTATAGCTGCATTTCCTCCCATTGAGTGTCCAGTAGCGCCTATAAAATCAGGATTGATAAAATCATAGGCACCTCCATAAACATACTCAACCAAGGCAAACATCCCATATCCTTCTGTTGTTGCAGATCGTCTGCTATTTGATGATGAGGATAAGCCTTGAGCATATGGATCGATTAACCCCACAACATATCCTCGACGAGATAACTCAATAGCAATATTGGACAAAGCTTCTTTAGATCTTTGAAATCCAGGAATAATTGCAATAAAAGGCGCAGGATTTTCTTTGCTTGCAGATAAGGGTTTATAAAGATCAAAATAAATATATTGATTATTTGATGTGTCTAATTTTTCTAAAGAAATATTTACTTGGTAAAAACTTGTTTGGATTACACTTGCTAAAAAACTTGAAACCACAAGAACAAATAAACAAATATATAAATCAAGATTTTTAATTTTATGATTCATTCTGTATCTACTCACTAATTTCTGATTAAATAATATTGTAAGCAAGCATCGTTATGTTTTAAAATTTGCTTATGGGATTACTATCAAAACTTACTTTAATCTTACTGGCTTTAGGAACTTCTTTCATCCAATTTTTTTATTCTCAAGGATATTTATCTGCTAAAGTTGCACAAACATCTGCAATCATTTGTTTTACAGTGCTTGTAATTTATGCAGCTATTTATTTATATTTTGATATGAAAAATATCAAAAAACGAAACTCTTAGTTTGGTAATAATTAAATGAATTGGAATGCCCCAGCAACAGTAGGTGATCTTTGGATTGTATTAGCTATCATAGTGGGTATTTTAATTTCACTGTTATTCATTTTTATTTTAATTTCCTGGAGAAAATTAGGGGAGTATATTGCCGGCAATTACTCAGGTTTTTTCAATGACAGTACGCGCCATGCAGAAATTATGAAGCGTTTAAATGAGTTGGAAGAAAAAATCAAAAAAACTTCTTAACTCTACTGATGGCATTAACTATCTCATCTATGTTGCCACTGGGAACAGAACTACCAAAATTTTCTCTTCCAAATACTGTTGATGGGTCAGAATTTTCAACAACCTCCTTAAAAGAAATGCCAACACTTATCATGTTTATTTGTAATCACTGTCCTTATGTTATTCATTACCATACTTTGATTCAGCAATTAGAAACAGACTTTAATAATGTATTTAATCTCGTTGCTATAAGTTCTAATGATGTTTCTACCCATCCGGATGATGCCCCTTCAAAAATGACTGTTCTCTGGAAAGATTTAGGACTTTCGATCCCTTATCTTTACGATGAATCTCAACAAATTGCTCGCCAATTCCAAGCAGAATGTACCCCAGAATTTTACGTTTTTGATTCTAATAATCTGTTAACTTATCGAGGAAGAGCTGATGATTCCTCACCGAATTCAGGTGCTCCATCCGGAATCGATTTAACCATTGCAATGCGCAATACGATAGATGGTCAAAAGGTAGATATTGAACAACACCCTTCAATGGGATGCAATATTAAGTGGAAATCTTAACTAGTTTTGTTGAGCATTAATGTTTGCTTGCTCTATCCATGAGATACGATCTTCTTCACCACCAAATAAATCAGGATCGCGTAATACTTTAGGAAGAGGTTCAGAACGATTCTCACCTATTGGCCATAACGCAAGTTGAGTTTCCATTGATTGAAGTAACAGTGGATTTTCATGAGCAATATTGTTACTTTCAGTAGGATCTTGCATAACATTGAATAACTGGATTTCAGATCCATGTTTTACTAATTTATATGGCATTTCTAAAAAGGCATAACTATTATTTGCAACATCAGTGACAACATAGGTAGAGGGAACTTTAATATTATTTTTAAAGCTTGGAACCTTTGATACCCCATCAAAATTTTCTTGATTACCCTTATATCCAACCAGTTCAAGTAGGGTAGGCAATATATCCATCATGGATATAAAATTTGTATTTCTTTTTGTTTCTAAATGATTTGGCCACCAAATAGCAGCTGTAACTCTAATACCACCTTCACCAACTGCCATTTTTCCCTCTTGTAAGGGGGCATTACTGCTAGCTCCGTCAAAGGAGCTGCAAATCCATTCAACTACCTTTACCGATAAAGGTCTTTCCCAATCACAGATACCTAAATTTTTAGGCAATGCTAGGAAAGATGGTTCGACTTCAAAATCAGGTATTAATCCACCGTTGTCACTTGCAAAAAAAATGATCGTATTTTCTAAAAGATTTTCTTTCTCAAGAGCATCTATGATGTTGCCAATAGCATTATCCATTTCATACACCATTGCTGCATGAATTTGTCTCTTAGAATCTTTAATAAAAGTAAATTTCTCGATACTTTGTTGGGGTGCCTCGTTGGGTGTATGGGGAGCCCCAAAATTAATATTTAAAAACAGTGGATTAGCTCCAGAATGATTTTCGATTATATCAAGGGCAGCATCTCTTATGAGATGTGTTGCATAGCCATCTTGTCTGAGCTCATTTTCATTTTCTTGCCAATCATGACCACCACCATGATTATGGTCATAATAGCCAATTCCTCCCTGTAAGTATCCAAGAAAATAGTCAAAACCTCTGCGAGTAGGAAAGTAATCTGGTGTGTAGGCACCTAAGTGCCACTTACCTAAAAGAAAGTTTTCGTACCCTAATTCATTGAGATATTCACTGAGAAGTTTCTCATCAAGATCCAATCCTAATTTTTGATTTTTTGATATGGGTCGAGTGATACCAAGTCTTAAAGCAGACTTTCCTGTCATAAGCTCTGCTCGTGTTGGACTACAGGTTGGTTGGACGTAAAATCTATCAAGTTCAATGCCCGAACTGATAATTTTGTCAATGTTTGGGGTGGGGATTTCACTCCCATGATAACTCACATCATTCCAACCCAAGTCATCAGCAAGAATAATCAGTATATTTGGAGTTTTTGATTCAAGTAAACCCGAAGCAACAATAAAAAAAATTAAAGCAAGTTCACGCATTATTTAACTCATACAATTTGTCTTTCAGTTTAATAAGTAATTCTCCATTGTTTTGTTGATGAAAACTGTTTACGATTTGTTTTTCTCTTGCTCCATAATAATTTAAGATTCCTTCCTTATAACTCGAGCGAGATTGCAGATTCATCCAATATTTTCGGATTCTAGGTGTAAGAGGTGTGGATAAAATATCTTCAAGCTGTAAATCTTTTAGTCGATGAAACAGGCACATCATATTGATATCAATATGAGAAAAAGACTTGCCAAAGTAATCATTTTCTAAACTAAGCATGTTTTCTATCTTCATCAGTTCATCAATAAAATTACTGACACCCAAATTGGGAAACTTTTTAGCTGCTGAAAAAAAATACATTGAAACAAATATATATTTGCGTTGTTTAATAGGATGTCTTAAAAGGATTCTTAAAATGGATTTAAAGGGAAGTTTTTTTACCATCATTTGAATTAACGGAGAAGAAAATACTGGAAGAATCGTGCCTATAGTCTCGGCAAACCCAACACCTTCAGTAATAGTAGTATCAGAGACCCATTGTTCAAATTCTGATGGATTGTCTTGTGGATATAAATGAACATCATTTTTACCTTGTAACGAATCAATGTAATGAATTATTTTTTGACTACCGCAAATTACTGATCCGCAATGAGTTATTACTGGGACGGTTGCTTTAGGGTTCAGTGCTAAGAACTCTTTGGATAAGTTTTCTCCCTCTGGGTATTGATCACAAAGTTTTATATGATCAAGATGAAAATCAATTCCCTTTTCAAGTAATGCCACTCTGACCATCTGACTACATAATGACCAATTAGCATGATAAAGCGTGATCTTTGATTCAGACATTGAAAATTAGTCTTTAAATTTTTTAGTCATATGTTTGACGGCTTCAAAACCGGCAACAGGTTTTTTACCATCTGGAACAGTATTTCCTTTTTTGATGAGCTCTGAAAACGGTACACCTGATTTAAACATTTCAAACAAAACTTCTACATCCATGTTGGTACCAATGGGCTCATCTTCAAAGTCAGGTGAAATGTTTTGTTTAAACTCATCTGCAGAGGAAAAATGTTCGAAAAATATTTCTACTAAATTCCCATCCGGATCCTGATAATAAATACCACTTATCCAACCGTGATTTATTGTCCATAGGGGTATTAATCCTCTTTCTTTAGCAGCAAAGTAAAAATCAAACCATTTATCAATTGGGTTGATACGATAAGAAATATGATCTAAACCCTGAATAGAAGGAATTTTTTTGTTAAGAAAAAGTTTCAATTTCATTATTAGTTTTGGAATGAAGCCAAGATTTCTCAGAACTGCTGAGGTATTAGCAATAGCAATACGATGGTGCTCGTCATCAAATGCTAAGAAAGACATTTGCTTACTTTGATATAAGGGTTCGCAACCAAATAAGTTTTTATAAAACTCTACCATGGATTCATAATTTGTTGTTTTAAAAGCTACATGATGAAAATCATCAGGTGAATGTTTTGACGCAAAATTAAGATATAGATCTTTGTTAAAAATTTTTTCCATTTAAAAACCTTTAAAGTATTATACTTACACAACCTTATTTTTATACATACGATATGAAACTTCTTAGCTTTATTGAAAAAAAAGATAATGCAGTTCAGAAAATTGGAGCTATGCATAATGGTAATATATTAGATTTCTCCAAGATCAATGTTCCAAAAACTATGATTGATTTTATTGAATTGGGAGATCAAGGATTGGATATTGCGAATGATTATTTAGAATCCAATGTAACAGGAATCGACCCGAGTGAGATTATCATCAAAGCGCCTATATCCAGACCGAATAAAATACTTGCAGTTGGTTTAAATTATAAAGAGCATGTAGATGAAGCAAAAGATGTAGCCGAACACCATAGTAGTCAAGTTGAGTTACAAGAACAATTTCCTAATATTTTTAACAAACAAAATTCTTCTGTTAACGATCCTTTTGGTGATGTGCATAGACCCAATGCTTCTGATTGGCTAGATTATGAGGGAGAGATGGGTTTTATCATTGGAAAAGAATGTCGCCATGTTCCTTACGATCAAGCTGCATCATGTATCTATGGTTATACTGTGGTCAATGATTTTACGATTCGTGACTGGCAGTTCAGAGGGCCGCCACATACCATGACAATGGGAAAATCTTGGGATACCCATTGTCCATTTGGACCTTATATCGTTACTGCTGATGAAGTTGGGGATCCACATAATCTTTCCTTACATACTTATGTTAATGGGGAGGAGAGGCAAAAGACGAATACCGGACTGCTGATATATGATTGTTATACCCTTGTGGAGTATTTATCAACTGCTTTCACGCTGTTACCCGGAGATTTAGTTCCAACAGGAACTCCTCAAGGATCAGCATTAACCACGCAAAACTGGTTGACTCCCGGTGATTCGGTAAAGGTTGAAATTGAAAAGCTTGGATTTATTGAAAATTCTATAATTCAAGAACCTAGAACTACTACTAAATTTTAAAACAACTTGAAAACCTTTGATGTAGCAATTTGTGGATATGGGCCAGTAGGTGCTGTTTTTTCAATATTGTTAGCTCAATATGGGTATCAGGTTCTTATCATTGAAAAAAACGAAGGACCATCTCCAACAGCAAGAGCTATCAATACCGATGGGGAACAATTACGCGTTTTTGATAAACTCAATATAGCAGAGGAAATTGTTGCTAATTCTAATCAAATTGAAAATATTCATTTTTCTGATGCAAATTTAAAGCCTCTTCAGTCGATTCATCTTGAACCTGGTGAGACTGAAATGGGATGGCCAAATCAAGTATTATTTTATCAACCTGAGCTTGAGGGTTTTATCCGGACACAAGTTAATTTGCATAAAAACATAACTGTGATGGAATCAAGCACGCTAACTAATTTTAGTAACAATGACAAGGGAGTTGAACTTTATGTTAAGAACTCTAGGGAAACAATAAACATTTTTAGCAAATTATTAGTAGGCTGTGATGGTGCCAGTAGTTTTGTCAGGAAACAATTAAATATCGAACTTGAAGATTTTGGGTATAACCAAAGTTGGTTGGTTTGTGATGCACACCTAACTCAGGAGATATCTTTGCAAAATGCATTGATTCAAGTATGCGATCCCAAGCGACCCTGTACTTTCTTGCATGGAAGAAGAGGGCACCTTAGATTTGAATTTCGTGTAATGCCTGAGGACTCAATGGAAGATTTTAAGAATGATGATTATATTTGGAATCTGTTATCGCCTTGGATCAAAAGAGATAATGCAGTTCTTGAGCGAGCAGCTGTCTATAAATTTCATGCTTGTATTGCTGAGAACTGGAGAGATAAGAATGTGCTAATTGCTGGAGATGCAGCTCATCAAATGCCACCGTTTATGGGTGCCGGCATGGGTGCTGGCATCCGTGATGTTGCCAATTTAGCATGGAAAATTCATTTACTCTTCCAAAACAAAGCATCACACACAATTTTGAATACATATATGCATGAGAGGTTTAATCATGCTAAGTGGACTATCGCACAAACTATATCAATTGGAGAGATAATTGAAGGTTTTTGTGCTGCAGCAGAAGGTAAAGAATATAACCCAAAATCAACAGGTTATGCAGCCCAATTTCCACACATTTCAGAGGGTATTTATAAAAATTCTAACAATGGCATTAATGGTTACCCAATACCTCAACCCAGCATTCAACATCACCAAAGAATAATTAAGTTAGACAAGGTGATTGAATCAAGTTTTACCTTAATTTTTCAATCCAGTAAATTTTCTTTAAGTCAAAAAGCACAAGCTATTGTTGATCTATTGAACATTAAATTTTTAGAACTATCCAAAGAAGATGATCCGGAAAAAAGATTAAACAAAATATTTGAGAACTATGAATATATTTTAGTGCGACCAGATCTATATGTGTATGGTGCTACTTCATCTGATAACTTATCAGATATGATTGAAAGTCTTGGAGATAAATTTTCACTTAAAATAAAACCTTAATACAATACTAAAACCATGAAAAATTATATCTTTCTTTTGTCAATATTTTTTACGTTACCTAGTTTTGCTTATGATCGAATAACGGGGGAAAGTTTTGCTACTCGTTCCGAAGTTATTGCTACAAATGGAATGGCTGCAACGAGTCATCCGCTAGCTACACAAACTGCTATTGATGTATTAAAAAATGGAGGTAATGCCATTGATGCGGCAATTGCTGCCAATGCTGTTTTAGGATTAGTTGAACCCACCGGTTGTGGTATCGGTGGAGATTTATTTGCCATTGTATGGAGTGCTAAAGATAAAAAACTTTATGGCCTAAATGCATCTGGTCCAGCACCACAGACTATTTCAATTGAGACACTTAAAGAAAAAGGTTTAGACATGATTCCACCATATGGTCCGTTACCAGTAACAGTTCCAGGAGCTGTAGCTGGCTGGTCTGCCTTACATAAACGTTTTGGTAAAAGAGATTTTTCAACACTGTTTGATAATGCAATAGATTATGCAAACAATGGATTCCCTGTAAGTGAGGTAGTTGCTTATTATCTTGATATTTCATCTAGTAGATTTAAAGACTATCCAAATTTTAGTGATGTATGGATGCCTAAAAATAAATCTTTACAAAAAGGTGATATTTTTAAGAATAAAGATTTAGCAAATACCTATTTATCTATTGCTGAGTCTTACGGTAGCTCTTTTTATTCGGGAACATTAGCCAAATCAATGACCGAATTTATTCAAGAACAAGGTGGCTACCTTACAATCAATGATATGAAGAGCTTTCAACCTCAGTGGGTTGAACCAGTTTCTACCAATTATCGGGGTTATGATGTTTGGGAATTACCTCCTAACGGCCAAGGTATTGCAGCTCTGCAAATTTTAAATATCCTAGAACAATATGACCTGAGATCAATGGGTCATAACACCGCCGAACTGATTCATATTTTTACCGAAGCAAAAAAACTTGCTTACGAAGATCGAGCAAAATATTATGCTGATCCTAATTTCAATTCCATTCCAGTTAATGAGCTGATTTCAAAAACTTACGCCAAACAACGAAACAAATTAATTAATCCCACCCAAGCTGCGAAGAGTTATTTAGCTGGAAAACTTGAAGATGGAGATACTATTTATCTTACAGTTGCTGATAATGAGGGCAACATGGTTTCATTAATTCAAAGTAATTATCGAGGTATGGGTTCCGGTATGGTTCCACCCCAATTAGGTTTTATGCTGCAAGATCGAGGTGAGATGTTTAGTCTTGATCCTAATCACGCTAATGCATTAGTGGGGGGCAAGCGACCATTTCATACTATTATTCCTGCATTTATTACCAAAGATGATAAACCTTTTATCAGTTTTGGCTTAATGGGAGGAGGGATGCAACCTCAAGGTCATGCACAAATTGTAATAAATTTAATTGATTTTGATATGAATCTACAAGAAGCTGGAGATGCCGCAAGATTCAGACATTATGGTTCATCTGAACCTACGGGTGAACAAATGTTAGATGGTGGTTATCTTAGTCTAGAAACAGGCATAAATGATGATGTGAGACAAGCATTGATCAAACTAGGTCATCAACTCAAAGATGAACCTGGCGGTTATGGAGGGTATCAAGCCATCAAGATAGACGGATCAGTCTACTACGGAGCTTCAGAAAGTCGTAAAGATGGTCATGCTTCTGGATTTTAACCCTTTTTAATAATATAAAAATATAATATAATATATTATATAAATTACTTATATTAAAAATCATGCAGTTTATGAAGCCAAAATCCTTCTCAGACTACTTTGCTTTGGCCATGACAAAATTTTTTCGGTTTATTGCAGATACTTTTTTTGCAAAAAGATATGGTCATCGTGCAGTAGTTCTAGAAACTATTGCTGGTGTTCCAGGAATGGTTGCAGGGATGTTAATTCATCTTAAAAGTCTTAGATCCATGAAAACCGGTTATGGTCCTCAAATAAGAGAGATGCTAGCTGAAGCAGAAAATGAAAGAATGCATTTAATGTTTTTTATTGAAATTGCTAAACCTAATCTGCTAGAAAGGTCTTTGGTAATTGCAGCTCAGGGTGTTTTTATGTTTTTTTACACCGTTATGTACATTTGTTTCCCAAAAACTTCTCATAGAATGATTGGATATTTTGAAAATGAAGCTGTAAAAAGTTATACGGAGTATTTAGAACAAGTTGAGTCTGGCCAAGTAATTAACATCCCGGCACCTAAAATTGCTATTGAATATTACAATTTACATCCCACAGCACAATTATCAGATTTAATTATTGCTGTGCGCGCCGATGAAATGCATCATGCGGAGGTTAATCATAATTATGCTTCTAGTTTAGTTACTGAAACCCAGCATAATCAAAATACTGCTGATAAAAATAAAGCAGCTTAGTTTTTTATTTTTTTAGTTTTATAATATTTTTTTAACAGGAGAAAATTTATGAAACATTTTTTATTATTAGCAATGTTGTTTTCAACAGGCATGTATGCTGACGGGCATACGGATGCTGAAGCAACAGTACTTAAAAACATAGTTGCTTATTGGGATGCTCGAAATGATCGTGATTGGGATACGGTTGTTGCCATGAGTAGTTCCTCAGGTATGTTAAATACTAACTCTGATGGTAGTTTCCATAAGCCAAAAAATACTCAAACAGCTCAAGATTGGGAGAATCAAACACCCAGTAATGCAGGCATAATTGCAGTTCATGCTGCCGAAGCATACCAATTAAATGATGGTGCTGTTTACGCTCGTTATTATGCAGAAGGTGTGGTCCCTGATGGTAATGATGGAGTTCGTCCTTATCGAACTAGGGTCACCGGAGTCTGGGTGAAAGAAGGCAAAAACTGGGTAGCAAAAACTATGCATTTTTCCTCAGCTGCATATGGGGGAACTCACCAAACGGTTCAAGCTGACTTTGAAGATTAATTCTTAGGTACTAATTTGGCTGCCAAAAGGCAGCCAAATTTTAATTGCAGCCTTTGCTAACTAGCAAATATAAATAATTTGAGGTCATATCAGGTGTATCCCAGATATCGCTTGCTGCGATAAGATCTAGACATCCCTCATTGTCTAAATTAATAGGTACTCCTTTTGCAATAGCTCTGTAAGAAAAAAACTCATTTGGTACAGGTCTTTTTGGAAACACACTATCTTCAATCGATTGAAAAAATCCTGAGCCATCATTAAGAGCAATATGTGATCCATTAATTTGACTTTGATAATCTCTTGTAGAATGGAAGATATCAATATCACCGTCTGCATCAAAATCTCTTAAATATAGATTTCCTTCACCATGATGTTGTGCTTCTCTGATTTGGTTAGAAAACCTAGAAGTAGACTCATCTGTTAAAGATCCGGAACCATCACCCATCAGAATTTGTAGATATGCACCCTCGTAGTAGGGTTCATCCCTGGTAATAGCAACGACGATATCCATATTGCCATCTTGGTCAAGATCATGTGCAGCAGCATGATTATATTTGTTTCTATTGAGTCCGAACGGACCGACAGGCAATTCAATCAGAGACCAGCTTAAGATATTTTTAGAACCATCACTGACCAAGGCAAATCCTTCCGCTGGGTTAACTTCTAAATTTCGATTATCAAAATTCCAAAAAATTAAATCATCATACTCATCATTGTTTAGATCAGTAACCAAACTACTCATAGGATTGCCATACAAAGCCTGTAGACTTCTATTCAGATCAGGATGAAAGTGAAAATATCCAAAACCATCATTGATCATGACAATACCGCAAGCAAAAATATCTATATCACCATCATTATCGATATCACCAGCACTGGCATCATGGCTAAATCCACATAACTTACCTTCACCATTGTTTTGATCATTGATATGATGCGAGGCATTATAGAACTTCCCATTACTATCACTTAAAAGCAATAAATCTGGATAGGGTAAAATAAAGTTATTTCCATAATCTGGATCACGGTATTGCAACCCCATTGAGCCAGCAAATACATCATCCACTCCATCGTTGTTAAAATCAGCAACAACCAAGCGGTAAGCAAAGGGATGTTCAGGTGGTTGACCCTCTGAATAGATCGATAGATCTTCGACTAATCTTCCATTTCCGTCATTAAGATAAATCTCAATGGGTGCATCTATTTTTTGTTCTAATTCAATAGTATGAGGAAAAATAGCCCAAGCAATAACAAGATCCTCTAACCCATCGTTATTAAAATCACCGATGGCCATATTATGTGCATCTTGCCCAAAGAGTTCATTTTCAAAAGTTTCACAATCCTCAGGAGTGGGGTAGCAGATTGTTGCAGTGAATGTCTCAGTGATTTCTATTCCACCAAAACCTAAAGCATGACTGCCCATAAAATTTGATTGGGTTTGTAATTCATTAAAGGGTGGAGGATCGGGTACAAATTTCAATAATGGATCAGCTCTTGAAACTGTCAGAGGAAAAATTGTTTCCTGATAAGGACATGTTGATGAAATTTGAGTTTGAACTTTGATGTCATATTCTTGATGACTTTGCATTGTGAGAGGTGCTCTAAAAGTAAATGTTCTAAAATCATCTGATCGTAACCACTGCGCAGCATCAAAGGATAGTAAAAAATTACAATTAGAATTTGAAGAAACTGTAAAAGTCATGTGTTCGTAACTATGCACTGACTCATTATAAGAGGCTGTTATGATGAGATCCTCTTGATTGCTGGCAGACTCCGATGAAGAACTTGAACAACCGATGATAATTATAAGAATAAAACTGTAAGCTATATTCTTTAACACGAATGTGGTGCTATTAAATACTGAACTATATTGCCTGATTGATCAATCGCACGAATAGCTTGCCAACCATTTCTACCAAGATGATATTGCTCTAAATTCGACATCCGGTAGGGCACATCTGCTATATCACAGCTTTCGAAATCAATCCAAGTGTTGGTTTGTAATACTTGGATAGCAATTTTTTCTGAACTCATTAGGTGTAAATAACGACCCCCAATATCTGCCAATTCATTTTATTTATTCCTCAGTTATACTAGTTTGATAAACTAAATCATCTGCATAAATAGCAAACATATCTGCATGATCTACTTCTTTTTCTGAGAGGGAAATAAAAACATGAATGCCCCCTCGGTTGTTGGCAAAGAATTTTTCTTCACCCCAAGACAAGTAATTGGTTTTGTACAAAGGCACTGCCATAAGATCATTTTGGTAATCATCTATCGGATAAAGTTTTTTACTATTTCCAATATTTAAAGGGTTCACCCATTTCTCCTCTTCGTTTTGATTTAGAAAATAAATCGTTGAATTAGCTTTGCACAAATACATCTTAAGATTTATTGAGCTCCTAAAACCATCCTTGGAGTTTGGCAATCATTCCAAAAATGACACCAAGCAAAACAAAAATAATTGTAGTTTTTGAATCCATTTTTATTTACCGTCTCTTTTTTTGGTGTCTTAACCAGTAACTAGGTTGTGCTCTGTGATATATCATTTTATGACCACACTTTGGACAATTAGTAAGTGCAAATTTATACCATAGGTAATAAATACCTACAGTAAAAATTAAAGTAATCAAATAATAAATATTTGCTTGAATTTTAGTGCCACATCCACCTGTACACATATCACAACGGACACAAAAATTTTTAGCCATAAAAAAATCTTACACCTTTCATAGAAATTTACAAATTTTTGATGTGCCCAAATCTTTGATATTTCCATCAGGAATTAGGTACCAATAATATCTTGTCAAAAAAATGAGATGGGACTATCTTTAATGTTTATAGGACCATCGTCATCGAAAAAACCACTTTTTAAAAGTTCATTGTAAACTTCTTCAGCCTCTCTTGGCATCATAATAGGTTCACCAAAGAATCGTTTGTCAGCACAATTATCGTTATACCATTCCTCAAAAGTAGGTACATGAGAATTCTTTTTTTTAAAAAATTTTTTTAAACTAAATTTTTGGCGCATTATTTAATGATTTTAGGAATAATTTCAAACTGTGCTAGTAATCCAAAAAGTATTATAAATATGAAAGCAATGAGAATTCTTAAATTCTTTTTTAGCATCCATTCTAGTGAAAGTTCTAATAAATTTCGTATCCATTTATCAACTTTATCCATAAATAAAATAGCTTTTCTTGTCCATTTATCTGATACATCAATAAGTGGCAGCAAGCATAGCCCAATGATAAACCAGACTATCCCATTAAGAATAATATCAATAATCCATCCTATCGTTATCCAAATGGCCGCACTATCCATATTTAATTTTGCTTCACAAATTCCCTAGCTTTAGGAGAATAGAGAACACAGCTCAAAGTGTTATGATTTATATCTCTGTTTCTATCGAATCTGCAAAAGTAATTTGATAGTCTTAATAATCTTTTTTCACTTGCATTTTTGGTTAAGAAATCAGCATTTTTAACGATTAAATTTATATCTTTACCTGTATAAGGCACAGCTCTAATTTGAAGAATATTATTTCTTTCACATTTATAAATTTTCATTCGATTCTCAATTAACTCTAAATCCTCTTTAATAAACGGTTTAGACCAAGTAACGTCTATAGTGCAAACAAAATCCATATCAGCCTTAGCAAAGGGGCTAAGCATCGCAATTATAATGAGAGTTTTTGTATCTATTTTAAATTTCATAATCAAATTCTAATGCCTTTTGATCTGTTCTAAAAGTTCTTCTTGGTGCGGCATAAAATAAGCCCACACCAAACCATTGGTCTTATGACCTTTAATTCGTTGCGGGCCTGATACAATAATGACTGAGGCATTAGAAAAGATTGGAAATCGGTTATATGGCAGTTAATAGATTGCAAAGACACAAAAAGATGTGTCATAAGCGTGTCATTTGTGATTTTTAAGAATGGCCCCAAATTGACACTATGATAAAACCCATTAAAATCAATGTTTTTAGCAGAGGAGAGATGGCAGAGCGGTTGAATGCACTGGTCTTGAAAACCAGCAAGGGGGCAACTCCTTCCAGGGTTCGAATCCCTGTCTCTCCGCCATTATTACTTTTATTCCTAATTTTTATCTCTTTCCCAGTATTTACCATAGAAGAGGGATTTGCTAAAAATGATGAAGTAGAAATTTTCTATCGTGATTATGGACCAAAAGAAAACTCACCAGTACTTTTAATAATGGGTTTAGGTGGCCAAAGTACTTTTTGGCCAGATTATTTTATTGATCATTTACAAACTAATGGGTTTCGACCAATCGTTTTTGATAATCGTGATATGGGTCTATCAACACGTTTTAATTCTGACCCCTCGTTTTTAGGGAATTATATTAAGTATTATTTATTTCTACCGGTGCGTTCTGAGTATAAATTAGATGATATGGCCGATGATGCAGTCCTAGTGATGGATCATTTACAAATAGAACAAACACATTTAATTGGTATGTCTATGGGAGGCATGATATCCCAAATTATTGCAGCCAATTATTCCGATCGTATTAAGTCGTACACTCAGATAGCTTCGATGGCACAAGTACCAAGCCCATTAAATGGTCCTAGTCGAAAAGTAATGAGACTGTTAAATGAAAGAGTGCGAGCTGACGATTCTTTGGATGAGCGTGTTGATCGTGCGGTTCGATTGATGACAACGATTGGGATGCCTGGTTATGATTACTCTACACCTGAAGTGCGTCAAGAGATCATTGAGGGTATTGAACGCAGCGAAGACGATAGTGGTTTTATTCGCCAAATGGCTGCTATTTTGGCTACCGATGGCAGACTTGAAAAAGTTAAACAAATCGAGGATTCAACATTAATCATTCATGGCAAACAAGATCCGTTAATTCATGTTCGCAATGCCTATTATTCTCACGATATCATCGCAAACAGTGATTTAGTTATAATCGAGAATATGGGACATCTGATTGAAGAGGAGGTGTTTGTACAATTTAAAGAAGATTTAGTTGAACACCTAAAAAGTAACGAAACTTAAATAGGTTCACATACTCTTTTATGATAATATTTCCGCATAAATGATATTTTGATTTGGGGGAGATAATGTCAATTTCTCGTTATTTATTCGTAAATTTAGTTACCTTAAGTTCCTTAAGTTTTTTTGCAACAGAAATAGATGCTCAGGCAGCTGTCGATACTGTTGAAGAAATTATTGTCACTGCTAGAAAAAGGTCAGAATCTGCTGCAGATGTACCCATTGCAATTTCGGTGATTACGGCTACTGATTTAGATGATACTGCCAATGTTGGTGTCATTGATATTGATGAGCTAATTCCCAACATTTCCTATAATGTTAACCCCACTAATAACGGTTCAGCACAAGTTGGCATTCGAGGTATTGGAAGTGAGAACTACGATGTTGTTCAAGATCCAAAAATTGCGGTATATGTAGATGATGCTTATATCTCAAGACCGCAGGGAAATTTATTTGAAATGTGGGATATGGATCGTGTAGAAGTGCTGCGGGGACCACAAGGAACTTTATTCGGTCGAAATACAACGGCCGGTGCCGTACAGTTAGTTCATAATAAACCTGATTTAGAATCTTTTTCAGGAGCTATCCGTTTAGGACTTGGTGAACGTAATTATAACGAGCACGCAGTAATGATAAATTTACCTCTAAGTGAGAAAGCTGCTCTAAGAGTCTCCAGTATTGCTCGTGATCAAGATGGATATATTCGCAATACAATCAATAATGAAATGACTGGATCTACAAATGTTGATGTCATGCGTGCAGCTCTTGCAGTAGAACCTATGGAAAATCTGTCTTTGAACTTTACTTATGCAAAATCTGATCGAGATGAATTAAGGCTCTTAGGAGCATGTACTTGGATTAGTGGTTCCTACGGTTATCCTGCAATTCCTCAACTAGGTTTTCTCTATCAAGCAGTAGGTCAATTACAAGGTATTATCGATAATTGTAATTCTGCAGTTCCTGGTGTTTCTGCCTCTGAAGACAATCCTATGGATAATCAGGTCCTCAATCAAAGATACACGATGAATCTAGATTATGAGACTGCAGCTGGCACTTTTTCCATTATCCATTCTAAAACGGATATGGATTCACTCTCGGGTTCATGGGGTCTTGGACTCTCTGGATTTGGTGCACACTATCTTGATACACCTGATAGTTTGTTTCAATCTGACTATGAGTCCACAGAATACAAATTTGTCACTAATATTAATGGCAATATTGATCTAGTTGTTGGTTATTTTGACTTTAAAGAAGATTCCACTTCGAGAGTAGATATCGAACAATTCCATGATTGGACCCCAACAATTCAAGATCTCATGACAGATTGTAGTGCCTTGTTTGGGTTACCAGCTGGTGCGCTAAGTTGTGGTGCGGGAATGGTTGGAGTTAAAGCTGGTCAAAGTACAAGGGGACGTTTCACTACGAATAACTTATCTGATGCCTATTTCTTTGAAGCTAGCATTGCTTTAACTGAACAGTTAAATCTATCAGTAGGATACCGCAATACTGATGAAAGCAAAGAAGCAACAGCAAGATATACAACCATGCCCCTAGGTCCAACCGAAGCCTCAATCTTTGAATTGCCTGTGGGTGCAGAGTTTCCTTTTGGTTTAGTCTTACCAGCTCAAGGCAGTGTTGCACAATGCGAACATACTTTAATTAATAACATTTGTAATGCTGCTAACGATTTTTCTCAAAGCACACCTCGAATTACAGCCGACTATACTTTTGATAATGGCAATATGATTTATGCTTCGTATGCTGAAGGTTTTGCCTCTGGAGGTTTCAATGCCAATGTAAAACTTCAACAATACGAACCTGAATTCAGTGAGAATATTGAGTTTGGTTTCAAAGGAAGTATAGGTAAAGTTAAATTAAATGCTGCATATTTTTTAATGGAATATCAAAATCAACAAATTATTACTGCATTGATTGAAGGGAATGTACCAGTTCTCAGAGTCGTGGGTGTCCAACAAGTTGACCTCGATGGCATTGAGCTTGAGGCATCATATTCTATTTCAGACAATTTGTTTGTTAATGTTTTTTATGGTGACTTTAACGGTGAATACGGTGAGTATATATTACCTGATGGTACAGATTTAACCTCCTCAAATTATGATGGTTTTGGTCCACAATATAATAGTGGAATTAGTTTAGTGCATTCTGCCTCTAATAAGCTTGGGGAACTTAATTCTGTGCTGACCTATACTAAAAAGGGCAGTGACTATTTTCATACTAGTCAGGAACCTTTTACACAATCAGACCCTTACAGCTTGTTAAATTTTACTTTTACCTTATCAGTAGGTGATGACCTTGATATCACCTTGTATGGCAAAAACCTCACCGATGAACTGTATATAAACGGAGGTTATGGTGATGCGGCATCTGCAGGATTCTTTACCATGTATTATGGAGCACCTCGAGAGGGTGGAATCAAAATTACAAAAAGATTTTAATTTTTATTAGATTCCATCTTCTTTAGAAGTTTTCTTTTATAATATTTTTTTAATCATTACTGGCACCTTGTTATCAACTAAAACCAATATTGCTTATGCCTCTGGCGCTGTACCAAATGGAATTAAAGTGGATATGTTCACTTTTTTCCTTTTATTTTTTTATGCAAACGTTGTAGGACTTGAGCCTGGTTTAGCTGGCTCTGCTATTGCTATTGCTTTATTAGTTGATGCTTTTACTGATCCTTTAATAGGCTCGATCTCTGATCGTACACGATCCTCAATGGGTCGTCGTCATCCTTACTTATTTTTTTCTTTTTTCCCCATTGTCATTGGATACAGTTTGTTGTTTGCCCCCCGACCAGATTGGAATTTATCACAAGGTGAATTATTTATTTGGATGATTTTTTTTGCCGTCTTAACTAGGGTTGGGATGACTTTTTTTGATGTACCTCACCGTGCTTTAGGTGGTGAAATAACCAAAGATTATGATGAACGTACTTATTTATTCTCCATTCGTGAACTTTTTGGTTGGTTAGCTGGATTGTTTAATGCTTTTCTTGGATATTTTATCTTCTTTGCCTCAACTCCAGAGTATCCCAAAGGTCAGTTAAATCCGGAGGCTTGGGCGCCTTTTGGTTATACTGGTGCGAGCATAATGGGACTAATGATCTTAATTTCAGCACTAGCTACTCTGCGCCAAGGAAAAAGTTTACCGGTGTGGTCTGGAGTAATTACTCTGACCATGATTTTCAAAGAAATGCGGATTGCATTATTAAATCGATCTTTTGTAATTTTCTTTTTTGGTTGCCTAGGCTTATCTATAGCATGGGGTCTTGGGAACACCCTTACACTTTATGTGAATACATATTTTTGGCAATTAAGTGCCACACAGATCACTCTTTATTTACCCATGTATGCATTTTCTGCTATTTGCGCATTTGCCTTAGCTCCAAGGTTGGTAAAGCAATTTGAAAAAAAATATATCATTTTAATAACTATGCTTGTTACTGGAATATTTTATCCTTTACCTTTGATACTCGGTTATTTTGGACTGACCCCACCGAAGGGAACTTATGAATTAGTTTTCTTTTTATGGATTTTTATTCTTATAGGTATTACCTGCAATATTATTGGCAATATGATACGAGATTCAATGTTAGCTGATATTGCCGACGAAGTGGAACTGCAAAGTGGAAAACGTCAAGAGGGAATTTTATTTGCTATGTTAGGTTTTATGGCAAAAGTAAACACTGGCCTTGGGACTGCTGTTGCTGGACTGGTATTGAGTTTGATTAATTTTACAGATACGACTCCAACGGACGAACAGGTTTTTTCTCTGATTCTTACTCAGGGTGGATTAGTACCTTTTTTATTATTGATTCCAATAGTAATTTTTTCTTTGTATTCACTTAGTCGTGAGCAACACAATAAAATTCGTGAACAATTACAATCCTAATTAGCTAGGAGTGCCTTCGTAATTCTTTTCCAAAGTTTTTTTTCAAAATCACCAACATCCTTCAAAGACAAGTTTTGAAAAAAAGATTGAATCCAAAATATCTCTTCATCTTTTTTATTTAACTTTTTTTGGTTAAATTTTTCATTCAGAATTTGCAGCTGTATTTTGTTACGAAGCTCTTGATCTTTTTTTAAGGAATCAATGTTGTGAAGAATCTCTATTCTAATACAAGCTTCATGCATAGATTCTTTATCTCTATTGTCAAAATTATTGCTAAAGACTTTTTGAAGAGAAGAGGGGACTAAATCTTGGTCTATTTTTTGATTATTAACGATAGCATCAAACATTGAAACAACTGCAGTAGTCGATGCCTTTTTTTGTTGCCTTTTGATGTCTTGTTGAAAATTTTTGATTGTTTTTGATACTTTTTTATAATCCTTGTGATCTTTTATTAAATGTAAGTCTTTAAATCTAGCAATAGCATCAGCAAGATTTTTAGATTCTAACAAAGTATAGATTTCAGGAATTTTATTAACTTGCTCCTGCTTCATTTGATTTTGTTCTTCGAAAAATCTATCACCTAATTTTACAAATTTGGTAAATAGTTTCTTTTCAATTTTATAGGACAATCTTCCTAAATCATTCCATTCTTTTTTTAAGTTCAGATATTGTTTTATATTTTCAGCATTATCTTCATTAGATATTAATTCGACATTATCTAAGATTTTATTTTTTTTCTCCTCTATAAGTTTTTCTATTTTTTTAATTTCATCATAAATAGGTTGCTGCGTTTCATACCATTGTCGATTTAATTTACGAAATAGTTTATCTGGAACAGGTGATATATTTTTCCACTGTTCATCAAAACTTTTAAGTTTTTTTCTTAGAAACTTTAGATCTAACCGTTTATTAGTGTTGATGAAATTAGATAAATCATCTAACAATGTTTCTTTTTTTAAAACATTTTGATTTTTAATCTCATTTAGCTCGTTAAAGTAATTTCCACATGGCAACCATGCTGCATCTATGATTTTACTAAATTCTGACCATTGTTTTCTTGAGGCTGGTCGAGAACTATGATCAAGCCGTTGCCATCTTGATTGAAGATCATGTATTTCGTTAGCCCTTTGTTTGATGTCTTTAGGAGTATTTTCAACAAATTTCGATGCTTCTTTGATTAATTTTTCTCTTTTAGGATTTGCAGCAAAAGATGAAATATCATCAAAATATCTAGATTGAGCCCGAATAAAATTTACTTTATGTAATAATTTTCTTGGTATTGATTGAAATTGCTTCAATTGAAAGTTGATATCTCTGGTAAGCCTTTGACCCTCTTTTATAGATCCTTGCTGAAATAAGTTATCAGCAGATTCTATTAATTTAAAAATTTCTGAGGTGTTTTCCAATTTTAAGTTAGTAAAAGTTTATAATTAATAAATGAGTGAAAGAATTTTAACAGGTATTACTACATCTGGCATACCTCATTTAGGTAACTACTTTGGAGCTATAAGACCAAGTCTTGATTTGGCTAACAGTGCAAATGAATCTTTTTTCTTTTTGGCTGATTATCACTCTATCATTAAAGTAAATAAACCAAAGGAAGTAGCTATTTCTGCTCAAAAGATTGCAATGGCTTGGTTAGCATGTGGATTAGATCCGAATAAAACTTTTTTTTATAGACAATCTGATATTAAACAAATTTTAGAACTGAGTTGGATATTGCACTGTGTTACCTCAAAAGGACTAATGAATAGAGCACATGCTTATAAAGCATTAAAATCTGAGACTGACGATAAGGGTATCAATATGGGATTGTTTTCTTATCCTATTTTAATGGCAGCTGATATTTTGATATTTAACGCAACAAAAGTTCCAGTTGGTCCAGATCAAACCCAACATCTTGAAATGACCAGAGATATTGCAAATAAATTCAATCATACTTTCGGAGAGATTTTCACTATACCTGAAGCTTTAATTGATGGAGACGGAGAATCTTTACCTGGAACTGATGGTAAAAAGATGAGTAAGTCCTATCAGAATATTATTCCCTTACTATCAACTCGGGAAGAATTAAAAAAATCAATATTAAAAATAGTAACTAACTCACTGGAACCAGGTGAGCCAAAAGATTATTCAACCTGTAATGTCTTCAAGATTTATTCTTATTTTGCCGATAATAATGAGATCGATGAGTTTAAAGCTGCTTATGAAGAAGGAATTAGTTGGGGGGACGCAAAGAATAAACTTTTTGAGTTAGCTGATAAACATCTAGAACCAATTAGAGATAAATATTTCAAACTGGAATCAAATCCTCAAGATGTCATTGATTTACTGGATGAAGGTGGAAAAAAGGTTATGCCTATGGCAGAGGACCTTCTTTGCAATGTTCGTGAAAGTATTGGCATAACCTAAACAGTGAACTCAACATCATTTTGGCTAAAGTTTGGCTTATTTTCAGTGGGTCTTGGTCAATCTTTTGCATTTGTTTTAATTCCACCACTAGCAAGAGATTTAGGACTTTCTGAGGTTCAGACTTCCGTAATCTTCTCTATTTCAGCTATTGCTTGGGCTTTAACATCCGCAACATGGGGTAGAGCAAGTGACATTCATGGTCGAAGAAATATCGCAATCTTAGGACTTATTGGTTATGCAATTTCATTAGTTGCATTAATTACCCCTATTTATATGGTTCAAAATAATATCCTTCATTTGTCATTACTTTTTCCATTACTTATTTTAGGAAGATCGATCAATGGTTTATTAGGTTCCGCAACTAGACCAGCATCTTTTGCGTATATGGCTGATATAACTCCAGTAAATAAAAGAACAGTTAAATTTGCACGTTTAGAGGCAAGTTTTATGGTTGGTACTCTTGTTGGGCCACTTTTAGGTGGCTATTTATTTTTATTATCTGAATTGGCACCATTTTATACATTTGCTTTTTTAGGCATAGTGGCAGCAATTGGAACTTTTTTTAATATGGAAAACACTAAAATGGTCGCAAAAGAGGTTAAAAAATTTAAATTATCTATGTTTGCACCAACCGTATGGCCTTACTTAGTTTTTGCATCAATTCTTAGTCTTACACAAGCTTCACTATTACAGTCAATAGGATTTTATGTAACAGATAAATTTTCTAATCTTGATGATATACCCTTACTCATCAGCATAACTTTTTTCTTATTTTCAATTTCTGCATTAGCCAGCCAGTACTTATTTACAGATAGTTTTAAAATGTCAAATCATAATTTACTGATATACGGTACTATATTGTTAACTAGTGCCTATATTGTTATGGGATATGGAGATTCTATTGCAATGTATTATTCATCAATTGTTATTTGTGGAATTGGTTTGGGTATGGTTAGACCAGCAAATTCCTCTGGTATTTCTATTTCTCAAGAACCTGAGTTTCAGGGTGAGGCAGCAGGACATCTTGGATCAGTGTTCCCAATAGGGCATATTCTTACTCCTATAATTGCTATGCCTTTATATATTTATAATAGTTCATACTTATATTACTTTAGTGCTATCTTATGTTTCATCCTTTTTCTCTTTATAATGTTACATCCAATATTTAGGTCATCAAATGTCTAAAACTAAAGGTTTATTAATTATTAATTTAGGTACTCCTGACAATCCAGGATATTTTGCTGTGTTTAAATACCTAAGACAGTTTTTAATGGATCCAAAAGTAATTACAGTGCCTTTTATATTGCGATTTATCCTTGTTACTTTGGTAATTGTTCCTTTTAGAGCTTTTTCATCAGCAAAGATATATAAGAAAATATGGACTGATAAAGGGTCTCCACTAACTGTACTTACTAATGATCTTGTTTTGCAATTAAGAGAAAGATTACCAACTTTTCAGGTTGAGTTCGCAATGCGTTATCAACAACCCTCAATTGAAGAAAAAATTAATCAATTATGTTCTTTAAATTTAGACGAAATCATTGTTTTACCTTTATTTCCCCAATACACTCAAGCCACTACTGGATCCGTATTCGATGAAGTAGCAAGATGTTTAAAAAAAACTAGATCAACCCCAGCAATACGATTTATTTCTCAATTTTACGACAATCCTTTATTTATTGAGGCTTGGTTGAATCGTATGAATCAATATGATTTGGGTAGTTATGATCATATTCTATTTAGTTACCACGGTCTTCCTATGAAAGCCTTAAATGATATCTATGAAGATGACCTTTGTGATGATAATAATTGTGAAGATGGTATTACAGATAAAAATAAATTTTGTTACAAAGCGACTTGTTATGAAACTACAAGACTTATCAATCAAGGAATCAATTTAGCACCTGATAAATTTACTGTATGTTTTCAGTCCAGATTAACAAAAAATTGGGTAGCACCATTTACAGATGACGTTATCAAAACTTTAGCAAAGGATGGAAAAAAGAAATTGCTGGTAGCTGCTCCTGCATTTACTGCAGATAATCTGGAAACTATTTATGAAATTGGTGATGAATACGAAGAACTCTTTCAAGAAAACGGTGGAGAACATTTGGAGATGGTTCCGTCATTAAATTCTGATAATCTGTGGGTTGATGCCATTTTAGATATAATTAGATAATGTTTAAAGATAATTTACTTCAAGGAAAAAGAATTTTAGTCACTGGTGGAGGAACTGGTCTTGGGAAAGAAATGGCAACGCATTTTGCTCAACATGGTGCTGAAATATTTATTTGTGGACGAAGAAATAATGTTTTAGAAGAGACTGCTCAAGAATTAAAAGAAAAATTTGATACTCCAGTCCATTACCAAACTCTTGATATTCGTTCCTACCAGGATGTTGATCATTATATTGAATCTATTTTTCAAACTGGACCGTTAGATGGTCTTGTGAATAACGCTGCTGGAAATTTTATTTCACCCACCAAGGATTTATCTCCACGTGGTTTCGATGCTATTGCTAACATAGTTTTCCATGGAACTTTTTATGTTACTCATGCTGTAGGTACTCGACTTATTGAGCTGCAACATAAAGCATCAATTGTTTCCATTTTAGCTACATGGGTATGGACTGGCTCTGCTTATGTTGTACCATCAGCAATGTCAAAAACTGGTTTGGATGCTATGACCAAATCGTTGGCAGTAGAGTGGGGACCTTATGGCATTCGTCTGAATGCAATTGCACCGGGACCGTTTCCAACAGAAGGTGCTTGGGCTAGATTGAGTCCTAATGGTGAATTAAGTGAATCCAGTTATGAAAAATCAATCCCACTTGGCAGAGCTGGTGATATGGAAGAGTTACAAAATTTAGCAACATTTTTATTAGCAGACGGCTGTGAGTATTTAACAGGTCAAACCATTGGCCTCGACGGTGCACAATATCTCACTGGTGGTGGAACTTTTTCAAATCTTTCTGAAGTAACAGACGATCAATGGTCAGAAATACGAAACGCAATCAGAAAAACCAACAATAAAGATAAAAAGGATAGGTCCTAATATGAATATTTCCCCTGATACACATTTACAAAAAATTTTAGATGACCAAAAATCTTTTTTTATTAAAAATGGTCCACCTGATTATAAATTAAGACTAGATCGACTCAAGAGAGTTAAGGATATGTTGATCAGTAATAAATCCAAGATTGTTGAGGCTTTAGATGAAGACTACGGAGTGAGATCATTGGATCAATCATTAATAACAGATGTTTATGCTGCTCTTCCAGCATTTAGTCATGCTATTAAAAATCTTAAAAGATGGATGAAACCCGAAAAAAGACAATCCAACTTTCCCTATGGCATATTTGGTGCTCGTTCTTATATTCATTTTGAACCCTTAGGGACTGTAGGGATGATTTCACCATGGAATTTCCCATTTTATCTTTCAATTGCTCCATTGGCAGGGATCTTTAGTGCTGGTAATCAAGCAATGCATAAGCCAAGTGAATTTACACCAATAACAGCAGATTTAATGAAATCACTATGTGATAAATACTTTGATGAAGTTGAGCTTGCTACTGTAACTGGAGGAATTGGGGTTGGTGAAGAGTTTTCTTCACTCAAATTTGATCATTTATTATTTACAGGGAGCGGCAATGTAGGGAAGAAGGTAATGCAAGCTGCAGCACAAAATTTAGTACCAGTAACTCTTGAGTTAGGTGGAAAATCACCAGTAATAATTAGTTCTTCAGCAGATATCGAAGTTTCAGCTCGAAGAATCATGTTTAATAAAACTTTAAATGCTGGACAAATTTGTTTAGCACCAGACTATGTTTTAGTTGAGGAATCAGTTAAAGATAGTTTCATTCAAGCTTGCCAAGACGAAACCTCAAAATTTTACGACAAACTTCTCGATAATAATAGTTACACATCTGTTGTAAACGCACACCATTATAATCGTTTGATTTCTCATATTGAGGATGCAAAAACTAAAGGTGCTACCATCATCGAGATAAATCCTGCCAAAGAAGATTTTTCTAATCAAAAAGCACATAAAATTCCTCCAACTTTAATTGTTGATGTAGATGATGATATGACGATAATGCAAGAAGAAATTTTTGGACCGTTACTTCCAATTAGTTCTTATACCAATTTAGAATCGGTAATTGCTTACATAAATGCTCATGACAAACCATTGGGATTATATTATTTTGGAACTAATAAAGCTGAGGAACAATCTGTCTTAAATTTAACGTCATCAGGTGGGGTGACCATTAATGATTGTATGGGTCATATCCAGCAAAATGATCTTGGTTTTGGTGGAGTTGGACCATCTGGAATGGGTAAATATGATGGCAAAGACGGTTTTTTAAATTTTTCAAATTGTAAAACTGTTTATAAGCAAGTGGGATTCAAATTCGATAAGCTGTTTGAGATTATAAGACCCCCTTATAAAGGTAATTTAGAGTCAGTTCTTAAAAACTTATTAAAATAACATGGGCATCTCTGCCAAATTAGGTTTTAAATATTTTAGATCTAAAAAAGGTTTTTTTGTTTCCTTTACTTCATTTATGGCCATTGCCGGGTTAACGGTTGGAGTTGCAACGCTAATTATTGTAATGTCAGTGATGAATGGTTTTGAGAGAGAACTTCAAAATAGAATATTAGGAGTAATTCCTCATGCATTAATTCATTCTAGAGAGCCAATTGATAAATATGATGAATTAATTGAAGAAATATTAAAAGTTAATCAGGTTGAGGAGGCCGTTCCGTTCATTCAAATGCAATCATTGATCTCTAATGGCAAAGAGTCAAGAGGAGTTCTGCTCACAGCTGTTGATCCTCAATATGAAAAAAATGTCTCAATTTTAGAAGATCATATGAAAACAGGATCCATTAGTAACCTTCAATCTGGACAAATTATTATTGGTTTTTGGCTTGCAGCATATCTAGGTGTGAGTGTGGGTGACGAGATTTCAATTTTGACCTCTGAAGTAAGAACATCATTATTGGGTTCATTTCCAAGATCTTTTACTTTTAAAATTTCAGGTATCTTTGAACTGAAAGCTGAACCTGATCAAAATTTGGTAATAATTTCACACGATGATGGTCAAAAAATAAAAAATTATGATAACCAAACTCAGAGTATTAGATTAAAAGTTTCCGATGTAATGCAGTCAAGACAAATTGCATCAGAAACTGTTTTTAAAATCTCTAATGCCAACACTAGTTATGCATCCTCAACCTGGGAGAAAACTCATGGGACCCTTTTTCAAGCAGTTCAATTAGAGAAATTGATTATCGGGTTACTACTTTTTCTCATTGTAGGTGTAGCAGCATTTAATATTTTATCTACTACTGTTATGAGTGTGAAAACCAAAGAAAAAGAAATTGCTATCATGAAGACTATTGGTATTCCTGATAAAACTTTGGTTGCTATTTTTATCTTTCAAGGTTTATACATATCTTTAATAGGAATTTCCTTAGGTTTAATCTTGGGTCTCATTACAACGATTAATCTTAATAGCATCATTTTATTGATTGAAACTATGTTTGACAGAACCCTGCTAGACGCTTATTTCATTAATTATTTTCCTTATTACATCGATATAAGCCAGGTTATATCAATTATGTTAACTGCTTTTTCTTTGTGTTTGTTGTCTGCAATTTGGCCAGCTATTAGAGTTTCCAGATTTGATCCGGTAAAAGTTTTAAGAGATGAATAGTTTAATTCTTCATAAATTGAGTAAAACCTTTGATGAGAATTCCTTATCAAATAGAGTGATCAATGATTTCTCACTAACAATAAATCAAGGAGAATCAATAGCTTTCATCGGAAAATCTGGTGCTGGTAAATCAACACTATTACATTTGATGGCTAAATTAGAATCTGCCTCTAGTGGGACTGTACAAGTGTCTATTGAAAATAAAAATTATGATTATGAAAATATGACTTCAAATGAGATAGGCAAATTAAGACTTAACCATTATGGATTTGTATACCAACAACATCACTTACTTGAGGATCTTACTTGTCTGGAAAACTGTACTTTACCAAGTGAGTTGAAATCTAATGGCAATATTAATTTTGATTACATTCTTAATCTTTTTGAGAGAATGGATTTGTTATCCGTAAAAGACCGTTACCCAAATACCTTATCTGGTGGGGAAAGACATAGAGTAGCCATTATCAGAGCAGTTGCACACAAACCAAATTTTCTTTTTTTAGACGAACCTACCGGTAATCTTGACCAAGAAAACTCAAGTACTATTCAACATTTATTACAAGGCTTAATCAATCTAGAAAAAATGGGAGTGATTCTAGCTACTCATGATATAAATTTTGCTAATATGATGGACAGAGTGTTTGAAATACAAAACGGAAACATATTACAAAAAAAATGATTGATTTATTTTCATCTGGGGGTTGGTTTATGTGGCCTCTTTTAGTCTGCTCAATTTGTGTTGTTTCCATTGCTATAGAACGTTTTTGGATGTTACAAGAAAGATTGGTTGCACCACAAGGTTTATCTCGACAAATTCATAATCTTATTGATAGGGATATATTGGATGATTACCAAGAAAGAGTTTTCAGTGAATTGTCATCTCTTGGATCACTTTTAATAACTGCACACCAATTTCGTGACTCTCCAAGGCAGATTCTTGAATCTAAACTAGAAGAGAAGTCAGTAGAAATAAAATTTCAGCTTGAGCGAAATCTTTCTATGTTAGGTGTTATAAGCTCAGTTGCACCTTTACTCGGGTTGTTGGGGACTGTTGTTGGAATGATTTCAGTTTTTGCTTCATACCAAATGGATCCTGCTAATACTTCAGATTTTCTAGCATCTGGTATTTCGCAAGCATTGATTACTACAGCTTTTGGATTGATGATTGCTGTACCAGGTATAATTTTGCACCGTCATTTTGAGTTAAAAGTTAATAAATTACTTATTTTGCTTCAAGCAAAAACATCACAATTTATTGATGGTTGATAATGAAATTTCCTCTTAAATCAAATCCTGCTGTAAATATTGAGATTACACCTCTTATCGATATTGTTTTTATCCTGGTTATTTTTTTTGTTGCAACCTCAAAAATTTCAGAATCTCAATTTCTTAATATTGATTTACCTGAGTCTAATTATTTAGAATCTAATGAAGACAATCTAAATAATCAAATCATTGTTAAATCAAATGGAGAAATTATTATTGGATCAAAAACCTATCAATATGATGAAATTAACTTAGAAATGGCACTTTTAGATAATTTAACTGTCGAAAACGTTGTAATTTTGAGTATTGAAAAAAAAGTCTATCATGAGCAAACCATTGCAATTATGGATTTACTTCAAAAAAATAACTTTATTGACATTAAAATAAAAACATTATCACAATGAAACAAAATCCGTATAAAAGACTTTTTAGATATTCCTTAGAATATAAGTGGTCATTTCTTTTGAGTATTGTAGGGTTTATCACTTTTGCAATGGCTGATATAGCAGCAGTGGAATGGATTCGACAGATTATTGGATTCATTCAAAACAGCGATAGTGAATTACAACAATTTTTAGCATTATCATTAATAGGTATTGCTACAGCGCGTGGTATTGGTTTTTTTGTAGGAAATTATTTTATGGCTCGTGTTGGTTTTGGTGTTGTTTATCAACTTCGAGATCAGTTATTTCAAAAACTCCATCAACTACCCAAAAAGTATTTTGATTTAAATCAAGGTGGTCAATTAATAAATAGAATTACTTTTACTACCACTCAAGTTTCAGGTGCTGCATCCAATGCAATTAAAACAATAATTCGTGAAGGATTTTTATTAATCGGTTTACTTGTTTATATGACTTATTTAAATTGGAAACTCACATTGCTTTTGGTGGTGACTGTGCCTTTGATTGCTTTAATTGTTTTTATTGCTGGACGAAGATTGCGCCGTCTTGCTAAAAGAATTCAAACTGCTATGGGAGATGTCACTCATATTGCTTCAGAAGCAGTAAATGGTCATGTGGAAATAAAATCTTTCGGTGCTGAAACTTATGAAAATAATAGATTTGCTGCTGCAAACAAATCAAACAAGAATCAAAATCTTAAATTAGAAGCTACGAGCAATTTGGCAACACCAATCATACAAATACTGGTTTCCATTTCATTATCTTTGGTGGCCTATTTTGCATTAGGTTCCTCGTTGGGAATATCATTAGATGCTGAAACCTTTGTTGCTTTTTTTACTGCATCAGGACTCATGGCAAAACCTATAAGGCAACTCTCCAGTGTGAATGGAATAATTCAAAAAGGTTTGGCAGCTGCCAATGAGATATTCGATCAATTGGATTATGAGGATGAAAAAGATAGTGGGGAAGTTGTTACTAAGATACAAGGAAAGATTAATTTTAAAAATGTATCTTTTTCCTATTCAGAAGATAAAAAAGTTCTCAACGATATAAATATTTCAATTCATCCGCTTGAAACAGTCGCTATTGTTGGAAAATCTGGTTCTGGGAAGTCTACTATTGCAAATTTAATATTAAGATTTTACTCATCATTTTCTGGTGAAATAACCATTGATGATATTCCTAATATAGATTATAAATTATCTCATTTAAGACAATCTATAAGTGTTGTTACTCAATCTCCAACACTTTTCAACGATACTATAGAAAAAAATATTGCTTATGGAGATGAGATAGATAGTCATAAAGTAATGCAATCAGCAGAATTAGCTGGATGTATGGAATTTATTACTAAATTACCTGAGGGCATTAATTCAAAGATTGGAGATGATGGTGTCTTGCTTTCTGGTGGACAAAGACAAAGACTAGCAATTGCGAGAGCATTTTATAAAGATTCACCAATAATTATTCTTGATGAAGCTACTTCTGCTCTAGATACGGAATCAGAAGAAAAGATCCAAGAATCTCTAGAAAAACTGATTTCTAACAGAACCACCATCATCATTGCTCATAGATTGTCCACGATAGAAAATGCAGACCAAATTTTAGTTCTTGATGATGGGAAAATAACTCAACAAGGTAAACATAACCAATTAATTGAAGAAACTGGTGTCTATGCATCCTTATATAAAAATGCATACCAAGAGACTATCGTCGAGAAAACACGTGAGATTACAAAAATTTCATATCTCAAACCTTTAGAAGAAACAGAATCAAATTCAAGTTTCGTTGTGAATGCTTGGTATAAAAAGCATTTGTGGTTATATTTACTATTTCCATTTACATTAATATTTCAATTTTTAACTAATAGAAGAAGAAGAAAATTTTTAAAAAATCAAATTAGTAATTACTCTGCACCGGTTCCAGTTATTGTGGTTGGTAATATAAATATTGGTGGTACTGGAAAAACACCACTTGTAAGATATATTGCCTCAGCACTTGCTGATGAAGGTTTTTCACCAGGAATTGTTTCCCGTGGTTACGGAGGTAATTTTAAAGATACATTAGAGGTTACCTCTGAAACTCCTTACCAAATATCTGGTGATGAGGCTCAAATTCTATCAAATTTAAACATGCCATTATTTTTAGATAAGAATCGTCCCAGAGCAATACAAAAACTACTAGAAAAATATAGTTGTGATGTAATTATTTCTGATGATGGACTTCAACATTATCAAATGAGTAGGGATGTAGAAATACTAGTAATAGATGGTGCAAGAAGATTTGGAAATAATTTGTGTTTCCCTGCTGGACCATTACGTGAATCTATCAAAAGAAAAGATACCGTTGATTTTAAAATCAATAATGGGGGTCCAACTGAAGAGAATGAGTACCTTATGACTCTTCAACCATTCCGTTTTGTACATTTATCATCAGGCAAAACTTACTCCATAGATGAGTGGCCAATGCATAAAGAAGTTCATGCAGTTGCTGGACTTGGGAATCCTGGAAGATTTTTTGATGCATTAACACAGCTAGGTTTCTCAATAGAACGGCATCCATTTCCAGATCATCATAAATTTATTGATACTGACTTTAATTTTTTAGATCAACATCCAATTGTGATGACTGAAAAAGATGCTGCAAGATGTAAGGATTTCAATAATAGTAAAATCTGGTACCTTACGGTAGAACCTAAAATTGAAAGTGATTTCATTGATCAACTTTTAAATAAACTAAACCGACCCAATATCATTAATGAATGATTTTGTTGTTGTTATCCCATCACGTTTAGGATCCTCTCGGCTTAAAGAAAAACCATTAATCGATATTGCAGGAAAGTCTCTTATTCAACGTGTTTATGAAAGAGTGCAATTATGTTCAACAGATCAAATCTACATTGCAACAGATTCAAAAAAAATAGTTGATCATGTCAATTCATTTACAGATCAAGTTGTGATGACTGATAATGACCTTCCATCTGGGAGTGATCGAGTTTATCAATGTGCAAAAATACTTAATTTGTCCAGTGAAACAAAAATCATTAACGTACAGGGTGATGAACCTTTAATCGACCCAAAATCAATAGACATGACAGCAAAACTTTTAGATACAGAAAATGTTGATGTTGCTACTTTATGTTCAAAGTTTTCTAATGAGAAAGAATTGATGGATGAATCAAATGTTAAAGTGACTTTTTCTAAAAATTACCGAGCTCAATACTTTTCACGATCTATCATTCCACATAACTTTACTAATCAATCTGTAGATTATTTTAAGCATATAGGTATTTATGGCTACTCTTTGAAAACACTTTCAGAATTTGTAAATTTACCTATATCTCAATTAGAGGAATTAGAAAAATTAGAGCAACTTCGGTTTTTAGAAAATAACTTAAATATTTATCTTAATGTAATTGAAGATAATTCAATCGGTGTCGATACAGAAGCTGACCTTAAACAGGTTAGAAATTTTTTTAAATAATGAAACAACTTAAAAAAATTTCTAATGCGTTAAATATTCAATCTTATGCAGATGATTTAATACAAATCACTAGCAAATCTGAAATCAATGAATTGCTTAACTTAATCAATGATAATCAATCTTATTTAGTAATAGGTGAGGGTACTAATTTAGTTTTGCCTGAAAATATTTCTTTTTCTGTTGTGCAACCTAAAATAAATTTCATAGAGCAAATAAATGAGCATGAGGTAAAAGTTGGATCTGGTATTAATTGGACAACATTAGTGAAATATTGTTTACAACATAATATGTTTGGTTTTGAAAATTTGATCGATATTCCTGGATCTGTAGGAGCAGCTCCTGTTCAAAATATTGGAGCTTTTGGAGTTGAGATTTCAAAATTTATAAAAGCAGTTGATTGTGTTGATTTAGTAAATGGTGATCAAATAACGTTATCTCAACAACAATGTGAATTTTCTTATAGGAGCTCAATTTTCCAAAAGAAAAGATATCTTATAACAGCTGTACACTTTCATTTTCCTTCTACTCATAAATTAATTTGTCACTACGATTCTATTCAAGTGTTAATGAAAAAAAAAGGTATGATATCTGAGGATTTATCTCCAATCATATTATCTGAATTAGTATCTGAAATTCGGTCTTCAAATCTTCCAAATCCCTCAATTATTCCTAACGTAGGAAGTTTTTTTAAAAACCCAATAATAAAAAAAGCAGATCTAAGTTTGAAGAACTTTAAAGAATCAGATCTCATTATTTGGGATGTTGGTGATGAAAAAATTAAGCTTGGTGCAGGTAGAATGATTGAATTAATAAAATCAAGATTCCAATATAATATCAATGTTGATGTGTATCAAAAGCATGCCTTAGTCATAGTGAATAAAAACAATGCAAAACAAGAAGATGTTCTTAAGTTTGTTGATGAAATCAAGTCATTGATTGAAGAAGAATTTAGTATCACATTAGAAGTTGAACCTGAAATTATTTATTCATGATAATTTCAGCTGTAATTGCTCATTTTGTAGCAGTCATTAGTCCAGGACCAGATACTGCAATTATTTTAAGAGAAGTTTCCAAAAATGGTTTTGCTTCAGGTTTTTTATGCTCAATTGGGATTGGTTTAGGTGTGACTATCCATTCTATTTTAGCTGTTTACGGCATCAGTTTAATTTTATTTTCAATTTCTACATTGAGCATAATTATTTCTATGATTGGAGGATCTTATTTATTATATTTGGGCTTTTTATCATTAAGATTTCCTGACTCTAATTTAACAGCTAATCAACTTGAACTTGGAAGTTTTTTAAATGGTTTGATAACTAACTTATTTAATATAAAAGCATTTATATTTTTTATTTCTCTGTTCTCAATTATTAATGAAACATTAACCAATAATATGAAGATTTTTTTACCTTTGTATTTTGGTTTTGCATCATTTCTTTGGTTTTTAATTCTTTCAAAAATTATTACAACAAATTATCTTTCAAAACTTTGGATGGGTAATATAGTTGTTATAAACAAATTGATTGGATTAATACTTGTAACTATCAGTTTATTAATCTTTTTAAATATCTTTATTTAAAATAACTCTAAGATCATACACCGAAGAGAACCTCCACCAACTGTTTCAATTGTTGGGATACTAAATTGTTCTATATACAAACCCGACTTATAAATTATGTCCAACTGCCAAGTTTCTAAATTATTAAATGCTGTGGAAGACATGGCTAAGAAATGATTTCCTTCAAAGTCAATTAATTCAATCACATTGGCACAAAATTTATTTACTTGAGAAGAAGATAATTTAATTATCTGATGAGTATGAGTAATTTGTTCCTCTAATCTGGGAGAATCAATAATTGATTCAGTGCCAAGAAAACATAATGTAGATCCTAAAAACATTACTACATTGGTGTGATAGATAGGTTTATTCGATGCATTTGCCTTGAAAGTTATTAACTTAAAATCTCTCTTATTTGCCCACAATGTTGCTAAATCAATAGATGTTCTTGGCGAAATACATGCATAAGCAATTTTATGCTGTCTATCTAAGACTAATGAACCAGTTCCTTCAAGAAATAAATTTTGTGTTTCGAATGAGGTGAAATCATTTTTTATTTGAAATTGCTTAGACAAAAGAGCAATATTTTCTTCAGTCTTTTCTATCCTTCTTGATGGGTCAGCCATACTAAAAATATCCATTGTTTTGTCTTGAAATGAAACAATCCAATTATTTGGAAAAATTCCATCAAGTCCATTTACTGGTGGATTTAGTTCAGTTATATGAACTTTTTTTGAAATGTACTTTTTAAAGTTTGAAAATTCTTTAAGAGCTAGCTCTTTTATATTGATCGATTGATTTTTATTTTTTTTATCCGCAATGGATGAGTCTGAAAATTGGTTAGATTTTGCTGTCTCTTTATTAAAACCAAAGAATTTTGGACTTATCAGAGCTATTGAATTTGTTGATTGATCCAATTGTTTATATTTTCCTCAAGAATATATAAAGGAATTCCTCCATCCTTAAGAATTTGATGATGAAATTCTTTAATATCAAAATCTTCACCTAATAACTCTTGTGACTTTTGTTTTAAGTCTTTAATTTTCAATTCACCAATTTTGTATGCTAATGCTTGACCGGGCCAATTGATATACCTGTCAATCTCATTGATAACATCTTGTTTAGTTTTAGCAGCATTGTCGAGGAAATATTCTATAGCTTCTTGTCGCGTCCAGCCCTTGTAATGCATACCGGTATCGACTACCAGTCTTACAGCACGCCACATTTCATATGTGAGTTGACCAAATTTTGAGTAAGGATCTTTATACATTCCTAATTCGTCACCCAAACTTTCACTATATAAACCCCAACCTTCAACAAATGCAGTATAACCTCCAAATTTTCTAAATTCAGGTAAGTCTAGTTCCATGGTATAGGCAATTTGTAAATGATGCCCGGGCATTGCCTCATGAAGTGATAATGCTTCTATCTCATATTTTGGCCTTACTTCAGGCATGTAAAGATTTACATAGTAATATCCTGCCCTTGAACCATCAGCTGCTGGTCGTTGATAATAAGCAGTAGTAGTATCTGGAGCACTTTCCATCGGAATAGGTTTTAACCCATAAGGCATTGATGGAAGATCTTTAAATAATTTCACTAAAAGAGGATCAATTCTTTTAGAGGTTGCTAAATATTCAGTAAATAACTCTTCACTAGTTTCAAAATAAAATTTTGAATCAGTTCTTAAGTACTCAAGAAATTCAGAAAATGTACCTTGCCATTGAACTTGATCCAGGATTTTGTACATCTCTTTTTTAATTCGCTCAACTTCTGAAAGACCTTTGTTGTGAATATAATCTGGATCATAGTCAGTTGTTGTGAAATGACGAGCTAAAGTTTCGTAGTATTTAGCACCATTTGGTATTTCACTTATCCCAATAGTCTCCCTGCAATTTGGATAATATTCATCATTAAAGAAT
Organism: uncultured SAR86 cluster bacterium; assembly: GCA_902602185.1. Lineage (GTDB taxonomy): Bacteria > Pseudomonadota > Gammaproteobacteria > Magnimaribacterales > D2472 > CACNXK01. Next base: position 47,847 of record CACKPV010000004.1, read on the forward strand.
TGTATTAATTTTGCATAAGCAGGAGTTACAACTTCAGATATAACTGTTTGCGCCCTTTGAGTTATGTAATTTTTTTCTTCATTGCTCAAAGTATTTGGAAGATTTTTAAAAACTTTATAAAAAGGGCTATCTATGGGAGAAGAAACATTATGAAAATCTAATTGCTTCTTCACTCTTTGCATGAGAATTTTAGGAGGAACAATACCACTATCAACACCATTCCTTGCTAGGATAATAATTTGGTCAATGTAAGTATTGATATTTTCTAATCTGGTTAACCAGTCTTCATAATTATTAAGTGTAGTTAGTGGCAAAGATTCAGCAGTTTCATGTTGCAGCTGTATACCACCTCTGTGACTAAATGGCATCAGGTAGATTTTAAACTCATAGAGTTCAACTTGATTTTTATACTGATCCAGAAATAGTTTGAAATTAAGAATATTTGCTTCTGTAAATGAAGACAGGTCCATTTTTTCTAGTTGGTCAATAATAGCTAAATCATGCAGATTATCTGCTTTTATTTTATCCAAAGAAACATCGTTCCATTTTGTGTTATATCTTAAATCTCCAAGATAAGATGCAGATATAGGATTATCGTAAAGATATTTTTGGTATTCTGAATTCATTAACATTTCAAATTTTTCTTGATCAACATTCGATACATTTTTCATTAGATCAATGCCTTTAAAAGCTATAAACATAATTAAAGAAAGTATTAAGGTGTAAAGTATGTAGCGCAGTTTAAACATTACATATTTGGATAATTTGGTCCACCCATACCTTCTGGGGTAACCCAGGTGATATTTTGTGAAGGGTCTTTTATATCACAGGTTTTACAATGAACACAATTTTGAGCATTTATAACAAATTTTTTTAAACCATCTTCTTCTACAACTTCATAAACACCAGCAGGACAGTATCTCTGAGCTGGCTCATCATATATAGGAAGATTGTGTGAAATCGGGATGTTAGGGTCTTTAAGTTTGAGGTGACAAGGTTGATCTTCTTCATGAGATGTATTCGAAAGGTAAACAGAACTTAATTTATCAAAAGAATAAATACCATCAGGCTTTGGATAAGTAATTGGTGAGCATTGATCAGCTGCTTTTAAGGACTTGTAGTCAGGTGTTTTTACTTGAAGTGTAAATGGTAATTTTCCTCTAAAGACAAATTGATCAATTGCAGCTAGCATTGCTCCCCAAAGAGATCCAAACTTATGAAGTAGTGGACCAAAATTTCTTGCTTTATAAAGTTCTTTTGCTAACCAACTTTCCTTAAATTTAGTTTGGAATTCTTTTAATTCATCTTGTATTGTATTATTTTGGAAGGCATCAAAAATTGTCTCTGCAGCAAGCATGCCTGATTTCATTGCTGTATGTGTCCCTTTAATTTTTGGATAGTTCATAGTTCCAGCATTACAACCTATTAATAAACCACCAGGGAATGACATTTTAGGTAATGATTGAATTCCACCTTTAGCAAGTGCTCGTGCGCCATATGCAACACGCGTACCATCTTTTAGCAGTTTCTTAATTGATGGATGGAGTTTCCATTGTTGGAATTCATCATAAGGACTAAGATGAGGATTTTGATAGTCTAAATTTACGACATATCCAAGGAATAATTGATTATTTTCAGCATGATAACAATAGGAGCCGGTTACTGCTCCCGTTGATGGCCAACCGGTGGTATGCATTACTGTTCCTTCTTTATGATTACTAGGGTCTATATCCCATATTTCTTTAAAACCGATTCCATAATGCTGTGGATTTTTATTTTCATCGAGTGAAAATTGTTGTATTAATTGTTTGCCAAGATGTCCTCTACAACCCTCAGCAAAAATTGTATATTTTGCTCTTAATTCCATACTTGGTTGATATGATGGCTTATGGGATCCATCTTTAGCAACTCCCATTTCACCGGTAACTACACCTTTTAAAATATTATTTTCTATGATTGCCTCCGAAGCAGTAAAACCTGGAAAAATTTCAACCCCTAAGGATTCAGCCTCTGTTGCTAACCATCTTGTAAAATTAGCCAGACTCATAATGTAATTGCCATGATTATTAAAATTTGGCATTAGAAAACCAGGAAAGGGGATGTTTACAGATGTATTTTCATTTAACAAATATTTAACTACATCATTAGTTACTGGTGTTGATAGTGGTGCCTGCTTATCCTTCCAGTCAGGTATTAATTCATCTAGTGATCGGGGCTCAAAAACATTACCTGAGAGAATATGAGCACCAACTTCTGAACCTTTTTCTAAAATGCAGATAGAAATATTTTTGTTATGTTCTTTATTAAGTTGTGCCAACTTAATTGCTGCAGATAAACCAGAAGGACCTGCTCCCACAACAAGAACATCATATTCCATTACATCTCTTTCCATTTTCTTCCTTTACTCTTTAGAATTTACTAAAAAAACTATACAATTATATCCGCAAATTCCGTATTACATATATATTATTAAATTATGAAAATTCTAGTACCTGTTAAGAGAGTTGTTGATTACAATGTTAAGGTAAGACCACTACCTGATCAGTCTGATGTTGATTTAAATAATGTCAAAATGTCAGTAAACCCTTTTTGTGAAATAGCAGTTGAAGAAGCTGTTCGATTGAAAGAAAAAGGGGTTGCTACTGAAATTATTGTTGTCACAGTTGGGCAATCAGATTCACAAGAGCAACTCAGAGCTTGCCTTGCATTGGGTGCTGATAGAGCAATTCTTGTTGAAACTCAATCTCTATTAGAGCCTCTTGCAATAGCAAAATGTTTGGTTAATGTTGTGCATAATGAAAATCCTGATTTGATTATTTTAGGCAAACAAGCAATTGATGGTGATAACAATCAAACCGGTCAAATGTTAGCTTCTTTACTAGATTACCCTCAGGCAACATTCGCATCTGAACTTGAAATTGCTGATAACCAAGCAATTGTCACTAGGGAGATTGATGGTGGTCTACAAACTATTAAAGTTAATTTACCAGCTGTTGTTACAACTGATCTGAGATTAAATGAACCTAGATATGCTTCTTTACCGAACATTATGCAAGCTAAAAAAAAGACGTTAGATATTATGAATGTTGAAGACATGTCTGTTGATATTAATAATCGACTTCAAACATTATCAGTTGTTCTACCTGAGGAGAGACAAGCAGGTGTTATGGTTGAGTCGGTTACTGAATTAGTAGATAAATTAAAAAATGAAGCAAAGGTACTATCATGAATATTTTAGTTATAGCAGAACACGATAATAATGAACTTAAATCATCAACTTTAAATACAATTACAGCTGCCCATAAATTATCTGCAGATATTGATGTTTTAGTTGCTGGTTCTGAACTAGCAGAAGTATCAAAACAAGCTGCTGCTATTGAAAATATAAAATCTGTAATCAGTGTTGATGATCCAATATACAAAAATTTTCTTGCAGAAGATTTTGGAAATCTTGTTGCATCAATGGGAGATCAATATAGTTATATTCTTGCACCTGCAACTACTTTCGGGAAAAATTTTCTACCAAGAGTTGCTGCCAAGTTAGATGTACAACAAATTTCCGATATTATTAGTATTGAATCAGAAGATACTTTTAAAAGACCTATTTATGCAGGTAGTTGTATTGCAACAGTTAAATCTAGTGATCCTATTAAAGTTATAAGTGTGAGAACTACTGCTTTTGATGCTGCTAATGTAACTGATGCTGAAGTTTCTATTGAATCTAAAGACTCCCAAAATTCAATGGGAAATGCTACTTTTGTAAAAGATGAATTAGCTGAGAGTGACAGACCAGAACTCACTGCTGCTGAGATAATTGTTTCTGGTGGTCGAGCTCTTGGATCATCTGAAAATTTCCAAATTATAGAAAGTTTGGCTGATAAATTAGGAGCTGCTGTAGGTGCTTCGAGAGCTGCTGTAGATGCGGGTTATGTACCTAATGATTATCAAGTTGGGCAAACAGGTAAGATTGTTGCTCCTTCTTTGTATATTGCTGTTGGTATTTCTGGTGCAATACAACACTTAGCTGGAATGAAGGACTCCAAAGTTATAGTTGCTATTAACAAAGATGAAGATGCTCCTATTTTTCAAGTAGCTGACTATGGTTTAGTTGGTGATTTATTTGAAGCTATCCCTGAATTAACTGACTCTATTTAACTATATGGAAAGTCTTTTTCAAGGCTTCTCGCAGGAAACACTTTGGTTTTTAGTTGTTTTTTACGATCTATTACTAATTGTTTTACTTTTTAAACTTTTCGGAAAATATGGACTTTATTGTGGAGTAATCCTTGGAATTATCTTAGGAAATCTTCAAGGTGGAAAGGTAAGTGAGTTTATTCTATTTGGAAATACCTTTACTGTTAGTATGGGAGCGATACTTTATTCAGGTATTTACTTCTCTACTGATCTCTTAAATGAAAAATATGGAAAAAATGAAGCAAATAGGGCAGTCAATATTGGGTTCTTTGCTAATATTGCTGTTTTAGTAACTCTGCTCTTAAGCCTATTATTTAAGCCTTCAGATTTGACTGGATCTGCTTCAGAAGTTCACAATGCTCTTGCAGTATTAGCATCATACTCACCTGCATTCATTATTGGTTCTTTGACAGCATATTACATAAGTCAAACTTTTGATGTTTGGTTTTTTAACTACTTAAAAAATCTTACTCAAGGCAAACATTTATGGATAAGAAATAATGTTTCAACTTTGTGCTCTCAATTAATTGATACCTTTGTGTACACCTTCACTTGGGTGATTGCTACTGATTTATCTTTGCTCTCTGCATTTTACATAGCCTTATCCAAATACATATTTAAAGTATTTATTGCCCTTTTAGATACAGTTTTTATATATGCAGTTAAGGATTTAAAACCTTTAACTAAAAATGCCTAATAGGTCCATTGCCTTGACCAAAATTTGGGGCATTTTTTATTCCTCTTTGAACATATTTAATAGATGTTTCAATGCATTTAGGAATATGTCTCCTAAGTGCTATATTTGTTGCAATAGCTGATGCCAGAGTACAACCTGTTCCATGTGTGTGTTTTGATGGTATTTTTAACGATTTAAATTCATGAATTGTATTATTTTCTGTTATTAATAGATCTATAATTTCACTGCTATCAGTGTGACCACCTTTTATGAGAACATTTTTACACCCCTTACTTTTAAGAATTTTTCCGCACTTTATTTGGTCTTCAAAAGAATTAATTTTCATATCTGCTAGAATTTCTGCTTCATAAAGGTTTGGTGTAATTAAAAAACTTTTTCCTAAAATGGTTTTTTTTAAATAAGCTATCACTTCAGGAGGTACCAAAACATCTCCAGAAGTTGCAACCATAACAGGATCCAAAACAACTTTTTTATCAAAGATTATATCTTTTAAGTATTGAAGTAATTTTACATCAGCAATCATTCCAATTTTTATTACATCAGGATCTAAATCATCCAATACAGATGTAATTTGATCTTTAATTACATCAAGCGGCAGTGGGTAAATATGTTGGACACCTAATGTATTTTGAGCAGTTACAGCAGTAATAGCAGTCATTGCATACCCCTTGAAATAAGTAATTGCTTTAATATCTGCTTGAATCCCAGCTCCTCCACCAGAATCTGAACCAGCTATTACAAGAATTTTAGGTACAAACTCACTCATAACAAAATTGTAAAAAAAAATGCCTGTAATTTATACAGGCATCTTTGTTTAAATCAGTTTAATTTATTTGCTAGTATCAAACCATAATTGAACTGTTGCAGTTAAAAAACCAGTTATATAAAAAACGTAACCAGCAATCATTCGAAGTGAATTTGAACCTCCAGATTCTACATAGACTTGTGATCCAGACGATAAATCAAGATCACCATTTGCAGCATCTAAACCAGCTAAAGCATTAGCATGAGCTGTCCAGACAACCTCAGTTGATTGTACAATATTCATTCCGCCCATTAAAACTGAAAGTGCAAATAAAGTTAATATAACTTTGCCAACTACGTTGACTCCTTTTTCTAATGCTACACTTGAAAATCTTGCAGCAACCCAAACGGCTATAACCATAGCTATTGCAAAAGATGCATTTGCACCACGCCCTTGTTGAAATAAATCCCATAGACCCATTTCTAACCAAGCACTCTCCATTAATTCCATAAAAACCTCCGTAATGTTATGAAAATAATATTGTACTAGAAATTGTAATAAGAAAAACAATAAAAGAATTTATTATTTTTGCATTGGAAACCACAAAAAAAGTTGAGAAGTTGAATTCATATACTCTCTGTAATCCGGTCTTCTTTTTAGACTCCTGTTATCCATCATTGGACAGGAAATAAATACAAAAAGCATAAGCATAATCGTAGGACAAATAAGCATCCAGTATAGATTCATAGCAGATAGTCCAATAAAGTAAATACCAAACCAAAATAAAACTTCTCCAAGATAATTAGGGTGACGTGAGTATTTCCATAAACCAATATTCATTGTTTTTCCAACATTATTTTTATCAGCTCTAAAGGTCCGCATTTGTTCATCTGCAACAGCTTGAAGTATCACAGCAGTAGACGTAAATACAGATGCTAATACTAATGTAAAACTGAACTCTGTTTCCCATTCCAATTGAAGTGAAATGGGAAATAATGCAAGATTTACGATTAATGTTGGTATGAGATGAATCCCAAAAAAATCATTAATAAATGCTAATAACTTATTATTATTTTTTAGATCAATGTAACGAAAATCTTCATGGTAAAGATTTTGCCAATTTTTGTACCAATTATAAGTAAGACGTAATGACCAAAAAAGAAATGGAAAAATTACTAATAAATCTTTGTATATAAAATAATTATCAAAACACATAAAAATAACAATAGGTATTGGTGCTACATGCCAGAATGGATCATAGATACTGGAATTATTATGTAACTTACTGAATATAAAAATAATGATTGTGGCACTAATATGCCAAGTTAATATAAACCACCATGAATATGCTATACCCATTTTATTTAGTTCTGATAAGAAGGTAACCAAACCAATTAGATTTTGATTAGTTATTGATAAGTTAAAAAGGGAAACAGTTATAAATAATGCAATTGTAAAAGCAACAAGATAATAAAATCCTACCAGAAGCAAACTTAAATGCTTGTCTGCTAGGATTTTATTCATTTATACCTTAATAAGATCATGGCAATTGGTATTCTCAAAAAAATCTCTTATTATTTTTTGATCATCCGATGAGAGTTGTTGAAAGCGTTCACGAATCCATTCAATACATTTAAATTGATATTTAAAAGATTTTTGTTTCCAAGTTGAACCGTTTATTTCAATTTCCCAAGTCTCGTCACCGGATTTGCAGGCTTGATGATTAGCTACCATGCAGGGGACATACAACTTACTGATTTCTTGAAATAGCATATTTAGAGATAACATTATATCGTTATCATAAATCTCGTTACGATCATCGATATCATACCCAGAAAGGTCATGTAAATTATTAATCCAAGCAACAGTCCTCATTGAGTATTTATGTGCTAACGCTCTGGGTGTTGGATCAAAATTTATCAACTGTTGGAGTTGACCAAAAAATGCAAAATCACTTGATGATGGAAAATTACCCAATAAAAATGAGTGTTGTTTAAAATGTTTTTCTAAACATTCTAATAACTCAATGTAGCTTTGTTCAATTAATTTGGCAGTTTCTTTATTCGATCCAACCACCCATAATCTTTCTTTTTGTCTAGAACTGATAAACTTGCCAAAAGTATGTAAATCTTCATCACTAATGTTCATATAGTTAGTTAACGGAAGTAAAATTTCAGCATTATCAGCATCTTTTTTGAAATGCCAACGATAATGAAACATATACTTAGTCATCCATTCATCACCAAAATCTTCGAGGATATAATTTAAGAATTTTAAAACTGAATGAGTTGGTAAAACCGGTCGAAGGGGGTTAGTAATTTCCAAGTTTTCAATAATTGGAGTAGTATCTGTTGACACTGATTTTAAATTGTTTGAATCCATAATTACTGAAGGTAAAAGGGATGGTTTTGCTGGTTCTAAATTAAATTTTTTTAGATTTGAAGTAATGTCACCCCAATGGATTGAATAAGGTATATGTTTAAATCTTAACAAAGCTAAAAGTTTTAACGTATACGGGGAAGGGGTAGCACCAAAAACTTGCAATCTATCAGTCATATTATTTTTGAATTATCTTATTTGATTCTTTTATAAATTTCTCTGCATTTTCTTTTTTTAAAAGATTTTCTACTTTAAAGGGTACTTCAATCCCTTTTAACATACCTGGTTGTTCATACATTCTTTTAGACCAAGACATCAGATTATCTAATCCTTCAACATTAACACCAGACCACTTATATGTTCGAACCCAACACCAATTTGCAATATCAGCAATTGAATAATCTCCTGCAATCCAGTCTTGCTTTGATAATTGTTTATCAAGTACTTTGAATAACCTACGACATTCATTTTGATATCTATCGATAGCAGTTGGAATTTTTTCAGGCATGTAACGAAAAAAAACATTAGCTTGTCCCATCATGGGCCCAATCCCAGACATTTGAAACATCAACCACTGAATAACATTTGATCTTTCTTTTGTAGATGTTGGAATCAACTCACCTTTTTTGTCTGCAAGGTAGATTAAAATTGCACCCGATTCAAAAATTGATAAATTATTTTCGGAATCTACTATTGCAGGTATTCTGCCGTTAGGACTAATTTTTAAAAAATTTTTTGATAATTGTTCACCTTCCATAAGATTAATAGCATGAGTCTTATAGGGAATTTTTAAAGCCTCTAACGTACAAGAAATTTTATGACCATTTGGGGTAGGAGAAGTATATAAATCAATCATTAGTTTGTTGCAAAGGATAAGATGTTGTCTCAATATTTAGTTGACCTTCAAGACCTGCCTGGCGATGAATTTCAATTTTTTGATAATCTGTATTATTAATCATTTTAAGAAGTGCATTTTTGCTTGGATAATAAACTACTGCAACAGCATCCCATAATTCATCTATTGTGCCAATTAGTAAATTATTTACCTCTCCTTTAAAAATTATTTCCCCCCCAACTTGTTTTAAATAGGGCTCTAATTCCTCTGCATATATTGAGTAAGCTTCCTGACCTGATAGTGTTGTTAGTCTTTTATCAGGATAATTAGCATATTTTTTAAATTTAAGAAGATTAACCATATAGATAGGGGATTTATTATCACCAGTTACAAGTCGAGTAATTTGTTTGGCATTAGGTCTTAATGCATTGTTAAATACATTATCACTTAGTGCCGTTTCATGTTTATCTTCACTCATAGGTAGTCCAGAAGATAGCATACTTTTGTTCTCATTGGGTATTATTGACAATCGAATAAACCACAGAACTGTTATAGAAATTACTGTTATAACAAGAATCGTAATTAGCAACCTCATTGTAGCGAGGTTTGTATAATCTCTTCTGATCCAATAGGTAACTCAAATACCATCCCATCTTCACCAATTGCATAATTATCTAATGCATTATCTAATAAATTTACGTAAACACTTTCTGTCAGACTGTTTGTTGGTGCCGGAACCATATGATATGTCAAAAGAAATTTGGCATTAGATCGTCTCATCACATCAATCACCTCAGGGATAGTTGCATGATAGTCTTGAACATCAAGGATAATTTTTGACCTTGTCAACATATTTTCTTTTTCCATTCTTGCTTGTGTTAAATTTAAAATATCTGTAGACAGTATGTCATGAGCTAATATATCTACATTTTCTGCAGCTATAATAATACTTTCACAGTGATCAGTGTCTCCACTTATTAAAATTTTGCGATCAAAATATTGTATTAAATATCCATAACTTTCATGAACAGGATCATGACAATTCTTTATGGCAGTAATTTTAAGATTATTTTGATCTATTACAACTTGATTATCCTTGATAATAAATGTTTCAAATCCAAAATTCTCAATTGGAGCAACTGCATCACCATGATGCTCATTTCGATAGATAGAGTCATTTTTATATACAAGTTCATATCCTGCAGTTACATCTTTGGTTCCTTTAGGTCCAAATACTTTTAATTTACCTGTTCTTCCAGTGACCCAACTTTGGAGATGAACCTCACCTAAGTTTCCAATATGATCAGAATGTAAATGGGTTAACAAGACTGAATTAAGATTATTTAATGGAATGTTCCAAGCTAAAATATTAGCTGCGCTGCCGTTGCCAGAATCGATTATAAATAAATCATTCCCAGCTTTTACAATAAAACATGTCTCTGCTCTTCCTGGTGCTGCCAGAGGTGATCTTGAACCACATAAAACTAGGTTAAGAGAATCATTAGACATAAAGTCCTGACTTAGTTTTACTCTGTCAGCAAATATTTCTAAAAGTTTAAATTTGATTTGTGGACTTTGATAAAGAGTTAAAGGAATTACTATCAAAGAGATAAAAGACCAAAATATTATTCTTTTCATGACTCAATTATAATTTAATTTAATGTTATATATCTTTCTTCTTATTTTTTTAATTCCCATTTTTATTTTTTTGTATCCGGCATTATCTCTCATTTTAGGCATATTCTTTAGTTTTGTTTTAACTCCAGAAAAAAACTTTATAACAATCTCACTAAAAACTTATCCAATTCAAGTAGCTATTGTTTTAATTGGTTTAAGTTTAAATTTCGAGGTGTTGAATTTTATTAATATTAATATCATTTTATACATAAGTTTTGCTGTAATTTTCACCTTTTTTTTAGGTCTTCTAATTGGGAAAATCATGGGTCTAAATACAAACTATGTTTATCTTATCAGTGCTGGTACTGCAATTTGTGGTGCATCAGCTATGCTCGCATTGGCTTCGACAATTAAAGTTCAATCTAAACAATTAGCAATCTCTATCGGTATCCTTTTCTTTTTAAATACTTTAGCAATAATTATATTTCCATATATAGGATATGTCTTTGATTTCAATACATATGAATTTGGATTCTTCTCAGCTCTAGCAATTCATGATACTGCAAATGTGATTGGTACTGCATTAATATTTGATAGAGAATCAGCTGAAGTTGCGACAACTTTAAAACTATTTAGAACACTTTGGATAATTCCATTACTTTTGTTTGTGACTTACAAATTTAAATCTACACAAGAAAATATTTTTTTTACCATTCCAAAATTTATAATATTTTTTATTTTTGCAGTAGCTCTAAATCTATTATTTAGTATTCCAGAAAGTATTAATAATATTTTTGAAATTGGAAGCATTGTTTTAATAAATTTAGGTTTATTTTGTATTGGGACTCAATTTAGTTATAAAAATCTAAATCCAAATTCCTTATATATAGCATTAGGTTTTTCTTTGATATTATGGATCTCTATTATTTTATTAACTTTATTACCTATAAGTATTAATTTTTTTAGATTTAATTAAAAAAAACATTTAATATTTATATTTAAATATTTTTAGAGGTTTTTATGTATAAAAAAATTTTATTAATTTGTATTTTATTTGTATCTTCAGATTTTCTTATAGCTGATGACCATGCTGTTGAGATTGCAAGTGATGGGACTGTTGCCGAATTTAACTATTTTTCAGTAACAAATCCAGTAGCCTTTATGAAGTCTCTTGATATGTTTGATAAATCAGAATGTGCAAATAAATGGAGAGAAGAATCAAATGTGAAAGTAAGTTTATGGGCACTTCGAGGATCGCCGAGTAGCCATTTCATTTTAGTTGTTTATGATAATTATGATCAAATGGAAAAAGGGAGGTCTATTTTTACATCTTGTCCTGAATCTGCAAAAATGCTTGCAAGTTTTTCTAGAACGACCGAAACTGATCGAACCTATAATTGGGTAACCGAAAATGCATTATCTGGTCGAGATTGGGAAACAAATAGTGTTTTTTCAAAGTTTAATTTCAGAGTAGAAAGAGGTCATGAGATGCATTATGCCTCGGCATGGAAAAACTTAATGTCAAATAGCTTAGACTTATTTGATGGCTCATTTGGTTTGAATGCTGTTGCATATGGAAATAGATATTCAACACACATGGTTTATATTGGCGCTAATTCAATGCAAGAACTTGCTGATGGTTTAGCTGCTGTCCGAGCAACTGATACCTATAAAGATTTTGTTCAAGAAACTACTGGAATAGTTTCTGGAGTTCATAGTCAAATGGTTCAGTTTGTTAAAAACTTTGATGGTTCCTAAAATGAGATTTTTAATTTTTAGTTTTTCATTTTTATCCATTTTAATCATTGCAGATGATCATGCACCTCAACCAGCATTCCCTGGTTTAATAGCAACAGAAGTATTTGATCTGGGCGATAACATGAGTATGCATGTTGAGAGAAGAAAATCTTGTAACGAAGGTGGTGTAGCTAAACACTTTCATCCGGCTGCAGGCACATTAGTTTATGTACTTGATGGTCAATCGCAATCTAAATCATCAGGCAATTGGAAAACTTACTCTAAAAATGAGTATTGGTTTGAAAGATCAGATTGGGTTCATGGTGGTGAAGAAGATACTCCTCAACTACCTGAGGGGACATGTCAGGAACTGCTTGTTGTGAGAATTGCCGAAACTGGCAAGGATCACACAGTATTTATTGATTAAGATAAATATTTAAAAAAAACCCACTAAAATGTGGGTTTTTTTGTTTTGATATAATAATAATGTGATATTTCCCTCTATTACTGAAGTTGTTCTACGTGATGGACAACAATCCCTTATTGCATCAAGAATGCGAACAAATGATATGGTGCCTATTTTATCTAAAATGGATCTTGTAGGTTATTCATCTCTTGAAGCCTGGGGTGGGGCAACTTATGACTGTTGTCTAAGATTCTTAAATGAAGATCCATGGGAAAGACTTAAGACTTTAAAAAAATATCTTAAGCAAACTAAAATACAAATGCTTTTAAGAGGAAAGAATTTAGTTGGATACAAAAAATATCACGATTCAGTTGTAGAGTTATTTATTAAAACATCTGCAAAAGAGGGTGTAGCAATTTTTAGAATATTTGATGCATTGAATGATATTGATAATATTGAAAGTTCAATAACTTTTGCTCGAAAACAGGATACAGATGCTCAGGGCACAATTTCTTATACTACCAGCCCTATTCATAATCTTAATTACTGGTTGAGGCTTGCTAAAAATATTGAAGATATTGGAGCATCTTCACTTGCTATAAAAGATATGGCTGGTTTATTAAGACCTAAAACTGCCTATACCTTAATAAAAAAACTAAAAAAGAACTTAAATATACCTATTCATTTACATACACATTCAACAACTGGTTTAGCTGATGCAACAAATTTTAAGGCTTTCGAAGCAGGGGTTGATAATATTGATACCTCGATCTCATCATTTAGTAATTTATATGCGCACACTGCTACTGAAAGTATGATTGCGATGATGTATGACAATCGATCTTCACCATTTAATAATGAATTGTTAACTGAGATCTCAAAGTATTTTGAAAATATTAGAAAAAATTATTCTAAATATGAGGGTTCAATGAAAGGTATTGATGTGAAAATGTTAACTAATCAAGTACCTGGAGGTATGTTAAGCATTTTAGAAAAACAACTTGTTGATCTAAAGAAACAACATAAGTTAATGGATTTAATTAAAGAAATTCCAAGAATAAGAAAAGATGTTGGTTATATCCCACTTGTAACGCCAACCTCACAAATAGTTGGAGCGCAAGCTTTGTCAAATATAATTGATGGAGAACGTTACAAAAATCTTAATAAAGAATTTATAGACTTAATTAGAGGTGGTTATGGAAAAATTCCAGGGGTAGTTGATTTAGATTTACAAAGAAAGGTAGAAGATTATCAATTACATGAAATTGATCATTTTGATGTTGATATTTTGAAAAAAGATTTTATTTCTTTTTGTGAAGAAAATAATTTAAAAAAAATAAAAAACTCAGATACAGATTTATTGAATTTTATTTTATTTCCTGAACAAGCAAAAGATTTCTACCTACAACAAAGAAAACCTTCTTTTAACGACATTATTGAATTGCAGGAGGGATTTGGTTTTTATTTATCAGATTAATTTATGGATTAATTATTGGGTCAGTACCTAAACCACTTCCATAAATTACTGCATTTAACCATAAACGATTTGTACCTCTAGCTGCACCCCTGAAGTTTGGCTCTCCTGAGAACAAAATGATCTGTCCTTTTCCTACTTTTTCACGGGTTAAATAAGCAGAGTTTGCTATTCTTTGACTGGCTTCTGGCCATACTAAGCCACTCATTTTGATATTTATATCAAAACCAGATGGTATATGAGACCAATTAATAACTCTGTTTTCTGTAACTTTTTCATTGGGTATCAATTCACCAATTCTTAATATAGCCTGAGAGTTACTTCCAGTCATTAGAATTGGAAAATTGCTATATAAAACTGGCATAGTATTTTCAGTTCCAAAAGTTAGCCAATGACTAGTATCAACTCTTGCAGCAACAATAGCACCAGATGGCATTAATAATGATTGCCATTTATCTCTTTTTTCAAGATCATCTTTTGATAATTTAGTATCAGAGTTTTCCCAAGGATAGGATAAATTATAATTAATTACACCATTGTCTAGATTTGATATATCAATCTTTTCATATTTTGAGTAAATTTCTCTCATTAAATCTATTTGATAATCATTACTGTTATCAAAAGTTTGAGTTAAATGTTTAACATTCCCAAATTCATCCATGTTCATTATGGTCCTGGTAGAATTATTGTGAGCTATTAGCGTGCCACCTTGTTTAACCCAATCTATAAGCATTTTTTTAGCATAATCACTCAGGTCTGGATTACCACTTGGCAAAATAATAGTGTTATATCTTCTCAAATCTCCATATGCAGTTAAGGCAGAGTTTAATTGACTATGCCTTATCCCAAGATGATGATCTAACGACCACCAACTTACACCAACATCATAAGAATTAAAATTTTGATGACTCATTATTGCAATTGAAGGTTTTGTAAGTAATCTAAAATGTCTTCCACCCCAATCAGGAAGCGCATCAGGTCCAAAACCTGATTCTATTGACATAACAGAAATATTTAAGTTCTTAGCTTCAGAATCAATTAAAAGATGTAAATTTTTAATATTAGGATTATCCATTGCAACTACTGCAATGCTTCCTCTTGATAGATCATGTCCAGACAGTGTGGAAGCTTTATCAATAATTCTCACTTGTATATTTTGTTCTAATAATCTGGCAGCAAAAGCAACAGATCTATCATCTGATCCATCAACAGCCCACATAACAGCACCTTTATTAACTTCAACTAATGGAGTAGGGGAGTTCCATATTTGTAAGTTTTTTGAAATTTTTTGTGGGACAGTTACTGCAGGTAATCCATACATCATAGTAAGATTAAAAGCAGTAGTATCATACATTAATGAAGATCCATCTTTAATGCTCTTTTGTTTTTCTTCTATAAGAACTGAATCATCAATATCTGCATCAAACTCTAATATAGCTGAAATGAGTGGAGCTTCTGGCTGACTATTAGGTATGATCATGCTTCCAACAGGGATTGTAAAAGACTCTTTTACTTCACCATTTTGCAATAATATATCGTTAGCAACAATTGACTCAGTGTTTTGATATATTTCAATATCCTGCCTTAAAAGTTTGTCTGCAAGTACATTTAATCTGTTGTGATTTTTAGTTGGAAGAATAACAAAAGATCTATTTGCATATTTACTTTCAGAAGACACATTAAACTTTCGACCATCCCAATAATCGTAATACATTTCTTTTGAGTGAGTGTCTAATGTTTTTAGATTGGAGAAGGTGCTTACATATTGGTGATGAACAGATTCTTTATATGATTGTATTGTACCTTCAGGTCTTCTTACTCCATCTTCAGCCATTCTTGATTGCTCATAAAGTATTCCTAATGTTCCACGAAAGGCAACATAAAATGAATAGCCTGGGTATAAATCTTCATGCCACTCGCCTGTGTAGAACCTCCAATTTCTTTTATCAAATTCGTTACCCTGATCTTTTGCAAATACATTACCCCATTTGATTAAATCGTAGTCAATATTCTTATTTATTGGTTCACGAGCTGGCCCAGTCATAAATGTATCTTGTGATCCCATTTCATGAGCATCTACTAGAATTTGTGGTCTCCAAGTATTGATTAAAGCAACTCTACCTTGTGTTTCAGGTTGTGTTAAGTAAATCCAATCTCTATTTAAATCAAAATAATAATGATTTGTTCTTCCATAAGGCCAATCTCCCGTATGAATAAGAGATTGATCATCATAATTTGGAGCAACACCTCTATATTGCTCCAAATTTTTTGCAAACCTAGCTCTTCCATCAGGATTCATTAATGGATCAACAATTATAATCATATCATCCAGTAATTGAATGATTTCTTGATCTTCACTAGCTATAAGATGATATATGACACCTAATGCAGCATCAGCACCAGAAGTTTCGTTTCCATGAATTGAGTAAGCCATCCAAGCAATGGCAGGGAGAGATTCAATAATCTTTTTTGCTTCTCTGTCTGAAGTCTCTAGAGGATTTGATAATTTAGCAACGTCTTTTTTAATTTCTTCCAAATTTTTTAAGTTTTTAGGAGATGAAATAAAAATCGCATGAAGAGGTCTATTTTCATGCGATCTGGCATATTCAACTACTTTTAACTTATTCGATTGAGTTTGCCATTTAGTTATAGCACTTGTTATTTGTTCAGGTGTTGCAATTCTCGTAGCATATTCAAAATCTAAAAACTCATCTGGTTTATCAATGCTTGAATCATATTTGCCATCTAAAATATCAATTTGATATAAATCTTTTGATACGGAAGTTGGCTCCATCAAAGTCGATGCAGTTAAAGAAAAAGATATTAAATATAAAAAGATTAATCTAAATTTCATGAAACTAACTCATTAATTTTACTTTGGTTTTGGAAACCAAATCATTACAAGTTGAAAAATTACAATAAAAATATGAAAGATGACTTGAAGTGGTGAACCAATTGCACCAGGTGCAGAAGCAATTGCTGATAATCTCATTCCTGATGGCGCATCAATTGCAATTAATTGTTCTGTGTAACTTTGCAAGATTCCACCACCAATTAAACTTGTATTTAAAAAGAAAAATCCAACAAAAATCACAAAAGTTGAAAGTAAAATTTTGGCAATATTTCTTACAACATCACCTCGATTTATGGCAGCTCTTAAACTATTTGCTAGGTTAAAACTAATAAAAGTTAAAAAAATCATCCCAACAAAATATATAGCATTTTGTGTAAATGCCATATACATTAAATTTAGTAATTCATATTCACTCATAATATATCTCCAATTTATTTATATTATTTATTATATTAAAAAAACCTTTCGGGTCTAAAGTTATTTAGTAAAGGAATTTTCGTCTTCTCAACAAGTTCTTTAGCAATATACTTTCCAACAATAGGGGCAAGAGATATAGCACTATGCATACTTGCAAGGTAAATATTAGTGTTGTAACTCAGTCTTCCTAATATAGGTTTTTCATCAAGTGGTATTGGCCTCCAACCAATTTTTATTTCCTCAAATTCAAGTTGATTAATTTGGTTAAAAAATTTTTTTCCTATATTTCTTATCTTATTTATGTATTTTAATTCAACAGATTTTGATTTAAATCTTGGTGGATAATTTTGAGAAGTTTTGAATTCTGACGCAGAAAGTATGCCTTGTTCTCCAATTATTATTCTGCCATCTTCTTGTTGATAAAAATGTATGCCAGGTCCATAGATAATTCTATTAATTACTGTTTTATATGGTTTAGATTTAATTATAATTCCAGGAGTAGGGGGTTTGAGAAAAGTTTTATTAAAAATTTTATTAGTATCAATACCACATGCAAATACGACTTGATCAGCTTGAATTTCACCTTGAGAAGTATTTATAGACAATATTTTATTCTTATTACTCTTTATATTCTTAAACTCACAATTATTTAATACATTTACACCATTAAACTTAATTTTATCTACTAAAACTTGAATAAATTTATCAGTATTTAAAGCAGCATCATCTTCAGAGAAAACAATATTCTCATTTCCAAAGAAGTTAATGTTAGGTTCATATGTTGAGGCTTGAATATAATCAATTATGTTGTGCCTTGTATGAGTAGGGTAATCCATAAGATGATTTACATCTTTAATTAAATTCTTTTGAGAATTAATAGAATTTGTCCATTCTAAGGATCCATTCCATTTGATTGGGAAATCTAATTCATTCTCAAGTTTTTTGAAATGGGTAATACCTAATTGAGCTAAGTAATTATATGCATATGGAGTTTTAGGATATGTAGCATTAATCCAGTTAAAAGAAGATCCTGTTGAACCAGAACCTGGAAATTTTTTATCTATAAGGGTAGTTATTACACCAAGTTTAGACAACTCATATGCTATTGTTGTACCAATAATTCCAGCTCCAATCACAACAATTCTTTGATTTGAAAATGAATTTAAACGCAGAAAAGGGGCATATAGACTTAATATTGCTAATGTTTTTAAAAAATTTCTTCTATCCATAAGATATGCTATTTCGCATAATATATATTATGTTAAATATTTAGTAGATCAGGAGAACCATATATGTTTACCAAATTGATTTGGTTTAACAACTTGATCATTTGACAAATAAAAATCTAATCCATTTAAAACATGTTTCAAATATGACTTAAGTAACAAAGGAATAAACAACCTGCTTAAGATACTATTCAGAATTCTGTTCTTTGAAAGTTTAAATTGTGGATTCAACTTTATGGTTAGTTGAGAACCATTAGAAAGACTTTTAATTTCCCATTTTACGGAAGATTTAATCTTTCCATAAGTAATTAGTAAATCATAACCTTTACCCTCTCTCCAATTAAAAAATTCTCTTCTATATGTCCTATCATTTAAATAAGTTAATTCATCAATTGAGTCTTTACCTGGCCAATTTAGAGCAACATTAGATTTGCAGAATGGATGGTAAAGATTTAGATTTTCTTTAGCTGAAATAACTCTCCACAGTTCTTCAGATTTTACTCTAAATTTTTTTGAAACTTGGATTGTTTTCATAATATTAAAATAATTGTATTTAATGTATCATACCCACCATGGCAAAAGAAGATAATATCGAATTAGAAGGTCTTGTTATTGAGACTTTGCCTAATACTACTTTCAAAGTTAAATTAGAAAATGATCATGTGATCACTGCACATATTTCTGGAAAGATGAGAAAAAATTATATAAGGATTTTAACTGGAGATAAGGTTAAAGTTGAAATGTCTCCCTATGATCTATCTAAAGGCAGGATTACTTTTAGAGGAAGATAAGTTTATTTTTTCACTTTTGTTTTAGATTTTATCTCCCTAAATATTACTTTATTGCCTTTGATACTTACCTTGATAGAACCACCGTCTTTGTATTTCGAGTCTAAAATTCTATCGACTAGTGGTTTTTTTATTTTCTCGGTGATAAATCTTTCCATAGGTCTTGCTCCCATTTCAGAATCATAACCATTCTTTGCTACCCATTTAATTAATGTATTATCATAAATTAACTCAATAGCCCTAGGATCAAGTTGAGCTTGCAACTGAACAAGGAATTTATCAACAACTGATAATATTACTTCTTCTGATAATGAATTAAATTGAATTATTTCATCCAGCCTATTTCTAAATTCAGGCGAAAATAACCTGTTTAAGGTTTCCATAGCATCTGACTTGTTAGATTGCTCATTGAAACCAATATTTCTTTTACTCAGAAGTTCTGCACCTATATTTGTAGTCATTATAAGAATGGTATTTCTAAAATCTGCTTTTCTGCCCAGATTATCAGTCAGTACACCAGCATCCATAACCTGAAGGAGTATATTAAATATATCTGGATGAGCTTTTTCGATTTCGTCTATCAACACAACACTATTAGGATTTTTTGTTATAGCATCTGTTAATAAACCACCTTGATCAGAACCAACATATCCTGGTGGTGCCCCTATCAATCTCGAAACGGAATGTCTTTCCATATATTCTGACATATCAAACCTTAATAATTGTGTTTCCATGATATTAGCTAATTGTTTGCTAATCTCTGTTTTACCAACTCCTGTCGGTCCAGTAAACAGAAAAGAACCTATGGTTTTAGTTTCATCTCTTAATCCAACTCTTGATAATTTAATAGCATTAGAAATAACACTAATTGCTTTATCTTGGCCGAAAATGACTCTTTTTAAGTTGGTTTCTATATCATTAAGATTGACAATTTCATCTTTAGAAATATTTTTAGTTGGAATTTTAGTCATAAAAGAAATTGTATTTTCAATATCTTCACTTGAGATTTTTGTAGTCTTTGAATTTTTTCTTTTTAAGTTTATACAAGCACCAGTTTCATCAATTACATCAAATGCTTTATCGGGCAAATATTTATCGTTTATATATTTATTTGATAAATGAACTGCTGACTCAATGGATTCCTTTGAAAAAGATACATTATGATAGTTTTCGTATTCACAAATTACACCATTTAAAATTGTTATACATTCATCAACTGTTGGTTCATTTACATCAATTTTTTGAAACCTTCTTGATAAAGCCTGATTTTTTGTAAAGATATTTCTATACTCTTGATATGTTGTTGATCCAATACACCTAATATTTCCTCTTGCAAGTTCTGGTTTTAAAAGATTTGATACATCAACTGAAGAAGAACCAGCTGAACCTGCACCGATGATTGTATGTATTTCATCAATAAATAAAATAGGGTTTTTCTTTTTCTTTAAAAAACTGAGAACCTCCTTAAGTCGTTTTTCAAAATCTCCTCGATATTTTGTACCAGCAATTAAAGATCCTATATCTAAAGAATAAATTGAATACTCCTTCAATGACTTATATTTTTTATCATTTAATATTTTAAGAGCTAAGCCATCAACTATTGTAGTTTTACCAACACCTGACTCACCAACAAGAATAGGATTATTTTTATTTTTTCGAGCTAAGATTTGAATCAATCTATCTAATTCATCAACTCTTCCAATTAATGTATTTAATTTGTTATTTTTAGCTTCATCTAAGAGATTTACTAAGTAATCATTTTTTATTTTTTTTGTTTTTACTTCTTCAATTGGATCATTTATTTCGTTTTCAGAAGTGACATCTTTTGAAATACCGTGTGAAATAAAATTAACTATATCCAGTCTAGAAACATTAAATTTATTTAAAAGGAATACAGCATGAGATTCTTTTTCTGAAAAAATTGCCACAAGAACATTTATATGATTAACCAAACCTTTTCCAGATGATTGAACATGAAAAACGGATCTTTGAAGGACTCTTTGAAAACCTAGTGTTGGTTGTGCCTGATTTTCTGACTTACTAAAAATAATAGTATCAGTTAAAAATTCATTAATATCTTGTCTTAATAATTCAACATTACATCTACATTCTGTTAACGCAGTATTGACCTCAGGATCATCCAAAACCATAAGTAGTAAATGCTCTACAGTTATATATTGAATTTGCGCCTTTGAAGCTTCTTCAAATAATCCTGATATTGATGATTCTAACTCTTTGCTAAACATTATTCCTCACAAGGTTCTATGATAGATTTTAAAGGATGTTCATTGGTTTGTGCTAGGTTATTTACTTCAAAAGATTTTGTCTCTGCAATTTCTTTTACAAAAATGCCACAATCTGCCCTACCCTCGTTATGAATTTTCATCATTATGTTATGTGCTAACAAATCATCAAAATTAAAAATTTTTTTTAATATCAATACAACAAAGTCCATAGGTGTATAGTCATCATTAAGAAGTACTACCTTATATAAAGGTGGTTTTTTTGTCTGAGTTTTATCTTTGAGACCAAGAGATTCAGAATTTACTTGTGGTAAATTCACATTCTTTTAATCATTTCTTTTGCAAAACCTGAGCAAGAAACCAAAGTTGCCTTTTTCATAAGTCTTTCAAAATCATATGTTACATATTTATCTTTGATAGTAGATTCAATAGATTGTATCAAGATGTCTGCTGCTTCAGACCAACCAATATGTCTTAACATCATTTCTGCAGATAAAATTAATGATAATGGATTTACTTTATCAAGTCCTGCATATTTTGGAGCAGTTCCGTGTGTAGCCTCAAATAAAGCAGAGTCATCACCAATATTTGCTCCTGGCGCAATCCCAATACCTCCAACGCAAGCTGCAAGTGCATCAGAAAGATAATCACCATTTAAGTTCATTGTTGCGATAACATCATATTCTCTAGGTCTTAATAAAATCTGTTGTAAAAAAGCGTCAGTAATGACATCTTTTACAATGATCTTTCTTTTAGTATTTGGATTGACGAAGTAATGCCAAGGTCCACCATCAAGATCATCACCCTCAAATTTTTCACGACATAACTCGTAACCCCAATCTCGAAAGGATCCTTCCGTAAATTTCATAATGTTACCTTTGTGTACAAGTGTTACAGAGGAACGATCATGTTCAATTGCATATTCAAATGCTCTTGAGATTAATCTTTTAGAACCCTCTTCAGAAATAGGCTTTACACCCAAACCTACATTTTTAGGAAAACGTATTTGATCAACAGAAAAATCTTTTGTCAGAATATTAACTAGTTTATTTGCATCATTACTATCAGCTGCAAATTCAATACCTGCATAGATATCTTCAGAATTCTCTCTAAAAATTACCATGTCAACATTTCCAGGTTTTTTTACAGGACTTGGTACACCTTTAAACCATCTAACTGGTCTTAAACAAACATATAAATCCAATAATTGTCTAAGTGAAACATTTAAAGATCGAATTCCACCTCCAACGGGTGTAGTTAAAGGTCCTTTAATACCAACACCATACTCTTTTAAAGCATCTATTGTTTCATTAGGAAGCCATTCATCTTTTCCATATACTTTAGTAGATTTTTCACCACAATAAATTTCCATCCATGATATTTGTTTTTTTGCACCATAGGCTTTTTTAACTGATTCATCAACAACAGCAATCATTGCTGGGGTAATATCGGTTCCGATACCATCACCTTCAATAAAAGGAATAATTGGATTTGAAGGAACTTTTACTTTTCCATCAGAAACAATAACCTTTTCACCTTTTTTTGGAACTTTAATATGTTTGTAAGACAACTTATGACCTCTATAATTTAATAAAAATACGATGTGAATTATACTCTAAATATAATTTTTTTTATGAATTTGATCTAAAGAAATGAAAACAGTAGTAGTAGGAATGTCAGGTGGTGTCGACTCATCTGTTGCTGCATATTTGCTTAAACAAAAAGGTTATAAAGTTATCGGTCTTTTTATGAAGAATTGGGAGTCACAACCCAATGAAGAATGCACTTCAGAGATTGATTTTAAGGATGCAGAAAAAGTCTGTGATATCTTAAATATTCCTCTTCATAGAGCAAATTTTTCTGATGATTACTGGGAAAAAGTATTTAAATTTTTTCTTTCAGAACATAAAAAAGGAAGAACTCCAAACCCAGATATTTTATGTAACAGAGAAATTAAATTTAGATCTTTCTATGATTATGCAATGCAAATTGGTGCAGATTATATTGCTACTGGACACTATGCTGACACAATGCAAACAAAAAAAGGAACCTTCTTAAAAAGAGCAAAAGACCTAAATAAAGATCAAACATATTTCTTGCATGAAGTTAGTCAAAAAGAATTTGCTAAGACAATCTTTCCTTTGTCAAAGTTGTTAAAAACAGAAGTAAGAGATATTGCGAAGAGTATAAGTTTACCAGTATTTAATAAGAAAGATTCTGTTGGTATCTGTTTTGTCGGTGAAAAAAATCTTAAAGATTTTTTAAAAAATTTTATTTCATTTAAACCTGGGAACATAAAGAATTCTAATGGTGAAACTTTAGGGAAACACAATGGCTCAATTTTATATACAATTGGTCAAAGACAGGGCCTTGGTATTGGGGGTGTTAAAAATAAAGATGAGTTACCCTGGTATGTATATGATAAAAACACAAAACTCAATGAAGTATATGTCTGTCAAGGGGTTGATAATCAATTATTATTTTCAAAAGATATTACTATCAAGAATATACATTGGATAAATAAGGAATTTAGTGGCAATAGTTTATTTTGTAAAGTGCAAATAAGGCATAGACAAACTCCTTCGGAATGCAAAATTATAAAGAAAAAAAATTCTTATCAGGTAGAATTTGAGTCTAATATAAGGGGGGCTGCTCCAGGTCAGTCTGCAGTCTTTTATCATGATTCAATTTGTCTTGGTGGAGGGATAATTGAAACTGTAACTAAATCTATCTAAAATACGGTGTGAAAAATTCATTTGATAATTTATCACCACTAGATGGTAGATATTCTAAGCATACTTCTGAATTAAGTAATTATTTTTCTGAGTCAGCTCTGATAAAAGTTAGGTTTGAGATAGAAATTGATTGGTTGCTATTTGTACTCACTGATAGATTCTTTAATACAACCAAATTATCAAATGCATCAAAGAAAAAAATACTGGAATTTAAAGCATCTTTTTCATCGAAATCTGTCAATGAAATTAAAAAAATTGAATCCAAAACAAATCATGATGTAAAAGCAGTTGAGTACTATATAAAAAAATATCTTAAAAAAGATTCGAAACTTAAAAAATACATACCTTATATTCATTTAGGTTTAACTTCAGAAGATATAAATTCACTATCGTATGCAATGATGATTAATAATGGTAAAAATGTTGTTGCAATTAAACTAAAAGAATTAAAGTTGCAACTTAGAAAACTAGCAACTCAAAACAAGAACTTAGCTTTCTTAGCAAGAACTCATGGTCAACCTGCCTCTCCTTCTACATTAGGAAAAGAATTTTATATATTTTTTAGTAGATTAGAAGAAGCTATAAAAGCTCTTGAGCAGAACACACCTACTTATGCAAAATGGGGAGGAGCAACCGGAAATTATCATACTTTCGTTGTCATTAATAATAAATCAAACCCCATTAAGATGGTGAAGAGATTTTTTTCTAATTATAAAAAAGTTAATTTGTCTATCCACTCTTCCCAGATACAAGATCATGACTATATTTCAAACCTATGCCATGTTCTTGTAAGAATAAACAACATTATTCTAGATCTAAACCAAGATATGTGGTTATACATATCAAATGATATTTTTAAATTAAAATTAAGCAAAGATGAGGTGGGTTCATCTACAATGCCTCATAAAGTAAATCCTATTGATTTTGAAAATTCTGAAGGAAATTTGGGGCTATCTAATGCCTTATTACTGTTTATTGCTGATAAATTACCAAAATCTAGACTTCAAAGAGATTTATCTGATTCAACAGTTTTAAGAAATATAGGTGTTGCTTTTGGTTATGCTTTACTTGCACACATATCATGCCTCAAAGGACTCACTAAAATTCAACCTAATAGAACAATTATTAATGAAGAATTAGATAAAAATTGGGCTGTTTTAGCAGAACCTATTCAAACTATATTACGTCTTGAAGGAAACGATGATGCATATGAAACTATAAAGAAACTTACAAGAGGACAACCAATTAATAAGGAATTTTATTTCAATCTTATAGATAAATTAAAATTGACAGAAGAAAATAGAACATACCTAAAGAATCTAACTCCAAAAAAATATATTGGAATTGCAGATCAGTTAACTAAAAAGTTCTAATATTTTAGGTGTCCGTATCATATAATAGAAAAGAGGTAGCAAATGGATTACAAATATTCTAATTTAATTAAAGAACTGCATGAAACAAAATCAAATTATCCCGATTCATGGCAAAACATAAATGCTGAATATTTAGCAAGGATGCGTTTGCAGAATCGCTTTAAGACTGGTTTAGAGATTGCTAAATATACTGCATCCATAATGCGCCGTGATATGGAGGATTATGATAATGATCCTTCCCAATATACGCAATCCTTAGGTTGTTGGCATGGTTTCATTGGTCAACAAAAACTAATTTCAATCAAAAAACATTTCAAAACAAACAAAAAAAGGTATTTATATTTATCTGGATGGATGATTGCAGCATTAAGATCTCAATTTGGGCCTCTTCCAGATCAATCAATGCATGAAAAAACGGCCGTTTCAGGTTTAATCGATGAACTCTATACTTTCTTAAAACAAGCTGATGCAAGAGAATTAGGTGATCTATTTAGAAAATTAGATAATGAGGATAATCAAGATAAAAGAAATAAAATCATCAATCAGATTGATGAATTTGAGACACATATTGTTCCTATTATTGCAGATATAGATGCTGGCTTTGGCAACGAAGAAGCAACATATTTAATGGCTAAACAAATGATTGAAGCTGGTGCTTGTGCTATCCAGATTGAAAATCAAGTATCAGACGAAAAACAGTGTGGTCACCAAGATGGTAAGGTAACTGTTCCACATGCAGAATTTTTAGCAAAATTAAATGCTGTCAGATATGCATTTCTTGAACTTGGTGTAGATGAAGGAGTAATTGTTGCAAGAACTGATTCTCTTGGAGCAGGCCTCACTGCCAGAATAGCAATTACCAAAGAAGTTGGGGATTTAGGTGATCAATATAATTCTTTCTTAGATAACGAAGAAGTTAAAGAAAGTGATATGAATCATGGAGATGTGATGATTAACCAGCATGGTAAACTTGTGCGACCAAAGCGTCTACCATCTAATCTTTATCGCTTCAAAGAAGGAACTGGTAAAGATCGTTGTATTTTAGATTGTATTACCAGTTTACAAAATGGTGCGGATTTGATTTGGATTGAAACAGAGAAACCACACATTGGTCAAATAGGTTCGATGATAAAAGAAATCAAAAAAACTATTCCTAACGCAAAACTAGTTTATAACAATAGTCCATCATTTAATTGGACTCTGAATTTTAGACAACAAGTTTATGATTTATGGGCTGAATCAGGCAAAGATGTCTCTGATTATGAAAGAGATGAATTAATGAATGAAAAATATGATGAAACGGATCTCGCACTTGAAGCAGATGAAAAGATAAGAACTTTTCAAGAGGATTCATCCAGAGAAGCTGGTATTTTTCATCATTTAATTACTTTACCAACTTACCATACAGCAGCTCTATCAACTGATAATCTTGCAAAAGTGTATTTTGGTTCTGAAGGAATGCTTGGGTATGTTAAAAATATTCAGAGACAAGAAATTAGACAGGGTATTGCATGTGTTAAACATCAAAACATGGCAGGATCAGATATGGGTGACGATCATAAAGAATACTTTGCTGGTGATGCCGCACTAAAAGCTGGTGGAAAAGACAATACTATGAATCAGTTTTAGTACCTTCCTGACCACAATACTGACAAATTTCTCCCTCAGACAGGTTATTGAGTCCTCCGCATGAACCTTTAATAGGTTTCTTATTGAAAATAATACCAACAGCAATACCACTGAATGCTAAGAGAAAAATTAAGAAAGCTGTAATTACATCAAACATTATGAAAATTATGCCAAGTCGTTGAAAAGTATACTTCACTACTATCATTTATTAAATCCTTATAAATGATCAAGCAAGCAATATTATTTATTTCAGCAAATCTAATAGCTTCATTTAAATCCATAGCATTTAATGTTGTGGCATATGCATCTGCAAGTTCAGTTGAATCAAGACTAATAACTGAAACAGAGATTATGTTATTTTGTTTTGAATCACCCAGACGAGGATCTATGGTATGAGTCTTTTTAACACCATTTTGATAATTAAAATTGAGATAATCACCTGAAGTTGCAATACCTAAGAACTCCCCTTCTCTATTTCTAATAACAAATTGATCATTTGATAATTGGTTGTTTGGATTGGTAATACCAACTGTCCATGAATCTTTATTTTTAAATCCAATTACTGCGATTTCTCCTCCAATGTCAATAAGTACATTGTTAAAATCATTTTTTTTTAAGTAGGTTAAAACTTTATCAACCGCATAACCTTTTGCTATAGAAGAAAGGTCGAACACTACATCATTGATCTTAATTAATGAATTTTTCTCAGTAATTAATTCATATTTATCTATTGGTGATATAAATTTGTAATCCTTTTTAGTAAATAAATTCGGTCCAAAACCAAGTTTATTCACAATAGAAGTCACTGTAATATCGTAAACACCACTTGATTGATAATTTATTCTAGTTGCGGTTTCAATTAATTTAAACAAATCTGGAGATAAAGTAATTTCCTTATTCAATGGAGCTTTATTTAATAAATTTAATTCTGAATCTTCCTTATAATTGCTCGCAAGATGATCAATTTCATTTAATAAATGTCTAATACCGTCAATATATTGTTGATTTATAAACTCAGTTGATGAAACTCTCCAATATGTACCAAAAATATTCCCTTCATATTTATAGATTGAGTTTTGATTATATGAGTATGCAAAATATATACATACTAGGCCAATTAATAAGGCAAAAAATCTTGAAATATATGATCTTATAAAAAGTTTATCCACCAAAATCATCAAGTGCGATATTTTCTCTTTCAACACCTAATTCTTGCAACATATCTATTACAGCTTTATTCATCATTGGTGGACCACATAAATAATACTCGCAATCCTCAGGTGAAGGATGATGTTTTAAATAATTTTCAAATAAAACTTGATGTATAAACCCTGTATCTCCATCCCAGTCATCATCCGGTAATGGATCTGAAAGAGCAACATGCCATGAAAAGTTTTCATTTTCTTCATCGAGTTTATTGAACTCATCGACATAAAACATCTCTTTTAAGCTTCTTGCTCCATACCAAAAAGTAATCTTTCTATCACTTTTTAATCTCAAAAGTTGATCAAATATATGAGCTCTCATTGGTGCCATCCCAGCACCCCCACCAACAAAAACCATTTCATTCGCAGTATCCTTTGCAAAAAATTCTCCAAATGGACCAAATACTTTTACTTTATCTCCTTTTTTTAAATTAAATGCCCACGAAGACATTAGTCCAGGAGGAAAATCAGAACCAGGTGGTGGTGAAGCAATTCTTATATTAAATTTCAAAACTCCCTTTTCTTCTGGATAATTTGCCATAGAGTAAGCTCTTACCACTGGTTCACTAGTTATAGATTTGTGATCCCATACTTTAAATCTATCCCAATCTTCTGAATAATCATTACCAATATCAAAGTCTTTATAATCAACTTCATAAGCTGGTGCTTCAAGTTGAACATATCCACCAGCTCGAAAATCCACTGATTCACCCTCAGGCAATTTGAGAATAAGTTCTTTGATAAAAGTCGCAACATTATCATTAGAGATAACCTCACACTCCCATTCTTTCACACCAAAAATATCATCAGGAACATAAATTCTTAAATCATTCTTGACAGCAACTTGACATGATAATCTCCAACCATCTTTTTTCTCTCTTGAATTAAAATGAGATTCTTCAGTTGGTAAAATAGAACCTCCACCTTCACTAATTCTACATTTACATTGACTACAAGTTCCACCACCACCGCAGGCAGATGATAGAAAAATTTTATTCTCAGCTAGAGTCTGTAATAACTTTGCGCCTGACTTTACAACCAGTTTATTTGAATCATCATCATTGATAATGATCGAGACATTACCGGATGAAACTAACTGACTTCTAGCAAAGAGAATAACTAAGACAAGAATAGTGACAATTCCTGTAAATGAAATAACACCTAAAAATAAATCCATGATTACAACCTATAAAGAAATCCCACCAAATGACATAAATCCAAAACTCATTAAACCAACAATAATAAATGTCATTCCTAAACCTTTTAAACCTTCTGGAATATCAGAGTATTTTAATTTTTCTCTTATACCGGCAAGAATAACTATTGCCATTGCCCAACCAAATCCAGCCCCCAAACCATATGCAACACTTTCACCAAACATTAAATCTTTTTCTACCATAAAAAGTGATGCACCTAAAATTGCACAATTGACAGTAATTAAGGGAAGAAATACTCCCAAAGCATTATATAAGGTTGGTATATATCGATCTAAAAACATTTCTAATATTTGAACAGCAGCTGCAATAACACCTATGTAACTAATAAGTTCTACAAATTCAAGATTAGTATTGGGATAACCTAACCAAGATAATGCACCCTCTCTTAGAATATAGTTATAAATTAGATTATTTAAAGGCACAGTGATTGCACAAACAACAATAACAGCTATTCCTAGACCAAAGGCCGCATCTATTTTTTTTGAAATAGCAAGAAAGGTACACATGCCTAAAAACAACGACAATGCTAAATTTTCTATAAAGACAGTATTTATAAAGATATTTACATATTGTTCAAACATTTAATTCCTTTTTTTTCAAGTTTGGTGCGAGGCTATGTTTAGAAATGACAAAATCATCTTCTTCTATTTGATCATTGTTATAACCTCTTATTACCCAAATAAATAATCCTATAATTATGAATGAACTGGGTGGTAGTAATAATAAATTATTAGATGGGTACCAATCACCAAATATCTCTATTCCAAATAATGTACCAGCCCCAAACAACTCTCTAATAAAAGCAACTCCAATTAAAATTAAACTATAACCTAATCCATTACCTAAACCATCTAAAAAACTAAAAAATGGTTTTTCTTTCATAGCAAAAGCTTCAGCTCTACCCATAACGATACAATTTGTGATAATTAGACCTACAAATACTGAAAGTTTTTTACTTGTCTCATAGTCATAAGCCTTTAAAACCTCATCTACTACAATTACAAGAGAAGCAATAATTGTCATCTGGACGATAATCCTTACGGATGATGGAATATAGTTTCTTATTAAAGAAATAAATAGATTAGAAAAGGATACAACTGTTGTAAGGGCAACACACATGATCAATGTAACATTTAAATTGCTTGTTACTGCCAAAGCAGAGCATATACCTAAAATTTGTAAAGTAATAGGATTTTCTTTGACCAGAGGATTAACTAATACCTGTTTATATGCTTTAAGACTCATTGTTTAAGTTTGCCAAAAATTTTGAATAACCTGATTCACCAAACCAGTATTTAATCATATTGGTAATGCCATTACTTGTTAATGTAGCGCCAGATAAACCATCAATTCTATAAATAAACTCAGGATCATCTTTTGGTACAACACCTTTTAAGACAGATAGATAAACCTCATCATTGTTATTATAAATTTGCTTGCCTGCCCAGGAATTTTTCCATGAAGGATTATCTACCTCTCCACCCAATCCTGGAGTTTCTTTATGTTCATAAAACTCTATACCTACAACAGTATTTAAATCATTCTCAATAGCTATGTAGCCGTATAAAGTCCCCCATAAACCATATCCGCGAATTGGTAAAACAATTTTTGAAATATTATCATTTTGCATTACTAAATAAACTTTCCCAACGTTCTCTCTATTTTTAATGATTGCTATATCTTCAGATTGAGGAACAGGTGAAGATAATTCAGCAAATCTTAGTGCTTTTATTTGATCATATTTATCAATATCAAAAGATTGGAACTCAGATGAAATGAAACCAGTTTCAAAATCTAAAAACTTAATCTCTAAATTATCAAACTGATCTTCTATACTTGTTGTAGGATCATATATTTTTGCTGCCTCTAATATTTTTATTCTTTGATCATTTAATTTATTAGTTTCTTGAGTAGATCTTAGTGATACTGCTGTTATAGAAACAAATAATGAGCATATAAGACAAACTGATAAAGTGACCAACAAAGTTCTTTTTATTGAATTATTCATAAACTTCCTTTAATTGATTTCTTTTTTTGATATTCGAAGAAACTACTAAATGATCAATGACAGGTGCTAGTAAGTTTCCAAATAAAATTGCCAACATCATTCCTTCTGGAAAAGCAGGATTAATTACTCTTATTAAAATAACTGTAACTCCAATCACAAAACCATAAATCCATCTACCTGTATTGGTAGCTGAACCTGATACAGGCTCTGTAGCCATAAATACTAGTCCAAAAGCAAAACTACCAATAACAAGATGCCAATAAAAAGGAATGGAAAACATAGGGTTATCTGAATCAATTTGATTAAAAATGGAACTCATAACAAACATGCCAAGTAAAGTTCCTAAAATTATTCGATATGAAGCAATTCTGGTCATTAATAAGATCATTGCTCCCAATGCAATTGCAATTAAAGAAGTCTCACCAACAGATCCAGGAATGCCTCCAAAGAAGGATTGACTCCAAGTATATCTTTCTTCTATTCCGATAACACCATTTTCAGCTGCCAAACCTAATGGAGTTGCACCTGAATAACCATTTGGAACAATACCATTATCAGTTATTCCTGATACCCAAACCTTGTCACCAGATAATTGAGATGGATATGCAAAATATAAAAATGCTCTTCCTGTTAAAGCTGGATTTAAAAAATTCTTACCCGTTCCACCAAAGATTTCTTTTCCAATGACGATACCAAATGTTATGCCAAGTGCAGCCTGCCATAATGGAATATCAGGTGGACAACTCAAAGCAAATAAAACAGAAGATACAAAAAAACCTTCATTTATTTCATGTTTCCTAATAATTGCAAAGAGCATTTCCCATGCAAAACCAACAATAAAAGTTACTGCATAAATAGGCATAAAATACATGGCACCAAACCAAAACTTGTTGATAAAATTATCGGGATTATATCCAACTGGACTTATCAAATAATGATGCCAATCACCTGTGTTCTGAGAATTTATTAAACTCAAATATTCAAGTGATTGCGATCCTATGTTGTACATACCAAAAAACATAGCAGGAAATGTAGATATCCAAACAATTGCCATAACTCTTTGAATATCTATAGCATCTCTTACATGAATAGGATTTGTTGTTTTATTCTTTGAAAGAAAAAATAGATTTTCAAATACATCATAAAGAGGGAAATATTTCTCCCTTTTTCCACCTGGAGAAAAATTAGGTTTTTGATTATCAAAAAAATTTCTTATAACTTTCATTGGATTTCATTAAAAATTATTTCAAGATTTTCATCTAGAATGGAACAAAAATCATATTTACTTGGACAAACATAACTACATAAAGCAAGATCTTCAGGAGCTAGCTCTAATGCTCCTAGTTGAATAGCTGATTCAAAGTCTTTAACCACTAATGCTTTTAAAAGTTGGATTATCATTATATTAAGGGGCATTACTTCATCATATGCAGGAATAGGAACAATACCCCTATTACTTCCGTTTAAAGCAGTATTAAAATTAAATTGACCTGGTTTAATCCAATTAGATATAAATACTCCAAGTTTAGAGTGTAAATTTGTTCCAAATCTTAACCAATTCATAAAAGTCGATTGAAATGTATTTGGTAAAGCAGAAATTTGATTATGGTAAAAGCCTAAAAACATTATTGATGAGGAGATTTCAAAACCGTGAAGCACACTTCCAGAAATCAATCTACTATCATTTTTAATATTACCAGCTACTAACTCAAAACAATTTGACCCAACAAAAGTTTTAATTAATTTTGGCTCTTCAATAGATGGACCACCTATTGATACATATTTATGATTTCTAATTTCAGCATGTTTAAAAAAATGGGCAATGGATAATAAACCCTGTGCATCTAGATACCATGTTTTTGATTTCTCATTAACCGGAGAAATATAATGAATATGTGTCCCAGAAAGACCACTTGGATGTGGCCCAATAAATTGATGATAATTAACACTGTTTACATTTTGTTGAAAGTCATCATGTGAATAACATACATGGATTGTACAATCGTATAAATTTTTCAGAGTTTTTAAGCCAAAATCAAATAAGTCTTGTTCTTGATTTATATAAATAAAAGGATCATTTGAGTTTGGGTTTGAATTACATGCATTAATAAAAATTTCATTTGGAAAAGAATTGATAGAGGGTATTTTATTAAAAGGTCTAGTTCTGAAATAATTAAATTGTCCAGATTTAGTTAGAGCTTCAATTTGTGCAGATTTATCATCTGAAAAGTTAAATTTTTTGTTTAAATTTTTACCATCTAAATCAATTTCAACTGAAAGAAGTCTTCTTTTCTCACCTCTATTTACTGCAGTGACAATACCTGATGTGGGTGAAGTGAAAAAATTTCCTGGATTTTTTTTATCTTCAAATAAAGCTTCACCACCTAAAACTTGATCACCCTCTTTAACAAGCATTGTAGGCTTCATACCAATATAATCTGGGCCAAGAATACCGCAAGAGGTAACCCTTGGTGTTTCACTTATAACATTTTTAGGATTGCCTTGTATTGGTAGATCAAGACCTTTTTTTATTTGAATCAACTTACTTCCTCTTTTAAATTATTCAAATTATATTAATATTTTTATATCCAAAAAAAAATTTTTCAATCCTTAATTGGTAACCTCAACATTTTTATACCAGCAAGTTTTTTTACTAAATTTACAACTTGTACTGAATAACCATATTCATTGTCATACCAAACATATAATGTGACAGAATTTTTGTTGACTATTGTAGCTTGCGAATCAATAACACATGCGTAGGGACTTGAATAAAAATCTGAAGAAACTATTTCAGTTGAATTAACATATCCAATGATCTCTCTATATTTAGATTTAAAAGCTGTGAATTGTAAAAAATTTACAAACTCATTTCTTGTAATGAAATTTTTTAGATTTAGATTCATAACAGCAAGACTAACATTAGGTATGGGAACTCTTATCGCGTTTCCAGAAAGTTTACCTTCAAGTTCAGGTAAAGCTTTTGATACTGCTTTAACAGCACCAGTAGAAGTTATCACCATGTTTAATGGAGCACTTCTTCCTCTTCTATCTCCTTTATGATAATTATCAATTAAGTTTTGATCATTAGTATAGGCATGGACCGTTTCAATATGACCATTCTCAATTGCAAATTCATCATTAACAATTTTTAAAACTGGAACTATTGCGTTCGTAGTGCAAGATGCTGCAGATACTAAATTATCTTTAGAATCTAGGTTATGGTCATTAATACCATAAACAATATTTTTCATATCTCCTTTGCCAGGAGCAGTTAGAACAACTTTTGAAGCACCTGCATCTAAGTGTTTTTTTAGTCCTTGTGTATCTCTCCAAGCGCCTGTGTTATCAATTAAAATAGGATCAATAATGTCAAAGTCTGAGTAATTTAACTCATCTGGTGAGTTAGCATATAAAAGTTTTATAGGATTACCATTTACAACCAAGAGATCATTATCAGCATCAACTCTTATAGTCCCACTAAAAGCACCATGAACTGAATCCCTTCTTAAAAGACTTGCTCGTTTTAAAAGATCATTTTCTGAACTACCTTTACGAACAACTATTGCTTTTAATTTATAGTAATTTCCTGGACCAGTTTTTTCGGCCATGATTCTTGTAATCAGTCTCCCTATTCTTCCAAAACCAAAAAGAACAATATCTTTGGGGGTATCTGGTCTGGTATTAGTAGATGTAGATAAAGGTTGTACAACATGATTTTGAATATATTGTTCAATATTTTGTTCATCAAAAGAAACATTTTCATTCATAAAATCTACAACAATTTCACCTAGATCAATTTCACAATCAGATAAGTCTTGTGTTTCTAAATACTTTAAAAAAGGATAGGTTTCGAGTTCAGAAATCTCAGAGTCCTCTACTCTCCTTATAAATCGATGTGATTTCATAATATCTGTTGGTGATTGATTAACCAATGAATTTCCATACATCAAAATATTTATGCCATCTCTATAAAGTTTACCAACAATAGGTACCATCAACTCAGCAAGACCCTCTCTCCATTTCCAATCACCAAAATAATCATCGGGTTTATCCCTTTTTTTTAAGTCAGGGTTTTTATTTTGATCTTTCATCAATATTTTTAAATTGCGTTAGGTGATATTTGGAATTTCCAAATTGTGAATCAATGACAATAAATTTTTTTAAATAGTGGCCTATGGACATTTCTTCACTAACTCCCATACCACCATGAAGTTGAACGGATTCTTCTGCAATTTTTTTTCCTAGCACTCCTACATGATGCTTCAATGCTGAAATAGATCTATATTTTGAATTATTATTTTCATGCATATCCAACATTGCCTTAAATAATAAGGATTTACATAGTTCTGTATCAATAAACATGTCAACCATTCTGTGTTGAAGTACCTGAAAATTACTGATAGGTTGTCCAAACTGTTCTCTACCTTTTGTGTATTCAACTGTCTTCTCATAACAGGCAGTCATACAGCCAATAGCTTCTGCCGAAATACACAGAGCAGCATAATATAATGCATCTTGAAGTAACCTTTTTGCCTCATCACCTTTTGCGATAATTTGGTCAGAGTTAATAGTTACATTATCAAAACTTAATTGGGAAATATTCTTATCATCAACTGTTTTAAAGTTATTAATCGATAAGCCATCCTCATCATTTCTCATAACAATCAAGGAAAATTCATCATCAATCATTACTGTTACTAAAAAATTATCTGCATTTGAACCGTTTAAAACTAAATTCTTTGTTCCATTTAACTTATTATTTTCAACTGAGGTTAAAATTGATAAATGATCATAAGTTCTACTTTCCTCAACATAAGCTAGAGATATTTGAGAGTTTCCACTAATTAATCCAGAAATATAATTACTCTTCATTGAATAACTACTTTGGTCGAGTATAAAACCAGATAAAACAATGTTGCTTAAATAAGGTTCAAGAACAAGATGTTTCCCGAACTCTTCAAACATAATACAAAGTTCAATTGCTCCAAAATTGAAACCACCCACCTCTTCTGAAAAGGGCATTGCTAACCACCCTTGATCAGCAAATAGTTTCCATTTGTTTTGATCATAACCTAAATCTGAGTGAACATGTTTTTCACGATCATAAAAATCATAATCTGAAAT
This sequence comes from uncultured SAR86 cluster bacterium, assembly GCA_902602185.1. GTDB lineage: Bacteria > Pseudomonadota > Gammaproteobacteria > Magnimaribacterales > D2472 > CACNXK01. The sequence goes on from CACKPV010000004.1 coordinate 84,753, forward strand.
ACAGAATTTTTGAATTTGCTCTCTTAAAAGTATCTGTTCGTCAGAGTATTTAAGATCCATTAAACACCAAGCACATATTTAGAAATTATATTTTTTTGAATTTCATTACTACCACCATAAATTGTGACTTTTCTCATATTGAGATATTTAGACAAAACTTCGTTGGTGTATTCTGGTCCATTTGGTTTGACATTAGACATAAAACCTTCTGGACCACCATAAGGAACAGCAAATTCTCCAGCTGCTTCAACAAATAATTGAGTTAAACGTTGTTGGATTTCAGTACCCTTAATTTTAAGAATGGATGATTCAGCACCTGGATTACCACCTCCTTCAAGTTCAGATAATAATCTTAATTCAGTAAACTCAAGTGCCATGACATCAATTTCTAGTTGAGAAACTTTATCAGTTAAAGACTCATCGTCTAAATCATTAACAATTTCTTTTAATCTCAAGAGTTGTCTTTTAGAAGCACCTACACTTGCTATACCAAATCTTTCATGTGCTAGTAAAAATTTTGCATAGGTCCACCCCTTGCCTTCCTCTCCAATAAGGTTTTCTACTGGAACCTTTACATCACTGAAAAAAACAGAGTTAACCTCATGATCACCATCAATGGTAATTATGGGTTTAACTTCAATACCCGGAGTCTTCATATCAATCAAGAGAAAAGATATGCCCTCTTGTTTTTTTCCAGATGAATCTGTTCTGACTAAACAGAAAATCCAATCAGCATGTTGTGCCAAAGTGGTCCAAGTTTTTGCACCATTTACAATGTAATATTCTTTACCATTTTCATTAACTAACTCAGCTTTGGTTTTCAAAGATGCTAGATCTGAACCAGATCCAGGTTCAGAGTAACCCTGACACCACCAAGTATTAAAATTAAGAATATCTGGAAGAAATCTTTGTTTTTGTTCTTCGTTACCGAATGAATAAATAACCGGGCCAACCATACTCACCCCAAAAGGGATAAATGGAGGACAGCCTGCTAAACCAAGTTCATTTTGGAAAATATAAATTTGTGCAGGTGACCACCCTGTTCCACCATATTCTTTGGGCCAGTTGTAACCCATCCAACCTTTATTTGAAACAGATTTATGCCAGTCAATAAGGTCTTGCTTACTTAACATATCACCTTTTTCAAGTTTTTCTTTGATATGAGATGGGTACTCGTTAGCTAAAAAATCTCTAACTTCATCTCTAAATTCTAAATCCTTTGAGGTAAAACTTAATTCCATATTATATTTCCTAATAATGATTAATTATAATGAGTGTTTATTATACTAGACTGAAGAGTGAAACAAAATCTTATCAACCTAAATTTATTGCAAGGTAAAATCTTTAAAAATAAACAAAAAATACTTGTTTTAACATCAAATAATAAGGAATCTGAACATGTTGTAAAAAAATTACAAAATGATTTTAAAGATATCAAAATTGTCAACTTCCCCGACAGAGAAATACTTCCATATGATCATTTTTCAACACCTGATCTAATCCTGAAACAAAGAGTCAATGCAATAAATAATTTTGAAGATTCACAAATTCTTGTTTCATCGTTTAAAAACTTACTTGAATATTATCCTGAAAAAAAATTCTTCCTATCAAAACAACTGCTTAAAAGTGGAGATCAATTTAATTTCAATAAATTTATTACGATGCTCAAATCTATGAATTTTATCCAAGTGGAAAAAGTTAATGCAGTCGGTGAATTCACTATAAGAGGTGGAATTGTAGATTTACATACAATAAATTATGAAA
>CACKPV010000005.1 GCA_902602185.1 uncultured SAR86 cluster bacterium
TAAAGATACTGGATCGATTTTACCTGGACATGGTGGAATTTTGGATAGGATTGATTCCCATCTTGCTGTGATACCCTTATCAATATTTTTGGACTTCTTATATACAACCCTGGGATCATATTTATGAAGAAAATATTTTTGCTTGGGGCAACTGGAAGTGTTGGTCAAAATACATTAAAGGTTATTGCTGAAAATAAAGATTTATTTTCTCTGATAGGAATTGCAGCTGACTCAAACTTAGCTGAGTTTAAAAAAATTTGTGACTTGTTCAACCCAAAATATTTATTTTTAAATGATCCTCACAAGAGGTCAGAGATCAATCCAAACCGTGATCAAATTGTATTAAATTCATATGCTGAACTAGAATCAATTTTCTCTGATAACGATGTCGACATCATCATTTCTGCTATTGTTGGCTTTGAAGGTCTTAAAAGCACCTTTGCAGCAGCCAAAACTGGAAAAACTATTCTGTTAGCAAATAAAGAAAGTATTGTTGCCGGTGGCCAATTATTGATAGATGAGATTCAAAAGAATAAATCAAAAATTATCCCTTTGGATAGTGAGCATAATGCTATTTTACAATGCTTGCCAGATGGAAGGAAAATTGACGAAGTTAAGGAGGTTTTGATTACTGCCTCTGGAGGCCCATTTTTTGGTAGCTCAGAGTATGATTTAAAAAATGTGAGCATAGAAGAAGCATTAGCACATCCAAATTGGCAAATGGGAGCAAAAATATCGGTTGATTCAGCAACTTTAATCAATAAGTGTCTAGAATTAATTGAAGCAAGTTACTTATTTGATCTAGATGAAAAAAAAATAAGACTGGTCATCCACCCCCAAAGTATTATTCATTCAATTGTTACTTATATCAATGGTTCGAGTATTGCTCAAATGAGTAATCCAAGCATGAAGATACCCCTAGCTAGCGCCCTTGGATTGACTCTTGGAAATAGGAAAATTCCAATCTCTTTTAATCCTATAAATTTTGACAAATTAGAACTAAATTTCTTTAAATTTCCTGAAGAGCATAATTTTTTAGAATCCCTTGCAAGGGACATTGCAAGGTCCAAGAACTCATCTGGAATTATATTCAATGCAGCTAATGAGATTGGTGTGGAAGCTTTTCTTGAGAATAAGATACAATTTACTCAAATTAAAGAAGTCATTAGTAGAACTTTTGATACATCTTGTTTGTCTAATGTTTCAAGCATAGAGGAGATTTTTGAAATTGATAAAGTTGCACGCAATGCAGCTCATAAGGTGATAAAATCTCTTAATTAGAATTAATCATGACTACCTTAATAGCATTTATTGTTTTACTTAGCATTTTAGTTGTCATTCATGAAGGAGGGCATTATATTGTCCTGAGACTTTGCGGTGTTCACGTTGACAGGTTCTCTGTTGGAATGGGGCCTGTTATTTTTTCCAAAAAAGATAAGAAAGGAACTGAATTTGCAATTTCTGCATTGCCTTTAGGGGGATATGTTTCATATCTTTCAAAAAAAGCTTTGGATATTGACCCGGAGCTTAAATCGAAGTTTACTAAAGAACAATTAGATAATTTATTTGAAACTAAACCAAAATGGCAAAGGGCACTTGTAATGTTTGCTGGACCACTGGCAAATTTCATTTTAGCTGTTGTTATTTTTACATTCATCTTTGCATCACAGCCAACATTGCAAACTGTTTTTCTAGTCAGTAACGATGAGGCAATAACTTCAGCTAATACTCAAATTGATAATAATGATGAATTAGTTGCTGTTGGAAGAGAAAATGTTGAAAATCCTACAGATCTTAGACTTGCTCTTCTTTCTAAAACAGGTTATTCCGGACCCTTAGAGTTTAAATTTAAGTCTTCAAAAACAAAGGAAGTTTATGTTTCCTCCTTTAATGTTATTAATTTTTTATCAACTCCTGAGGAACAGGAAATACCAGAGAAATATTTACCATTTAATTTAGATATTCAGATCTCTCCTGTTGTTGGGAGTGTTGAACAAGGCAAACCTGCTTTTGTTTCTGGACTAACTGAGGGCGACGAAATTGTTTCAATCGATGGAAAGAATGTTTTTCATTTTTCACAAATATCCCAACTTATCGAAAGTTCAAATAAAGATAAGTTGATGATTTCTTATATGAGAAATAACACCTTATATTCTTCTGAATTGTCATTGGAGTATGATGAAAATGGTAAATTGATAGATAAGATAGGTGTTTCTGCTTATTTTTCGAGATCTTTTATCAATTCTTTTGCTAAGGCTGTTCATGATACATATAACCTCAGTATCAAAACCCTATTGTTTATAGGCAAAATGATTTCTGGGAACATGGGAACTGATAATTTAAGTGGTCCAGTTGGCATTGCTAAAATGTCAGGTGAGGCTGCAAGTGCGGGAGTTTTACCTTTCTTATACTTAATGGCAATTTTGAGTATAAGTTTGGGAGTATTGAATCTTTTACCTATTCCAGTGCTGGATGGTGGTCATTTGACAATGCTTGCGTATGAGGCAGTTGTCGGCAAACCATTGCCGGAAAGAATTGAAGCATTTGCCTATAATGTTGGGGGCATTTTGCTCCTATTAATAATAGTTTTTGCAGTTTTCAATGATATTTCTCGGTGGCTGAGTTGAAACCTTTAAATATCTCAAAAATTCTATTATGTGTTTTCTTTTCTTTAAACTTATTATCTTTTGAGGATTTTATTGTTAATGACATTCGCATAGCAGGCCTGCAGAGAGTTTCTACTGGCAGTATTTTTAACACAATTCCTATCTCAGTTGGAGACAAGATTGATCAAAGAAAAGTCATTGATATTTCAAAAGCACTTTTTGCTACAGAGCAATTTGATGACATCCAAGTAGGTAGAGACGGCAGAAGCTTAATTATTACTGTAACTGAAAGACCATCCATAGCTTCAATAAATATTTCCGGTAACCAGGCTTTAAAAACAGAACAATTACTTGAAAGTTTTACAAATATTGGCATCACAGAGGGTCAGGTTTATAAAAGATCGACTTTAGAAAAGATGAGGGCAGAACTTATCCGATCCTATTCATCACAGGGAAGATACGGAGCAGGAGTTGAAATTAATGAAATAAAGCGAGAAAGAAATAGAATTGCTTTAGACATAGTTATTGATGAAGGGGATAGTGCCAAAATTGCTGGCATCTCAATTTTAGGCAATAAAGTTTTTTCAGATGATGAATTGAAAGATGTTATGGAATTAAGTGAAGGTAGTTGGCTATCTTTTTTATCTAATGACAATCAATATGCAAGAGAAAAATTACAAGGTGACATTGAAAATCTTGAGTCTTTTTATCTCGATAGAGGATTTCTCAAATTTTCCTTGGAATCAAATCAAGTAAGTATTTCAAGAGATAGGGAGAGTATTTACATCTCATTTATAATTTCTGAGGGAGAAAAATATACAATTGACAAGGTTGAGGTTATTGGAGACATGCCTCTGGATCCAAATATAGTAGATCCAATTGTAAACTCTCAGAAAGATTTAACTTACTCTCAAGCACAGATTACACAGATTGAAGAAGTTTTCACAAGTTTTCTTGGAAATGAAGGATATGCTTTTGCAAGTGTAAAAGGACAACCCTCTATTGATGATAACAGTTTATTGGTTGATCTGAAGTTTATAGTTGATCCTGGAAAGAGGACTTATGCTAGAAAGATTATCTTTGAGGGGAATGAAATAACACAAGATGAGGTGTTAAGACGTGAAATGCGACAATTTGAAGGGGCATGGGCTTCAGATGATTTAATTGAACAATCAAGAGTCAGATTAGAAAGACTGGGTTATTTTAAAGAAGTTAATGTTGAAACTATTCCAGTACCTGGTACTGATGATGAGATTGATGTTCGTTACTCCGTTGAAGAGGAAACTACTGGAAACATTGGTGGAAATGTGGGGTATAGTGATTTTGGTCTTATGCTTGGATTTAATTTACAAGAGAGGAATTTCTTGGGTTCTGGAAATCAAGTTGGAATTGCAATAAATAAGAGTATTTATCAGGAGAATTACAATTTATCTTACTATAATCCTTATTTCACCATCGATGGTGTTAGCCGGGGTTACAGCATTTATTATCGAAAAACTGATTATGGTGAATTTAATGTTGCTAATTACTTGAGTAACTCTCAAGGTTTAGGTCTGCAATTCGGTTATCCGATTTCTGACACCCAAAGGATCGGACTAAACCTTACCTATGATAAAACTGACATAGATCCTGGTACGTTACCTGTTAGAGATATTATTGATTTTTTAAATCAAGAAGGGGATATATTTTCAACATTTTCTGCGCAAGTTGTTTGGTCAAGAATGACCTTAAATAGAGGGATGTTCCCAACTGATGGAGCATCAACGGATATACTCCTTCTTTCGACCTTGCCTTTCAGTGACATAAATTACTATAAAATAAATGTTAGACAGAAATTCTATGAACCTCTGGGTTTTTGGGATTTAGTTTTTGGATTTCAGGGTGAGCTTGGCTATGTTGCTCCTTATGGGGATACAGAAATTGTCCCATTCTTCCAGCATTTTTATGCTGGAGGTCCAAGATCTTTAAGAGGTTTTGAGTCAAATACTTTAGGTCCAAGAGCTACTCCTTCACCATGTTATGAATATGATTCGGATACAGATACTTGTGCACCCCTTGTCGATACAGATTTTGATGGTGTGCCAGACTTTCCTGCTTACAATCCATATTTATTAAGGCAGAGGGATGATCCCATAGGTGGTGATGTAAAAATTGAAGGAAGCCTCCAACTTATTTTTAAACTTCCCATGGTTGAGGATCAAAGATCGATGAGAACCGCATTCTTTTTCGATTTTGGAAATGTCTTTGCAATGGAATGCAGAGACTATCAAGTCAGCTGTTATAAACCCTCATTTGAAGAATTACGTTATTCAGTTGGTGTAGGTTTAACTTGGATTACTGGTTTTGGCCCAATGAGTTTCGCAATTTCTAAACCATATAATGCAGATAGATTTGAAAGGACTGAGCAGTTTTCATTTACTATAGGTACGGTATTCTAATTTTTTTGGGTATTTTTTGAAATTTAATATAGAATATACACTCTAACTAAGGGGTTCAAAATGAAGTATACAGTTAAAAATATTTTCTTTGTTATTGTTGGTTTTTCAACTTTAGCAATTTACTCTCAAAACATTGCAGTAATTGATATGCGTGCAGCTGTATTATCAACTCAGGTTGCTCAGGATGCGTTTAAAGCCCTTGAAGAAGAGTCTGAATACTCTTCTATGGTTGAGCAAGCTCAACAATTACAATCTGATAGACAGTCTCTTGTTGAGAAACTTCAAAAAGACGGCGAAACCTTATCACCTGAGGAGATTAATTCATTACAAAGAGATGTTCAGGAGAAGACAACAGATCTAGAATTTATTCTTGGAAAGATTCAAGCAAAACAAACAGAAACCGTTGAAGTAGTAACTAGGCAACTTGATCCTGCTTTAAGAAAAATCCTTGCAGAACTTATTGAAGCCAAACAAATCGAAATTCTTTTAGGATCAGAAAATCCTGTTTTATATGCCAGAGAGTCATTGGTTATTACTGATGATGTAACATCTATGTTAGATGTGGCTGCTTCAACTTCAGAGGGTAATTCAGATTCTAATTAGTGCCTCAAAACATAAAAAGTTTCACATCTAAATTTATTGCTGATCTAGTTAGTGGAAAGGTCATAGGTGACCCTTCTGTTGAAATCTCTGAATTGTCTTCACTAGGAGATGCAAATAAAAATAGCATCTCTTTCTTATCACATCCTAAGTATGAAAAGTATTTATCATCATCAGCTGCATCTGTAGTTCTGATCGATAAGGAAATTAATCTCGAAACAGATAAAACACTCATACTCTGTAAAGACGCTTATTTGGCATATGCTCTTGTATCAGAGCTATTTTCAGACAACATCTCATACGAAATAAAAGATTATCCAAATACTCCAAATAGTTCTGGTATTTATATTCACCAAACCGCATCGATTGGCTCAAATGTTACTATTGGTCCAAATACATTCATTGGTGCCAATTGCAAGATTGATGACAATACCATCATTCATCCAAATACAACAATCCTTCAAGACGTTGAGATTGGAAAGAGTTGTAATATTTTTTCTAATACAGTTTTAGGTTCAGATGGTTTCGGTTTTGCATCTAATGGAAAAAATTATGAAAAAATTTATCAATTAGGCAAATTACTCATTGGTAATAATGTAGAAATTGGAGCTTCATGCTGTATTGATAGGGGAGCCCTAGAAAATACTATTATCCATGATGGTGTTAAATTGGATAATCTTATTCACATTGCTCATAATGTAGTTATCGGAGAAAATTCTGCCATTGCTGCGAGTTGTGCTATTGCAGGTTCAACTAAGATTGGTAATAATTTTAGGATGGGCGGATTATCAGGTGTCTTAGGCCATTTATCTATATGTAATGATGTTACAGTAGGAGCAAATACTTTAATAACTAAGGATATTAATCAATCAGGTGAATATATAGGCATAATGCCTGCTCAAGAAAAGAAAAAATGGGCAAAATCCTCAATTTTTATAAAGAAAAGGGAAGAGTAAATGATTATTTCTAAAGATGAAATTAAAAAGTATTTGCCACACAGAGAACCTTTTTTGTTTGTTGATGAGGTTATTAACATCAATAAAAATTCTGATATTCATGCAAAAAAATTCATTAGTGAGGACGAATACTTTCTTCAAGGACATTTTCCCAACAATCCAATATTTCCTGGAGTAATTATTATCGAGGCTTTGGGTCAAGTTTCTGGAATCTTAGGTTTTGTATCAATGGACAAAACACCAGAAGAAGGATCAATTTATGTCTTGGCAGGAGTAGATAAAGTGAGATTTAGAAAAAGACTTGTACCAGGTGATGAAGTACATTTATTCAGTAAAGTCATTAACTCAAAAAATGGTATTTGGAAATTTGATTGCCGAGCTGAAGTGAATCACAAAGAAGTCTGTTCAGCTTCAATTTTTTGTGCGGATCGGGAGAAATAATGCCAATTCATTCAAGTTCATTGATTGATTCTTCAGCAAAAATTCATGATTCAGTTGAAATTGGTCCTTTTTGTACAATTGGAGCAGATGTTGAGATTGAAGCAGGAACCATTTTAAAGTCACATATTGTTGTTAAGGGACCCTCAAAAATCGGTCCTAATAATATTTTTTTACAATTTTGTACAATTGGAGAAGACACTCCAGATAAAAAATATAAGGATGAAAGAACAGAGTTAATCATAGGGTCCAATAATATTTTCAGAGAGGGAGTAACTGTCCATCGAGGCACTATTCAGGATAAAGGTCTTACCAAAATAGGTGATAATAACCTTCTCATGGCTTATGCTCATGTTGCTCACGACTGTGAAGTAGGTGATTATAATGTCTTTGCTAATAACTCTGGAATTGCTGGTCACGTGAATGTTGGCAACAAAGTTACCATAGGTGCTCTGACGACCATTCACCAATTTTGCCAGATGGGTGATTATTCTTTTGCCGGAATGAATTCTTCTATTACTATGGATGTTCCTGCATTTGTAAAAGTTGCTTCAAACCCTGCTAGAGTGGTTGGGTTGAATACAATTGGTATGGATAGGGGTGGAATTTCTAAAGATACTATTCAAAAACTCAAAGATGCTTACAGGCTAGTTTATAGAAAGAGTCTATCTATCGAAGAGGCAATTAAAGCAATTGAGGCCATGGATCTTTCCAGCAACAATGAATTAAATACATTCCTAAACTCAATAAAGTCCTCAAAAAGAGGTATTTTGAGATAAGTGTCAACTAAAAAAATCATTAAGATTGGCATGCTTGCCGGAGAGCACTCTGGTGACAAAATAGGTGCTAAGTTAATCAATCAATTAAAAGAATATTCTAATCTTGAAATTGTTGGAGTAGGTGGGCCAGCAATGGAAAAGGCTGGTTTGAAATCTATTATACCTTTCGATGAATTACAAGTTATGGGCTTGGTAGAGCCACTGCTAAAACTCAGAAGGTTGCTTAAACTGCGAAAGAAAATTTCAGACTTTTTTATTGAAAATGAGATCGATTATTTTTTTGGAATAGATTTCCCTGACTTTAATATGGGCATATACAAGAATCTTCGAAGTGCAAAAATAAAAAATGTTCAATTTGTAAGCCCTTCTGTTTGGGCATGGCGTAAAAGCAGGATTAAAGATATAAAAAAAAATATTGATCTTGTTGCTTGTCTTTTTGGATTTGAGAGTAAGTTTCTTGATGAATATTGCATACCCAACATTCATATGGGGCACCCCCTTGTTTCTACTCAACACTTTCAGAAGGTTCAGTTTCCTGAATATAATGAAGTATCATTCTCAAAAAAAGAGAACTTGATTGCTTTGGTTCCTGGCAGCAGAATCTCTGAAATAAAACAGATGATGCCAACATACATTAATTTTATGAAAGATTTTTATGCAGAGCATTCAAAAGCAACTTTTGTGATTCCTGCAGCTAGTGAAAAAATCAAAACTATGATTATTGCAATGATTGGCAATCATAAATTTCCTGTTTCTGTAAGACTCGGCAAAATGAAAGAATCACTCCTATCATCGAAAGTTTCTGTTGTAACTTCGGGAACAGCAACACTTGAATCTGTCACATATGGTGCATGGCCAGTGATATGTTACAAAACCAATTTTTTCAACTACCAAATTTTGTCAAGAATGATCACAGTTGATCATATTGGACTTCCAAATTTAATGAGAAATAAAAGAGTTTTTCCTGAACTTATCCAAAAAGATTGTAATCCATCTTCTATTTCAAAAGCTGTATCTTCCTTATTAGAAAATCATTCTAACTATGAAAAATATTATGGAGAAATTCTGTCGTCAATGTATGGCATCGGACTTAATGATACATTTATGAAAATCTTTGGTTATGATATAGAACTACTCAGTGATGGCACAATAATGCCTTTTTAAAGCTATGATTGCAGGGGTAGACGAAGTTGGCAGGGGTTGTATTGCAGGACCTGTGGTTGCAGCAGCTGTAATTTTACAAGCAAATATTGAAGGCATAAAAGATTCTAAAAAGCTTTCTGTAAAAAAAAGAAATGAGCTATCAGAACTGATTAAGAGTAACTCAATTTATTCTTTTGGAATGAGTTCAAGTGATGAAATTGATGAATTAAACATTCAAAACGCAACATTTTTAGCAATGCAACGAGCAGTAAAAAACTTATCTGTGCAACCAAAAAAAATCTTAGTTGATGGCAATCAAGTGTTTGAAACCAATCTGCCCATAGAAGCTATTGTAGGTGGTGATAATTTGATAACATCAATTAGTGCGGCATCAATTATAGCCAAAGTATATCGAGACAAAATTATGCAAGACTTAGCAGCAAAATTTCCACATTATTCTTTTGAGAAGCATAAGGGTTATCCCACTAAACAACACTATGAAGCAATCAAGCATCATGGTATTTGTGAATTCCACCGAAAAAGTTTCAAAGGAGTTTTAAGAGGTGAATGATTTTGTTCATTTGAGAGTATCCTCAGAATACAGTATTTTTAAAGGATTACCTTCCCCAAAAAAATTTGCTGCTGAAGCAGCAAAACAATCGATGCCTATGCTAGCACTAACCGATCAAAGCAATATGTTTGGTGCAGTAAAGTTTTTCTCTGAGTGTGAAAAAAAAGGTGTGAAACCGATTTCAGGAACGGTTTTAAAAATCTTTGATAACGATTCTAGTAAGATTTATGAAATTCTTTGCCTTGCTAAAAATAAAGATGGTCAAAGAAACTTGATGCACTTGATATCAAAATCAAGTGCTAACTTGATTGAAAATGTGCCATGTATTACTTTTGCTGAATTGTGTGATTTTAAAAATAATATTTTTATTTTTTCAGGTGCAAATGGGAGCGATATTTTTTCTTTAATCAGTCAAAATCAATTTAGTTTAGCTGAAAAGACAGTGGAAAACTATCTAAAATATTTTGGTGATAATTTTAATCTTGAAATACAAAGTATCAATAATCAAGGGGAGAAAGATGTTGCAGACTTCATTTTTTCAGTGTCTTCACATAAGGGAATTCCAGTGGTTGCGACTAATGATGTTTTGTTTTTGAAGAAATCTGACTATGAGGCACATGATGCAAAAGTTTGCATTAATACTGGGCAGATATTAAATGATTCATCCAGAGAAAATCCTTATAAGCAAGAACAATATTTTAAATCAGCAAAGGAAATGCATGAAATATTTGAACAATTTCCGGAAGCTCTCTCAAATTCCCTGGAAATTGCAAAACAATGCAATGTTAACTTAAATCCAAAAGGGTATTTGCTACCAAATTATCCTGTACCCAAAAAACATGATTATGACTCTTTGTTGAGAGAGACTGTTGAAAAAGGTCTGAGTAATTTTCTTTCAAAAAAAATAATTGAGGATAAAGATACCTATTCGACTCGAATTAATTATGAATTAGAGCAAATAAGTACTATGGGTTTTTCAAGCTATTTCTTAATCGTTTATGACTTTATTCAATGGGCAAAAGATAATGAAATACCTGTTGGTCCTGGCAGAGGTTCTGGTGCTGGATCATTAGTTGCCTTTGCACTGGGCATAACTGCCATTGATCCAATTAAATATGGTCTTGTATTTGAAAGATTTTTAAATCCTGAAAGAATTTCAATGCCTGATTTTGATATTGATTTTTGCATGGAAAAAAGATCAGAAGTTATTAATTATGTTACCGAAAAGTATGGTTCAGAAGCAGTGACGCAGATTGTGACATTTGGAACCATGGGTGCCAGAGGAGTTATTTGGGATGTTGCTCGTGTAACTGATAGATCATTAAATCTTGCAAAAAGGCTTGCCGATCTCGTCCCTTCTGATCCAGGAATGACTTTGGCGCAGGCAAAAAAGCAACAACCACTATTAGTAGATGAAATTAATAGATCACAAGACGTCAAAGAAATTTTTGATTTATGCCATGAACTTGAGGGGGTAGTCAGAAATGTAGGTAAACATGCCGGAGGTATCGTGATTGCTCCAGGAAATATTTCTGATTATTCACCTATTTATTATGATCCAAACTCAAAATCATCTATGACACAATTTGATAAAGACGATGCGGAGAAAATTGGATTAATCAAGTTTGATTTTCTTGGTTTAAGAACCCTTACAGTCATTGATAAAGCACTTAAATCCATAAACAAAATGCTTGCAGGAAAAAATATGGAGCAGTTAAGTATAGATGACATTCCGCTAAATGATCCAAAAGTCTTTGAACTCATATCATCTGGTAAAACTACTGCAGTGTTTCAACTTGAATCTTCACAAATGAAAGAAATTATCAGACAACTTAGACCTTCATCATTTGAAGAAGTAATTGCGTTACAAGCACTTGTTAGACCAGGAGCTTTGAAACATAAGGTCCATGAAAAATTTGCACGCAGAAAAAAAGGAGAAGCTTTCAATTACCCTCATAAACTTTTGGAGCCTATTTTAAAAGAGACTTTTGGGGAGCTTTTATATCAAGAGCAAGTAATGGAAACAGCAAGAGTGCTTGCTAAATATTCTCTTGGACAAGCTGATTTGTTAAGAAAAGCAATTGGTAAGAAAGATGAAAAAATAATGACTTCGCAGGAACAAGAGTTTATTGAGGGATGTAAAAGAAACAAAATAAATGAGTATTTAGCAAAAGATATTTTCTCAAAAATCCAATCGTTTGCCGAATATGGATTTAATAAATCGCATTCTACTGCTTACGCATTATTGTCGTATCAAACGGCCTATTTAAAGACCTATTTTCCTGCTTATTACATGGCAGCTGTGCTTGCTTCTAATGCAAGTGACACGGACAGAATAAAAGAATTGATCAAAGATTGCAGAGATTTTGATATTAAGATTTTAAAACCTGACATTAACTTAAGCTATGAGAACTTCACGGTAATTGATGACAATGAGATAGCATATGGATTGAAATCTTTAAAAGGTGTTGCAGATTCTTTTGCTGTTGAAATGGAACATATTGGATCAACCACAAAATTTCATGATTTACTAGATTTTTCAAAGAAGGTAGATACAAGATTGGGCGGCAAAAGATCACTAGATTCAATGGCAAAAGCTGGAGTATTCGATAATATTTGCTCCTCGCGAGCAGTTGCCATAGAGTGTATTCAAGATATTCTTTCAGAAGCTAAAGATTCTTCAGCTAGTTATGGAGTTCAAGAATCATTATTTGAAGACTTTGACCAAGCAAATGATCCCTATGCAAATTTTGATGATGTAAAGGAGTTGGATAAACTTCAAAAACTTATGTATGAAAAAGAAGCAATTGGTTTTTTCATGACCGGTCATCCAGTAGAAGATTATTATAGAAATGATTTTTCATTCCTCGAAACACACACCATTAATGATTTAAAACCAGATACTAAAAAAGCCACAATACTGGGACATATTGATGACATTTGGTTTCCAAAATTTAGGGACACAGATTCGGTATATATTAATTTTGATGATTCATTACAAAATCATCTTGATGTAAATCAGGTAAATGGAATTGTTCACAAAGATATTTATCAAAGTAAAAGAGATTTTTTTAAGAAAGGGCAGGTCTTAGTTTTTTCAGGAAATATCTTGATTGATGAGAAAAAGACAAAAGATTTTGGAAGAACAATGTTTTCAATGAGAGTGCGAGACGTTAATACTCCACAAGAAGCATTTTCTAAAAATTCAAAAAGTATTTATATTCTTTGTGATTCTTCACCTAATGGATTAGCATTTGTGCAGGAGAAACTATCATCAATTGATAACAATTTTTGGGTTGATGGCACTTCTCAGATTAAGTTACAAATTAAAAATGAAAATATTGAGACCTCAATTAGATTAGATGATAAATTTAAGATGAATATATCTCCAAATTCCTTATCCTATATCAAGGAGTTATTTGGAGAAGAAAACATTTTAATAAAATAACATGGATAAATATTTTTTAGATTTTGAAAGACCGCTTGAAGAGATTTATAAGCAAATTCAAGCATTAGAAATCGTATCGAAAGAGAACCCAGATTTGCAAGCACAAATTGACTTGCTTTCCAAAAAATATCAAGAGAAAGAAAAAAAACTCTACTCAAATCTTTCTTCATGGGAAAAGGTTATGGTTGCCAGACACCCAGATAGACCCCATACATCAGATTTTATTAAATTAATTTTTGATGAATTTGATGAACTACATGGTGATAGAAACTTTGGAGATGACCCCTCTATTATTGGTGGACTGGCAACTTTAGAAAATATACCGGTTATGATAATTGGTCACGAGAAAGGTAGGGGCACTCAAGAAAAACTCAAAAGAAATTTTGGTATGCCTCAACCTGAAGGTTACAGAAAAGCTAAAAGACTTATGTTACTTGCTGAAAAATTTGAAATTCCCATTGTTACCTTCATTGATACTTCTGGGGCTTATCCAGGTATTGAAGGGGAGGAAAGGGGTCAGAGTGAGGCCATTGCCACAAATCTTGCAATAATGTCAGATATTGAAACTAGATTACTGTCTGTTGTAACTGGTGAAGGTGGATCAGGAGGAGCACTTGCAATTGGCATCTCTGATTATTCAGCTATGCTTGAAAACTCTGTGTATTCAGTTGCTTCTCCTGAAGCATGCGCATCTATAGTTTGGAGATCTTCTGACATGTCAAAAGAAGCTGCAAATGCAATGAAACTTTGCTCCCAAGATTTACATGATTTAAAACTTATTGATGAAATTATCTCAGAACCTATTGGTGGGGCACATTCAAATCATAATGAAACTGCTCTTGCAATAAAAACATCTTTATTAAAGAATCTTTTAAATCTCAATAAAATGAATATTAAGGATATATTAGAAAAAAGATACCAAAGATTAACCTCAATTGGAAAATAGGTTGCTTAAATCAGAAGATATCCAAGAGTTTATTAACCCAAATCAGCAAATTATCGTTGGTTTTAGTGGAGGTATTGATTCAACTGCTCTTTTACATTTATGCTTCGAACTTTTTGAGCAGAAAAAAATTTCCAACCTTAGTGCTGTTCATGTCAATCATAATCTTTCTGCTCATTCTGATGTTTGGGCAAAGCATTGCCAAGTTACATGTAAAGATCTCAAGATTCCTTTAAAAACTTTTTCTGTCGACATTGATAAAAATAAATCCAGCTTAGAGTCGCAATCTAGACAACAAAGATTCAATTGTTATAAACAGATCCTACAACCAGATGGTCAGCTGCTTTTAGCTCATCATTGTGATGACGTTGCAGAAACTATTTTTTTGCGATTATTTAGAGGGACAGGCATTGATGGCTTGCAAGGACTTAAAACTTATCGAAAGTTTTTTCATGCTCAAATAATAAGACCTCTATTAAGTTTTAATAAAAAAGATTGCCTGAATTATGTTAAAAAAAATAAATTAAAATTTATTGAGGATGACTCAAATAACAATAATTCATTTGATAGAAATTTTCTAAGAAATATAATTTTTCCAGAAATAAATAATCGTTGGAAGCAACCTAGTAAAAGAATTTTTGCTATGACCGAAAAAACGCAAAAAAAAATTAATGCTCTAGATTATTTTTTGCAGGAATCTTTTGCAGAAGAGGTTGAAAATGGTGTTTTAGTCAGAGAAAAATTTAAGAATATTCCTATCTATGTCATTGAAGAAGTCATAAGATTTATTTTACGAAAAAAAAGCATTGCTGCCCCAAATGAGAATGTTTTAGCTGAGGTTATCAAAACTTTTTTTATTCAAAGACCAACGCAAAAATCACTTGTAAAGTGGTCAAGAAAAGATGGTGACCAACGAGGTGGAAAAGTGTGGTTTGAGCAAGATCAAGTTTTTATTAATTATTCAGAAAGTTAGAGAGATTTGCTTAGAATTTTGCCTATACCCACGACAATTGCCTCAAACGATGCTCGAGAGGTGTTTTCATGAATGCCAACACCCCAGCAAGTTATTTCATTTAATTGCAATTCTATGTGAGCAGCAGCTTTAGCATCAGAGCCCGACGTAATTGCAGTTTGATGATAATCAACAATCGTAAATTCAACCCCCAATAGAGTATTAATAGCATTTATAAATGCATCAATGGGGCCGTTTCCAATACCCTGAATGTCTTTAGTGTCACCCTGAATCTGAACCTGAGCTTTTAGTTGATCAAAGTTATCATTGTCATTTGTTTTAATACTAAAAGATTCAATTGCAAATCCATCTGGAGGACGAACAAAACTATTATTGAAAACATCCCAAATTTCTGAGGTACTAACTTCTTTTCCAGACTCATCTGCAATTTTTTGGATTTTCTGACTCATAGTTATTTGCAATCTTCGAGGCAATGAAATTCCATGATCTTTTTCTAGTAGATATGCAACTCCTCCCTTACCAGATTGAGAATTTATTCTGACTACAGCTTCATAAGTTCTTCCAACATCAGCTGGATCAATAGGTAGATAAGGAACTTCCCAGAGAGGGTTATTAGAATTTCTCAAAGCATGTAAACCTTTTTTTATAGCATCTTGGTGAGATCCTGAAAAAGCTGTAAAAACTAAATCACCTGCATACGGATGCCTTGGATGAACTGGAAGTTGGTTACAAAACTCAACTTCTCTCATAATGTGATTTATTTGGGAGAAATCTAGTTTAGGATCAATGCCTTGACTGAACATATTCAAAGCAAGAGTTACAATATCAACATTACCAGTTCGTTCACCATTGCCAAATAAAGTACCCTCTACTCTATCTGCACCTGCCATAAGTCCAAATTCAGTTGCTGCAACTGCTGTTCCTCTATCATTATGAGGATGAAGTGAGATTGAAATTTTTTCTCGATTTTTTAAATTTTCATTCATCCATTCGATTTGATCTCCATAAATATTTGCAGTTGACATTTCTACAGTAGCTGGCAAATTTATGATGACTTTCTCGGAGGTTGATTCTTTCAAAATATCTACTACCTCGTCGCATACTTCTGCAGCATACTCTAGCTCTGTGCCTGTGAAACTTTCTGGAGAATATTCAAAAAGCCATTCTGTATCCTTTGCTTTTTCAGATAATTGCTTGATCAAATGGGCTCCATTTGTTGCAATTTCTTTTACACCATCTTTATCTGAATTAAAAACTACTTTTCTCTGCAGTGTTGATGTTGAGTTATAGAAATGAACAATTGCTTTGGGGATGCCGCCAAGTGCTTCAAAAGTTTTTGAAATAATATCTTCTCTTGACTGTGTTAAGACCTGGATTGTCACATCTGATGGTATTTTTTTGTGCTCAATTAACTGTCTAACAAAATTAAAATCTGTTTCAGATGCAGCAGGAAAACCAACTTCAATTTCCTTGAAACCTATTTGACAAAGCAACTCAAACATCCTCATTTTTCTATCATTTCCCATAGGCTCAATGAGTGATTGATTGCCATCTCGCAGATCAACAGAACACCATATAGGACTTTCAGATATAACATTTGAAGGCCAAGATCTATTATCCCTTTTGATAGGTTTAAAACTTTTATATTTTTTCTCAGGGCTATTCATTTCTACGATATTATTATCAAGTAATGCATGATCAAAGAACAAAATTTATAATTTCTCATTTAAATTTATCCCAATTTAAGTTACGAACTTCATCAAAAAAAGAAAACAAAACTTTTCTATTGATTATTGAGGACATTCTAACACTTCTGGACAAACCCTTCGATGATTTAAGTTCATCGAAAAAAGATCTTTTTAAGAATATTATTTTGTCTATAAGGCCAAAAACCTCATTTGAAAAAACTAAAAATTTTGTGCAAGAAAATAATTTTTTCATGCCTGAAGTCTTAGAAGAAATCTTTGATGAAAAGATTTCTCTCATTATTAATATGACTAATAAAGAATTTAAGTTTCTAAAAAAAATTCAACAAATCAATTCTCCTAAACTAGATATCTTAGAGAATGATGTTGACGCAAAGGAAATGTTATGGAAAAAACTTAAACCGTTTTATCAAAATGGAAGTTAATATTTCAGGTATTTCTTTTGACGATATTGATCAAATCCTTGCAATTGAGAATAAGATAAATAAATTTCCTTGGAGCAGAGCAAACTTTTTATCCTCTATAAATGCTGGACATAAAGCTCTGGCACTGAAATTTAATGATTCGATCATTGGATATACTTTTTTTTATATTGTCGATACAGATGCGCATCTATTGAATATTTCAATTAAACGTAGTTTTCAAAAGCAAGGTATGGGGAAAAAATTATTAACTCATGTAATAGGTTATGCAAAATTATCTGGGGCTACAATGATGTTCTTGGAAGTTGCTGTGAGCAACCTTAATGCAATTGCTTTTTATGAAAAGCTAGGTTTTATCGGAGATTCTTATCGATATAATTATTATGGAACCAAAGACAAAGAGGATGCATTTTTGATGTCTTTAAGAGGATTTTAAAAAGGAAATTATTCTATCTTTGAAGTCACTGGGTTGTTTATTTGGTCCAAATCTTACAATCTTGTTACCATTCTTGGATATTAAAAATTTGGTAAAGTTCCACTTAATACTTCTTGTTCCCAATAGTCCAGGCGCTTGATCCTTGAGAAACTTATAGAGAGGGTCAGCATCAGGACCATTTACTTTGATTTTTTTAAAAATAGGAAACTTCACAGAATAAATTGATTCACAAAAGGAGGTGATTTGATTATGATTCCCTGGTTCTTGAGCAGCAAATTGGTTGCATGGAAAACCTATAATGTCCAGACCTTCGGGATTCAATTCATCATACAATTTCTGTAAACCCTTGTATTGAGGTGTCAAACCACATTTGCTTGCAACATTAACGATCAAAAGAACCTTATTTTTATAGTCATTCAAAGAAATTTCAGAACCGTTTCCATCGATTACTTTAAAATCATATATTGAACTAGACATAAGTAAGTTTCTTCTAAAAAGGAGTGAATCTAAGTAAAATCATTATACATTGTTGAGGTATCATGAAAAATCAAAATATTAAATTTGCATGGAGACAGTTCAATGAACTTTCTCCCAATGAAATTTATGAAATACTTCATCTTCGACAAAAAGTTTTTATTGTTGAGCAAGATTGCCCTTATATCGATGCTGATTTTAGTGATCAAGAAGCATGGCATTACTTAGGTTATGAAGGAAAAAAACTTATCTCTTACCTGAGAGTCTTTCCACCAGGCATTAAGTATGATGATAGCTCGATTGGAAGAATTGTTATTGATGAAAATTCAAGAAACCATGGTTTTGGTAAACAAATTACTCTGGATGCAATTGCTTTTCTGCAAAAATATTATCCGAATACAGACATTTGTATTTCTGCTCAACATAGGTTGATTGATTTCTATAGAAGACTTGGATTTAAAGAAGAAGGAGAAGTATATCTTGAAGACGACATTGATCACATTAAGATGCGTTTGAAAGTTATAGCTAAGAAACTTAGCATTCCTCTTGTATTTAACCCAAATAAATTCCTGATACTTTCTGCATTACTTGGATTTCTTGGAGCTTTTATTTTTGCCATTGTTGATTTTAATTTTCAATCTATAGATGCTCCTGCAACTGTAAATGGTTACCCAATAGACACCAAAAGATTCCAAGCTTATTTGTCTGCAGTTGAGTCATCTCGGAAATTTGGTCTGCGTTCAGAGGATAGATTGAATGTCCTTAACCTTTTAATTAACGAGGAACTATTGATTCAAAGAGCTAAAGACCTTGGATTAATTGAAAATGATAACGAAATTCGGGATGTGATTACTAGCAGGATGCTTAATTACATTATTGAACCCCTTCAAAATAATACAGTCGATGAGTTATCTTTGAAATCATTTTATGAAAGCAACATTCAAATGTTTGCAAACCCTGATCAATATTTATTTGAAGAGTGGATTTTTAATAGTGAATTCGAAAGATCAAAATTAGTCGAGTTACTTGAAGCTGATAACTTTTTTAAACCAGATTTTAAATATAAAAAAACCACAAATAACTGGTTACCAAGAAGTTATGTTTCATTTGAAAAAATTTCCGATTATCTTGGTTCGGAAAAAGCACAGTTATTAACTGAGGTTGAAGAAAATAACTTTATTTTATTTAGTGATTACCAGAGGCAGGACTTCTCTGTATATTTTCTGATAGACAAGATTTCAAAGCCCCCCAGAGCATTTCAGGAAATTAAAGATATTGTAATGATTGAGTATAAGAAATCACAAGAAAATGAAGTTATTGAGGATTACCTCAATAAATTGAGGGAAACTTACACAGTCGAGATAAGCAATGACTTCTAGGATGTTTTTAATTTTACTTTGCTTATTTGGTATCTTTGTAAACACTCACACTCTTAATCCTCAATTAATAAACGAAGTTATAAATGGTGACTTTAATAGTTTTGAAGATCAAAATTTCTTATTTAGAGACTTTTTTTTTCTTGGTGTTGAGCATATTTTGACAGGATGGGATCATTTAGCTTTTTTAGTTGGATTAATGTTAATTTTTAGGAGATTTAATCTATTAATTGCTATTACCTGTTTTACTTTAGGTCACTCTATCAGTCTTGCAATGGGCTCGCTGGGTTTTATTGCTATAAATTCTGCCTGGATAGAAGCTCTTATAGGTTTTTCTGTAGCGCTTGTTGCCATTGAGGCAGCTTTCAAACACCATTTTGAATTTCGCAATATAAAAAGAATTTCTATCATTGGGATATGTTTTTTCGGAATCTTCTTTCTTCTGAAAAAAATTGATTTCATTACCTTTTTTTCTATGTTTTTATTGACCATAAGCTATCTTTATCTCAGTAATTATGGATCGAAGAATAGAACCTCTTTTTTGCTGGTAATACTATTTGGATTTATTCATGGATTTGGTTTTTCAACAAATTTACAAGAGTATGATCTCCTCCAAAATGATTTCTTGAAAAGTCTCCTTGGCTTCAATTTAGGTGTTGAGATGGGTCAATTATTAATGATTGGTATTGCCCTTATTGTTGTTATGATCTCCCATATGCAACTCAGCTTTTCTCATATTAGGTTGGCTAAAGTAATGAGTATTTCTTCCCTCTTGTTTTTGGGTATATTTTGGTTTTCTTATAGAACATTATTGATAATGTGAGATAATTGGCAACACATATTTTGATCTGTCATGTCGTATTTTTTGCAAAACTTCAAATTGCTTCCTTATAAGAATCTAGCACCTTTTATTCTATCAATTTTCTTTATTGTGAGTTGTGGTGATGGGAATGATGAAAACATTGCACCAATAGAAGTGATTATGTCTGCATCTTCTGAGGAAGTTGAATATGAGGAAGAATACACAATTTCATGGGAATCCAATGCAAGTCAATGTTTTGCTACTTCACAAACAGGAGACTGGAATGGAGAAAAGCCTACTTCTGGTTCTGAAACTTTTCTTGCAAAACGAAGAGGAGTACATAATTTTGGGCTAGATTGTCGAACAAGCATTAATTTTGCTCAAGGTTCAGTAAATGTGTCCGTTAACAAGACTTTTGAAGAGTATTTTGATTTTGTAGGTTCTGAAATTTATGAGTTAGGTGAAGTAGCCGTTGAATCATTTGATAGCTTCTTAATTCATGATGTTTCCTTGGGAGATTTTAATCAAGATTTAGCTTTAGATTTGCTCATTCTTGCTGAAGATTTTAAAACAGAAGCATTAGGTGATTCATCATTTATGTTTATTCTCTATGAGGGTATAAACTTTTATTCACCTTCTGATGATGAAACTCCATCAATAAGTCTTGTTGATTCAAACACATGCTCTGCTGACAATTTAGCAAGAATTGATATAAATGCTGATGGGAATTTAGACATCATTTCATTTTCAAGTAATGCTAGTGAATCTCTTAACAAGAGAGGGCTTTGTATTTTTCTATCTACTGAGGAAGGCTTAATTTTGCAAGAGAATTCCTATTTAGTGAATACGACTTCTCTAGATCTATCCAATATAGCAATAGCCTCTCATGAGTTATTGGATATAAACGTAGACTCAAATGGAGATGTTCTTTTCTTGGGTAAAGGAGGCACAACTGATTTGCCTTTTTACATTTTAGCTTCTGATTCAAATCCTGAAATAAAACTTGCCTCTTCTTTTCAGAATTTAAACCCCTATTCTAGAGCAGAAGGATGTTCTTCAGGACTTTCATATTTATGTGATTGGATTAATGAAGATTATGATATTAAAAACTCCGTTTATATATCTGCTGATGGTGATGCTTTGTTTGATATTATGTTATCAGTTAAAAAAACTACTGGACACTCTTATATCGCATATACCACAAGGCTTGAGGAAGATATTGACTTTGATTGGTCAGCACCTGTTCATGATGTAATTCAATCTAGCATCTCAAGTGATAATGCATATGCCCTAAAAATGATGGGATTTGATGCAAATCTAGATGGATTAAATGATTTATTAGTTCTTGAAGGTGGCACTACCAGTGAAGGTAATCTTTTCAAGTTTAGTTTTCATGAGCAATTAAGCACAGATGATTTCATTGGACTTAATCCAGAAAATAATGGAGAACTAGCTGATGAATTTTTATTCAGTTCACCTTTAAGATTTTCAAATGAGTTTTTGCGGATTGATCCAAATCTTGACAGTTATTTAGATATCTTTGCACCCTTAACCGAGCTACCTTTCGACCTAAATGTGGCAAATGACCCCAGACATTTTATCGTCATTAAAAAGACTGTGACATTCGATGAAGAAAATAATGCAACTCAATCTTGGGAAGTCAAAGATTTTTCAGACACTATTAATTTGGATGCAAACTCCATCCACAATGTTTGGGTGGATTTTGATATAGATCAGGATTTCGATGCTCTTTTAATCAAACCAGGTACAGATTTAAATAACCCTTCCTTTTCTTTTTCTATACACCTTAACGATTCAAGATAGCACTTATGCAATTAGTTAGGTTGGCAAAAGCTACTGATTTGCAAGATATTTATGATTTAATAAACTCTGGTGCTGGCCCAGCACCAGGCATGACAACAATGCCTAAAACACACGATGAAATCGAGGAAAGAATTGATTGGTCACTAAAGTCTATTCAAAAAACAAATAAAACTCCTAATCTCGATTGTTATTTTTTTGTACTGGAAGAAGATCAAAAAGTGATTGGCATTTCAGCTATTTATACTTCAGTTTCAAAAAAAGATAAATCTATCTTTTTTCAAAGGTCCAATAAAAGAATTTTTTCTCAGTCTTTAGATTTCATAAAATCTATTGAAATTCTTAAGTTAAAAACAGTTAATGATCCATATACTGAACTTGGAACATTGTATTTAGATTCAAACTATAGAGGTCAGGGTAGGGGATCTTTGTTATCTTTGGCAAGAATAAAATTTATGACTCTTTGGCCAAATAGGTTTGATAAAAAAGCTGTTGTTGAGATACGCGGTAAATCCAATAAAGATAACATATCCATTTTTTGGGATGGATTTAGCAAACATTTTTTTGACCTAGAACAATTTGACACCAACCAAATGAGTTATATCGACAATGCTTTTGTGGCCGAGTCAATCCCAGATCACCCATTTGTGATCAATACATTAAAACAGAGTGTAAAAAATGTAATTGGTGTCCCTCATGATAAATCTTTTCCTGCGATGAGAATGATGGAAGGTCAGAATTTTAAGGCTAATGGTTTAATTGATGTCTTAGATGGTGGACCAAGTCTGGAGTGCAAAGTAAAAGACTTAAAAATCTTCAAATCAAACGAGCTTTATTCAGTTAATCCCAAAAAAACTATTGATTCAACTAATGTTGCATTAATTTCAAATACAAAACTTGAAAACTTTATCGTTACAAGATCTACTTTTGAGTTAGCTAATGATAGTATTTTCTTACCTCAATCAACATTTGATCTTCTAAACCTTAAAGAAGGGGATAAGGTTGCTTTAAATGTTTGAGGTAAACTTTGATGGAATTATCGGCCCTACTCATAATTACGGTGGTTTGTCTGAGGGAAATATAGCTTCTATTTCAAATTCACAAAATCCTGCAAATCCAAAAAAAGCTGCGCTTCAAGGTTTGAAAAAGATGAAAATCTTAAGAGATGCTGGCCTTATTCAAGGAGTTTTTCTGCCCCATGAAAGACCTTACCTTGCCAAGATGAGAGAAATGGGCTTTACAGGATCAGATAAGCAAATAATTAATAAAGTAGCAAGTCATAGCCCTCATCTATTACATAATCTTTACTCTGCATCTTCTATGTGGTCAGCAAATGCTGCCACAGTATCTCCATCGGTAGATACAGCTGATCAGAAAATTCATATCACTCCAGCAAATTTGAACGCTATGTTTCATAGAAGTATTGAATCAGATTTTACCTACCATCAGTGCTTACAAATTTTTAAAAATGAATCTTTTAAGATTCATAAACCAGTTCCTCCAATTTCAGGCTACGGAGATGAAGGAGCAGCTAATCATTTAAGGGTTGCCTCGAATCATGAGCAGAAGGGTTTTGAAATATTTATTTTTGGTACTAGTGCTTTCAAGGCTTATAACTCATCAATAATGAGACAAGCAAAAGAAATATCTCATACAGTAGCTTTGAAGCATCAACTGAATACAGAACATTATTTCCTTCTTCAGCAAAACCAAGACGCAATTCAACGGGGAAGTTTTCACAATGATATTGTCAGTTTATCTAATGAAAATATATTCATTGCCCATGAGAAAGCTTTTGAAGATAGGAATGCTTTGAATCAGATCATTAGGGTCCTCGAAAATAACGTAAGTAATTTCCAATTTATTGAAATTAAAGAAAATGAAATCCCATTAACAGACATCATTAAATCTTATTTATTAAACTCTCAACTTGTTTCAACTACTGATGGCGAAATGCTAATGATACTGCCAGCAGATGTGCGAAATTTTGATAATTGCATGCAATGGATCGATAAGCTTAAACAAATTTCTCCAGTAAAAAAATTTGAGTTTGTAGATATTAAACAAAGTATGATGAATGGAGGAGGGCCAGCTTGTTTGCGATTAAAAGTACTTATGAATAACAAGGAACTTGAAGGAGTAAATAAAAATTTTATTCTTGATGACAATAAAGTTGAACAGATCAAACATCTTATCCAATCATTCTATAGAGATAGAATCTTACCAGATGACTTAAAGGACCCTGATTTATTAGATGAATTTCAAATGATACTAGATCAATATACTCAAATCTTTGATTTGGAAAATTTTTACAGTTTTCAGTAATTTAAATTAGTCGTAAATAATGCTTGTTTGAAACATTAAATTATGGAGTTCCTCTGTAATAAATGGAGCAAATGGATGCATAAAAACTAAGATTTTTTGTAACATTGGATGTAAATTTTCCGTGTTCCCAGACTTTTTACATCCTTCAATGTATACATCACAGAATTTCCCCCAAAAGAATTCATAAACTTCATTAATTGCAAGATCAAGTCTGTACGATTCAATATTTATTTGTGTCTTTGATTTACAAATTCCCAATTCTTTATCAATCCATTTATCTAATTCGTTTTCAGGCAAGAAAATTTCATTGACTTTGTCAAAACCATTAATAAATCTTGCCGCATTCCAAATTTTCGTACAAAAGTTTCTATACCCTTTTAGTCTCCCCATTTCAAAACTAATTTCTTTAGCATGCGTTGCTATTGAAAAGAATGTCATTCTCAAAGCATCAGTACCATGAGCAGGAATGCCATCAGGAAATTGCTTTCTAGTTTTTCTTTCTATTTTTTCAGCAACTCCATCTTGCATTAAGTTGCTGGTCCTCTTTGTTATCAAGTCCTCAAGCGTGATTCCATAAATTAGATCAATGGGATCGATAATATTTCCTTTAGATTTTGACATTTTTTGACCATTTTCATCTTTAATAAGACCAGTGATATAAACATCACTAAAAGGAATTTTTCCGGTGAATTCCAAACTCATCATCATCATACGGGCAACCCAAAAAAATATAATATCGAATCCGGTTACCAACAGGTTTGTAGGAAAGAAATCTTCTATCTTCTTTGTTTTTTCTGGCCAACCTAAGGTTGCAAAAGGCCACAGGCTTGAAGAAAACCATGTATCAAGAACATCGTTATCTTGAGTTAACGTTCTCGCATCAAGTTCATAAAATTTTCTGACATCATCTTCATCATGACCCACATAAACATTGCCTTCTTGATCGTACCATGCTGGAATTCTATGTCCCCACCAAATCTGACGACTAATACACCAATCGTCAATATTATTCATCCAGTTATAGTAAGTTTTAATCCAGTTTTCAGGATGAAACTTAATTTGGCCATTCTCTACAGCTTCATTTGCTTTAGTTGCCATTGATTTGGTTTCAACATACCACTGATTACTTAACATCGGTTCAATAACTACATTTGATCTCTCACCCCTTGGAATACTGATTTCACAACTTTCTTCTTTTATTAAAAAACCCATCTCTGCAAGCTTTTTTAAAACAAGTTTTCTCACTTTAAACCGATCTAGATTACAAAAAGGTTCAGGAACCTCTTGATTGCTGAAAGCATTTTTGTCAAAAATATTAATAGGCTGAAAATCTAGTACATCTTCAGAGATAAAAACTTCACCTTTTTTGCAATGTAATGCATATTTTTTCCCTATTTCATAGTCATTAAAATCATGTCCAGGAGTAATTTTGAGACACCCAGTGCCGAATTCTTTATCTACATAAGTATCTGCTATTACAGGAATTTTTCTTCCAACAAAAGGCAGAGAAACTTTTTTACCGATATATTTTTTGTACCTGGTATCTGAGGGATTAACTGCCACAGCCATATCCCCAAACATTGTTTCAGGCCTTGTAGTGGCAATTATCAGAGAATCTGAAGAATCATCGATCGGGTAACTAATATGCCATATTTTTCCCATTTTCTCTTGCCTGACAACCTCTAAGTCAGAGACAGCAGTTTGAAGAGAGGGATCCCAATTTACCAATCTATAACCACGATATATTTTCTTATCTCTATATAGTTTTACAAAAGCCTCAGTAACAGATTCTGAAAACTTCTCATCCAAGGTAAATCTGTATTGATTCCAATCTACAGAACAGCCAAGACGTTTGATCTGAGAGGTAATATTTGCCTCTGATTTTTCCTTCCAATCCCAAACTTCATCTAGAAACTTTTCTCTTCCTAAAGTTTCTTTTGTCTCACCTTTTTTTAACAATCTATTTTCAACAACTAGTTGAGTAGCTATTCCAGCATGATCTGTCCCCATTTGCCAAAAAACATTTTTGTCATTAAGGAAGTTATATCTTGAATAGAAGTCCATAATTGCATATTGAAAACTGTGGCCCATATGCAGGGTCCCTGTTACATTTGGAGGAGGAATTACCTGAGCAAAGGTTGAGAGATTTTTGCGATTTGAAAGAGGTGTCTCAGCCCAATGCTTGCTGAGACGCTCCTCAATTTCAAGGGGTTGGTATTTTTTATCCATCTTTATCTAAAGAAAAAAATGGTGTTATTTCACAGCGCCCAAAATATGTTGACATAAAAGCGGGACAGGTCTTCCCGTACCTCCTTTTTCAGCACCTTTCATCCATGCTGTTCCTGCAATATCTATATGTGCCCAACTATAATCATCTGTAAATTTAGACAAAAAACATGCTGCAGTTACTGTCCCAGCACCTGCACCTCCAATGTTTGCCAGGTCTGCAAAGTTAGTTTTTGTGCATGCTTTGTACTCATTCCATAAGGGAAGCTGCCAAGCACGGTCACCAGTAATCTCACCACAATCTAATAGCTTGTCAGCAAGTTTTTGATCATTTGCCATCAAACCAGATGCGAAGTTTCCAAGGGCTACAACTACTGCACCGGTCAAAGTTGCAATATCTATGACATGTGCTGGCTTGAATCTTTTTACATAGGTGAGAGCATCACATAGCACTAATCTGCCCTCAGCATCAGTATTTAATATTTCTATTGTTTGACCAGACATTGATGTAACAACATCTCCAGGTTTTGTTGCGTGAGCAGAGGGCATGTTCTCAGCACATGCCATTACACCAACGACATTAACCTTTGCATTTAATCTTGCGAGTGCAATCATGGTTCCAAACACAGATGCAGCACCACACATGTCCCATTTCATTTCATCCATTGCAGGGGAAGGTTTAAGAGAAATTCCACCAGTATCAAAAGTAATACCTTTACCTACCAGAACAATTGGTTTTTCTGATGATTTTCCTCCTGTGTACTCTATTGTCATCATCCTAGAAGGCTCATCACTGCCTCTACCAACACTTAAAAAAGAACCCATCTTTAGCGAGGCCAAATCTTTTTCTCCAAAGGTTTTTATTTTAAGTTTTGGAAATAGTTTTTTAAGCCCTTTTACTTTTCTCTCTATAATTCTCGGAGTGCAATGATTAGCAGGCAGATCACCTAAAAACTTTGCAGCATTCATTGCTTCACCTACTGCAAAGCCTCTTTTCACAGCTTTTCTAGCAAGTGTAAAATCTTTTGGTGAAAGAGAATTAACAATAACAGAAGCAGATTTTAAAGAGGGTTTTTTAACAGTTTTATTTTTTGATGAACCAAAGATATAAGCATTTGATTCAATTTGTCTTGCTGTAATTTCAAGCACCCAATTTAAATCTTTGCCTTTGGGAAGACTTGCTGCAAAAATTACAGATAAATCACGTTTTTCAAGAGAGTTGGCCATTTTTGGAATAGCTTTGAAACAATCTAACCAAACAAAAGTATCTTCTTGATCGGGAGACTTTACTAGCAGGACATCTTTTGCTTGTAGACCATTTACATTTTGAAGATTAACCGAAGAAGCTTTTGAATTCAGAAAATGACGAATTGATCTTTTAAAAGAGCCTTTAGTTGATTCATCCATGTTAGAAATTAATTCATTTTTAGTAAATGTTTTATCAACAACGACAACTAATAATGATGATTTATATTTAACAATTTCTTTTCCAGAAAGATTTTTTGTAGATATTGTATTTAAGACCTTATAACTCATATATTGTTCCTCAATAATTTTGTTTACCCTTGTATTGTAATGCATCATACTATTTAAGGCATGCTTAACAAACATATTCTTTTTAAAAGTCTTAATGCAGAGGTAATCAAAACTTTCTTTGGGACAATAGCAATTTTGTTTTCATTGGTAGTAGCATCCAGATTGGTTGATTATTTTGATAAGTCTATTGAAGGCAAATTAGATTCAGCTTTAATTGGGCTGCTAATACTACTTAAAATTCCTGAATTTATAAATTTATTATTCCCCATCTGTTTTTTTATTGCTATTGTCATTCTGATCAGTCGATTAAACGCAGATAGTGAAATTTATGCTCTATACTCAGGAGGATTTTCAAAAAATATTATTGTTTTATGTCTTTTACCCTTAGCTATAACTTTTGCTTCTTTAAGTGCAATCTTAAGTTTTTATGTATCTCCATTTACTGAAAAGAAGGTTGATTTTCTGACATCCTCTATAGGTCTTGAACAAAAATTAAAACTCATTAACGAAGGAAATTTAAATGATTTGGGCAATGGAACCTATTTATTTTTTAATAAATTAGATGGGAGTACTTATAAGAACATACTTTTAATTGATGACTCTGAGGAACTTTCAATAATCCAAGCAGACTCTCTGCAATTTTCTTTCGATGAACAAAATCATTTCAATTTTCAAAATGGTTCTGCAATTTTTTTTTCTAATTCATCACAACCAATACAATCTAACTTTAATTATTTACAAACTTCCACTGAGAGAGAGGAATTATTAACCCAAGATAGTAATTTTGGTAAGATTTTTAGCTTCAACCGCAACAAAGAATCGATTAACTTTGAGTGGGCTGTTGCTATCCCAATCACATTGTTTAATCTTTTGTTAATTGGCGTCTATTTAGTTCAACCTAATCCTCGTCAAGGTAGGTTTATCGGCATTATCCCAAGTTTATTTATCTATTTTTTATACTTAAGTCTATTAATAATTTTTCGGGATGGAGCAGTTGATGATGCAAACTTCGCTAAATTCGGTTTGTGGCCAATTCATTTTGTTTTTTTTCTGGGGGCAGGATACCTAATGTATAAAGATAATTTTGCCACTCCAAGCAACAATATTTTCAAATCTAGAGTTTTTTTAATTGTAATGGCATTTTTATTGATACTTCTTTTAATGTGGTTATTTTAGTTAGATGAGAATTTTTGCAAGACATATTATTACGAGAACTTTTTATATTTCATTCTTTGTATTTCTATGCATTGTCTTGTTAGATTTTATTTTTTCTTTACTTGGAGAATTAGAAGATAGGGATTCTTACAATTCTCTAAAAGATATTTTGATATTTTCATTGTATTTAACACCATCAAATTCTATTAAATACTTGGAAAGTGCTTGTCTTCTTGGAGCATTGATTTCACTTGCCTTATTTCACAGAGAAAGGGCACTTACTATAATGCAATTTTCAAAACTGGCACCATGGAAAATAATTTCTCTGAGTTCAATTGGACCACTAATACTTTGCTTTTTATTTTTATCTGCGAATGAATTATTTTTTTATGATTTGCAAAATGTTGCCAAACAAAAGGAGTTGAAATTATTAAAATCTAATACCTCTAAAAAATGGTTTAAATCTGGCAATTCTTTTATTCAATTTTCATCTAATAGTCGAACTGAGATACAAAATATTAAAGTAATTACTTTTGATTCTCTTAACAAGATTAATTCGTACCAAATCGGTAACAAGGTAACAATTAAAGATAATCAAGTAAGCATAGATGACAAGAGCTTGGTAGAGATATATTTAAAAGATAAATCAATTGAACCACAAAAATCTTTCAATCTTTCTCAAACTAAAAAACTTTCTCGCTCGGATATTGAGAAAATGAGCATGAGAGAAATTGTGAGAGAATTGAACACTTCAGCTATTGAAACTGATTCTAGTAAGCAAAAAGTTTTACTCAAAAATAGTTTGATTCAAAAAATTTTTATTCCATTAACAATATTCAGTTTGATTTTATTGATGGGCACCATATTTTTTAGGACAGGAAGAGATCTTCCATTAGGAAATTTTATCTTAATTGGTTTTATAGCTTCTTTCTGTTATCAATTGGTTGAAGATTTAATATTAAATTTTGCAATAACATTTAATTTCAGCCTCCTCCTTTTTGCACTAATACCTCTGATTTTTCTTTGGTCGTTAGCATCACTTATTTATTCAAGAATCTAGATGCTTAATGACTCTAGTGTTTGATAGATAATCACTTAAAGAGATTTTATCTTTATGTAAGAAAACAAAAATAAGAGGTATTCCACAAAGGGCAAATGTGAGAATATTAATAATAAACTTAATGGACAATTGGGCAATACTGAGATTTTGATTGTCAGGATTCACAACTTTTATCTTCCAAGATGACATCCCTAAAGTTTTTCCTCCATACATCCAGAAAAATATGAAATACGACCAGGTACTTAAAATTACCAATGACAATCCCATCCATGATGGCCAAGAGCCAATATTACCTGTAATTATGTACTGAATGATGAGACCAAGAGATCCCACAGTAAACCAGACTCCCAACATTAGCAGAGCATCATAAATACCTGCGGCAAGTCTGACAAAAAAAGAAACTGACTGCTTATTTTCAATCATTTTGGTATAGTACAGAGTAGATTATTTTTTACAAATTTTAATGGAAATTCAAACTAGACAAACTTCTCAGTTTCTTGGTCATCCTGCTGGACTTTTTGTATGTTTTTTAACCGAAATGTGGGAGCGATTCTCCTACTACGGCATGAGAGCTCTTTTAATTTTTTATCTCACAAAGCATTGGGAATTTTCTGATGCCTCCAGTTACTTAATTTATGGAGCATATACCTCGTTAGTCTATATCATGCCAGTTTTTGGAGGAATGTTAGCTGATCAGGTTTTAGGATCAAAAAAAGCAGTCACATATGGAGCAATTCTTCTAGTTCTGGGTCACACAGGTATGACAGTAGAATCTGAAGTTCAAATTTTTTACCTTTCTTTGGCATTAATCATCTCTGGAGTAGGGTTTTTAAAACCAAATATTTCAACTCTTGTTGGAGCACTTTATGAAGAAGGTGATCCGAGAAGAGATTCAGGTTTTACAATTTTCTATATGGGAATCAATATTGGTGCTTTCTCTGCAACATTATTATGTGGATATTTGGGAGAAACCTATGGTTGGGCTTATGGTTTTGGTGCTGCCGGCATTGGGATGTTATTTGGACTAGTTATTTTCTTGTTTGGCCAACCATATCTTCAAGGGCTAGCTGGTCCACCATCTAATCTTTATAAAGAGAAAAACTTTGGAATTTCTAATGAGAATTGGGCATATATCTCAGGTATCCTCATGGTATTAGTTTCTTGGTTTTTAGTACAAAACCAGCAATTAGTAGGATCTTTATTAGGTGGTTTTGGAGCAATTTGTATTGGCGGTTGGTTGTTTTATACACTTCTAAAATGTCCACCGATTGAGAGAGATAGGTTGATTGTGGTTGGAATTCTCATTCTTTTTTCACTAATGTTTTGGGCTCTTTTTGAACAAGCTGGATCTTCCTTAAATATTCTCACCGATAGGGGAGTTGACAGATCTCTTCTGGGATGGACTGTGCCAGCCTCTATGTTTCAATCATTAAATGCACTATTTATATTTACTTTAGCTCCGTTTTTTGCAATGTTGTGGATAGCATTGGCAAAAAGAAATATGGAACCTTCAACACCATTAAAGTTTGCCATTGGCATCATTTTTGTTGGTCTTGGATTCTTAGTTTTAGTTGCAGGAATGGAGTCTTCAGACGGAGTCCAAACTGCAGTAATTTGGATTATTTTAATCTATCTCCTGCACACTCTTGGTGAGTTATGTTTATCACCGGTTGGGCTCTCATCGGTTACAAAACTTTCTCCTCAAAGAATTGTTGGAGTAATGATGGGCATGTGGTTTTTTGCCTCTGCAGCTGGGAATTATGTTGCCGGTTTAATTGCTCGAGCAACATCCAGCAACTCAATGAGTGCAACTAATGAAACATTTGACTTAGTTCAAAAGGCATCATTTGTTGAAGTTTATACAAATGTTGGATTAATGGCAGTTGGATGTGGCATAGTGCTGGCTTTAATTACTCCAATATTGAAAAGATTGATGCATGGTGCTAGTTAGTTTATGAAGAATGATCCAGTTAAAAAAAATATGGACAAGATTCACAAACCCAGAACACACAAAGTCAAAACAAAATATAGTAGGAAGAAGCAATCTAACAAGATTGATGAACTTTAAGTAAAATCTGCTTGTAGATTGCCTTAAGTGTTGCTAATTCCTCTAAATCTACACACTCATCAACCTGATGAATGGTTTTATTTTTTGGACCAAGCTCTACAATTTCTGACCCCATTGGAGCTATCCATCTTCCATCAGAAGTACCACCACCATTATCAATGATAGGTTTTTTACCAGTAACAGATTGAACCGATTGCATCACCAAATCAATAAAAAAGTTTTCTTCAGTCAAGAAAGGTAAAGCATTTAGTGACCAATCTATTTCAAATTTTAAACCTGAGGATGAAATAATCTTTTCAAATTCTAGTTTCAGGCTTTCAGGTGTTGATAGCGGTGAGAATCTAAAATTAAAAGTCATCTTGAGTTGACCAGGAACAACATTTGATGCCCCCGTTCCAGCAGAAATATTAGAAATCTGAAAACTTGTTGGATCAAAATTATCATTGCCTGAATCCCAATTCTTTGATGTTAATTCTGAAATACATCCTGCAATAAAATGAATTGGGTTTTTCACTTGATGAGGATAAGCAACATGACCTTGTTTTCCATAAAAAGTTAATTCTCCTGAAAGAGAACCTCTCCTTCCAACTCTCATAATGTCTCCAACTTGTTTGAGTGAACTAGGCTCACCAATCAGACAATAATCAATAAACTTTTTTTTATCGATAAACATACTTATCAATTTATCGATTTTTCCATTTTCCATTTTCCCTTCTTCATTGGAATTGAAAAGCAGCATCAAATTAAAATTAGGTTCATCTACTTCCTTTAAAAATTCTTTAGTTGCAGCAATAAAACTTGCAATACCACCCTTCATATCTGCTGCACCTCTCCCAAAAAGTTTTTCATTTCTTATGGTTGGTTTAAATGGTGGAGATGACCATAATTCCTCTGGACCGGTTGGAACGACATCCGTATGGCCTAAAAAACAAAAAGTTTTTTTCTGATAACTTTCTCGATGAATAATTAAATTTTTGATATTTAAATAGTCAATTTGTTCAAATTTAAATTTTAAGTCTTTTAACTCTGACTTGATTACATCAAAACATCCATTATCTTCAGGACTTATGGATTCAATTTCTATTAGTTTTTTTGCTATTTGGATTTCGTCCATTAGAAATTTTCCTCTGATCTTTTTGTAAGTACCTCACAACCTGAAGCAGTTACGGCAATCGTATGCTCCCATTGAGCTGAATTTCTGCCATCTTTGGTTTCAACTGTCCATCCGTCAGATAATAACTTGGTATATTTTGATCCTTGATTAATCATTGGCTCTATTGTAAAACACATCCCCTCTTTAATTTCTTTGCCTGTCCCTGATCTTCCAAAGTGAAGAACTTGAGGATCCTCATGATAGACTTTGCCAATACCATGTCCACAATAATCTTCCACAACTGAATAAAAGTTTTTTTCAGCATGAGTTTGAATAACACTCCCAATATCACCAAAATACTTGCCAGGCTTGATGATTTCTATTGCTTTATAAAGACACTCTTGAGTAACTTTTACTAATTTTTCATTGTGCGGTTTACTTTTGCCTACCAAAAACATTTTTGAAGTATCTCCAAACCAACCATCTTTTAATACCGTCACATCAATGTTGACAATATCACCAGATTTAAGGATTTTATTTTTTGATGGAATACCATGACAAATTACTTGATTCACACTTATACAGGTTGTTTTTTCATAGCCGTTGTAACCAATATTACCTGGAATTGCATTTTGATTTTCTGTTATGTGTTTAAAGCATATTTCATCAAGTTCATAAGTACTTATTCCTGGTTTGACAAATGGTGACACAATCTCCAGAACCTCAGCTGCTAATTGCCCGGCTTCTTTAAGTTTTTGAATTTCTTGTGGAGATTTTAAAGAAATATTCATTATTTAAGTCATTTATGTAGACTAATTATCCTTATGATAGTAAAGTACAATTTTAATGTCACCTGCAAATTTTAGTACATTAAAAGTCAACTCACCAAAATATTTATCAAACAATTTTAATTCTAATTTCTCTTTGCTTTGGGAGTTAGAATAATGTTTTTTCCTGCAATTCTTGCACTTGAAGATGGATCAATTTTTCATGGAGAAGCTTTTGGGATTGAAAAGAAAGCAGTTGGAGAATTAGTTTTCAATACCTCTATGAGTGGGTACCAAGAAATTATGACAGACCCTTCATACAACAGGCAGATCATAACTTTTACTCACCCCCATATTGGAAATACTGGAATTAACAAGGAAGATTATGAATCACCAACAGTTTTTGCAGAAGGTTTTGTGATAAGAGACTTTTGTAACTTACCTAGTAATCATCGGTCCAGTGAAAATCTAGAAACTTTTTTAATTAACAATAACTCAATTGCAATCTCTAATATTGATACTCGACACCTCACTAACCATTTACGCGAAAAAGGTGCTTTAAGATCATGCATTGTACCAACTTCGCTTTGTTCTGAAAACGAAGCTGTTGCTTTAGCAAATGATTTTGAGGGACTTGAAGGATTAGATCTTGCTCAAGTTGTTTCAACCAAAAAAAATTATAAGTGGTCCGAAGGAATTTGGCCAAACTTTTTGGAAAGTTCAGGTAACTTCCACATAGTTGCCTACGATTACGGGATTAAAAAAAATATTCTAAGGTTGTTAGCAGAGCATGTCGGAAACGTTTCTGTAGTTAATGCTAAAACTCCTGCCGATGATATTTTGCAGATGAATCCCGATGGGATTTTTCTTTCCAATGGACCCGGAGATCCTGAACCTTGTGATTATGCAATTAAGAATATTCAAAAATTTTTGGAAATAAAAATTCCAATCTTTGGGATTTGTCTTGGCCATCAATTATTGGCATTAGCAGGGGGAGCACAAACTGAAAAAATGAAATTTGGTCATCATGGTGCGAATCATCCAGTACAGGACATAAAATCTCGTGAAGTTTTTATTACAAGTCAAAATCACGGTTTTGCAGTGAATGAAAATTCAATTCCAGAGAATATCGAAGTCTCGCATGTATCACTTTTTGATAATTCTATTCAAGGCATAAATTTCAAAGATAGACCTGCTTTTAGTTTCCAAGGCCATCCTGAAGCAAGTCCAGGACCTCAAGAAATTAGCTCATTATTTTTACAATTTAAATCCATGGTTGAAAAATATGCCAAAAAGAAATGATATTTCTTCTATCTTGATTATTGGTGCAGGACCAATAATCATTGGTCAGGCTTGTGAGTTTGATTACTCTGGAGCACAAGCATGCAAAGCTCTAAAGGAAGAGGGGTTTAGGGTAATCCTTGTAAACTCAAATCCTGCAACAATAATGACCGATCCCTTATTAGCAGATGCTACTTACATTGAACCAATTCATTGGCAGTCAGTTGAGCAGATTATCAAAAAAGAAAAACCAAATGCACTCTTGCCAACGATGGGTGGACAAACAGGATTAAATACTGCTCTGACACTTGCTAAGAAAGGAATTCTTAAAAAGCATAATGTTGAACTCATTGGAGCATCAAGGCAAGCAATTGATAAAGCTGAAGACCGTGAACTTTTTGATAAAACAATGAAAAAAATAAACCTTGAAACACCTCGTTCAGGTATTGCTCACTCCATGGATGATGCTTTAAAGGTTCAAAAGGATATCGGCTTTCCTTGCATTATAAGACCCTCTTTTACTCTTGGAGGAACTGGTGGTGGAGTTGCCTATAACATCGAAGAGTTCCGCTCAATTTGTGAAAAGGGTTTAGATTTATCCCCAACAACTGAATTATTAATTGATGAGTCACTGATCGGGTGGAAAGAGTTTGAAATGGAAGTGGTTAGAGATAAAAACGATAATTGCATTATTGTCTGTTCAATTGAAAATCTAGATCCGATGGGAGTTCATACTGGAGATTCAATTACTATTGCTCCTGCTCAAACTTTAACCGATAAAGAATACCAAAATATGCGCAATGCATCATTTAAAATACTTCGTGAAATTGGTGTAGAAACTGGAGGTTCTAATGTCCAGTTTGCTGTTGATCCAGAAACAGGCAGAATGGTTGTCATTGAGATGAATCCAAGGGTAAGCAGATCTTCTGCACTAGCATCAAAAGCTACAGGTTTCCCCATTGCCAAAGTTGCTGCTTTATTATCAGTTGGTTTCACTTTAGATGAGCTACAAAATGATATTACTGGTGGTTTGACACCAGCATCTTTTGAGCCCTCGATAGATTATATTGTCACGAAAATACCAAAGTTTGCTTTTGAAAAATTTCCACAGGCTGAACCAAGATTATCAACACAAATGAAATCGGTTGGTGAGGTAATGTCAATAGGATCAAATTTTCAAGAATCATTTCAAAAAGCACTATGCAGCATGGAAAATGATAAATTTGGCCTTGAACCCATACTATCAAAGAGTGACTCAATAAATGAAAAACTCACTTACGAATTAACATTTCCAGGACCTGATAGGATTTATTATGTTGCTGATGCATTTAGATGCGGATGGTCTTTAGAAAAAATTTATGAGCTTACGTTTATTGACAAGTGGTTTCTGAGGCAGATTGAGGACATAGTTAATGAAGAAACAAATTTAATAGGTACAAGCCTAAATGGTTTAAATCAAGATGCTTTTTACACTCTTAAGATTAAAGGATTTAGTGATAGAAGAATTGCTGATTTGTTGGAAGTTGAAGAAAGCAAAGTTAGAGGTTACAGAAAGGATCTGCATGTGGTACCTGTTTTTAAGAGAGTTGATACTTGTGCAGCAGAGTTTAAAACCTCTACTTGTTACATGTACTCGACATACTTGGGTAAATGCGAAAGTAATCCAACTACAAATAAAAAGATTATGGTTCTGGGAAGTGGACCAAATCGAATTGGTCAAGGGATAGAATTTGATTACTGTTGTGTTCATGCATCAATGGCTATGCAAGAGCAAGGTTACGAGTCAATAATGGTTAATTGTAATCCAGAAACTGTTTCTACAGACTACGATGTTTCCGATCGCTTATATTTTGAGCCCATTACATCAGAAAGGATTTTAGATATTATTGAAGTAGAAAATCCTGATGGAGCAATAATTCAATTTGGGGGCCAAACTCCTCTAAAATTATCCAAAACTCTTGAAGACTATGGTTTGACAATACTAGGGACTGATCCTGATGCAATTGATCGTTCAGAGGATCGAGAAAGATTCCAACAGATTATTGAGAAATTAAATCTCAAACAACCCAACAACAAGACAGTTAGTAATCTTGAAGAGGCACTTGAATCTGCAGATGCAATCGGTTTTCCTATCGTTGTTAGACCATCTTATGTCCTTGGGGGAAGGGCTATGGAATTGGTTAATAGTATTGATGAGTTATCAGTCTACATAAAAAAAGCTGTTGGTGTCTCAAATGAAAAGCCTATTCTTCTTGATAGTTATTTAAGGGATGCTATTGAAATTGATGTAGATGTGATCTCAGATGGTAAAGAGGTAATTATCGGAGGAATCTTGCAACATATCGAACAGGCAGGTATTCATTCTGGTGATTCAGCATGTTCTCTTCCTCCATATTCTTTAGATGAAAGAATTATAAAGAGACTTGAAGATCAGTCTAAGAAACTTGCTTATGAATTAAATATTATTGGATTAATGAATATTCAATTTGCTATCCAAAATGGTGAGATTTATATCTTAGAAGTAAACCCCAGAGCTTCAAGGACCGTTCCTTTCATTTCAAAATGTATAGGAAACTCACTGGTTAAGGTAGCAGCAAAAGCAATGGTAGGAGCTTCATTATCCGAACAAAAATTTTCAAATCTACTTCCAAAAGATATGTTTTTTGTTAAAGAGGCAGTCATGCCATTTGATAAATTTCCTTTAGTTGATCCTATTTTAGGTCCTGAAATGAAGTCTACTGGTGAAGTTATGGGTGTGGGAAAAACATTTGGGGAAGCCTATGCAAAGTCACAAAGAGCTGCGAATAAAAATCTTAGGAAGAAAGGTAAGGTATTTGTTAGTGTGAAGGATGACGATAAAAAATTCTTAAATGAATTTATTCCGAAGATTATTGATTTGAACTTTGAATTAATCGCAACTACAGGCACATATAAATACATAAAAGATTTGGGTTTTTCCGTCTCTGAGATCAATAAGGTTCAGGAAGGCAGACCGCACATTGTAGATGAACTTGTGAATGAAAAAGTTGACTTGATAATTAATACTTCAGAGGGACAACAAGCAATTGAAGATTCAGCGTCAATCAGAAGAACTGCATTACGCAAGAAGATTTTTTGTACTACCACAATGTTTGGAGCATTTGCATTGGTTGAGGCAATTGCCAGTGACGAAAAAGAATGGAGTTATGATTCTTTACAAGAGATAAATTAATTTTTTTCTCTTGGTATAATGAGGAATGATTACAAATCCATTAACTGTTCAAGGTGAAAAAGTACTTCGAGAAAGGTTAGCTGATCTAAAATTTGTTCAAAGACCTCAAATCTCTGAAGCCATTGCTGAAGCAAGAGCTCATGGTGATTTAAAAGAAAATGCTGAATACCATGCAGCAAGAGAGCAACAAGGTCTTATTGAAGCAAAAATCAAAGAAATAGAAAGCACACTTTCAAATGCAACCATAATTGATGTTAAAGAATTGCCACAAACGGGCAGGGTGGTATTTGGATCAACTGTAAAACTGTTTAATCTTGAAACCGAAAATCCAATTTCATACAAAATTGTTGGTTCTCTAGAGTCTGATCCGGCACAAGGATCAATTTCATTCGATACCCCTATCGGTAAAGGTTTGATTGGAAAGTCAATTGGAGACGAAGTTACTATTGAGACGCCAGCTGGTTCTGAAACTTTTGAAATCGAAGATGTATTGCACATATAAATAAAATGTATGCTGACAATTGGGCATTGAGAGCAAAAGAGAAGGGATATAGATCAAGAGCAGTCTTTAAACTCGAGGAAATTTTTGCAAAGTTTTCAATACCAAAGAAACTGACTATAGTGCTTGATCTTGGTGCAGCTCCTGGAGGGTGGTCACAATATGTAAAAGAGTATGCAGAAAACCCAAAAGTTTTTGCAATTGATTTGCTCAATATGAAACCTATCAACGGAGTAAAATTTTTTCAAACTGACATACAGGATCTCGAAATGATTGGGCCGATTATGCAAAACAAAGGTCATACATCGCTTGTTATTTCTGATTTAGCCCCAAACCTAAGTGGTATAGTTGCTGTTGATGTTGCAAATATTTTTGAACTAAACATGATGACTCTTAAAACGGCTTCAGATTTTTTAGAAAAAAGTGGTATTTTAATAGTTAAAACTTTTCAAAATGAAAATCTAAAGATTTTTAAGAAAGAGATGGAAAATGTTTTTAAAATAGTTCAAACTCATAAACCGGCTGCGTCAAAAAAACAGTCACAAGAAATTTATTTAATAGGACAAAAACTACATGAGTGATTTTTTAAGAACAGTATTTATTTGGGTTGCTTTAGGAACATTAATTTTCTTTGTATTCAACAACATTGAAAATGCTTCTCCAAGAGAAGAAATTTCTTATAGTCAGTTTAAACAAGAGGTGTTATCAGACAGAGTTGCTGAAGTCACTTATAAAGGTGATCAAATGACTATATTTGGTCAAAGACTTGATGGTACAAAGTTTCAAACTACCTACTCAATGTATAAGTCAGATGCTGCCCTTGACAGTGCTTTACAAGAAAACGGTGTTGTTACTATTTACGAAAAACTAGAACAACCATCTATCTGGTCTCAACTGCTCGTTGGCGCCTTTCCAATTTTATTATTGTTAGCTATTTTCTTCTTTTTCATGCGTCAAATGCAAGGAAGTATGACAGGCAGAGGTGGCCCAATGTCTTTTGGACAAAGTAAAGCAAAATTAATGGAAGGTGGAAAAGTAAAAACTACTTTCAAGGATGTTGCTGGTTGTGAAGAAGCTAAGCAGGATGTTCAAGAACTCGTTGATTTTTTAAGAGATCCAACTCGATTTCAAAAAGTTGGTGGAAAAATTCCACG
Organism: uncultured SAR86 cluster bacterium; assembly: GCA_902602185.1. Lineage (GTDB taxonomy): Bacteria > Pseudomonadota > Gammaproteobacteria > Magnimaribacterales > D2472 > CACNXK01. The sequence goes on from CACKPV010000005.1 coordinate 40,308, forward strand.
AGGTGTCCTCATGGTTGGTCCTCCTGGAACTGGAAAGACACTTCTTGCACGAGCTGTTGCAGGAGAAGCAAAGGTTCCATTCTTCAGCATCTCTGGTTCAGATTTTGTAGAGATGTTTGTAGGTGTTGGTGCTTCAAGGGTTCGTGATATGTTCAATCAGGCTAAGAAACAATCTCCGTGTATTGTTTTCATTGACGAAATCGATGCTGTTGGTAGACATCGTGGTGCTGGTCTTGGTGGCGGTCATGATGAAAGAGAACAAACCCTCAATCAACTTCTTGTAGAAATGGATGGTTTCGAGGCTAATGATGGCATTATTGTTGTTGCTGCGACGAATAGACCTGATGTTCTTGATCCAGCCTTATTACGACCTGGAAGATTTGATAGGCAAGTTGTTGTGGATCTTCCTGATTTAAGAGGACGTGAGCAAATCTTAAAGGTTCATGCAAGAAAGGTTCCTCTCGATAAAGATGTTGATCTTCGCGCAATTGCCAGAGGCACTCCAGGATTCTCCGGTGCAGATCTTGCCAATCTAATCAATGAGGCAGCATTATTTGCAGCTCGTTATAGTGATAAGAAGGTTCTTCAATCACATCTTGATCTTGCAAAAGACAAAATTATGATGGGTCCTGAGCGCAAATCCATGATCTTAACTGAAGATCAAAAAAGATTAACTGCGTATCATGAAGCCGGACATGCAATCGTTGGCAGATTAGTGCCAGAACATGATCCGGTTTATAAAGTTACTATTATTCCAAGGGGTAGAGCACTAGGTGTCACTATGTTTCTCCCAGAAGAGGATCGCTATATGCAAAGTAAAGAATATCTTTTAAGTAGAATATGTGCTCTTTACGGAGGAAGAATTGCCGAACAAATCATTAATGGTGATAGAGGCATTACCACTGGAGCCTCGAATGATATTGAGGTTGCGACAAATATTGCAACCAATATGGTTACCAAATGGGGACTTTCTGACTCCATGGGGCCCTTAAAATATGGTGAAGATGAATCTAGTCCTTTTTTAGGAAGGTCCGCATCTATGCCAAGTCAAACCTACAGTGATGATACTTCACATAAGATTGATCAAGAGGTCAAAGGTATTATCAACGACTGTTACAAACGTGCAGATAAGATTTTAAGAGATAATTTGGATAAATTACACACAATGGCTGATGCTTTATTGAAGTATGAGACCATCAATGCTGATCAGATTGATGACATCATGAGTGGTGCAGAACCACGTCAACCCTCTGATTGGGACGACAATGATTCGTCTAAAAAAACCAAATCCAAAGATCCAACTATTAAAGGTCCTGCTAAAGAGGTATAGAATCTTTTAATCATGAATCTTAAATTTGGTACCGACGGCATTAGGGGGGCAGTCGAGACCAAAATAACCCCAGAAACTTGTCTAAGAATAGGTTGTGCTGCTGGTTTAGTTTTCAAAGAGTTAGGATGGGATACTGTCTTAATTGGTAAAGATACTCGTGTTTCTGGATACATGTTGGAATCAGCTCTGCAGGCAGGATTCTTATCAGTGGGTGTTAACGTTAGATTATTAGGCCCTCTACCTACTCCTGGTGTTGCTTACCTCACAAAATCTCTTAGAAATCAATGCGGGGTTGTTATTAGTGCCTCGCACAATGATTATAAAGATAATGGCATTAAAATTTTTGATGAAAATGGAATAAAAATTGATCGCAAAACAGAGATGATGATTGAAAATATCTTATCTGAATCTGCCATAAGTTTACCCACATCCCAAATAGGTAAAGCAGCACGATTTGATGAATCGGGTGATCGCTACATCGAATTTTGCAAATCTACTGTTCCTGACCAAGTATCATTCAATGATTTAAGAATTGTGCTTGATTGTGCCCATGGCGCTGCTTACAAGGTAACCCCAACCATCTTCTCTGAGTTAGGCGCAGAAATGATTGTTATCGGTAACGAACCAGATGGGTTTAATATTAATCAAGATGTGGGCTCGACTCACCCTGAGACTACACAAAAACTTGTTAAAAAGCACCGTGCCGATTTTGGTATATCTCTGGATGGTGATGCTGACAGGGTCACTTTAGTTGATAGTGATGGTCAAATTCTTGATGGTGATGACATCCTTTTTATACTGGGTTATGCCAATCCTTCACGTACCGGTCCTTGGACAGGGATTGTTGGCACACACATGAGTAATATTGGTCTTGAAGCAGGACTTACAGAGCTTGGTTATCAATTTAAAAGAGCAGAAGTTGGTGATAAATTTGTTTCAATCATCTTATCTAAAGAAGGTTGGCTCCTTGGAGGCGAGCCTTCTGGTCATATAATCTGCAGAGATCTTGTAAGTACCGGTGATGGAACCATTGCCGCGCTTAAAACCATTAGCTCTTTGCTTTTGCTGGATAAACAACCTAAAGATATTCTTAAGCATTTCCAAAAAATTCCTCAAATTAATAAGTCTATTAAGGTAACAAACAAAGATATTGTCAGTGACACCGATGTTTTAACCGCAGTGCAGGACATCGAAACAGATCTTGCCGTCAACAGAGTGCTCTTGCGACCATCAGGTACCGTGAATAAAGTGCGGATTATGATAGAGTCTGAAAATAAAAACATTGCTGAAAAGTACACAAATGACTTAGCAAAACTCATTGAATCCAAACAGTAAGTCATTATGAATCTTCCCCTTGTTATTGCAAATTGGAAAATGAATATTCCATATTTTGATGAAAAAGATCCAAAAGAAGATTTTGAATGGGCAATGCATTGGAAGCATATTCAACATTGGTTTTTTAAATTTCATTCAACAATTAAAGATTATCAATGGAATCGGGGAGTGGTTGACGAATATCTCTGCACCCCTTTTGGTATTGCTCCTCCTCTAACATCAGTTCATACGTGTGAAGAGAATAATGGTAGTGATGAAGTTTCACCGGGTTCATACATCAATGTAAGTATAGGTTTTCAAGATGTTTCTTCTCATAGAAGTGGTGCAAGAACTGGTGAAATGAGCGCAAGTATGCTTGCAGGGTACTTGTTGAGGGATGATTATTCATTTTGCATTATTGGTCATTCTGAAAGGCGTGAATTTCAAAAAGAAACCGATGAAGTTATTTCTGAAAAATTAAAGAGGCTACTGGAAACTGATATTGTTCCAGTAGTTTGTATTGGGGAGACACTTAAAGATTTTGAAAAAGGCTTAACAAAGGAAATTTTAAAGAATCAGATTGATGTTATTTTTAATTCATTGGAATCTGACAAAAACATTATTTTAGCTTATGAACCAGTTTGGGCTATTGGTTCTGGGAAACCAGCAGTTCCAACCGACGTGAATGAAATTCACAAATTTATCAAAGATACTGTACAATCTTGTGCAAAAATTACAGATATCAATGTTTTATATGGTGGCAGTGTGAATGCTGAGAATTCAAAAAGTTTTTTCGAACAAAAGTATATCGATGGTGCTCTTGTTGGTGGTGCCTCCCTTGATCCGGTTGAGTTTGGAAAAATCTGTATAAATTATATTCACCAAATGGAGACACAGGAATGATTTTATTTCTTCAAATATTAGTTGCTCTTCTTGCGGTAGTTTTAGTGATATTGGTTTTATTACAACAAGGTAAAGGCTCGGATTTAGGCTCGGCTTTTGGGGGTGGTTCTTCCAATTCAATGTTTGGAGCCTTAGGACCTGGCAATGCCTTGGGTCGTCTTACCTGGATTCTTGCAACTATATTTTTAATTTCAACAATGGGTCTTGCTGTTGTATTAAAACAGGTTAATTCTAATGATTTAGAGGAATTTCCTGAAGAGCTTCTCATAGAAGCCCCTGAAGATACAGATACAGTTCCAGTAGAATAGCCTCTGGTGCCGAAGGCGGGACTTGAACCCGCACAGGCATTCGCCCACTACCCCCTCAAGATAGCGTGTCTACCAATTCCACCACTTCGGCAAAAAAAACTATCATAACTTAAATTCTAAGAGAAAAAAAAATTTGATTATCCTTGACCAAGTGCCTATCATTTCTATAAACTTCCACTCTGCGTTGCGGGGTGGAGCAGTCTGGTAGCTCGTCGGGCTCATAACCCGAAGGTCGTTGGTTCAAATCCAGCCCCCGCTACCAGCTAAAAATAAAATTTTGGTGGGGCTTATGCCCTTTTTTTATAAATGGATAGAGAAAATTTAGTAGAAATGATTAAACCAGTAGTAACTGGCAACGGTTGCGATTTTTGGGGTTTGGAACTTGTCCATGGCAAAAATACTCCTACCATTCGTGTATTTATTGATGCCATTGGTGGCCCAACTATTGAGGACTGTGAAAAAATTTCGCACGAGTTGAATTTAGAGTTTTCATTGGATGATTCATTGATTGAAGATTATATTTTGGAGGTTTCCTCACCAGGACTAGATCGTAAGATTTTTTATCCCGAACAACTTTTAGAGTATGTAAATGAGGTTTTTAAAGTAAAACTTAGAGAAAAAGTCAATAATCAGAAGACTCTCCAAGGAGTGCTTGAAGAGGTTGATAAGGAGATTTTACATTTGAAAATTAAAAAAGAGGTTTTTGAAATTAATTTTAACAATATTGAGTCTTGCAAACTGATGCCAGATTTTAAAAAGATTTTAGGAAAGAAATAATGGAAGGAAAAGAAATTTTAAGTGTGGTTGATTCCGTATCGTCAGAAAAAGGCCTTGAGAAAGACATCATTTTTAATGCAATCGAATTAGCTCTTGCCTCAGCATCCCAACGGCATTTTCATGAGGATGCTTTATTAGTTGTTGAAATTGACAAAACTACAGGAAATTTTGTTACAAAAAGACAATGGGTTGTCAGTGACGAAAGTGATGAAGATTACTATGAGCAAACTCACATCACGCCAGAAAAAGCTGAGATGGAACTTGGAGAAGTATATGCAAAGGAGGTTGAAAATGTTGAATTTGGAAGAATTGAAACTCAAGCTGCTCGTCAAGTTATCTTGCAAAAAGTGAGAGAGGCAGAAAAAGAGTTAATTATTTCTCAATTTAAACCCAATAATAACAAACTCGTCTCTGGAGTAGTCAAAAGAGTTACTCGGGATAATTTTATCTTAGACCTGGGTCAAGATGCTGAAGCAATCCTTCCCAGAGATTCAATCCTTCCTGGTGAAATTTTTAAGGTACAAGACAGATTGCGAGCTGTGCTCCAGATCAAAGAAGTAGAAGGACGTGGACAACAACTTATGTTAAGTAGGATTTGCCCCGAAATGGTCACAGAGTTATTCCGAATTGAAGTACCTGAGGTCAACGAAGATGTGATTGAAATTAGAGGTGTTGCAAGAGATCCTGGATCAAGATCTAAAATAGCTGTAAAAACCAATGATGGAAGAATTGATCCTGTTGGTGCCTGTGTGGGAATGCGAGGCTCTAGAGTACAAGCAGTATCAAATGAGTTAGGCAATGAAAGGATAGATATTGTTATCTTTGATGATAACCCAGCCCAATTGGTAATTAATGCTATGGCACCTGCAAAAATTGAGTCAATAGCTCTTGATGAGGCAACAAGATCAATGGAAATTGCAGTTGACCAAGAAAATTTAGCATTGGCAATTGGTTCTAGAGGACAGAACATTAGACTGGCATCCAAACTGGTAGGCTGGGAATTAAATGTGATTAGTAATGAAGAGGCAATTGCCAGAGAGAAAGTTGATGAAACCGAATTTCTCGGCAAACTAGTAGACAGTCTTGAAGTTGATGAAAAAATTGCTGAGGGTTTGATTACTAAGGGGTTCCGATCGTTCGATGACATTGCTTATGCTTCAAAAAAGAAATTGATGGAAATTCTTGAAGATGAGAATGCTGTTGCAGAGATTAAAAGCAAAGCAGAGGATGCAGCACTTCTTGAAGCCATGAGTGAAGTTGAAAAAGACGAGCAAGATCAAGAATCACTGAGTGATCTCGAACTTTCATCTGAAGATATTTCTAAATTAAATGCTGCAGGCATAAATAATAAAGACAATCTTGCAGAACTTGCCACAGATGAACTTTTAGAAATTATTGAAATTTCAGAAGAAGATGCTTCGTCACTTATCATGAAATCCAGAGAGCATTGGTTTAAATAAAGTATGATTACAGTTAAAGATTTTGCAAAAACACTGAAAATTTCTGAAGAAGCTTTGCTAAGTCGAATGCAAAATGCAGGTCTCTCGCATACATCTGCAGGCGATGAGGTTACCGCAGCCCATAAGCAAATATTATTGCGGTCTTTAAAGCAAAAGCAAAAAACTACTGCAACATCAATGTCACCTTCTGGTGTAGGCATCAAAGTCAAATCAAAAATTTCTCAAGGTAAGTCTGACGAGACAGAGTCCAAAAGCTATTCAGATAATATTGAAGCCAAACGTCAAGCTGCATCTGAAGCATTAAAAGCTGAACAGAAAAAAAGAGAAGAACAACTTAAAAAAGCAGCCGCACAAAAAAAAGACAAATTTGCTGAAAAACCTGTCAAGAAAGACCCGACAGATGTCAAAGATGACTTAAGCAAGGCTGCAAAAGACTATATTCAAGAGAAAGATCAAGAATCAGATAGTTTTGATAGCCATCAATTTGAGAAGCCAGTTGAGTTTATTAGGAGAGAAATTGAAGTTCCAGAATCAATTCAAGTTGGAGAACTTGCAAAGTTAATGCATGTTAAAGGGGGTGAAGTCCTTACTGTTCTTTTGGGTCTTGGAGTAACGGCCACCATTAATGACTTATTAGATCAAGAAACAGCTATACTGGCAGTTGATGAAATTGGACATACTGGTATTGCTAAAGAAAGTGAAGATATCGAAGAAGATCTTCTGAAGAATATTGAATATACCTGTGAAAAATCTTCAAGAAAACCAGTAGTAACGGTAATGGGTCATGTTGATCATGGGAAAACAACCTTGTTGGATTACATAAGAAAGGCAAAAGTGGTTGATAGTGAGGCTGGTGGTATTACACAGCACATTGGAGCCTATGAGGTTCAAACAAAGAATGGAGATATTACATTTATCGACACACCTGGACATGCTGCTTTTTCAGCAATGAGAGCGCGTGGAGCAAATACAACAGACATCGTGATTCTAGTTGTTGCAGCTAATGATGGGAT
>CACKPV010000006.1 GCA_902602185.1 uncultured SAR86 cluster bacterium
GGTTTGCACTTAATTCAATTTCTTTATTCAAAATTCTTTTTGCCTCATAGTGCGACTGAAATGGCTGGAAAAGAGATTTAATAGAAGATGTTATTCTGTCAGCAGCAAGATCATATGAGTTCTCTTGATTTGAGAAAGTTAGAGGTTCACCAATATTTAAACAAATTTTTCCTTTCTTACCAGAAATTCCCCTTGATATGCTCTCTAGGTCCTCATTTTTAGATTTTTTATAAAATCCATATTTATCAATTGAAATAAGTTCTTGTGCTTTGTAAATATCATTTGGGTCATACTCGTATGTGATGGCAGTGGGAATAATCCTTAAAGAATTCAGATATTCATTAAGGGGATAATCTTTTCTCATATGTAAATGCAACATTTTAAGAATTGCAGGATCAGTTAAGTCTATTCCGTCTTTAGCTCTTCCCTGTCTTTGAGCAATCCATACTGATTCGTTCTTAATACTAATTGTTTGATGAATAAATTCGGACACTAATTTAAGTGACTTATAGATTTCTTTTTTAGTTTGTCCTGATCGTGGGATGAGAAAGCTTTTATTCAGCCGCATTAAATCGGCAACCCACTTTTTATCAAACAAGTTGCTGCCTACAGCAATGTTAACCGTAGGTAATGAGTTTTGATGCAATGCTAAATTTAATAATGCAGGATCCAAAGTTATATCTCTGTGGTTAGATATAAATAAATATGATTTATCTGGTTTTAGATTAGTAAAACCATTACAACTAAACCCATCAGAGGTTTTACTAATTATATCGAGTAAGATTTTCTCAAAAAGGTTCTGATAATCTTGAACTGTAATTATTTTTTTAAATCTTTTTTTAAGAAAATACGGGAGGAGAAATTTTAAAAATTGATTAATAAAATTATTTTTGTGACCTCGTGAATATAAAAAAACTTCTAGAAATTCTGATGAGTGAATTAATCCCTGAAGAATATTTTGAACTTCATTGTCATTGTAGGGTCTTATTTTGCTGAACTTATCCAAGTTGTATAATAGTTGAGAATATTTTACCTAATATATGCATAATTATCTCAACTACAAAGGTCTTGCAATCATTCCTCATAGAGGTGGAGCTACTGAGGCACCAGAAAATACATTGGCGTCTTTTGAATACTCAGTAAATCTTGGAGCAGAGATTATAGAAACTGATGTTCAAGTTTCAGCTGATGGGATTCCTTATATTTTTCATGATAATAACTTGTTAAGAATAACTGGAGTTAATAAAACATTCAGTCAATGTAATTCAAAAGAGATTGATCAAATTAAAATTTTTAAAAATCATCACATACCCAAACTTGAGGAAGTTCTCCATAAGTTTCCTAATACAAAGTTTCAAATAGATTTAAAAACAGATGATGTTGTAGAGCCGGCATTAAAGATATTAAATAAGTTTAATACTCAGAAAGAAAATATTTGCCTTGCCAGTTTCTCGAGTAGTAGATTAAATCGGGCAAGGAAATTAATCGATGGTGTAATTTTTTCGATGGGACCAAATGAAATCGTTAAAATGAAACTCAAAAATATTGGATTTAAGATAAATCATATTCAAGGTGACTTTATGCAAGTTCCTATCTATAGGTATGGATTAAAAATTGTTACAAAAAGTTTTGTATCATTTGTGCAGGAACAAAACGTTAAAATTGCCGTTTGGACAATTAACAAAGAGTCAGAAATGAAATACTTAATTGAATTAGGTGTTGACGGAATTATTACTGATGTTCCAAATAAACTCAAAAATTTAATCAATTTACATAAAATTTAACAATCAATTTTCTAGCTAAATAGTACATCGGGATTATCACTAACGAGCATATCAGGATCTCAATCCAAAAATTATAATTAATTATTGATCTAATAAACCTTGCAATCACTAGACTGAAAATTCCCATAATTGAATAAAAAATTATGGAATTGAGACTAAATAATTTCATTTGTATTTTGGAAATTACTTGGATTTACTTTTACAAAATATAAGATAGCTGCACCAAGAAAAAATAAAATTATAACAGGTAATAATGCAATCCTTATACTTTCAAATATAGCGATGAACAGACCCACCAAAGCTGGACCCATCACTGCACCAGCTCTTCCAAAAGTATTATACAAACCAAAAAATTCACCGGATTGGTGAGGAGGAATAAGTTTAGAAAATAAACTTCTTGATGCAGCTTGAATACCTCCTTGAACCGAACCAATTAATGCTGCCAAAATAAAAAACTCAGTCGAAGTACTCAAAAACATTGAAAAAATTACACCACAAAAATAAATAAAAATTGTTGAATAAATTACAAACTTATCTGAGAACTTATTTCCTATATAAGACCAAAATAGTGTTGCAGGAAATCCAACAAACTGAACAACTATCAATGCTGTTATTATAGAGGATTGTTCAATTCCGATATTATCACCAAAAATTGCCGCAAGAGACATTACGGTATGCACTCCATCAATATAGAAGAAAAAGGCAATTAAAAAAATTAAAGCATTTCTGTTAGATGCATTTTGTGCAATTTTCGAAAAACTTTTTAGAGTTTCATAAACCGAAAAAAGTGCATCTTTAAGATTGCCTTGGGCTTGAATTGGACGATTATCATAATTTAATACTAACGGTATCAAAAAGATCGTCCACCACACTGCAACAGTTACAAAAGCCCATTTTGTTGCATCTACAGCATCATTTAGTCCAAATAAACTTGGTTCTAAGACCATGAATGCATTCACAGCAAACAGGAAACCCCCTCCAAGATATCCAAAAGCATAACCATAACTGGATACTTTAGTTAATTGATCATGACGAGCTATTTGAAGAAGCATTTTATCGTAAAGTACGATACCGGAGGATGCAGAAAAAAGAGCAATGCCATAAAGTATCAATGGGGTAAGATATTCACCTTGATCAATAAAGAAAAAAGAGCCAACTAGACAGGCACCAAGTAATGTAAAAAAAATAAATAATTGTTTCGTTAGATTCATAAAATCTGAAACAGCTCCAATAATAGGAGCGCACAATAAAATAAATAAATTAGTAATAGTTAGGCAAATGGTTAAATATTGTGTTGAGATTAGATCTTCTAATCCATCTGACCAATAACTGGCAAAAAAGAGAGGGAAAAAAGCTGCTAAAACTGTGGTAAAAAAAGCTGAATTCCCCAGGTCATATAATATCCATGACTTCACTTCAATGTTAAACTTATCTTTTTTATTGGTTGTAGAAATCATATGGATGACGAAAAGACTATCAGATATGCTGCATTATTTTTTGTGGGAATTGCTTTACTTGTTATTTTGCTTGGCATCGGTGCATACCTTTACTAGCCTGGTGGCCAACTAAAAGGTCTCCCAGACAATAAGTGCAAATGTAAATGAAAAACTGATTGCCCTGCTTTTGCACCGTTATTTATCACTAATCTAAAATTATCTTCAATGCTTAATTTTTTAGCAATCTTATTTGCTGTGAATAATAAAATACCTAAAAGTTTTTGATCTTCTTCGGCAGCATCAGATAACATTGGAATCTCTTTTTTAGGGATTATCAAAATGTGGATAGGTGCCTGAGGAGCAATATCTTTAAAGGCAAGACAATTATCATCTTCGTGAACAATATCAGCTAAGATTTCTCCATCTATAATCTTTTTAAATAAAGTAGACATTAAAAAAATATTCTTGGAATTAATCGGATCGCAATAAATAAAATTCCAGCTGTCATTAATAACCCAAGAAAGATCACTAAAAAATCCCTGAGATACTCTGATAAAGTCCCCGACCTCTTAGCTTTTACTAATTGAAACAAAAAAATACCGATAGCAGCAATTGCACAAACTAGGATAAATAGAGATAACATTTATAAAATAGAAGATAATCCAGTAGTTAATATTATAAGGCCAACTCCCCAAGTAAGCACAGCTAAAACAGCAGCCTTATAAAAGTTCAGGAACTTCATTTCACTGATGCCCAATAAAAATGGTACAACCGGTCTAATTGCAGGTACCCACCTCCCAATAACTACTGTATAAGGTCCAAATCTCTTTATAAATCTATTTGCTTTTTCAATAATATGCTGTCGTTTTTTTATAAATGTCATATTTAAAAAAATGTCACCAGATTTTTTTCCAATGTAAAAACTTGTCGTATCACCAATATGTGCACCAATTACTGCAATTGGGACAATACTATTTAAATTCAATATTCCATTGTTATAAAGAAAAACACAAATTGAAAATAAGATAGCGCTACTTAGAATGCTTCCCACTACAACAAGAGATTCACAAAAAGCAAATATAAAAATTAAAACTAAGGCGTATTCTGAATTTGCAGAAATAAATTGAAGAATTGCATCAAGGGACATCTACTGCTTCCAAGATATCTTGAAATGAAACAAATTTGAAATTTTGTTTTTTAGACCATAATCCATCTTTATTATATCCATCTTGTGCAATCATTATGCCCTCTGGGTACTCATCACTCAGCTTGAAGTTGATTGTTTCTATGCCATCTGTATCAGTAACATTGTCTATACTCTTTGAAGAGCCTATTCTAAAGCTGGTTATATAATCATAAGGGTAATTTCTATCATATAGATTGAACTTACTATCTCCTTGAGAGGATAAAATTAAATAACCTGAATTGTTTGGTGTCTTATACAAAGAAACACCCTCTGGATCACCACCAATTTGACCATCTCTAGAATCAACAATATAGGGCTCAGAAAAATCAAAACTATCATCGAGTCTATATGCTTTTAAAACTCCTCTTACTTCTTCTTCTGATATAAAAAGAGTTCTATTTTGGTCATCGTAGACACACCCTTCTGATTCTCCACCATTATTGAAAGTTGTTATAAGATTTAGACCGTCTTCAGTTAGATTCCATACTTCAACTCGTGGACCAGTATCTTCTGTTAAAAAAGCAACTAATCCATACTTTGGATCTATTCCAGCACATATACCATATACGATAATATCTGATTTGCCTCTAAATGATGGTTTTGATGGAACTTCCCATGAGTTATTTTCAAGTTTTTCTCTTGTTTCATTATCTTCAAATACCCATAAATCGACCGATCCTAACGTTCTATTAGATGCAAAAAGGAAAGTGAAATCCGAGACATTCTCATCATCTCCAACATTGATAGTTCTTGTATCAATGTTATTAATGTTACCAAGATTTGTATAGCTCAGTTCTTGCCCTTGAAGGTTGTAACTATAAATTCCACTTTTTTTATCAGTACCAAAGATGATTGAATTTGAGGGATTTCTCTTATTTACCCATATTGCAGGATCATCTGCAGCATCACCCTTAGTTACAACTGGTGGTGTCTCATAAATTGCCTCAACCTCAACAATTTCTGAATTGATTGAAACAGATAAGAAAAAGGCAAGTATAAAACTTGCCTTTTTAAGATAAAAATAATTTTTAATACTTGTAAGTGAAACCAACTGTTGCACTTCTACCGTATTCATCATATTGAGAAAGTCTTGATGGGTTACCCCAGTAATAGTATTCAGGTTCATCATTTATATTTATAAGATCAAATTTAAGGGTTAGATTATCATTCAAATAGTACTTTGCTGTAAAGTCTAATTGTGAATGATCATCAGTAAATCTAATATTATCATAATTTAAATCTTCAACGGTTGTCTCAATATCATCATCAGCTAAATAGTCCAGATAGTCACTTCTTCGGGCTATTGAAAGTCTCATATCTATATTTCCTTTATCGTAACCAATTGAAATATTGCTCGTTCTATCAGCTAATTTTCTAAAAGGAACTGTAAACACACCATTATCGCTTGGGATGTCACTCGAAGCATCTATATCAGTTATATTTACAGATATGAAAAGACCATCAAAAGGATCTGGAAGAGAGTCAAACTCTCTGAAAAGGTTAAACTCCATTCCATCAACAGTTGAAGATTCGCTGTTAACATAAGTTAGAAGTTCACTAAAGTTATAACCTGCAACAACACCTTGTGTTAATTGGGGATAAATTGCATTGTCTATATTTTTCTTAAATAGTCCGAATGAAACGGCACCATTATCGCTATACCTTTCGATAGTTAAATCAAAATTATCAGCCTCATAAGGATCGAGATCAGGATTACCCATTTCACCTTCATAAGTTCCGTCAGCTTCAAGTTCGATATCAGCTACAGGAGCAGATTCACCAAAACCTGGTCTTGAAAGAGCTCTAAAAAAAGCACCTCTAACAATGGTGTTGTCATTAAGGAAGTATTTAACATTTATGCTTGGTGAAACAAATGTGTAATCATTGCTTCCTGAAATAATATCGTCTGGATCCCCATCATTGTAACCAATTGTGCTAAAGCTAGTATCTTCGACTCTAATACCCGCAATTACAATTGCATTATCAAATTCAAATGTACCCATTCCATAAAATGCAAAAATATCTTCCTCAGATACATAATCGTCCCCAAAATCGCTAGTCCCATAAGGTCCAAACGTTCCCTGTAATGCATAGATTGTTGCTGGATCAGCCATTGGTCCAAATCTAGTTGGCCAAGGCCAATTCAATGGAGTCAAATTAGGATTATAATCAGCTTGAGTTGTATCAGGTTCCCATCCATAACCCTCAACATTTTTCTCTTTCTCTCTTGTACTGTATTTGAGACCCCATTTTACTGTTGTTGGAGTATTCATTACTTCAAAACCATCTTTAGTAAAATCTACTTTTATTGAAGATTCAGTATCTTGTATAACGGAATCCTCTTCTTCAATTTCATCAACGCCTAGTTCAGAAGGATCATAAATAGCTTGTGCGCCTTCAGTTAAAACCATGTAAGGTCTCTTTGGGTCACTATAGTCAAAATATCCACATGGGCCCCCACAATCATCAGCATCAAAGGTGCTGCTTCTAAACTTAGCATCGACATTATCTGTATCATCTTCTTCAGCAAATGAACTAGTAAAAGCAAACTCTGTGTCCCAACCATTGGTTATAGTATTTCCGCCAAGAATAAAAGTTCTTATTGTTCGTACTTCTTCTCTTACCCTTACTTCAGCATCTCTTCTTATTTCAGTAATTGTACTTCCTGTAGCTGTGACATCAGTTTGATCATCTCTCATTCTGTATTCATCTTTGTACCTTAACTCATCGTCCACGTACTCATTCCAAAGTATATTTGCGAATAATGAAGTCTCGTCGTTTAATCGATAATCAATATCATATGTAAGGCCTAATCTCTCTCGTGTTAAATCATAATATCTACTTTCAAAATCGTCAGCTATTGCATAGTTACCATTATCAAATAGATCCCAAGCAGGGAAACCTGTCTCGTTGTTGAAAGTTTCAATTTGTTTTTCTGAAGAAGTAAAACCAATAATATGTCCAACATTTTCAGAGATCATATCTCCATATGTCACAGAAAATTTAGGGTTATTACTATGTGAGATATGTTCATTCCAAAGTGTGTTAGCTTTTACTTTAAAATAAACTCCATCCAAATCCAGGGCACTTTTAGTATTAAATTCAACTCTACCACCAATAGAATCTGCATCTTGATCTGGTGTCAAAGACTTATAAACTTCAATTGAGTCTAGAAGTTCTGTTGGAAGACCATCAAGCATTACCTTCCTTCCTCCTTCAGGAGCTGGAACTAGTGCTCCATTAACAGCGATTGTATTTAAATCTCCAGATAAACCTCTGATAGTTACATACCTGCCTTCACCTTGATCGTTTTCAACCGAAATACCTGAAATCCTTCTTAATGCTTCTGCAGCCGTAGTATCAGGAAATTCACCCAATGCATCAGAATCAACAACAGATACAATCTGATTAGATTCCCTCTGCTTTTCAATAGCTGAGATAATACTGGCTTTTGTACCAACAACAACAACCTCCTCTACATCGGTGCTTTCTTCTTGCGCAATAATTGAAATAACACACAAAGGAAGGATAAAAATTGATAAATTTTTCATTAAATCGGTCCTCTAAATTAGAATAGTTGTATACTAAATTTGTTTTGTGACAACACAGTTACAAATATTTAACTTTATTCAAAACAATTTTTTTGCAATAATCTAACTATTCAGACAAATGTCCAAATAATGATTGCAAAACAGGAACGAAGCAGAAAGAGAGTAAAAATTATTCTTAATACTGCCCGTGATATCCTTGCTGAATCCAGCGTGGATGAAATAACAATTGCGAACATTGCTAAACGTGCTAACTTAAAAAGAACATCAACATATAAATTTTTTCCTTCTCCAGAAAAAATAAAAATGATGATTATCGAAGATGATTTAGAGCAGTGTGCTAAAGATCTTGCTTTAAATTGCGAAAATAATTCATCTGACAATCTAAAAAAGCCACTTGAGAAAATAATCATTGAATTGATTAAACTGTTAAAAGAATCTCTTTCATTGCAAAAGCTAGTTCTTGCATCAAACATAACTCCGCCCCTAACAATATCATCTTTAGATTTATTATCTTCAGTAATTGAAGATTACATCGAAAAAAACTATAACTTACCAAATATGTTCAATAAAAGAGGTGTGTTTCTTGTTACAACTCAAATTATTATTTCGGTCTTGTCTCTTAATTTTAAGATGAATAACACTATCAATGATGTTGGAAAAAATGAAGCAATCAGAGCAAGTCTTGCATACTTGTTAAGTTGTACTGCTTCAGAAAATTAAATACCAAAAATAAATCTTAGAAGAACATAAAATAATACAGTTAAAAATGCTCCCATTGGAATGGTTACCAGCCAAGATAAAATAATGCGATAAATTTGTTTTAAGTCTAGGGCATTTACCGAATTTACAAGGCCTACGCCGATCACAGCTCCAACAAGCGTATGAGTTGTGGAAATTGGAAATCCAAGATATGTAGCCAAAACAATTGTTGTCGATGCTGACATGTTTGCAGAAAAACCCAGTGAAGGTGTTAATTTAGTAATTTTCTCTCCAACTGTTTTAATTACCTTATGTCCAAGTGTGGCTAACCCAAAGACAATACCAGCGGCGCCAATTAATAATATCCAAGCTGGTGAGGTCGAATCAACTGCAATTACCCCTCCGGATTGAACAACATTTACAATTGCTGCTAATGGTCCAATAGCATTGGCAACATCATTCGAGCCATGAGCAAAAGCAAGGCTGCATGCAGTAACAACCATTAAAATACCAAATGCCCCTTCAACTCCTCCAGTACCATATTTATTATTAGATTGAAGAAACGAAGCATTAACTTTTAAAAATATAAAAGTTCCAATCAATGTCATTAAACTTAAAGATAATGAAAAGATTATGACTTCATTGTCAGTCCAATTTACACCAACATATTTGAGACCTTTTTTTGCAGTGACTAGACAAATTACAAGAGTTACCAAAAAGGCATAGAAAGGAATAATATTCACAGCAGCAGCTAATTTATTTTGTCGCTCTAAAATTAGTTTTTTAGCAGATAAATATATGCAGAACGCCAACACTCCTGCGATTAGTGGTGATGTAACCCAACTACTGGCAATCTCACCAAGCTTGCTCCATTCTACAGAACTAGTTCCTTTTGTGATAAGTGCAAATCCTACAATTGCTCCTACAATTGAATGAGTTGTTGATACAGGCCAACCTCTTCTGGAAGCAAATAACAACCAAAAACCTGCTGCAAGCAGACAAGACATCATTCCAATGACAAAAATTGTGGGTTTGTCATCATAAATAGTTGGGTCTACAATTTCTTTTCGAATGGTAGAGGTAACCTCACCTCCTGCAAGAAATGCTCCAAGAAACTCAAAAATAGCAGCAATGATAACTGCTTGTTTGAGGGTAATAGCCCTACTTCCAACGGAAGTCCCCATTGCATTTGCAACATCATTTGCTCCAATCCCCCAAGCCATAAAAAACCCAAGCATGGATGCAATAATTAAAATGGTATAAGGATTTTCCAATAAGAAGGTCATAATTTTTTTAATAATACATTAGAAAAGAAACCCAGAGATGACAAAATTGAAAATTTTTTAAAATTCAATTATTGAATCTGTATAATTTGGTGCTGTATATGTCACTAATTACCTTTGATCAAAGTTTATATTCAAAATTAAATCAAAAAGCTTATGCACTTGAGAAAAGAAGATTGCAAATAGAGCTCTTAAAATTACAAGAAGATGTAATTGCAAATGAAAGAAGAATTTGTATTCTTTTTGAAGGTAGGGATACTGCTGGTAAAAGTTCGACAATAAAATTTTTTTCTGAATATTTAATGCCCAAAAGTTTTAGATATGTTGCGCTTGGAATTCCAACTAAGTGGGAGTCCTCCAATTGGTTTAAGAGATGGCAAAAAGTTTTGCCCGAACCTGGTGAAATAGTTTTCCTTGATAGGTCATGGTATACAAGGGCAATCACTGAACCGGTCATGGGTTATTGTTCAGAAAGTCAATATAGAAAATTTATGCAAGAAGTTAATGATTGGGAAAAAAATCTTATAAAGAACAAAAAAATAGAATTAACAAAACTATATTTTTCATTATCTGAAGACCAACAAAAAATTAGAATGAAAGCTCGAAAAAATTCAAAACTTAAATATTGGAAACTATCAAAGAACGATGAACGAATTGTAACAAAATGGGATGCTTTTACTCTGTATAAAGAACAAATGTTTGAGAGAACTGCCACAGAAACTGCTCCATGGATTTGTATAAATGCAAATAACAAAATGATTGCTCGTTTAACAGCATTGAGAGTGTTAATTAATAAAACTGATTACGAAGGAAAAAAATTATTAAAACCGGCAAGATGGTCAAAAAAAATAAATAACTATAAAGCATCTTTGGAAGGTGTAATTTTTGATAATTTAAGTTACGAGCAATATATGCTCATAACCAAATATTCAGATGATTTCAAACAATGAAGATCGCAGCTGTAGATATAGGAACTAATGCGGTTAAATCTAAAATATTTAAAACAACTCCTACCTCAATTGAATTTATCCATAGCATAAGATCTCCGATAAGACTGGGAACGGAAGTGTTCCTTCAAGGTAAAATTCCTAAAAAAAAATTAAATGAACTTACAGTAATTTTAAAAAATTACATTCATTATTTTGCAAAAAAAAAGGTGAAGCACTTTGAAATTGTGGCAACCTCTGCATTCCGAGACACCCTTAATTCTGAGGACTCTAGGCGTTATATTGAACAAAACATCAATTGCCCAGTAAGAATTATTTCTGGTTTTGAAGAATCAAGTTTATTAAGATTTCATCCGGATATCAGCACAAATAAGAGAAGTTTTTATGTTGATGTTGGGGGTGGCAGCACTGAAATTTTTCAATACAATAAAAAAGGTTCTCTTATTCAATCCTTTCAATTAGGTGCAGTCAGAAATCTCCATAAAAAAGATAAACAAAAAGAATGGAGGCGCCTCAAAGACTGGATAATTTCAACTAATCTAAACTCTCATCTTATCGGTATTGGGGGCAATGTAAGAAGTTTTTTTAAGTGCCAAAAAGAAGATGAAATGAACCAAGAAATATTTTTATTAAACATTAAAAATTTAAGAGCTCTATCGGTAAAAGATAAAATTGAACGATACAAATTTTCTAAAGATCGTGCAGATGTTATTGATGAGGCATTAAAAATTTTTAAAAAAATTGTAACCTTGTCATCACCACAAAAAATAACTGCTACCAAATGGGGGGTTGCCGATTCAATAGCTGTGAAACTTTTCCATGAAATCTATTCAAAAAGTATTGAAATCAAAAACTAATATAAACTAAATAATCAGAACTTTCCGAAGACTCAATTTTAACTGTTTCAGGGTTTTTTTGATAAAACAATGATAGTTCATTCACAATCTCAAGTAGATTTTTAAGATCTAGCAACCTTAATGCAACAACTGAGTTATTATTATCTTGATAAAATTCAGGCTGTGTAAACTCTAAATCTGATAACAGCTCATTATTTTCAAAAAAAACTTTGATATCAGATTCTAATAATCCAATTTGTGCCGAGGACAATGATCTTGAAATGATTTTTGCCTTATTTAATACATAACTGTATTCACTACTTGAAGTTTGATATTGATTTTTTAAAACAGATATTTTTAAGGCAACCGTATTAACACTCCAGAACACAATTAAAATTACTAGGAGAGATAAACTCACAAAAATTAGTTTTTTTTCACGATTTGAAAGATTGTTATAAAGATTTTTCATAAATATCTTAGAGTTATTGTTCCAAAAATTTTGTCATCCAAAGTATTCGTAGAATCATTTACTATGCTTAATCCGAAGTTTTTAAATAGGGATTTAGCAAAAGTGAATTGATTAAGAGGCATGCCTTGAATATCAATAATAATAATCTTGGAACCAATGGAAATTTCAGTAGATTTTATAAATTCCAAATTAAATCTATCTAAGAATTGAAAATAAGAATCATCAAAAGAAAATTCATCAACTATTGGCAAATTTTGACTATTTAGCAAGTTATCTATTTGGGCTCTTGGATTTACAACTCTGATATTTGGATTAAGTTGATTGAAAATTTCATTTGTAGCATTTTTATAATTATTGATAGCATTTTGCATATAAATTATCTGAAAGAATGGAATGGAAAAAAGTGTAAAAGTTAGAAAAAGCAGAAGGAATAAATCGCGTTTTACAAGTTGCAACTTCTTTTGAATGTTTTTTAAAGAAAATTTAAATCTAAACAAATTCATTGATGCAAATTTTTTATAAAAATTATCTTCACCGGAGTGTTTGAGAGCATTCTCGAGGGTGCGTTCAATTTCTACACAGTTCTTCTCAAGATTAATATTATTTATGTTGTTTGCATTCCATATTTCTTTTAGATTCTGATCTTCATAATCTGCAAAGTCCTCTTGAAGTACAATGTCTGGGAAAACTGAAACTTCACAACCTAAGTTGCTCAAGTACTTAGAAAGTTTCTCAATCATAGAAAGTTCTGTTAGGACAATTCTTTTATCATGAAAATTTATTTTAGTTTTTGAAATATCTGAAATGATTAAATCTTCTTTTTCTGAAAAAAAACGTGCTTTATATTTTGTATCACTCTCATCATCGAGTTTTGCAAAATTAAAAACTGAATATTTTGAGGCATCTAAAAAAAGAGTTATTCGAGACTTAGTTAAGTCAAAATTTATTAAATTGTTCAATGAAATCTCATTTAAGTTTTCTTTTTCATCACCACCCCTCTTCATCACAACCAAAGCATTGCTCTCAAAAAGGTCGACAAAAGGTTTTGAAATTAAAAAAATTGTTTCCATTAATTTATATTATAGCTTCTTGACATAATTATTGCTCTTCCATTTTTGATGTTGATAAAAGTTCTACTGCTAAAAGAAAAAGTATCAACTTGAGTAGATGTGCTTAGCAGAAATTGTTTTGAAGAAGTTTTTATTGTTGAATATGGATCTGAAAGATTGAATTCTGAGAAACTGGAAATAAACTCATCTGTAGTCTTGAATCCATTTTCTGGTATTTTGGAAATAATAAATTCAGCATCTGTTAGAGAAATATTCGGAAATATTGAAGTTAAAAAATAGTTATCATCTGCATCCATAGTATTAATGTTTACTTCATTTGAATAGGATAATGGATGCACACAAACATTTTCAAACAACATCGAATCCGTCAAGTCCTTAAAGATAGGCAAATTATTTAACTCACTTAAGTTTATTAATAATCTTTTGTTGGTATACATTGGTCGAAAATTTATTGGCCCCGTATAAAAATAATCCTCAAACCCATTTGCGCGAGGTTGATCATCTGTATCAATCCAGTCAATGATTTGATCAATAATTGAATTTGTATCCATTTCAGATATCTCAAGAGATATGAGCAGTCTTTTAAACTGCTCAATAGCTCTCTCGTTTGCAATAAAAGACTGATTTTGCTCAAGTACAAGAGAATTTATATTAAAACAAGATGAAAAATCTGAGAGATTGGCATTGACCGTTAATCCATTGACTTCATAGATAAAAGGGAAAGTGAGGAGTTCACTTTTTTTATTTAAATCTTGTAATTCAAGTTTAGAAAATTGATTTATCCTTTCAACTGCTAAATTTTCGATATTTCTCATCAATTGGATGGAATTCGATTGAAATTCTAAATACCCTGAGCGTTTTAATGATTTAAGAAAATCTCCACCAAGAGTGCTCCCGATAGCCGATAAAATCAAAATAATCATCAAAACTGATATTAAAACTACTCCTTGTCTAATTTTGATAAACATGCTCAATATTAGGGTTTACTATTAAATCAAAGCTATAGTCTTTTTTTTGAAACGTTATTTTGACCAGTTCTGGAATTTTTCTACTGGTGATAGCACCCAAAGGCCACTCATCAGACCACCGCCCTTGATTTAAAAAAGAAAAGGTCACTTGGTCAATATTTGAAAAAATTGTTGACTCTATCAATTCTGATTGAAAATAAGGATTTGCAGAAAAATATTGCTTTCTTACGAACGAGTCTGCCTCAAAAGCATATTCAATGCGGACTATTGAATTTTCAATTAAGTCTATTTTTTTTAAATTAGTTTGTAAAATTAGTTTTTGCTCACTATTGCTCCCAATAAAACTGGAAATTCTATTGCCAAATGAATCTCTCATTGGAGCATTTACTGAAGCTAAGAAATCTCTTCTGAGGATATGTGATCCAAGATCGAATTCTCTAATCGTTTCAAGTTTGTTATCAGCTTGATTCTTTAATATGACTGACGATTGTAAAAAATTTGTAGAAACTACTGCAATAATCGAGAGTATTATTAGAGAAATTAGTACTTCAAGTAATGTGAATCCTCTATGCATTTTATTCCTTATTTAAAAAACCTCTGGTTTCATAAATTAATTGATTTGATTCAATTAAATAAATTTTCATTGAAAACTCCAAATATGATGTCATTGGGGTTTGAAAATATTCTTCTTCATATCTCCATGTTTTTCCAAAAAAAGTAATCTCATTTTTCCTCACATCAGGCTTCAAAGGTTTTTCAATGGTATTTAATAAGGCAATTCTGTTGTTGGCAATTTCTCTTGCCAAAGTTCTATTCTCTAGCGAATACACGGAAAGAGTTGATGAGCTAATTGTTTGATAAACAGCAATAACACTCACACTTAAAATAAAAAGTGCCACAGTAACTTCAAATAGACTAAATCCGCTTTTCTTATTCATTTGCTCTAATTACCTTGCCATTTTTAGAAATTATGATTTCAAGTTTTTTATCAATCGTTTCAAAATAAAGTTTTGCACCAGTATTCTCTCCAGATGGGTAAAAAATAATTACTGGTTCCAAACTCATTTCATTATCTAAAAGTACTCGAGAACCCGATGAAGTTTCAACAGTTTTTGTGAAACTTTGTAATTGACCCCAATTAAAAGTATTTTTCTTGATTATTTTTTTATTACCATCTCTTGAAATTATTGACCATTGTTGTTGAGAATCACTCAGTGACAATGCGATAATTTCTCCAGTTAATATTGATTCTTCTTTGATCAAATAAATTGATTCTTCAATAGGACTTTTAAGGCTATTGTTACTAAATGATGAAATATTTAAAAAAATTATACTCGAAGCTAAACCTATTATTAAAAGAACAACAAGTAACTCAACTAAGGTGAAAGCTGGTTTAGTTTTGCCAATTCCCAATATCTGCATTTTCACCTGAACCCCCTTCAATACCGTCGCTACCATAGGTAAAGAGATCATAATTAGATTTGGTTCCAGGATAGAGGTACAAATATTCACGGCCCCAGGGATCTAAAGGAATGGATTTGATATAACCATCTACAGGATATAAAAAAGGTCTTTTTAGATTTTCTGGAGGACCAACTAGAGCAGTTAATCCTTGTTCAGTAGTTGGATAAGTTAATTCATTCAACCTGTAAACTTCCAGTGCTTTTTCAAGTTGAGTCATATCAGCTCGAATTTTTTCATAATTTGCTCTTTGGAGAAATGGATTTACATTTATTGCCACAACACTTGCTAAAATCCCAAGAATAACGATAACTGCCATCAATTCAATTAAAGTAAATCCTGGTTTAAAATTATTTTTCATATCATTAACCTAATATTAGAGTATTCATTTGCATAATTGGGACAAGTATTGCCATTACAATTAACAAAATAAATCCTCCCATAAATATGATTATAATTGGCTCGATAAGTGATAGAAAGGTAGATCTTGAAGTTTCAATATCATTTCTCAAAAAAATAGATGATTTATGAAACATTTCAGTAAGGTTTCCTGATCTATAGCCACTAGCAATTAATTGAGAAAAAATTTCAGGGAAAATCTTTTTTTGAGTCAACAATAAACCAAAATCTGATCCTTCTTTTATAGATTTTGTGATTTGCAATAGTTCAGATCTTAAATAGGCATTTGTTAGGACTTTACTGCATTCTTGAAGAGCATCATCTAAAACTAAACCTGAAGATGTTAACAAATGCATGGTACTACTAAATTTTTCTGTCTCAGATTTTAGAAGAAAAGTTCCTATAAAAGGTAATGACAAGAAAAATTTATGTAATCTAATCAGAGCATTTCGATTAGTTAAAAGTATGCTTTTAAAGAAAAAACTTCCAAAAATTATTAACAAAATAAATGTAATTATTATATATGGCAAAAAATTAGAAATAGTTAATAAAGCAGAAGTCAAAAATGGTAAATCAGCTCCAGATTTTACAAACTGTCCAACAACTTGTGGCATAACAAAAGTCAATAATGCAATGATAACGATGATTGAAAATGTAAATAAAATAAATGGATAAATTAATGCCGATCTAATTTTTTGTTTGATTGACATTGAATCCTCAAGGTAGTTTGCCAATGAATTAAACATTTTTGCTAGGTTACCAGAGGTATCTCCTGCTTTAATGAGAGAGATATAAGTATTGCTGAAGACTTTTGGAAACTTTTTCATTGCATCACCAAGTCTTTTACCTTGAACGATCTCTTCTTTAAGAGAATATAAAACTGACTTCATATTTTTGCTATTTAACTGATCTGCGGTTATTTTTAATGCATCATCAATTTGAGTTGAAGCTTCAAGTAAACTGGATATTTGTCTTGTAGCAACAACTAAATCTGAATTTTTAACTTTTATTTTTTCCTTTGTGGATTTTACTTCCCAAACCCTGATGGGTACTAAGTTTAATTTTTTAATTAATTTCCGTGCCAATCTTTCTGAATCAGCATTAATAAATCCAGTTGTTTCTTTCCCAGTTTCATCAAAGGCTTTATAACTAAATGATGGCATCTTCTTTGATATTATTTGATCTAATTAATTCTGAGCAAGAAGTAATTCCTTTTACTAACAGATCAGAGCAAGAAGAGTCTATGGAAGGATTTTTATCAAAAACATAAGAAGCTATTTCACCTTCTGATGATTGATCATGAATCATTTCTTTAATGGTTTGATCAATTTCAATACATTCAGCAATGGCAATCCTGCCTTTATAACCTGTATCATTGCATTCATTACAGCCTTTGTGAGTAAAAACTTTAGTGGATTTATCAATATTGAATAGTTTAGAAATTTTTTCATCAATAATTTCAGGTACTTTGCAACTATCACATAATCGCCTCACCAGTCTCTGGGAAATTACAGTTTTTAAACTGGAGGAAATTAAGAAAGACTCAATGCCCATATCTCTCAAACGAGTGATAGCACCAATAGCACTATTTGTATGAACGGTAGATAGCACTAAATGCCCAGTTAAACTTGCCTGAATTGCTATTTCAGCTGTTTCAGCATCTCTAATCTCCCCTACCATGACAACGTCAGGATCTTGTCTAAGCATTGCTCTGAGGCCTCTAGCAAAAGAGAATCCTGTTTTAGCATTCACTTGAGTTTGGCCTATGCCCTTAAGAGTATATTCAATAGGGTCCTCAACCGTTAGTATATTCTGAGATGAATCACTTAAATATCTTAAACCCGCATAAAGTGTTGTTGTTTTACCTGAGCCGGTGGGACCTGTAACTAAAATGATTCCCTCTGTATCCTTGAGGGTTTTTTTATAAGGTTTTAGTATATATGTTGGTAATCCCAGATCATCGATATTAATTTGTGCAGATTGTTTATCTAATAGTCTTAAAACTATTCTTTCACCATACGAAGACGGCAAAGTTGAAACTCTAACATCGATACTTTTCTCTCCCAAAGACAACGTGATTCTACCATCCTGTGGAAGTCTTCTTTCCGAAATATCTAATTTTGAAATAATTTTAAGTCTTGCAATAATTAAAGGGGCTAGTCTAAAGTCCTGGGTTATTACTTC
Organism: uncultured SAR86 cluster bacterium; assembly: GCA_902602185.1. GTDB lineage: Bacteria > Pseudomonadota > Gammaproteobacteria > Magnimaribacterales > D2472 > CACNXK01. The sequence goes on from CACKPV010000006.1 coordinate 18,274, forward strand.
TTTGAGAATCCCATCAATCCTGAACCTCACAGATAAAACATCCTCATAAGGCTCAAAATGAATATCTGAGGCTCTTGCTTTAATTGCTTGACTAATAATCCCATTAATTAGTTTAATAATTGGTGCGTCATCATTCCCGCTCAACAAATCTTCAGTTGCGCTAATAGACCCTGCAAAAGATTTGAGATCAAAATCATCTTTTAATTCTTCTGGTAACTCGTTATTTACAGTTGATGCACTAAAACTTGATGTAATTAATTTATCAAATTCATCTTGTGAACATTGCTTTATAGAAAATGGGGACTGCAAAAAGCGACGTATCTCTTGAAAAAGTTCCGGACAAAAATCATTTGCATGATAGACAGTAATAACATCATTATTTTGCTCGGCAAAAACTTTATTCTCTTTAACAAAGTTATACGGCAGCAAATTAAGTGAATCTAAATTCTCTGATGGCATTATTAATCAGAAGTTAAATCAAGAATGGGTGACGACCCCTCTTTCAGAAGTTGCTCTGCTCTAATGAAATTATATTTCTCTGATGATAATGAATTAACAGATTCTGAATCAACAAGTATTTTTGGACGAATAAAAACCATTAAATTTTTTTTAACTTTAGATTTTGATGTGGATTGAAATAATTTACCAATTAATGGTATGGAACCTAGCAAAGGAACTTTTTGTAAATCTTCTTGAACATCTTCATCAATCAGTCCGCCAAGCACGATTATCTGATTATTATCAACAAGTACTTTTGTTTCGATAGTTCTTTTATTGGTGATTAAATCCGAAGATCCTGTTAATGGACCAAGAACACTTGAAATTTCTTGCTTGATATCGAGTATTACAGAATTCCCTTCATTAATTTGAGGTTTTACGGACAATTTAATACCAACCTCCTCCCTTGCTGTAGTTCTAAAGGGATTTGCATTATTAGATCCAAGACTTTCACCTGTAGTTATTGGAATTTCTTGACCAATTAGTAAAGATGCATCTTCATTATCCATTGCAATAACAGAAGGAGTTGAAAGAATATTTGAATTTTGATCTGCTGCGATAGCATTTATGATTCCAATCATGCTGTCATCATCTTTTGAAAAATTTCCAATTCCAGCAACAATACCCTGCGAGTTCAGAAGAGAATTTGCAGCAATATTTGATAAAGTTGCATCGTCTCCTCCCTCAATTGCTGAACCAGTTAACCCAAGGAGGTCTGGTCCATTTATGTTACTAAATCTTGTAATGCCAATAGGCACTTCGCCATCCTCTGCACCAGCAAAGATTGTTTCTACTCCAAGACTTCTTGCAGCTGTTTCAGACAATTCTACAATGATAGCCTCAACAAGAACTTGAGCTCTTCTAATATCAAGTTTAGAAATTAAATTTTTTATAATGGCTATATTTGATTCTTCACTGGAGACAATTATTGCATTAGTTGGAGAATGATATGTAACTATAGGTTTCTCAGATTCATCTGAAACAAACCTAGATGCAACTGATGTCAAGATTCCAGCAATTTCCTCAGCTGCAGTATATTTTAGGTAAATAACTGCAATTGATCCTTCATTGACAGCATCTTGATCGAGCTGCGATAGAGTTTCTCTTATTATAGAAGTTGTTACTTTATTGGCAGAAATGATTACGGAATTTGATGAAGTGAAAGGTATAGCAATAAAGTTGTTAATTGTAGGATTATTCTGAGCTTTTAATTTGTCTAATATTCTCACAGCTTCAACCGATGATAAATTTTCTAAACTTATCACTGAAACTTTAGCTGTATTATCTTGATCGAGTGCTTTGGTTAATTCTTCAATTCTTGCCACATTACTCTTTCTGTCCACAATAAGGATAGAATTGATCGAAGCTATGCTTGATAAGTTTGCCTGTCTTCCAGTAAGTGGCTTGAGAGCAGGTAATATCTCTATGGATGATCTGTTATTTAGTTGAATAACTTTGGTAACAAAATCTCCTTCATATTCTGTTTTATATGAAGTATCCCGAGTAGACTCATTCTCAGGGACAATTCGAATAAAGTTATCACTGCTTATCGCACTAAAACCATTGACTTGTATCGTCCTTAAGTAAACTTCCCAAACTTCATCAGAAGTTAGAGAGGAGTTAGAGAAGATAGTTACCTTACCTTTAACACGCGGATCAAGGATGATTGTTTTTTTTGAAAAGTTGGCAATATCTTGTGTGACTCTTCTTATATCAACTTCCTCATAATTAAGAATAAAAGTTTCTTGCGATAGTAAAATAGTTGAATGAGCAATAATTACAACAACAAAAAATTTTTTTAGATATTTATTCATTATTATTAAACTTATTTTTTAATATAATTTTTTTGTTATTGTACTCAAAAATTATCTCTTCATTAGAAACACTTACAAGTTTATATTTATTTTCAAGAAAATCATTAAGTTGGACATCAAATTGCTTTCCACCTTTAGAAACAAATACTGAAGAATTAATAACTCCAAGTTTTACACCAATAAGATCATAATCAAAATTTTGAGATGAATTACTTACCTGAGTTTTTTGCGGAACAAATTCTGTAAAATTAATTTGTTTATCCACTGAAAAGGTTTCAATTTTATTATCAACAGAAGAGAAGAATAAAATATTTTTTATTAATAATCCTATCACTAATGCTAACAACGATCCAAATACTAAAAACTTAATGTTTATTTTTTTTATAAGAAACATCTATTCATTGTAGCTGATTTATTAGAAATTACCTAAGATGGGTCAGTAAAATATTTATGCTAAAGGAAGTGCAAACCAAAAAATTGAGCCCATTCTCTTTCTCTGTTTAACACCAACTTCTCCACCCATTGATAGGGTTAGATTTTTAACAATGGCTAGGCCAAGACCGCTGCCCGTTTTTTCATTTGCTCTTGCAGATGCAGCTCTATAAAACCTATTAAATACTAATTCCATCTCTTCCTCAGCAACACCCATACCTCGGTCTTTGATCTGAATTTGTAAAAAATTATCATTTGTCTTCACATCAATTTCTATCTCAGTTTCATTATTTGACTTCGTATATTTAATTGCGTTATCTAGCAGATTGGTCAAAATTCTTTCAACCGCAGTGTGATCAGCTAAGACTGGAGGAAAAGATTGTTTTTTAAATTTAATATCTATCCCCTTTTTTCTTGCTGAATTAAAATATGAATCGAGAGAGGTGTTAATAATATTTTCAATGTCTATCGGTCTAATATCCATATGAAGCTCTCCATAATCTAACCTTGATAAATCGATAAGATCAGTCACTAGACCTGAAATTCTTTGAGCATTATGCATAATTGCCTTGGAAAAAGTTTTTGCAGTCTTTTTGTTATCAATAGTTCTGTCTAAAAGAGTTTCTGCATTTGCTAAAATAACACTCACAGGTGTCCTTAATTCGTGAGATAAGTTCGATATAAAATCCCTCCGCATCGAAGCATTGATTCTAAGTTCGGTGATATCTCTGACAACTAAAATATATTCATTAGTTTGTTTAGCTTTGTTTATGGAGCCTAAAATCCACCGTGTTTGGTTTTTTTGGATTGGGATTTCAAATTCATGTTCTACCATGGTCTCTCCCTCTGCTCTATCAAACATATTTTGCAAAGGTTTTATTTTTATCTCGTTTATGTTTGATTTAACTAATTTTTCAATATTAAGAATACGCGCAATACTTTCGTTTTCATAGGTAATATTTCCATCCAAATCAGTTACTAAAACACCCTCTCCTAGATTATCAAGAACATTTCCAAATTCATCTCTTTGTGCAGCAATTAAACTAATTTGTTTCCTTAAATTTTCGGAGATTTCAGATACATTTCTGGCAACTGAACCAATTTCATCTGTTCTTTGAGTAGGCAGTGCTTTCAAAAATTTTTTCTTTTGGTTGCTCAACAAATTTAAAGTTGCTGATTCTAGTTCTTTGAGATTATTCCATGTGACATTTCCTGCAACTACACTTGCGACCAATGAAACAAATATTGCTACGATTGCAATTAGTGTTACCGATAATGAGAGTCCAAAAAAAGCATCTTGCACATACGTATAGGGAACGGCAATTCTGATAAATCCTGAATTATCAAGATTTGAATCTTTGATTGCAAAATACAGTAATTCTTCTTGAAGAGTTTCGCTGTATCTAATGGACCAGCCTGATTGATTTTTACCTGCTTCTATGATTTCGGGTCTATTGAGATGATTTTCAACATATTGAAGATTATCAAATTCAATTTCTGAATCTCCAACTACAAAACCTTGGAAATCAATTAAAGTTACTCTTGAATTTAGAGATGTTCCTACCTTGTTAGCAATAATGTCTAAATCATTTGGATTTTTATAAGAATTAATTTGCCCAATAGTGACTTTACTTAAACTAGCCTGTTTCTCTAGTTCTTCAACTATTTGATTTTCAAGTGTTGAGGAAAGATCTCTTTCAGCAACAATATAAGATAGAGTGATGCCTACAAAAAGTATTCCAAATACCGTAAAAAAAATTCGGGATCGTATTCCCATGGTTAATCAGGTGTTCTTGAAAACCTATACCCTACACCTCTGATGGTTTCGACATGTTTTCCCATGATGCCAAGCTTTTCACGTAAACGCTTTACATGAGTATCGACAGTTCGAGTAGTTATTTGTGCAGAATAGCCCCAAACATCACTTAAAAGTTGATCTCTTGTTTGAACTCTACCTCTCCTGTCAACTAAATGTTTAAGTAATTTAAATTCTAAGGCAGTAAGGATAATCTCATTATTATCAATAAAAACTTCATGCGAGTCTGCATCTATTTTCAGTTTGCCAAATTCTTTGCTCTTATTTGAATCAACATTCTCTGAATGTGAGGTTATAGTTTTTCTTTTTAGAATTGCTTTAATTCTCAAAATTAACTCTCTGACACTGAAAGGTTTTGTGACGTAATCATCAGCACCCAACTCAAAACCAACCACTTTATCTACTTCATCATCTTTAGCAGTTAGTATAATTATCGGAATATTATTAAATTTATTTTTTGATTTAATCCTTTTACAAAAATCCAAACCTGAGCCATCGGGTAGCATTAAATCAAGCAAGATTAGATCAGGTGAATTGCTCTGAATCCAATCGTCTGCTTCTAACAGATTATAAACACTGATAGGTTCAAAACCCTCAGTTAACAAATTATATGAAATTGTTTTGTTAATATCAGGTTCGTCTTCAATAACAAGTATTATGTTTTTCATAATCTAAAAGAATTCTTTCTTTTTACAACAAATGATTTTAACAAACAAGACCCTTAAAGTTTAAGTTACAAAGAGTTTTCATACTCTTTAAAATCATCTCTTAATTGTGTTTTAGAAAATTTACCTGAAGCAACTCTAGGTAAAGGATCATTTTGGAATTTTATGAGTGATGGTATTTTGAAAGCAGCTAACCTTTCTGATAGAAATAGTTCTAAATCTTGTTGACTAACTTCAGTATTATCTTTTAGAACAATAGCAGCACATAATTTTTCTCCTAACCTTTCTTCAGGAATTCCAAAAACACATACCTCACTTACTGCATTATGCTCATATATTGCAGATTCAACCTCTATACAGGAAATGTTTTCACCTCCCCTTATCACTAGGTCTTTTACTCTATCTACAATATGTAAAAAAGGTCCATCAAAGTAACCCAAATCTCCTGAACGAAACCAACCATCTTCATCAATAACTTCTTTCGTTGCTGCTTCATTTTTCCAATACCCAACCATATTTGCAGGACTTTTAATAACAATTTCTCCTACCTCTCCTTCAGGTACCTCATTCTTATGCTCATCAATAATTTTGATATCGGTTAATGGGGGAACTACTCTTCCACAGCTAGCAGGGTATTGAATGTATTCATCCCCACCATGAATACAACCCATGGCATTAGTTTCGGTTAACCCATAACCAATAGAAGGTCTTGCTTCAAAAGCCTCATCTAATTTTTTTACATGCTCAGGTGGCCTTGCAGCACCACCCCCAGCTAAGTCTTCTAAAGCTGACAAATCATAATCTTTTAAATTTGGATGATTGAGTAATTCCCAAGTTTGAGTAGGAACGCCAGTAATGTTTGTAATTTTTTCTTTTTCGAGCAACTCTAATGCCAAAGTAGGATCCCATTTCTTCATCATCACAATCTTTCTGCCCACTAAAACTGACATAAAAAAACCAACATGACTTCCAGTAACATGAAATAGGGGAACACAGTGCAAAATAGATAATTCTTTGGATGGATCAAGTCCGTCATCAAAGAGTTCTACTCTAATCCTAGAGATGCAAGCCCAAGAAAAAAATCCTGAAATCATATTTCTATGAGTGCATAAAACACCTTTAGGGTGTCCAGTAGATCCAGATGTGTAAAATATAGTTGCATTATCATGTTTAGAAATTTCTACTTCAGGCCATTCCGAAGAAAAATTTGTAATAAAGTCTTCAAAACTTACATATTGATTTGATTCATCTCTCACACTAACTTTTATGACATCAAGATTATCTAAACCTCGTAATCTTTTTTCATCAGCAAAAACTAATTTTGCATCACTATGATCCAATCCATAAATAACTTCTCTTGGAACCCACCATGAATTCAAAGGAACAGCAACGGCTCCCATACCAAGGATACCCATTAGGGCAATAATGTATTCTGGGCAGTTAACCATGCAAATAGCTACTCTATCCCCTTTCTTGATACCTGCATCCATCAAAGCATTGGCAAGTTGTGCAGCTTTATCAAATATTTGTTTGTAGGTATATCGTTCATCTTCGAAAACTAACCAATCTTTTTCTGGATGAAAAAGGCCAAAATCAAAAAACTTTCTTAAATTTTCAGGAATGGCTGGATTAATAAATTCTCTGTATGTAATTCCATCAGAATGCATTTTTTCAGCAAACTCAAATAGCTCCCCTTTTGCTGTCTGTCTGGCTATTGCTTCATTAAAGATATCAGTCATTGTAGAAACTATTTTACTAGGTTTTTGAACTAAAATAATAGTATGTTTAAATAGATTTAAAGAACAACTTTTATGACAACAAAATTACATTTTGCAAAAATTTGGGAATCTAATTCTTCCCTTGTTCCAAATGAACCAGCTCTTTTTAACAATAATAAAACTATAGATTGGAGATCATTTGATGAACTGTCTTCCAAGTTAGCAAGTTACCTTATTAAAATGGGTTTGGGTGAAGACTCAAAGGTAGGAATTTACATGCAAAACTGTAATGAATATATGATTGCTCAGTTTGCAGCATTCAAAATTGGTGCCGTCCCCATCAATGTGAATTATCGTTATAAAAAAGATGAGCTCATCTATTTGTTTGATAATTCAGATGCTGAAGCAATTATTTTTCAATCAAATTTTCATCAGCAAATTCTATTGATTCAAAATGATTTACCTAAAGTGAAAGCTTTTGTAGAAACATCACAGAATGATTTTGATAAAGAAAGTACTTTTGACTCACTTGAAAACATTATGCAGACATTTAGTCCACTTGATCATCAAGATAGATCAGAGGACGAAATCTATATGATCTATACAGGTGGCACGACTGGTATGCCAAAAGGTGTAATGTACAAACAAGGTGGATTTGTTATCAGTATGTTAAAAACCCTCAAGACAATGGGTTTTTCTGTACCAAAGGAGATCGATGGTCTACCTGATGAAATCATGAAATTAAAGGAAATTAATGCACTTCCGAAAAGTTTAGTTGCATGTCCTCTCATGCATGGAACGGGAATGTGGCTGGGGGCCTTCTTACCTTTGTTAACTGGAGGATCAGTAATTACCGTTCCTAATTCAAGTTTTGATCCTGACGAGATATGGAAAGTTGTGGAACAACAAAAAGTGACGAGCTTAGTAATAGTTGGTGATGCATTTGCTAAACCACTCTTAGAGTCACTTAAGGATTCAAAAAATAGAAATGAAATGTATGATATTTCATCTCTTCTCCTCATAATATCTTCTGGTGTAATGTGGAGCCATGAAGTAAAACAAGAGCTCCTTGAGTATCAAGATATGATTTTAATTGATGCAATGGGTTCATCAGAAGGAGGTATGGGCTCTTCTATTACCTCAAGAAATATGCAAAGTAGCACAGCTCAATTTAAATTGAATCCAGGCGTCATAATCTTAGATGAAGATAATAATTTAGTAACTCCCGGTTCGAAAACTATTGGGAAGATTGGAACAAGTGGCTTAGTACCTGAGGGTTACTACAAAGATCCTATTAAATCTGCTGAAACCTTTAGAGAATTCGAAGGTGTTAGATATAGTTTTCCAGGTGACTTTGCTCAATATAACCCCGATGGGACTATAAAACTTTTAGGTAGAGGGAGTAATTGCATCAATACAGCAGGTGAAAAGGTATATCCAGAAGAAGTTGAAGAGGCAATTAAAAAACATCCTAATGTTGTTGATTGTTTAGTGATAGGAATAACAGATAAAAAATTTGGAGAAAGAGTAGCTGCAGTTGCATCACTTACTAAAGATTCTTTTCTTGAAGAGGCTGAATTAATTGATTTTGTAAAGAAAATTATTTCTAGTTATAAGGTGCCAAAAACAATAATTTTCCGGAATAAAATTGAGAGAGCTCCGAACGGAAAAGCAAATTATGATTGGGCAAAAGCTGAAATTAAAAAATAAATCGAATGAATTATCTTAAAAATAAGTTTTTGTTTTCTCTAGAAAAAAATTCAGGTGATATTTTTCAGAATGCACTAATTTACATATGTGAACATGATCAACATGGAGCTTTTGGTTTTATTGTAAATGATGATCGTTGGATGAAGTTTAATAACAAACAACATGAAATTTTGTCGCACCTTAATTTTTTAAAACTTTTTGGTGGGCCTGTTCAAACAGATAAAATGTTCTTAATTCATTCAAGCAAAGATATAAAATGTGATAATAGTATTTTTATAGATCATGATTGTGGTCTCAATTCTTCCAAAAATGACATAATGAATATTTCTCATAAGTTATCTCTCGAAAATTCTCGAATTTTTCTTGGATACTGTGGATGGTCATCTGGTCAATTGGAAAGTGAGATCCAACTGAATACATGGCACTCATTTGATTTGCCTCTATCAGTAATTTTTAGAGTGTCTCCTCAAGAACTAACGTCGAAAATATCTCTAGAACTTGGGTATAATCTCAATAAAATTTTTAGATCAAATGAAATATTGCATTAGATATTATCTTTTATTTTTCTTATCTGCCCCTTTAATTTTTTCAGATGAAATCACTGCCTCACAGTCTTTTGCAAATGGTGGCATGGTAGTAACACAACATTACTTAGCAACTCAAATTGGTAAAGATGTCCTTGATCAGGGAGGCAATGCCTATGATGCAGCTGTTGCCGTAGGATTTGCAATGGCAGTTGTACTGCCTCGTGCTGGAAATATAGGGGGTGGTGGTTTTATGGTAATGTATGATGCGGTCTCTGGTGATTCATCTAGTATTGACTATAGGGAAAAAGCACCGTTGTTATCATCAAGAGATATGTATTTAGATCAAAATAATGAATTTGATTCTCTAAAATCAACGGTTGGTTATCTTTCAGTTGGAGTTCCTGGCACAGTATATGGATTATGGGAAGTGCATCAAAAATATGGCAGTTTACCTTGGTCTGATTTACTTCAACCTTCAATAGTTTTGGCAGAAAGAGGTTTTGAGATGTCAAATTATATGATTAAAACCCTAAAAAGGTATAAGCCTAAACTCTCTTATTTCGAAGAATCTAATAAAATTTTTTTTGAAGGTACTCAAGAATTAAGTTCAAAGATTTTGGTTCAAACAGATCTCTCAAAAACACTTAAAAGAATTCAAAAATTTGGTGTGAAAGATTTCTATGAAGGTGAAACAGCAAATATGATTGCTTTAGAAATGACAAAAAATGGAGGTCTAATTTCTCTGGATGATCTAAAAAAATATCGACCAATTTGGCGAGAACCTGTTAAAGGTGACTACAGAGGTAAAGAAATTATCACAATGGGTCCTCCCTCTTCAGGTGGATTGCATTTAATTCAAATGTTAAATATTTTAGAAAATTTTGATTTAAATATGTATGAGCATAATTCACCAGATTATATTGCTTTACTCTCAGAAATTATGAAATATGCGTATGCAGATAGATCAAAATATTTAGGAGATCCAGATTTTTTTGATGTGCCTACCTTTGAGATTGTTAACAAAAGTTATGCAAAAAGAATATATCAAGAAATTTTAAAAAATCCTCAAAAATCTGCTGAACAGATTTTACCTGGACAATTGCTTTTTGATGAGTCCAATGAAACTACACATTTCTCCATTGCTGATCAGTTTGGAAATGTTATCTCGAATACTTATACACTTAACTCTGCATATGGTTCTGGTGTGACGATAAGCGGAACTGGCATACTAATGAATAATGAAATGGATGATTTCTCAGGAGCACCTGGTGTCCCCAATCAATTTAATCTTATTGGAGGTATTGCCAATGAAATTGTTCCAGAAAAACGGCCTTTAAGCTCAATGACACCTACTATAATTTTTGATAACGGTAGCCCATTAATGGCAGTTGGATCACCTGGTGGTTCAAGAATTATTACTACAGTTTTACAAATGATCTTAAATGTAATTGATTTTTCAATGGATATTAATGAAGCTACTTCCGCATCTAGGATTCATCATCAATGGTATCCAGATAGAATAGATATTGAAAAAAGTAATATAAACACAGAATCATTAATTGATATGGGTTATGAGATAAATCTTATAGATCCGGCAACATGTACTCAATCGATATACTTTGAAGATAATATGTTTATTGGCTCTGGTGATCTCAGACGGCCTGATTCACTTGCACTAGGAGTTTCAAAATGATTGACAAACTATTAGTAATTACTGCATATGCAATCCCTACAGTTACTTTTTTAATTATTTGTTATTTCATCACAAAGAAAAAGTAATTTTGATTTATCTATATTGTCTTATCTTTTTTTTTGGAGCTATTCTAGGAAGTTTTGCTCACAGTTACCTTTATAGATTTGATGAAAACCATACAAATGCAGAGGTCACAATCTTTTACCCTAGATCATTTTGTCCACAATGTAAAAATCAATTAAAAAGTTGGATGATAATTCCAATCATTAGTTATTTCTTAACTTTTGGAAAATGCTCATTTTGTAAAAAAGATATTAAATTCAATTATCTAAGCTACGAGATTTTGTTCGGGCTTATAGCCATTTTTGTATATATAACTTCTGATGCTGAATACATTGCCTTTATAAATCTCTGTTTTGTGGTACTAATTTTTTTGCAAATTAGCTTAGATCTAAAATATTTAGTTTTATCAACCTCACTATCTTTAATAATTATCGTGCTTGGATGTTTTAAAAATTTTAATTCGTTGATGATGATAACAGAGTCTCTGATTGGAGCAGGAATTGGATTTTTATTTCTATTTCTTATCAATTATATATTTAATGTCATCACAAAAAAAAATGGTATTGGCTCAGGAGATTTTTATCTCTTGGCAGGCTTGGGATCTTTTTACGGAATCTATCTTCTCCCTTTTGTTGTCCTAATTGGAGCTATAGTTACTCTAGCTATGCATTTGCTTGGCATTACGAAAGGCAAGGTGCTTCCATTAGGTGCTGGTCTTGGTATAGGATCATATATTATTTTAGTAACACAAAATTATTTTTAAATTCTAGGAACTTTTGCATTTTTAGTATGTCAAAAGTAATGTTGGCCATTTCCTCTTAATTTTCCCCATATGGTCAACTGGAATTAGTTAGTTTGTCTAATTAAATTTTCAATCATAAAAAAGGGAGCAGAATGCTCCCTTTTTCTTTATAATTACCCAACCAACTTTTGCGGGTGTGGTGTTAATGGCTAGCACAATAGCCTTCCAAGCTATTGGTACGGGTTCGAATCCCGTCACCCGCTCCACTTAATTGGAGGAAATCCTGATACGCTTACCTAAGTGACCGTATTCATCACAGTCAAACATCATATTTGCTAAATTAGGAAACTCAGATTGATTCCATTTTTCCCTTGATGCATCTTTATCACTAAAATTTGACCATAAATCTAGCCAAACAAAATCCACACCAGAATCGAATTGTGGTTCTAACATGATGTACCAATGTCCATCGCTCCAAGTAACACTATTAATACCTTCTTGATAGGAGTTAAGATCATCTAGCCCATATCCATCATTATAGTCACAGAAGAAAAATGAATTGACAAAAGTATCCTCGGTATTTTCAACTGCTGGAGAGCTGCCCAATGAGGTTTTGAAAAGATAAACGTCATCTGTGTTGTAAGTCATTACTCCATCAATAGTCTCTAACCACTGAGGTTCATAATTTTGAGACCAATCTTCCCAAGCAGCATTCCTATCCTCTAAAGATGCCCATCTTAGTACCCAAATAAAATCGACTTGATCTGATTCTTCAAGGGGTTTGAGTATATTTGCACCTACCATTTTATAACCAGCATCATCAATAATATTATTCCACTCATCAACAAGCATATTTAACTTATCTTCAGAAAAGTTTGGGCCTTCCTTATGCCAAACGTATTCAACTAAAGTTTGATTTAAAAGGGGGGAATCTACAAAATTATCACTATCAGTTTCTGAACTACAAGATATTAAAAAAATTGCTAAAAAGCAGCTTGCAAAATAAAAATATACATTCTTTATCATAATTATCTCCCTGTTGAAAAAATCCATTCAGATGCCCAAGTCTTTGGTGGTGAACATCCTTCAATTAATGATTGTCGTTTTTCTGGTAATTTTGTTTTAGTGATAAAATCACTCCACTCTCGATATGATGAGATCATTTCAGATCTTTTTTCAGCGTTATACCAATATGTCATATTCACAAAATCAAAATTTATGTCTTTATCAAAACCTCTGTAAGGAGTAAATAAATTTATTCCAAAACCTTCTCTGCCAAAATCTCGGTTTGCTCTTTCATATTCAACATAAAATGTTTTTAAATCAGACATCGAAGCATTTTCAGCAAAATTACAATTCCTCAAATCTACAAAATTTATTCTGTCATAATCATCTTGATTAATTCTTATACGCATGACAGCATGATTTCTCATTGAAACACTTGCAGAACAAGTTCCTGCTTGAGATACATCAATGTCTTGTTCTGCGAGCCACTGGGGGTACTCATTTAAATATGCACCCCATTCTCTATATTGCTCCTGTCCATCAGGCCAATTTCCACTGAGAACATAATCATATTCTTGTTCACCAGCCCAAATTGGTGTCATAACATACCGTGTATATTTCAGACCTTTCTCTTCAAGAAATTTCTGATACTGCTTTGATTGCTCAACTACATCATTGTAGCCTTTGCCCTCATTATATTTACAAAACATAAATTCACTTCTGACAACATATTGCTCAGAAGTCTCTGCAACGCTTATTCCTGTAAGGGAAAATATTAAAAAAATTGAAAGAAATCTCATAATTTACTCTGCTACTCTCATGCCATAAACAATATATGAAACTGCATTTCTACATTCCCAACCTTGTAAATTTTGTGCAGCTTCTGATTCTGATAATTTATCCCAAAATAAATCTGCATTTACACCCATCTCTGAAACAGAAGATGTATACATTAATCTATGGAAATCTGCATCTGAATTAGTTTGCGTTGTTGGGACGATTAATTTTCTACCAACGGTATCACCATTCTCTTGTGCAAACTTTGCAAAATCGACATAATCATCGTAAACCATTCTTAAATTAACATCTTCTTCAAGAAAACATTCAGAATAAACTGCATACATTACTGATGATGCTTCTAAGGCACGAGGTTCAGAAATCACCCATTGCCATGTATCGACAACTGCAGTATTAGTTATTGGAATATCAGCAAATAATTCAACAGCATCTTCATCAGTTACCCAATTTTCTAATGCTCTAAATTGTGAAGTGGGGTCAGGCCAAGTGTTTATCCACATAAAATCATGACTAGATAAATCATTGCTATATTGAGGCCTCGCAATGCCAACAGTCATTGAATCCCAAATATCACCTTGATCATCTGACCAGTCAGCAAAGTCATCGTACCAATCCATTAAATCTGATAAATCTTTTCCACGATTAAATTTACCAAAAAAATATTCAGCCTTATTGCTTTCAGGTTCATATTTATATGAATTTTCAGATTCTTGTCCAATCAAGTTAAAGTTAAATATAAAAACAAATAATAAAAGTATTCTCATAATTTCTCCGTTAATTAAATACATTTTTCATACTATCACAAATGGTCTGCTTGGTTGTGACGTTCTAGTAAATTTTAAAAGATTTATAATTACTAGAGGAGAAGCATTGAACTTGCTCTTCAAAGATTTGTTTGATTTCTTGAGAGGCTGAATCTTTGATCCATTTTTGAAAAAAATTGAATTGTTCTTCTTTAGTTTGAAAGTAATTTTGCCACAAGAATCTCCCGGGAGTTTTCTGATTTTTCATGAAATCAACTTTGTAAGCTAAATCATAATTACTCAAAGATCTGATAAAAAAATCAAACTCAACAGAGAAAGTGCCATAATTAAAGCCTTCATTAAATTTGCAATCAATTACCTCTGAAATGAAAATGTCATCAGAAAGGTTTTGATAAAATAATGTTGTTACTTCATAAGAATTGGTATCTTCATTACATGTAAAAATATCACTTCCCTCTTCAATAAATTTTAAAGAAGAAGATAAAATTTTATTTTTTCTTGACTGCTCAATTAGAATAAAATTAGATACAGTTAAAGAATTGTTATCAATAATATAAATATATAATTCATTATTATTTATAAATTCTCGGTTACTCTGAAATATAGGAATAAATTGCTCTAGATCATTAAGGTTTTTTTTACTATTTATAGAGCAATCATGGAATCTTGAAAATAAGTTGAAGTCAGGATTGATTAATGATGACAGATTCTCATCGGAAGAAATTTTGTCATTTGAACACGATAAAAAAATAAAAGATGTTAAGAAAATGACAAAAGATAAATTATGTTTCATTGTACAATTAGAGCATGCGATTACTTACAAACTTTTTTATAGTATGCCTTTTTCACCAACAACTTTATAGTGATGAAATTATTTTGGGTTTGGGTTCATGTCTTGATCAAGATTATCCGCAACCTATTTGGCAATCAATTAAAAAAGAAGATCTAAATTACTTTGTCTTTTTAGGTGACAATGTTTATGGAGATAGCCCTGATGGAAAGCTTGATAAATTAATATTGGCATATAAAAAGCAAAAGGAGCTGCTCCCAACTTGGTTGAAACCTGAAATGATTTTTTCTATTTGGGATGATCATGATTTTGGATTAAATGATGGTGGTGGAAGTTTTGTAAATAAATCTGAATCTGAAAAAATATATCTGGATTTTTGGGAAGTATCAAATACTGATCCAAGAAGAAATAGAGACGGAATATATTACTCAAAGAAATTAAAATTATCTGATAAAACTATTAAATTAATTTTCTTAGATACAAGATTTTTTAGATCAGATTTAAAGAAAAAAAATGGGGTTTATCAAGCAAATAATGAGAACAATTCCACAATTCTAGGAGAAGATCAATGGGTATGGCTGAAGAAACAATTTCAACCATCAATAGATGCCTACATAATTTTTAGCTCTATTCAAATTCTTGCTACTGAACATAGATTTGAAAAATGGAGCAATTTCCCAACTGAAAGATCAAAATTATTAGAGTTTTTGAAAAAACAAGAGGTGCCCAAGATGCTTGTTTCAGGAGATAGACACAGGGGTGGAATTTATAAATACAATAATGGTATTATAGAGATAACAGCATCTTCACTTAACAAACCAGGTTCCGGATTTTCGGAGTTTGACTCCCTTTTAATTGGTAATACTCATAATGAAGAAAATTACGGCATTCTTAGGATAGGCAAAAATACAATTAAGGCTGAATTAAAAAATATTGAAGGTGTTATCTTGGAGAAGGCAGAATTAATCTTTTAATATTTGCCTTATGCGTATCAATTTAAAACTAGTACTTTTCCTTTAAATTGTGTATCACAATATCCCTTGTAAAGGTTAGCTAGATAATTTTCATTATTTGATTTCAAGAATCTTACTTTCATATCACATGTTAATGAAGGGTCAATAAATCCATTATTTACTAATTGAAGATAATCGCTAAACAAACCAAAAATTACAACATCATGATGATCTTTGTTAATCGTATCAAGTACATAAATATTTGATGATTTATTTTTCACATAGCAACCAACTGAACCTATTGGACAAATTGAAGATACTTTTTCATTGTTATAAATTACTTCGATTTCTTCAGCATCAGCTGAAAGCATTGTTTTTGCAGATTCAAATAAAGTACTAGCAGTTATATTAATTACGCTAAAAAAAGCAACAATCACAAATATAAATTTCATGAAATTCTCCTGTTTCATAAATGTAACATTTATGTTACATAAATGTAACATATTACTTTATACGTTATTTTGCAAGTTTTTTGGGCTATAAATCGCTCAATAAAAAGTTAGCGGCGTGAGTAGTCATCAATGAATTTTGGTGTCCAACACCCTCCACCACCTCTAATTTCCAACGAAAAGGTACTTCAAGTTTTTCTGCAACTGCAATATTATCCCTAAAATAAGCTAAACCTCTTTCATATCTATGTCTTCCTTGGATTTTTGCTTTACTATTATTTCTTAAATTGTCGGCATTTGGATTGACATCTTTGTCACCCAAAAGAACAGCTGCACGCAATGAAAGAAACCATTCCAATCTTTCCTGCGTTACAGGAACATCCTTGATACCATAAGGATAATTCACATCATTAAGAAAGGTGTACCAACCAGCATTTGCCATCACTACCTTTTCAGCTCTGGCATCAACTCCAAATAATAAATATCTATGTACAAACTGAGATCCACCTGAATGACCATACATTCTGTATGTATTATCATTTAAATCAAATTTAGACTTAAAAAAGTTAAAAATTATTGATATTGAATCACCAATGTAATTATCTGGATTTAGCAAATAACCTTCTGTTTTAGAATCAATAACAAGTGTATTAAATGATGGAAAAGAATCCTCTGAAAATTTTGGGGCAATTACAATTATATTTTTATCAAAAGTTAGAGACTTCCAATGGTTTAAGTATCTTTCAGCAGTTCTTGAAGCACCATGAATTACAAAAAGTACCTTTGTGTCTTGATTTACTTCTTCTGGTAAATAGTAAAACACTTCGATATCGGGTTTATTCCAAGCACTAAAAGTAAAGTTTTCCTCGGAGTAAATAGTTTGTGTAAAAAAAATAAAAACTATTAAAAAATTTAGTTTAATATTCATATATGCATAATAAATCATAATTATTACAAATTTAGGATAATGAGCAAAGATCATCGAACTTTAATAAAAAAAATTCATCAATCTGATTATAAATTTTGTATTTCTTTAAGTGGTGGTGGCACTAACCTTGCCTCTTCATTATTATCGGTTCCAGGTGCTAGTAATTCAATTCTTGAGGTTTTTGTTCCCTACTCAAGAGAATCTATACAAATTTTTTTAAATAAAATCCCAGATCATTATTGCTCACTTGAAACTACACTTAACATGGCATCAATGTCATTTAAAAAAACACAAGAGCTCACGAAAGAGAATCATGATAAAGATGTAAAAATTTTCGGTATTGGAATAACAGCTAGTTTAAAAACAATTGATAAAAAGAAAGGTGGGCATAGATTTTATATCGTGTCTCATAATGCTGAACAAACAACTTTAATAAGCTGTAACTTACAAAATAACATGCGTTCAAGGATAGAGGAGGAGGAACTTCTTTCAGAAATGATTCTAAAATTAATTGCTAATAATTGTAATATTAAAACTGATTTTCCCGAGATTCCTGAGGGTTTCAAAATTCACACAACTGAAGCAGAACCATTGTGGTCAGATCTTCTAGCAAACAAACTTGATTTTGTATCTAACACTAAAAATAAGCCTGAGTTAATTTTTCCAGGTTCATTTAATCCTCTGCATGAAGGTCATAAAAAAATGAAAACTATTGCTGAAGAAAAAACTGGAATGGATTTATTTTATGAGATTTGTATTAAAAATGTTGACAAGCCTCCCCTCACCTTTTATCAAATTAAAAAAACTATTTCACAATTTGATTCCAGCCAGTGGGTCTTGACCACAAAAGGTCGTTTTTTTGAAAAAGCAAAACTCTTTCCTAATTCCATCTTCGTAATTGGTTTTGACACTCTCAATAGAATGCTTGATGAAAAATACTATGCTTCAAAAAAAGATATGTTGGAGAAATTAGATGTATTTAATGACTTTAATAATTCCTTCTTAGTGTTTGGTAGAAAAGATCTTAATGTTTTTAGATCAATGAAGGACATCAGCATACCTAGTCATATCAAAAAAAGATTTAGTGGATTTGGAGAAAAAGAATTCAGAGATGATGTTTCATCATCAGCATTAAGAAAAAAATATCTTTGAACTTACTTACTATGTGGTGGTAATTTTGCTTCAACAAACCATTCATGAACCCTTTTAACAGGATTGAATTTTTTCATTCTTAATTTTGTATTCTCTAAGATAAATTTTCGAGTTTTGACCACGGTATAGTGATACGTGTGATGGTCTCTCGATTCAGTTTCAGGGATTAAATATACTTTAGTTTGTTTTTTATCAGCCATACTAGTGATGCATTATACACAAGATATCTATATACATAAGTTTTTTTAAATATTCTTATTTGCAAAAACAAGTAAGCCATATAAGCATGTAAATTCTTGATCAATAATATCAACAGAAATTTTTTCTAATATTTCGATATAAGCTTTACTTGTATGTTCTTCAAAAGTTCTTTTGAATTTACTCTTATCAATAAGTGGTTTTAACGAACGTACTAGGGATCCGGCAAGTTTTATACCATTACCTGATAAATACATTAATCCTATTTGAGACAGAAACTTTGCAAAGACCTCAATAAAAAAATTAACTACCAGTGATGCATGAGAGTCACCAGTCTCATATAAATCTAAAATCTGCTCAGCTAGAATTCTCTTGCCAGTTTGAAATTCATACAAATTTGATAAACCAGTACCACTAATTAAATCTTCAAGTTTAGTGAATTGATGATCTTCAAATCTAGAATGCTTCAAAAACCCACTTAACATAATATCGGTATTTCCAATTTCTGATGAAATTATATTCTGATCTCCTGCTCTAACAGCCATACCCAATCCTGTTCCAGGTCCTAAAATCAAAGAAGTCTCATTAAATTTTTTTCCTTTCTTAACATTTGTAAAATTCCCTTTCTTTAATGATGGAATACAATAAGCAATTGCTTCCCAATCATTTAATAAAAAACAATTTTCTAAATGTAATTTTTTCTTAATTGTTTTTGAGCAAATTCTAAAATTACGATTCGTCATACTTATAGAATCATTTACTTTAGGCCCTGCTACGGAAAAAATTATATTTTTAATATTTTTTGATTCTATTAAATTTTTAATAAATGTATCAAAGGATTTGAGAGATTCTAACTTAGATTTTTGAGCTCCAAAAAATTCATTTTTACCAATTCTAGTAAAAGCATACCTAATATTAGTTCCTCCTATATCCACGAGCAAAGTATCTGGATTTAACACTTAATGACTCTTTTAGACTTTCTTTGATTATTGATAGTTATCTTGTTGACATCAATGTTCCATGATCCATTAGTCATCAACATAAAGGGGCTATCTACTTTAGTTAAATCTAAACCTCTTTTTTCAAGACATTTAAAACTAATATCAACTTCAATCCATTCACTGGATATAGAGTTATTGACTAAGTCATTAATTTGAAATGCACCATTACAGTTATTTCCACAAGTCGCAACTACAAATAAAGGGTTTTTTGAGATTTTATTTATCCTCATATTTATACTTAAATATGGTGAAGAAAAATTTGAAAAATCAAAGACGGTTGGAAGATAGATGCCCCATGCATTTAAGCGTTCGCCTTTTTTAAAAATAATATTCCTTGTGTCATATTGTTGTTTGAAGTTAATCCTTCTCAAAGAAATATTTTTCATATCACTCTCAAAGATATTGCCATTAACTATGCTAGGCAAGTTGTTGTTTTCAATAATAAATTCATTGGAGTTTTGAAGTGTCGAGCCTTCAAAGATTATCAAATTATCAATGCTTTTTTGAATCTTTTGTTCTTCAACTAAATCCATAAAAGTTGAGTCGGAGTATGTTAAGCCATAACCAAATGGAAATAGGTGATCAGATAGAGGATCAGAAGAATTCAAAACAGTTTGATTGTTCTTTTTCGGCCAACTAAAAGAAAGTTTTCCAGTAAAATTTTTGTAAATTTCTCCATTCTTTAAAAAAATGACATCTGAAATTCCCTCAACCATTTGTCCAGGCAACCATGCTGTAAGAAGGCTTTCAGATAGATTCAATTCCTCATTAATAACAAGAGGTCTGCCAGTAAGAAAGATGGAGGCTATTGGCACTCCCTCATTTTTTAACTTTTGCATCCCTTTAAGATAGTTAAAATCGGAAGAGTTAAAACTAACATCATCAACATCGCCAAAAAATTCTGCGTATGGATTCTCACCAAATACTGCAATTACAACATCTGGTTTTTTTTCATAATTACCCCTTTGCGAAAACTCAACTGACCCACCTGATTCAATGATCACCTCAGCTAATGCTTCGTATATGTTTTTTACCCCAGGAAAATCAGCATTATCTAATTCAGTACCTTGCCACGTTATTGTCCATCCCCCCATTTGATTCATGATATTTATTGCTGCATCACCGATAATGAGAAAGTGCTGGCTGGGATCTAAAGGTAAAAGTGAATTATTATTTTTTAAAAGAACTAAAGATTTTGAAACTGCCTCTCTGGCAATTTCTTTGTGAGCATTTGAACCAACATAATTTTTATAATTATGAGGTTTTCTTCCGTCGAGAAGGCCTAGTCTGAGTTTTACATGAAGAATTCTTTGAACAGCTTCATCAAGACGTTCCATTAAAATATCTCCTGATTTAACTGCTCGCACAGTATTTGTGTATAACTCTTTCCATTCATCAGGAGCCATATAAATATCAACTCCAGCATTAAATGATTGAGGACAATTAGCATTTGTACAGCCTGGGACCTCTCCATGTCCATTCCAATCCCCAACTACCAGCCCTTCAAATTGCATTTCATTTCTTAAAACATCAGTTAAAAGATACTCATAGCCATGCAATTTTTTTCCGTTCCAAGAATTAAAACTGGCCATAATTGATTGAACACATGCATTAATGGCAGCATAGTAAGGCACTCCATGGATATTTTTTAATCCAGATTCATTTATTCTTGTGTCTCCCTTATCAATACCCTTAAAAGTTCCACCATCTCCAATAAAATGTTTTGCAGTTGCCATAATATGGTTCTCATCAAGAAAATTTTCTTCCTCTCCTTGAAATCCTTTTATAAAAGCTTCTCCAATATCAGAGACTAATTTTGGGTTCTCTGAAAATCCTTCATATGTTCTTCCCCATGTATCATTTTGAGGAACAGTAACGGTAGGTGCAAAAGTCCATATTATCCCTGTAGAAAGAACTTCTCTTGCTACTGATCTTGCAATTCGATAAATCAAATCAGTATCTTGAGTTGCTCCAAGACCAATATTATGAGGAAAAACAGTTGCTCCAATAACATTGCTATGGCCATGGACAGCATCTGTACCCCAAATAATTGGAATTATTTGATTGTTAATTACTGGTGAAGCATTATAAAAATCTTCACTTAATTTCTGCCAATCTGCTACTGAGCTATTTTTAGAATTGTTAGGCCAACTTCCTCCCCCATTTAAGATTGATCCTAAATTATATTTTTTTGCTTCTTCTGGTGTTACATGTTGTATGTCTGGCATTATGATCTGACCAACTTTTTCTCTCAATGTCATTGAAGAAATAATGTTATTAATTCTTACAATGTCACTATCTTGTTTGCATACAAACTCATTTGACCAATCAGTTTGAGCTGGAATAAATGGTGCAATAAGAAAAAAAACTAAAAAGTAATGTTTCATTACCAAAGACTTATATAAATAATTGCGAGAAAAAAGATTACAACAAGTGTATTAATATTAAAGCTGGATGATGTTGAAAAATTAACAGTTGAAAGATCAACTGCTTTTGTATTTATACCTGCTCCCTGAATGAGAACTGTTAGATAGCATGCCAATCCAGATGAAATAAATACAACTGCCATTCTATGAATAAATGGAAAATCAGGAAAATAGAAAAAGATAAATATCGACAACAATAACGAGGTGAATGCCGCACCAAGCACAGAAAGAGTTGTGGCTTTTCTCCAAAATAGCGCAACAAGAAAAATTACCAAAATCCCAGGTGTAAAAAATCCAGTAAAGTTTTGAATGTACTGAAATGCAGATTCTAAACTACCTAAAAGAGGTGTAGCTGCAAATACAGCAATTATAAGAGCAATAACCGAAGTTGTTCTACCAATGCTTACTAGGGTAGCATCAGAGGAGTTTGCTCTAAAACTCCTATACACATCCATTGTAAAGATTGTACTTATGCTATTTGTCATGGATGCCAATGAAGATACAATTGCTGCGACTAAAGCTGCAAAAGTTAAACCTAGAAGGCCATTAGGAAGTAAAGTCATCATTGTTGGATATGCTTGATCTGATTTTTCTAGGACAGGAAATAGTACTGCAGCACAAATTCCAGGTAAGACTATTACTAACGGCATAAGTAGTTTTAGATATGCTGCAAACATAACACCTTTTTGAGCCTCAGGAAGGGATTTAGCACCTAAAGCTCTTTGAGTTATGTACTGATTAAATCCCCAATATGCAAAGTGAGCAATCCATAAACCTCCTAAAAGCACCCAAACTCCAGGCAAGTCAGAATATGAGGGATTATCCTCAGATAAGATCATATCAAATTTGTCTGGAACAGCTTGAAAGACAGTAATTAAGCCATTTCCAATATAACCATCTCCAATTTTTTGAAGGGCAATAAAAGATACAGCTAACCCCCCAAAAATTAAAAGAACGACCTGAATTATGTCTGTTAAAGCAACAGCTTTAAGGCCTCCCCAAAGTGAGTATGCCAAAGACAATAATGCTAACAAAACAAGTCCATAAAAAGTCTCTAAGCCTGTAAGAGTATTTATAGCTAGGGACCCAAGCCATAAAACAGATGTAAGATTTATAAATACATAAACTGCCAACCAAAAAAAAGCAAGAACTAGACTGACTCTTTTATCAAAGCGCTGCTCAAGAAATTGTGGCATTGTGTAAATTTGTTTTTTTAGGAATAAAGGTAAAAAGTACTTTGCCATTACGATTAAAGCAATTGCCGCAGTCAACTCATATGTTGCAATAGCCATTCCCACAACAAACCCTTGCCCCGACATACCAATTATTTGTTCTGCAGAAATATTTGCTGCTATCAAAGAGGCACCTATTGCCCACCATGGAAGTGATCTTCCTGCTAAAAAATAGTCCTCTGGACTTCTTTGTTTATTTCCTTGTCTAGATACATAAGATGCAATCGCAATTATTCCAAAACAATAAATTCCTAAAATTGCAAAATCAAGATTATTAAAATACATACCTTTCCCCTAATATGATTTATAGTCTATCACTCTTATTGCATCTGAATGTCTTTTTGAAAACATCCCCGAGATTACAACAAATTTTAATGGTTTTTTTCGATTTAAAAAGGATTTAATTTTTTTCTTTATTTTTACTAAGTTAGAATTATTTTCAATTATGCTTCTAAGGTAGAAGCTTTGCACTGATCCAACCATGGATAACTGCCTATGCACAATTTTGCTATTAGTAAAAGCAAAAATTGGTATGTTAGCTGGTTTTGCATTTGAGACTACATTAGCTGTGTAACCGCTCCTAGTAATCGCAATAATACCATCTGCATTAACAGCTTCAGCTAGGTCCTTTGCTGTTTTTCCAAGATGCTCCCAATCACCTCGAATTTTAAGTTTAGTTTCATATCCCAAAGTTCTGAACCTTTCTGTTTTTAAAGCAATTGATTTTAAAAATCTTACGCATTCAATAGGGTTCTTACCAATACTTGTTTCCCCGGACAACATCATGGCATCAGCACCTTCATAAATAGTATTTGCCACATCGGTAACTTCTGCTCTTGTGGGTGTAGGTTTTTCTATCATTGATTCTAATAAATGTGTTGCCACTATTGATCTTCTGCCCCACTTAGCACAGGAATACATAATTCTTCGCTGAACATTTGGTAAGTCAGCTAAATTTGTTTCAATGCCTAAATCACCTCTCGCAACCATAATAGCATCGGATGCTTTGGTTATTTCATGTATATTGTCGAGTCCTTCCCCATTTTCAATTTTTGAAATAATTTTAATTTTTGATTTTTTTTTGTCTAATATTTTTCTCAGTTGACTAACATCTTCAGGAGATCGCACAAAGGATAATGCAATAAAATCAACATCGTTTTTAATTGCAAAGTTAATATCTTGTTTATCCTTTTGTGTAATCGATGGCAGATCTATTCTGACACCTGGCAAGTTAACACTTCTTTTACTGCCAACCGTTCCTCCATCTAGAACTTTGCAAACTAAACGATCATCTTCTTTATTTAAAACTTTAAAATTTATTAAGCCATTGTCAACTGAGACTTTTGAACCTTTTTTTACACTATCTATTAACCCACGATAGTTTATTTTAATGGAAGAAGTTTCGACATCTATTTCATCTCGAATAGTTAGAGAAACAGTTTGCCCAATCTTTAAATCAAGTGCTATTTCTCGATCTCCAGTCCTTACTTCCGGACCTTGAGTATCAAGTAGTATGGATAAAGGTCCAAGTTTTTCATCCTGTTTATTATTAATTTTTTTTATGATATTTATAATTTTTTTCGCACCAGCATGTGTTTCATGTGACATATTCAAGCGAGCAACATTCATACCAGCTTGATATAACTTATTAATCATTTCTGAGGAGCAAGTAGAGGGGCCAATCGTGCAAATAACT
>CACKPV010000007.1 GCA_902602185.1 uncultured SAR86 cluster bacterium
CTTCAATAATTATAAATTTCTTATCTCAATTATTTTTTAAGAAAATTGGATTAAATGCAATCAATTAGATTCATATCTTTGTCTTTTGTCATATCTATTTGTTCAGCCATTCTTGTAATATTCACCTCATATCTTATTTTCTTGACAAGCCCAAAATTATTTACAATCCCAACAAATTTTTTAAATTACAGTAATTTTAGGTATGAAGAAATTTCAACTAACAGCAATCCTATATTTCCTGAAATAACATTTTCAGATGTATCCATTGAAAAAGACAATGCTTTACTAGATTTGGATGTTCTTTTAATAAGTGTAAATTTTTTGAATGTTTTCTCAAACAAAAGAATTTTAAATAGTATTTATCTTGAAGGCAGTGGAGTAGATTCTGAAGATTATTTATTCTTTCTGCCTAATAACCTTAAAGACTTGAAGAAAAATCTACGCTCAATAATCCAAGAAGGCTATATTGAGAATTTTGATTTAAAAATTATTAATGATGACAAAACCTTTTTTCTGAACAATTTGTTACTTAAAGATATTACTTTGTCAGTTAATGAAAACAATTCTCTAATTTCTAAAAAAGCTTCTGTTTCAGTGAATGTTGAAAAGACCTCTATTTCTTTAAATGACGGATATTTTAATGATTTTCAATTTTCAAATATCTCAGCAAGTTTAGACCACAAAAACTTACAGTTGAGATATTTATCGTTTCATGAAAATATTCAATCTTTTGTCGAGCAGCTGGTTCCTTTAGGGAGCCTGAACTTAAATAAATCTATAAATTTAAGCACAAGAGGTTTCATCAATATTAGAGAGAATGAAGGAAATAATTTTGGTTACCTTTCGTTTTCAGACGAAATTCAGACTGAATTCTTTAAAGATAAATTAAAGATTTCTTCAAGTATCTTTTTTAGAGATTTTAATAGTTTTTTCTCACAGACCAGCGTCTTTTTCGATAACTCTGAAATAAAACTTTATGCCAGTGGTACGGATATTCAACAAGAAACTAAAATTGATTTTTTTACTGAAGGGAAAGGGCCTTTATCTATTAATGGAAAATTTGATGACAAAGAGCTAGAACTCAAAATTGAAGGAGATAAGTTCAATAGCAAAGTCATCAGTGATCCATCGGGTTTCTTCAGAGTGGAAATGAATGATACTAACTTTAGTCTCCTGAGAAATTTTAGTCGAAATGAAAACCAAGAATTTATTTTTCCAAATTCTAAGTTTAGATTTATAGGAAAGAATATTTCTTTTGATAATTTAAATTTTGATGAAATAGATTTTTACTACTTAAAAAACGGAGAAGTTTTAACAATTAATGATATTAATGTAAAAAGTGATTTCTTAAAAATATCTGAGAATAAAGATATGGAAAAAGCATATTTTGCGATTGATACCAGCAGAGATTTTTTTAAGATAAAAGGAACTTATGAAATCAAAGATATTCACAATATTTTTGACCTAAATGATAATACATTTGTAAATTTCTTAAAAACAGATGTAAATATTCAATGGAATGAAATCCAAGGTCTTAGAAATATTGAGGGTGAATTAGAATTTCTATTTAAGGATTTCAGGATTAAACAAAAAACCCAGAATACAGTTCTTTTAAATTTACTGAGTATTCTGAATATTTCTTCACTTTTTAGGGATGGTGCTGATAGAGACAGTGATTTTATAAACTTCAACAGAGGTGAGGGAAGATTAATTTTTGCAAAAGATTACGCAAGAACACTTGAAGATTTTAAATTTAACTCAGACTTTGGTGACATAAATTGGAGTGGGTACATATATAAAAATGAGTTAGGTTATCTAGAAAACCTAGATTTGGATTTAATTTTAGATATTAATCTTGATAAAAATTTGCCATGGTATGCAGCTATTTTTGGAGGAATCGGGGTTGCAGCAGGAACAGCAATAATTGGAAATGTATTTGAAGATCAGTTCGAAAGAATTTCAAAAATAGAGTTTGAGGTTGATGGTAATCTCGAGGAACCAAAGTTAAGAAGACTATAAAAGAAAAACTGCAGCTAGACCTAAGAAAGATACAAACCCCACGACATCTGTGACCGTAGTGACAATTACAGAACCTGCAATTGCAGGATCATGTTTAAGTTTTCGCAAAATTATTGGAACAAAGACTCCGGCAATTACTGAACTTATCAAATTAATTACCATTGCTACTGAGATCAGAATAGATAAGATTGAGTTTTGAAACCATAAAAATGTTGCAAAACCAATTAAAAGTGATAGTGCAATTCCATTTAAAATTGAAACAGCTAGTTCTCTCTTAAATAGCCATCCCAGATTGCTTTTGGTAATCTGTTCAAGAGTTAAACCTCGAAGAACAATTGATAATGTTTGCGTTGCAGCTACACCACCCATACTAGCTACTATTGGCATCAGAACAGCTAAGTAAACTGCCTTCGAGATAGTATCTTGAAATATGTTGATTGCTAATGCTGCTATTACTGCAGTCAGTAGGTTCAAACCTAACCAAATTATTCTGCGTCTTGCAGCTCTTCCTGGAGGAAGAAAGGTATCCTCTGCTATACCAGCCATGCTTAAAAGATTCTGATCGGCATCCTCGATAATTACATCAACGACATCATCAAAGGTAATTCTTCCGATTAATTGTCTATTTTCATCAATAACGGGAGCTGATACTAAATCTTGTTGTTTAAATAATTTTGCTACTTCTCTATCAGTTTGATTAATATCAATTGGATCAACGGTTTCTTGCATGAGTTCCCTGACTGTTATTTTGAGATCATCTGCCACTAAAATGCTTGATAACATAAGCTCGCCAATGAACTGGTTATTTTTTGAAACCACAAAAATTTTATCCGTATTTTTAGGTAATTTTTCAAAGGATTTTAAATACTTTATCACTATATCTAAAGTATGATCTTGTTGAACACTAATTGTATCAGTATTTAAAAGACCACCTGCAGAGTCCTCAGGATATTCAAGTACGAGCCTAATCCTATCCCTATCAATAGCTGACATACTTGATAAAAGAAATTGCATCCTTGATTCTGGTAGATTTTGAATGATATCCACCATTTCATCTAATTCTAAGTCTGAAATTAATTTTGATAATTCATCATTATCAATTTCAGATAAAAGATCTTTTTGAATCTCTTCTCCAAGCTCACCCAGAACATCACCTTCTATTGAAACATCTATTACAGACCATATTATTTGTCTCTGTTCAGGTGGAGACGACTCAATGCAATGAGCTATTTCACTCGTACTCATGTTTGAAATAAGTTGCTTAATTTTCAGGAGTTTAACACTTGATTTTTCAACCAGAATTTTGTTGATTTCTTCTTGACTGTCAATTGTCATAATCTTCAGGGTTTATCAAACATTTCTCCAAAATAGTGAACTTTCACTTTTTCATTGTGAATTAATTCATTTGCTGAACCCTCTGCTAAAATTTCCCCATTGTTAATAATTATGGATCTCTTACATAAAGTGATGGTTTCTCTAATATTATGATCTGTGATCAAAATCGAAATACCTTTTTTTGAAAGACTGGTTAGAATATTCTTAATGTCTTCAATTGCAATAGGATCAATTCCGGCAAATGGCTCATCCAAAAGTATTAATTTAGGTTTTGATGCTAATGCTCTTGCAATCTCAACTTTTCTTCTCTGTCCTCCTGAAAGGACTGAGCCGAGAGAATTTTCAACTTTAGTCAAACCAAATTCTTTAATAGTCTTAGTATAAAATTCTTCTAAATCATCACTTTTATAAAAAAGTTCTCCTATTCCTAAAATATTATTCTTGACAGTTAAATTCCTAAAAATTGATGGTTCTTGAGGCAGATAAGATATTCCCAGTTTTGATCTTTGGTATGGTTTCAGACTGGAAATATCATTATCTTGGAAAAAAACTTTGCCTGAATCTAGTGTTGCAAGTCCAAGAATAGTATAAAAAGTAGTAGTTTTTCCGGCACCATTTGGGCCTAATAGACCAATAATTTCTGAGGTATTTATATCCAGTGATACATCATTAATAATTCTTTTTCCTCTGATATTTTTTTTAACATTTTTTAATTGAAGAAGATAAGACATTATTGTTTAGACAGCAATTTCTCATTTAAGTTTATTTTGATTTGATCACCATTAATTGTTCTATTTTCAGACTCAATGGAAACATCCCCGATAAGGTTCAAATTTTCTGAATCAGTAAATTCAATTTTATTTGCAGACCCAGTAAATACTTTGTCATTTTCAAAAATTTTGATATTAGTTGGTGTACCTAAAATAATCAAAGCTGATTCTTCTGTTAAGAATGTTGCTTGATTACCTTCTATATTCATTTCATTTGATGTGATGCGAACATTTCCTTTGAATAGAATTTTCGTTCTTGATGCTTCGACAACATCAGAATTTATGACGATGTTGTCATAAAAATAATTTTCATCGGCTATTAAATTTGCAGAAAGAAATATGATTAAAAGCGCATTTAAGAATTTAATTTTTTTATACATATATAAAGAACGAATTTTTACAAGTGTATAATAGAACTATGCTATCTTCAAAAAGACCCTTTCTTTCCATACTTTTGATACTGGTATCCATAAATGTTTCAACGAATAGCCTAAATCCACATAAATATATTGAGGTTAATGCTCAGAAAATGGTTTTAATTTTAAGAAATGAAAATCATCTTTTTAAAACTGAACCAGAAGTTTTTAAAAATAAGATTAAAGTAATTTTTGAACCCATGATTGATTTTAACAGGGTGAGCGCCAGTGTCATGGGTAAATCTTCTTATCTAAATGCCTCATCAGAACAAAGAGAATTATTTATTTCGGTATTTAAAGAATCATTGCTTGATACTTATGCTGAAACTTTAGCTCAGTGGAATGATGCAATTATTGAGACCGACCATGGATACTCTGGTACAGGAGGTAAAATTATTTCAGTAAGACAATATTTAAAAACTTCAAATGAAAAATATCCAATTATTTATAAACTAAGAAAGTACAAGGATGGATCACATAAGATTGTAAATATAATCATAAATGGGATCAATCTAGGACAGACGTTTCATAATCAATTTCAATCATTGGCGCTTGAATTTGATAATGACATTGATTTGATTATTCTAAAATGGCAATCGGATTTTTTTGCTGATGGATAAAGATTTTATAGAGAAATATATCTATGACAACCTCGAAAGTGTTGACGAATGCATAATTGATGGTGAAGGTTGTAATTTTGAAATTTCAATTATTTCAAATCAATTTTTAGACATGACTATGCTTCAAAGACACAAATTAGTAATGGCAATATTTGAACCTTTCCTTCGATCAGGGGAGTTACATGCCCTTAGTTTAAAATTAAAAACAAATCAAGAAATCTAAAAATGGAAAAATTATTGATTAGAGGTGGTAAGACACTTACAGGAGAGATAAATTGTTCAGGTGCAAAAAATGCAGCACTTCCAGTGATTGCAGCATCTTTGCTAACAGACGACGATGTTGTTTTACAAAATCTTCCTCATCTTCAAGATATCACAACAATGTTTGAATTGATAAATTCAATGGGAGCAGAAATCTCATTAGATGAAAATATGTTTTTTAAGATCAAGACCTCAAACATTAAAAGTTTTGAGGCAAGATATGAATTAGTCAAAACTATGAGAGCATCCATTTTAGTTCTTGGATCCATGACTGCAAAATTTGGAAAAGCAAAAATTGCATTACCTGGGGGATGTGCGATTGGAACAAGGCCTGTCAATTATCACCTCGATGCTCTAAAAAAATTGGG
Source organism: uncultured SAR86 cluster bacterium (assembly GCA_902602185.1). Classification (GTDB taxonomy): domain Bacteria; phylum Pseudomonadota; class Gammaproteobacteria; order Magnimaribacterales; family D2472; genus CACNXK01. The sequence continues at coordinate 5,790 of CACKPV010000007.1, forward strand.
AGCAGATATTTCATTAACAAATGGGTACATCGAAGCTAAGGCAAAAAGATTGAAGGGTGCTGATATCAAATTAGGAGGGATCACCGTAACCGGAACAGAGAATATAATGATGGCAGCAACACTGGCTGAAGGCATAACAACACTAACAAATGTTGCCAAGGAACCAGAAGTTGTAGACTTAGCAAACTTTTTAAATGGCATGGGTGCGAAAATTTATGGAGCTGGAACTGATTCTATCAGAATAGAGGGAGTTGCTTCTTTAAAAGGTTGTCAATATGAGATTCCTCCTGATCGCATTGAGGCAGGGACTTATCTTATTGCAGCTGCACTGACAAATGGAAGTATAAAAATTAATAAAATTGGACCAGATAGACTCACAACTGTAATTCAAAAATTAGAAGAATGTGGAGCAGAAATCAAAAGCAGCAATAACAGCATAGATTTAAAAATGACAAATGAGATTATCTCTCCTGTGAATATCACAACTGGACCTTTTCCAGGATTCCCAACTGATATGCAGGCACAGTTCACCGTATTGAACGCAATTGCCTCAGGAAAATCTTTCGTAAATGAAGAAGTCTTTGAAAACAGATTTATGCATGTCCAAGAACTTAACAGAATGGGAGCTGATATTTTAACAAATGGAAGTGCAGCAACTATCAATGGTGTTAAACATCTTCAAGGTGCTCAAGTAATGGCAACAGATTTAAGAGCGTCTGCATGTTTAATTTTAGCTGGTTTAGTGGCAAAAGGTGAAACAAAAGTAGACAGGATCTATCATATTGACAGAGGATATGAACGAATAGAGGAAAAGCTTTCCAGCTTAGGAGCAGACATTCAACGAATTCCTAATTAATTATAATCGTTTGAACGGTAACCTCTTTAAATTTCCCCTTTGATAAGATAGTTAGATTGATATCTCCACCTGGTAAAGTCATTTTTAATGCATTTGTAAGATTTCTCCATGTTGCATCTAAACCATTTACAGAGGTAATAACATCCCCAATACTTACTCCCTCGTCTTGAAGAGGATGTTGATTATTAATTGAAGGAATATTTGGATAATTTTTATTTAGTATTGATGTAATTTGAAGGCCTGTCAGCAAAGAATCTTGTTTTTTGATTCTGACTGGCCTCACATTGAAATCCCCAATCCATGAAGTTCTGATCTTTCCATATTTTATTAATTCTGTTGCTACCTGAGTGACTTTTTCTGATGGAATTGCAAAACCTATGCCTGAGTAAGATCCAGTTTTTGAATAAATACTCGAGTTTATACCAATAAGATTTCCCTCCTTATTAATTAAGGCACCACCTGAATTTCCAGGGTTGATTGCTGCATCAGTTTGAATTAATTGAAGATAAGGATTACCAGAGTCTCTTCCGGTAGCACTTATAATTCCGCTTGTTACTGTTTTACCAATTCCATAAGGGTTACCAATTGCCAAAACCTCATCACCAACTTTTAGATTTATAGACTCCGAGGTTTCAATAGGATTTAATTCATCTGTTGAAACTACTTTTAAAACAGCAATATCAGAATAGATATCTGATCCAATAAGAAAAGCATCTAGAATTGAACCGTCATTTAACTCGACAAAAATTTGAAAGGAGCCGTTGAGGATATGTGTGTTAGTAACAATATAGCCATCTTTTGAAAATATCACTCCCGAACCAACATCTTGTATTTGTCTTGAGTTTGTTGTTGATGCAGAAATACTCACAACTGATGGTGAGGCTTTATTCACTGCAGAAGATAGACTTGAATCATTGAATATAAATTTTTCATAAACAAAGCTGATAAATAAAAAAAATACTGATACAAGTAAAAGGACACTAATGCTAAAATTAATTCTTTTCATTTCTTAAATGATTCAATACGATCATATTTTAAAAGACTTTTCTTCACAAGGCATTGATTTAGACAAAAACCAAAAAAAAGTTATTCACCTGTTCTGCAATAAATATTCAAAAAAACAAACTTTTTTAAATTTTCTCACTCAAAAAAAATGTAGGGGTTTTTATGTTTATGGAGATGTAGGAAGGGGCAAAACAATGGTAATGAAATATCTTTTTGAAAAAACTCAAGAACCAAAAAAACAATTTCATTACATTGAATTTATGAAAGAAATTCGTGCTTCCATTCAAGAATTTGAGGGATTATCTAACCCAATAGAGAAAACTGCAATAAAAATGGCTAAGACTTACCAAATGTTATTCATTGACGAATTTCAAGTAGAGGATGTTTCTGATGCAATGACTTTAGTCAATCTATTAGGTGAATTAAAAAAAAGAGGTGTTTTTTTTATTTTCACTTCAAATGCAATGCCAAGAAATCTTTATGAGAATGGTCTTCAAAGGGATAAATTTATCAATATGTTTGTTAAATTTGTGAATGATTTTGAAGTATTTGAATTTGATGGCACCAAAGATTATAGAAGTATAAATATTAGTTTAAGATCAAATGAAGATGAGGATGCATTTGATCAAGAGGATATTAAAAGATTTTTAGATTTTAATTTCCAAAATTCTTTTTACAACACGCAAATAAATCTTTCAGGTAGAAATTTTTTAACAAAAGGAACATCAAAAGATTTTTTATGGATATCTTTCCAGGACTTTTTCAGTCAAAATTTAGCTGTTGGTGATTTTGTGGAACTATGTCAGCGATATGAATGGTTTTTTATTGATAACTTTATAGAGTGTGATGAATCTAGGAATGACTTAATTAGACGGTTTATTGGTTTTATTGATATTGCTTATATGAAAAAATCAAAAATTAAATTTTTTAAATCTGGATTGCTTACATCTGAAATATATAAAGGTGAAGCTCTAGACTTTTTTTGGAACAGAACTGTAAGCAGAATAAATGAAATGCAAAAACAAACTTAAAAAAAAGTTATGGAAAATGTTGATAATTCTAACTTTTAGCATTAACATTCACCCTCAATTTATTACTATGAAAACTTTCAGCTTAAAGGAAAAAGATGTTAATAGACAGTGGTATTTGTTTGATGCTACTGATAAAACTCTTGGTAGATTTGCTTCTAAGATAGCTGATAAATTAAGAGGTAAGGACAAACCTGACTTCACACCTCATGTAGATGGAGGAGACTTTGTTGTAGTAATTAATGCTGAAAAAGTAAAAGTTACAGGAAAAAAACGTGACCAAAAAAAATATTATAAGCACTCCTTATATCCTGGTGGTTTAAAGACTAAAGCATTTAAAGATGTTATTGAAGAAAATCCTGAAAGGGTTATTGAATCTGCAGTTAAGGGGATGTTACCTAAAAATAAATTAAGAAATAAAATTTTTAACAAGTTGAAAGTATACTCTGGCAGTAATCATCCGCATGAATCACAAAATCCAAGTGTCTGGAATCCAAAGATATGAGTGAATCAAAGATTTATGCAACTGGTAGACGGAAAACATCATCTGCACGTGTCTATATGTCTGATGGAAAAGGCAAAATTATTGTAAATAATAAAAGTCTTGAAGATTATTTTGGAAGAGAAGTTGCAAGAATGGTTGTAAGACAGCCGTTAGAACTTTGTGAATTGACTGAAAAGATAGATTTAGAGATTAAGGTTAGTGGTGGAGGTAGTTTTGGACAAGCAGGTGCTATTCGTCATGGCATATCGAGAGCACTAGTTGATTTTGATGTTGAATTAAGGCCTCAACTCAAGAAAGCAGGCTTTCTAACCAGAGATTCCAGAAGAGTTGAAAGAAAGAAACCCGGCTTGAAAAAAGCACGAAAAAGTTCACAATTTTCAAAAAGATAATTTATTTAATTTACTACTTTTAAATCTAATCCTTTTATATTATATTATGCGTACTCTTAACAAGTATTAAAGGAATCTGTGGGTACAAAACACTCAAATAAACCAGTAAATAAAGCATTATTTGCAAAAAAGATTAATTTTATTTTTTCCTTTAAGTTTTCTGTTTTTTCTAATTATGAGTACACAAAAAAAGTATTTTGCTTTTGTGAGTACAATACACTTTAAAACCTAATGAATGATTCTACCGAGAAATATTTAACATTAAGGGGCGCCAATAATGATATTTACTTTTTTCAGAAAAGAGTGAATGACACAATAGCAGAAGTTATTGGAACAAACTTCATTAAAAAGTCCCTCAAAACTAAAATTCTCTCTGAAGCTCTAGCTAAAAGGGACGAAATTCTTGATGCGTTAGCAAATATTGAAAAATTAAAACTCACTAACATTAGTGATGAGGTTTTAAATCTTTTTAAAGATGAAGATTTAAGTACTGAGAAACTTGATCAAGCTTCTTATGAAAGAAGCTTGCAAAGAAGAAAAGTCTTGATTGGTTTAACAAGTGCGGTTGGCATTGCTGGACTTCCTTTTGCAGCTACACCATTCATTGCTGCATGGAATCCAAGTGCAAAAGCAAAAGCATTGGGGTCCTCTGTAAAATTAGATGTTTCAAAAATGCAATATGGTCAACAAATTCAAGTAGCCTGGAGAAAGCAACCCATATTTATAATCAGACATACGTCAGAGGCATTAGATCAACTTGATAAATCAGTCCCAAAACTTGCTGATCCTGAATCTCTCTCAATTGATGAACCTTACAGAGGCAGATTTGTAACAAGATCTCTCAATTCAGAGTATTCTGTTTTATCTGGTATTTGTACTCATCTTGGTTGTTCTCCAAAGTATCATCCAGAAGTTGAACCGAAACCATGGGACTCTTCCTGGAATGGAGGATTTTTCTGTCCGTGTCATGGGTCAATGTTCGATCTTGTCGGAAGGGTGTATAAAGGTGTTCCTGCACCATCAAATTTAACAGTTCCTCCTCATTTTTTTGAGGGGAGTATTCTCACCATCGGTGAGGAAAGGAGTAATGTCTAATGATTGCAAAAATGTTTAACTGGGTTAATGATAGACTGCCAATAGTCAATACCTTTGAAAGACACCTTTCAAAACATCCAGTTCCAAAAAAAGTTAACTTTTGGTATTTATTTGGTGCACTTGCAACCATAGTTCTCATAATTCAAATTCTTTCAGGTATCTGGCTAATGATGCCTTACTCAAATACTGAAGAGGGAGCATTTGCATCAATAGAATACATCATGAGAGATGTTGATTATGGATGGGTCATACGTTACATGCATACCACTGGTGCCTCCTTGTTTTTTGCAATTGTTTATCTTCATATGTTCCGAGGCTTACTTTATGGTTCTTATCAAAAACCAAAAGAATTAGTTTGGTTGTTTGGATGCACAATTTACTTAGTGATGATGGCAGAAGGCTTTTTAGGATATGTCTTGCCTTATGGCCAGATGTCTTATTGGGGCGCACAGGTAATTATTTCTCTTTTTGGAGCAATACCTTATATCGGTGAATCACTCGAAGTTTGGATCAGGGGTGATTATTATATTTCTGGAATAACAATTTCACGTTTTTTTGCACTCCATGTTGTGGCACTACCACTTATTCTTATTGCTCTCGTATTTTTACATTTAGTTTCTCTGCATGAAGTAGGTGCAGGAAATCCAGAAGGAGTTGATATTGAAAAGTTTAGAGATGAAGATGGTGTCCCGATCGATAGTGTTCCATTTTTTCCCTACAAAGTTTTAAGTGCTTTGCCAGCAATGGGGATATTTGGTTTAGTTTTTTGTGTAATTATGTTTTTCTTTCCTGAGGGTGGTGGATATTTTATTGAATTAGCAAATTTTGAAGAAGCAAATCCACTGGTCACACCTGAGCATATTGCACCCGTTTGGTACTACTCACCTTTTTATACGATGCTCAGAGCAGTCCCAGATCCTCTTGGTGGTTTAATTGTGATGGCTGCTGGTGTTGCTATCTTTTTTGTTGTGCCATGGTTAGATAGAAGTAATGTGGCATCCATCAGATATAAGGGAGTTTATAGTAAGTTGGCCATCACCTTATTCGTAGCCTCCTTTATAACACTAGGTTACTTAGGGACTGTGCCAGTGACAGAAATTGGAAGAATTATGTCTGTCATCTGCACTTTTCTTTATTTTGCATTCTTTTTGCTGATGCCTATTTACACCTCTTTTGAAAAAACTTCTAAAGTACCAGATAGGTTATGAATATTAAACTTGTAGGCCGAATTAATCTTTTGACACTACTTATTGCGATAGTCTCTCTTTTTATAGCAAGCAGTTTATTTTCTGCCGAAGGTGGTCCCTGCAAAGATTATGGTCCTTGTGATGAGTTTCAGCCCGAACTTAATAATCTTGAATCCTTGCAGAGGGGTGCAAGTATTTATCTTAATTACTGTTATGGTTGTCATTCCCTTCAATATTCACGATGGGGAAGAGTTGCTAATGACTTAGAAATTCCAGAAGATATTTTTATTGAGAATTTAGTACTTGACACAGGTGTTAAAATGGGTGACTTAATGGTGGGATCAATGGATAAGGAGTTATCAAAAGAATGGTTTGGAGTTGCACCTCCTGACCTTACTTTAGTAGCTCGAAAAAGAACACCCGAATGGGTCTATACTTATTTACGAGCATTTTATGAAGATTCTTCAAAAACTTATGGTGTAAATAATTTAGTCTATCCGGGTGCTGCTATGCCAAATGTTTTAGCTGAATTGCAAGGTAGGCAAAGGCTAACTTGTAAAGATATTCCGATATTTGCTGCGAATGGTGGTGAAAAAAGGGATGAAAGTGGAAATACTTTAACTGAGGAGAAATGTGGATATCTCAAAGTTGATGCAAACTCTGGATCTTTATCAGTTGATGAATTTGATAGTTTTATTTTTGATCTCACCAATTTTTTAACTTATGTCGGTGAACCTAGTCGTGCTGACCGAGAAAGAATTGGAACTTATACTATTTTCTTTTTTATAATCTTTACAGTTCTTTCAAGTCTTTTGTATCGAGAGTTTCAAAAAGACTATCATTAATCAAAGGGGAAAATATGATTTTATATTCAGATAGAGATAACCATTATAGCCATCGTGTAAGAATAGTTCTTGCTGAAAAAGATATTACTTGTGAAATTCGGGAATTTGATACAGAGGATGTTTCAGATGAAATTCTTGCAATGAGTAATACACACCAACTTCCAATTCTTGTAGATAGGGATTTAAACTTATCCGACACTGGAGTAATAATGGAGTATCTCGATGAAAGATTTCCTCATCCTCCACTACTTCCTGTTTATCCTGTTTCTCGAGCTAGTTGTAGAGAGTTAATGTTAAGAATAGATCGAGAATGGTGCCCGTTAGTTGATCAAATATTAAACTCTAGAATGACAAAAAAAAAGGAGATGCAAGTAAAGGAGGAATTGGTTCAGCAATTAGCTACCATATCACCAACATTCAAGGAATTTGCTTTCTTTATGAATGAAGACTTTACTTTGGTTGATTGTTACCTTGCTCCAATTTTGTGGAGGCTTCCTTCAATGGGAATAAATCTTCCCTACAATAAGCATTTAAAACCTTTGCTAGATTATCAAGCAAAACTTTTTGATCGTCCCGGTTTTAATGACAGTCTTACTACGATTGAAAGGGATCTTAAAGTCTAACGAAATTACCATTACTATTAATCATGGCAATATTTAGTTCATAATCTGAGCAAAAGTTTTGCAAGTAATTTATATTGCCAAAATTACCTTTGACTTTAGCATTACCATAGTTTGTTTCCTTCAAGAGAGCAATTTGGATTAAGTCTTTTAGAAATGCATCTGTGAACTTTTCTTTAAATGTACTCACTGTATTCTCTTCATTAAGTAAAAGTTGATTTGGTATTGCTACAAAAGTATTCTCTAAATCAAGCAAATCATTTCTTTTTTCAACACCCAAGATCACAGAGGATGAAATAAATATTTGTTTATCAAGAATATAATTAAACCTAATTGAGGGTACAAGATTTTTAGCATCACTAAAGTTCGAAAAAACAATTATCTTGTCAAAATCCTCTCTGACTCTAGGTAGAAAATTAAACTCATATTCTCTACCAACAAGCTTTTCTATGAGATTGCCTCTTTGTAAACTTTGATCAATTTCGAACGTTTTTTTTATAAAATTGTCAAATTCATTATCGGGTAGTTCTACATACTTTGCTTTAGGATAAAAAGTTTGTGCTAAATTAATATCTTCTTGGTATTGAGAGGAGTATAAGATTATAATTTTTTCATCTGCTCCAAGGAGAAGTTTTTCATTGATCAATGTACGGTTGAGATAATCACTAGCTGTTTCGCAAAAAAAATCAAACTCTTGCTCCAAAAAATCATTTCTGATCTTTAACACATCATTTTCAACTGCTTCTGTGAAAATAATTTCATTTTGAAGATTTAATTCGAACATAATTTTAATTATTTTTTCTCGATTCTCCTCACTGGTATTTATTTTTAATTGTTGATTTACACTATCAATTTGAAGGTCATCAATATTTTTAAATTGTGGATCTCGATCAGAAAAATTTGAGGAACATCCCACTATTAGAAGCATGCAACTAATATTTATGAGATAAAATAGTTTTTTTGATAATAAGTTCATGTTGTTTTTTGTTTGCTCTCCAATTGGTAATTTAAATGATATATCAATTAGGTCAATAGATGCCCTTAACGAATGTAGCATGATTTTTTGTGAAGATACTCGAAAATCAAATCTGTTGTTAAAACATCATGATATCCACACAGATTGTGTTTCATTTCATGAGCATAATGAGACAACTGTAATACCAGAGATAATTGAGTTATTAAAAGATAATAAGACAATATGTATTTTGTCTGATGCGGGTGCCCCAATGATTTCTGACCCTGGTTACAAATTAGTGCAAAGATGTATTGAAGAAGATATTGAATTTACTGTATTACCAGGACCATCATCTTTAATAAATGCAGTTCTTATGTGTGGTCTTCCATCAGAAGACTTTATTTTCTTTGGCTTTATTCCTAGAAAAGAACAACAAAAGATAAAATTTTTTAAAAGACAGAAAAATATTGACCATGCCTTGGTTTTTTTTGATTCCATAAAAAGATTGCAAACAACAATTGAAATAATGCATTCAATTTTTGGGCCGAAAAGAAAAATTGCAATTTGTAGGGAAATGACAAAAGTTCATGAAGAAATTATCCGAGGAGATCTTGAAAGTATTCTGCAAAGAATTGTCTCTGGAAGTATTACATTAAAAGGTGAAATTGTAATTGTAGTTGAAAGAATAGGAACAGATAGCAATGAATTTGCTCTTAATGATGAAGTGAGGAATGAACTTTTAAAGAAACTTTCACCCAGTGAAGCTGCTAAGTTAATTAGTTTAATGACGAATCATAAACGAAGAGATATTTATGATTGGTTAAAAAAAAGTTGAAGAATTTGTTAAAAAGTATAAAAATACATCCGAGTTGATCGGATGATCGCTGGCTAGAAGCTTGCCGCAAGGATGCAAAAGCTAGAGGAAAGTCCGGACTTCATGAGCATAGTGCCAGGTAACACCTGGGGGGTGAGAGCCCACGGAAAGTGCAACAGAAAATAAACCGCCTGAGCATGAGAATGTTCCGGTAAGGATGAAAAGGTGAGGTAAGAGCTCACCGGTTCAGTGGTAACATTTGGACGCAAGGTAAACCCCACTTGAAGCAAGACCAAATAGGAATCCAATTAAGAGCTCACTTAGGATTCGGGTAGGTTGCTAGAGCATGGCGGTGACGTTATGCCAAGATAGATGATCATCTCTCTTAGAATATTTCTGAGAGGAAACAGAATCCGGCTTACAGATCAACTCACTCTTTTTAAAAAAAAAGTGTTCAAAAGTGTGTAAAAAGTATTGTAAAGTGTGCAAATACTTTATAATATGTACTGATGTTTGGCTTTAACAACATATCTTTGGACAAAAAGGGAAGATTCTCATTTCCTGCTAAATATCGTGAGGACCTATCTTTTTCTTCTAAAATCATCTTAACTAAAGACCCTCAATATCCTGCTTTAAAGGTGTACCTAAAAGATGATTGGGATAAAATATCAGCTAAATTAACAGCATTGCAGGGATTAGATCCTGTTGTAAGAAATTTGCAATGGACAATTCTTGGGAATGCTTCAGTATGCGAGTTTGATCCCACTGGCAGAATGCATGTCCTTATCCCATCAGATTTAAAGGAATATGCAAATATTCTTGATAAAAATAGAATTTGTCTTGTTGGAATGGGGAATAAATTTGAGATATGGGATTTAGAAAACTGGGAGATGCGTCAAACAGGAGGAGTCCTTGCAACAGAAATACTCGAAGTAGTTTTACCAGAGTCAGTTAAAGATATGAGTTTTTAGGAGAAGAAATGAATTGGGAAGTTGTAAAAGATATTGATCAAGCAAAAATTAAAGTTATCGGGGTGGGTGGTGCCGGAGGCAATGCTGTCATTCATATGATGAATCACAAAATTGAAGGAGTTGAGTTTATATGTGCAAACACAGATTCTCAAGCTCTTGATAGAGCTAAAGGTGCCACTATTTTGAAACTTGGTGGTGGTATGACAAAGGGCTTAGGAGCCGGAGCAGATCCTGAAGTAGGCAGACAGGCAGCTGAGCGCGACAGAGAAGCAATTGAGCAATTATTACATGGTTCAGATATGATTTTTATAACTGCAGGTATGGGGGGTGGAACCGGAACTGGTGCAGCACCCGTGATTGCGTCCATTGCAAAAGAGATGGGAGCATTAACAGTTGCAGTTGTCACCAAACCCTTTAAATTTGAAGGTCGACCAAGAATGGCTTCAGCTGAAAAGGGACTTGCTGCTTTGGTTGAAGAGGTGGATAGTTTAATAACTATACCAAATCAAAAACTGATGGAAATTTTAGGTGGGAATATTCCTATTCAAGATGCATTTGGACAAGCAGATGATGTTTTAAAAGGAGCAGTGCAAGGTATTTCAGACATTATCATGAAGCCTGGTCTCATTAATGTAGATTATGCTGATGTTAAAACAGTAATGTCAGAAAAAGGTATTGCCATGATGGGAACAGGTAAATCAAGCAGCAAAGATCGTGGTCGTGAGGCTGCTGAGATAGCAGTTGGAAGTGAACTACTAGAAGATATCAATTTAAAAGATGCAAGAGGAGTTCTTGTAAATATTTCAGCAAAGGATCCAACTATGGGAGACTTTACTGAGGTAAGTGAAGTTGTTGAAGAATTTACTGCTGAAGGAGCAACTTGCATTTATGGATTAGTAATAGATCCCAAGTTAAAAGATGAATTAATGGTTACCATAGTGGCAACTGGAGTAAATCAAAAGGCTCCAAAATTAACTATGGATAAAAAACCAAAAGCTTCCATAAAACTTTCTCCAGTAGGACTGGATAAAGATTTAACCAATGGAGACAGTAAACAAGTTGGTGCATCGTCTGCAGAGGCAATTGATTTCCTCGATGTACCAACTTTTATGCGTAAACAAGTAGACTAAAATGATTCATATTCCAGTAATGCTGGAAGAATCTCTACGTTTTCTTATTACTGATAACAATGCTTCTTACCTTGATGCAACCTTTGGCAGAGGGGGGCACTCTTCGGCAATATTGGATTCACTCTCAGAAACAGGTTGTCTTACATCATTTGATAAAGACCCTGAAGCACATGATCATGCAACTCGCACCTTTCAGGACAACCGGTTTACTTTCATGCCGAAAGGTTTTGAAGATCTTGATCAACTAGAAAATATCTCAATTTTTCAAGGTTTTTTGTTTGATTTAGGTGTCTGCTCATCACATTTTGATAACTCATTAAGAGGTTTTAGTCTCAACAAGGATGGGCCACTAGATATGAGATTTAATCCTACGAAAGGTTTACCCTTACTAGAAAAACTAAAACTTATAACCGAACCTGAACTTGCCAACATTATTTATGGTTTTGGTGATGAAAAAGATTCGCACAGAATTGCAAGAGCAATTAAAAAAGCTCTAAATAAAAGTGAAGATTTAACGACCCTTTCATTGGCAAAAATTATTGCTGATTCCAAAAGAATGAAATCTTCAAAAACTCATCCTGCAACTAAAACTTTTCAAGCTTTGCGTATTTGGATAAATGATGAAATGGCATGTTTAGAAAAAGCATTTAATACCATTGCTGACTTGGGTAAATCTGGATGTAGAATTGTTTGCATCAGTTTTCACTCACTTGAGGATAGAACAGTCAAAAATTTTTTTCGTCCACAAATCAAGCATTACCCAAAAGAGATTCCTTTAAATAGTGAGATAACCACTGCTTTCAATGAAATTGGAAAAAAAATTCGACCATCTCAAGAGGAGATTGAAAAGAATCCAAGAGCACGAAGTGCCATTATGCGTGTCTTTGAAAAAGTATAATGAATAGTAAGTTTTTGTTCCTTAGCATTATCACGATACAGTTAACTTGTATTTTTTTTCTTGCTATCAATTTAATTCTTGTTAGATGGGAGATTCGTGAAAATTTTGCATTACAAGCAAATCTGATCGAACAAAATGAAGAGTTAACCAATCAACATAATCAACTATTAACTGAACAATTTTTTTTAGATTCTCCAGCAAGGATCGAAAAAATTGCTAAACAACAATTGGGAATGGTACAAAAAAAACCACTAGAATTATGATTGCTTTTTATCAAAACTGGAGACTCTTTCTCATCATTACTTTCTTTGTTATAGCATTTGGTGGAGTGATTACAAGAATGATAATGATTCAAACAAATCAGGGACTTTTCCTGCAAAGTGCAGGAAATGCACAAAATCAATCCATACGAGAAATTTCAGTCAAACGGGGCACTATTTTTGATCGAAATGGTACCCCTTTAGCTATTTCCATAACCGGTTTTGATCTGTTTGCATTATCTGGACTTGAAAAAAAAGATTTTGAAAAACTCTTTCAAGTCATTGATCTTGAAAAGTCATTTGCAGATATTAATACATCAAAAAAGAGCCTAATCCGAAAAAATCTTACCTTTGAAGAGCGACGTAAAGTTTTAGAGTTACAAATTGATAGGATTGAGTTAGAAAAGACTTATACAAGACATTACCCAATGGGAGAACAGATTGCTCCTTTGATTGGTTTTTCTGGGAGAGATCAATACGGATTAGAAGGTTTAGAAAAAAGTTTTAATTCTTTGCTTGCAGGAAAAGTTGGTAGTGAAAAAATCCTTAAAGACGTCTACGGGAGACCTTTGGATCACATAGAGATTCTGGAACCCAGTATAGCCTCAAAAGATTTGCATATTTCGATAGATAGCAACATACAGTATATGGCTTACAAACATCTCATACAGAGTATTAAATCTCATCAGGCAACTGCAGGGACTGTAGTTATCTTGGATAATGCCACCAAGCAGGTGTTAGCATTGGCAAGTTATCCATCCTACAATCCAAATAGCCCGCAGCGCAAGATTCAAAAGAATAGAGTTTTTTTGGAAACTTATGAGCCAGGCTCTATCGTTAAACCTATTGCTCTTGCCGGTGTTCTAGAGCACAACCTCTTGGCAATTGATGATGAAATGGAAGTTCCAATAAAAATTACAGTTGATGGCAATATTATCAATGATAGAAAACAATACGGATCTCTGAAGGTTTATGAAATCATTCAAGAATCCAGTCAAGTTGGTGCTACCAAGATTGCCTTACTTGCTGGGAGAGATTTAATCATAGAAAATTATCAGAGATTTGGGTTTTCTAAACCAATTCATATCAATTTTCCTTCAGCAGGGTTTGGTGACATCAATACCAAAGATGACATGACAGATATAGAAGTAGCAACCCTAGGTTACGGTTATGGTTTGACTGCAAGTCCGTTTCAAATTGCCCAAGCCTATGCAGTTTTTGCTAATGAAGGTATCTATCACGATTATCAACTAGTTTTGGAAGAAATGAGTTCGCAATATCACGCACCTATCATTTCAAAACAAACCGCAGATGATGTATTAACAGCACTGTATAGTGTTACCACTGATGGTACTGGTAAGTTGGCAAACGTTAAAGGATTTAAAGTAGCTGGAAAAACTGGAACAACAGAGAAGTTGCAAGGTGGCAACTATAAAAGTTCAACTTACACCTCATCTTTTGTTGGCATTGGACCTGATCGGGGAAACACCATCACTATTTTTGTAAATATAGACAACTTAGGTGCAAATCGGTATTCAGGGGGCCAAGTAGCCGCACCATTATTTCAAAAAATTGCTACGGATGTTTATGCTTATTTGGGTTATTTTGAGGATAATGATATTTGAGGAACTTCCATGTATAAAAATACTCTAACTAATATGCATTCTTTTCTTCTCTTTTTTCTAATATTCTTTTCTGTAAATACCTTTTCCAACAATAAAGAAATAATGTGTGAACTCGACGGTACGTTATCAATTACTTATAGAGACTTAACAAAAAATGTAGTGTCTGAAAGTTTAGATTTTTTTAAAAACCTTGCTACACAAACGCAACAGTCAATTTTTTTAATTAACAAAGCTAAAACCAATTTTGATCAAGATGATTGGGAACGGAGCTCTCTGGAAGTGGTGCAATATTGGGAACTTCAAGACGAAGACTTGTTTAGAAAACTGAATTATACCTTTGATCCTTCGCCAATTTGGATTAACCCCAAAGCTACCTGGGAGCAAAAAAAGACCGAGACTGGTTTTGAAATCATTTCTGCTATGCAGCAAGGAGACGAGCACCCCCTGTTTGATAATTACACAATTGAATACTACCGAATATCAAATTCACTAAACTGGTTTACAGGCAAAGGCAGAATCCATGGAGATATTTGGTTAAAAAGTAAAGAAGGGGGTCGCAATAAAAATCCTAAGGTCGAAATTCGTGCCAAAGGTTCATGCAACCCCAAAGCCAGGAAATTTTGATGCATTTTGTCTCATCTACAAATGATTTAAGAAAGTACTTAGACTTAGCTGCTGCAAAAAATATTAATTTTTCGAATATCTCAACGGATACACGATCAATTAGTAAAGATGCCCTGTTTATTGCGATTAAGGGACCAAACTTCGATGGCAATAAATTCATAGATCAAGCTTTTGATAACGGTGCTGTTGCAGTTCTTACATCCGATACACAATATAAAAATAATACCAATCCAGCTTGCATTTACGTGCCCTCAGTAAAAGAGGCACTAATTCAGATTGCAACTAGAATTTGTGATGAATTCAAAGGTAAAAAAATTTTGATTACAGGGAGTAATGGAAAAACTACGTGCACTTTTTTACTCAGTCATTCGTTACCAAACTGTTCGTCTACTATTGGAAACTTTAACAATGAAATTGGTCTTCCCTTATCCGTGATGCAGGCAAAAAGGGATAGTGAATATTTGGTCCTTGAAGCAGGGGCAGGGAAACCAGGAGATATTGCCATCTTGTCGGAAATCGTAAAACCTCATCTTGGTTTAATTACCTCAATATCGGAATCACATACTGAGTTCTTGGGTGATATTAATGGGGTTCGTAAAGAAAAACTAAGTATGTTGAAATTTATAAAGGATAACGGATATTTTGTTATAGATGATCCAAGTTGGTGGATAGAGGATTATGCCCATTTAAAGGAAAGTTTGGAAAAAAGGGGAATTATTGATATCAACTTTACGGAAATTGATCACTATTTGAGCGAAGAAGATCTTGATAAAAAATTAAAAAATCAAAAGCATAGAGAACAATGTGGAGTTAATTTAGATAATCGGGAACATCCTCCAAAAAGAATAGCTGCTTATGTTGATTATTCAGATGATCATTCAATTATGGAATTCGAATATTATGCCTTAGACCTTAATGGTGAAATTCATTATAGTTTTAATGCTTATAAAAGTTATCTAATAGGAGAACATAATATAAAAAATATCCTTTTGGTTGCGGAATGCTTGAGAATATTTGAAAAAAACAAAGAATTTTCGAGTAAATTAGAGGCTCTGCTGATATCCGATAAGGTAAAGTTGCTAAATAGGTTAGAGCACTCATCATGGATTGATGGAGCACATCTTATTAATGACAGCTATAATGCTAATCCTGCTTCAGTAAAGGCTGCAGTAGAACTTTTAACTTCTACTTTAGTTACTCCATCAAGTGCAATAAAAACAAACTTCAGAAGGAGAATTCTTATTTTAGGCAATATGCTTGAGCTAAAAAACCCAATTGAAAGTCATGTTGAAATTGGAAAATTCATTAATGCTGGACATATTGATGTACTTATTACTTTTGGTGATTTGGCATCGATAGTTGCTAAAACTGTGAAAGAAGGAGATGTTAAAGGAATTGAATGTTACTCTTTCGAAAGTGAAACCGAAGAAGATAAACTTAAAATATTTTTGAATGATTTTATTCAAAAAGATGATATTGTTCTGCTCAAAGGTTCTCGAGGAATGCGCATGGAGAGGTTTATTTAATGTTTGAATATTTAGGTACGATTCTTGTTGATGTCGATCCCGGTTTTGATGTTCTGCGGTATTTAACAGTACGAACCATTGCGGGGACTGTTACAGCATTATTGCTGAGCATTTTGCTTGGACCCATGATGATCAAAATGTTGGAACGCTTTCAACTTCGACAATTTGGTGTGGAGAGAGGACCTGATTCTCATCAACAAAAGTCGGGGACACCAACTATGGGAGGGTTGCTAATCGTCTCATCATTGCTCTTGTCCATCTTGCTTTGGGGAGATCTCTCCAATCGCTACTTATGGGTTTGCCTATTTGTGACAGTCGGTTTTACAGTAATTGGTTTTTTAGATGATTTTTTAAAAATACGTTATCAAGATTCAAAAGGGCTATCAGGAAAATTAAAACTTCTTGTGCAAACTTTGGTGGCAGCTTCAGCTGTTACTTTTTTATATCTCACCGCAGAAAATAAAGCCGAAATCTCACTCATCTTATTATTCAATAAAGACTGGATTTTTGAGATGAGCATGGCTGCTTTTATTGTATTTGGGACTTTTGTCATTGTTGGTTCTTCAAATGCCGTTAATCTTACAGATGGCTTGGACGGTCTAGCAATTCTTCCAACTGTGTTAATTGGAGGAGGGCTAGGTCTGATTGCTTATGCAATGGGTAATCAACTAATTGCGGACTATTTGTTTATTCCACATTTACCAATTGCAGGAGAACTAATAGTATTTTGTGGTGCTCTTATTGGTTCTGGAATTGGATTTCTTTGGTATAACACATATCCAGCTCAAGTATTTATGGGGGATGTAGGCTCTTTAACTTTAGGGGCAATTTTGGGAGTACTTGCAGTTGTACTGAGACATGAGATCGTTTATGCCATTATGGCTGGAGTGTTTATTGTTGAAACCTTGAGTGTCATGATTCAAGTGACTTCCTATCGTCTTTTCAAAAAACGGGTTTTTTTAATGGCTCCCATCCACCATCACTTTGAATTAAAAGGTTGGGCAGAACCAAAAATTATTGTTCGGTTTTGGATCATCACCTTGGTGTTAATTTTAATTGCACTTGCAACTCTAAAACTCAGATAATCTTGAATATTCGAGATAATAATTTTCTGATTCTTTCAAGTTTCATTGTCTTATTATTGCTTGGGATTGTCATGGTACTTTCAGCAAGTATGTCCGAGGGTGTTGAAATGCGAAATGACCCTTTCTTTTTTGCATACAGGCAAATGATTTTTATTGCATTAGGATTGTTTGCATTTGGAGTTTTACTAATTGTTCCCTCCGATTTTCTCAATCAAATGGATGTCTACTTATTAGTTGTTGGATTTATTTTATTACTTGCCCTTTTTTTTCCAGGAATTGGTTATGAGGCAAAGGGTAGTCTGCGCTGGATTGACTTAGGCCCAATTAAAATTCAGCCCTCAGAAGTAGCAAAACTTTGTTTGCTTGTTTACATTGCAGGCTACTCGGTAAGGAGACTTGACGAAATGTCCTCAACTATTGGTTTCTTGCGACCTTTAGTGATTTTGTCCGGTTTTAGCCTCCTCATAATGGTACAACCCGATTACGGAACCACTGCAGTAATTTGTTTGATGGTGATGGCAATGCTTTTTTTTGCAGGTATATCTTTTTCACATTTCATGCTGTTGATTGGTTTATTCATTATTTTAGGTGTCATTGCAGTTTATGCAGAACCTTATCGGATGCTTCGCCTATTAAGTTTTATGGATCCTTTTGATGATGTTTTAGGCTCTGACTGGCAGCTCTATCAATCTTTAGTAAGTTTTGGTCAGGGGGGATGGTTTGGTTTGGGTCTAGGAAACAGCATTCAAAAAAATTTTTTCTTGCCTGAAGCGCATACAGATTTTATTTTTGCCATTTTGGCAGAAGAGTTAGGTTTGGTCGGTGCGCTGCTTTTACTGCTGACTTATATTGTTTTGTTAGTTGGTATTTTTCGTGTCTCCTTGGAATCATTCAAGAAAATACGACCTTTTCAAGGCTATTTAACTTTTGGAATTGGTTTTTTAATTGGTTTACAAGTCATTTTAAATTTAGCAGTTAACTTAGGATTGCTTCCTACCAAAGGGCTAACACTTCCTTTCATTAGTTATGGAGGGACAAGTATTTTAATAATGATAAGTTTGGTGGGTTTAGTTGTTAGAATAAATAACGAAAATAAACTTTTTAATTAATGAATATTTTAGTTTGTGCTGCAAAAACCGGAGGACATTTATTTCCAGCTCTGTCATTTTGCAAGGATGCAATTCGCAGAGGCCATAAAGTGATTTTTTTAGGGTCCAAAAATCAATTAGAACAAAAAATTATTCATCAAGCTCAGCTAGATGGAGTTCAATTGGATTACCTTCAAATTGGCATTGATGGGTTTAGAGGAACAAACTTGATGCAAAAGATCATGTTTGTAATACGTTTACCTTTTTTAATAATGAAGATTTGCTGGTGGCTAGGTAAGCATAAAATCTCTTTTGCAATTGGCTTTGGAGGTTTTATTATGATTCCTTTGGGATTCGCAATATTTCTTATGCGAAAAAAGATATATCTTCATGAACAAAATGCGGTAATGGGATCTGCAAACAGAATGATGAGCAGATTTGCAGAAAAGATCTTCACCTCTTTCCCTAAATCAAGCTATCCAAAACAAATTGTATCGGGTAACCCAGTTCAATTAAATCTTGATCAAGGTGTTGAACAAAGTTTTGATCCAGAAAATATAAAAATATTTGTTGTTGGTGGTAGTCAGGGTTCATATTTTTTGAATACTTTCATTCCTCCAGCAATAAATTCACTGAAAAAAAACTTTCAGATCCTGCATCAGTGTGGGTTTAAAAAAAAGGATGAAGTTTCAAAATATAAGTCTCACTTAAATGTTCAAATCGAAGAATTTGTAAATATGATTGATGCTATTACATGGGCTGATTTGGTGATATGCAGATGTGGGGCAGGGACTCTTGCAGAACTATCAATGAATCAAAAACCTATGATTATGATACCTTTACCAAATGCTATTGATAACCATCAGTTTATGAATGCAAGATTTTATGAGGATGCTCATCAAGGCATATTATGTTCAGAGCCTACCGATAAAGAAGTTTTAGCTTCGGACTATGAGGAATTTAGGAATGCCATTGAGAAGATGCTCTCTACTAATAGTAGAGGTGAAATGATGATAAAACGAATATCACAATCAAAACCTCCGATAGACCATTTCAATGCAATTGCAATTATGGTTGATTCTATTAAAGAAAATTTTCAGGAATATTGAATGCAAGAAGCAAGAAAAATTCTAGTGTTATATGGAGGAAATTCTTCAGAGCGTGAGGTTTCCTTGAAAAGCGGGACAGCTATTAATCAGGCTCTTACTAATTTAGGAATTGATTCAGAATTGCTGGATTTTCAAAATAATTTAGAATTTGATTCTTTTAAATTGTACGACAAGATTTTTATTGCTCTTCATGGAAATGAAGGAGAGAGTGGTGACTTACAACAAAAACTTTTGGAACATAACATTAGTTTCACTGGATCGCATCCACAAGCCTGCAGAAAAACTTGGGATAAAGAAGTTTGCAAACAAATTTTACAACAACATGACATTCCAACTCCCCCCTGGATTTCTGAGCGCAAGCTTCAACGCAATTTCGATTTTCAAAAAAAATTAGCCCCACTTCAACCCTGCAAAAGTTTTTTCATGAAACCTGCTCAAGATGGCTCCAGTATTGATACTCATGAAATCTATGATCAAGAATCTTTTGAAAAAGCATTTGATAAGTGTCGAAATACAAATCGGAAATTTATTTTTGAGCAAACTATTAATACGAGAGAGCTAACTGTGGGCATGTTGGGTGATATTATCTTGCCACCTTTAGAAATAAGCACCAATAAAGCATTTTATAATTATGAAGCAAAATATTTAGCAGACGACACCTCATATGTCTTGCCAAATTTTGATTCGCAAAAAGAAAAAAAATTACTCACCTTAGCTGAAAAAACATTAAAAGTTATGGAGTGCAAAGGTTGGGCTCGAGTTGATTTTGTTGAAGACGAAAACGAAGAATTTTATGTGCTTGAAGTTAATACTGTTCCTGGGATGACAAGTCATAGTTTGTTACCAAAAGCAGCAAAACTGATAAATATTGATTATGATGAAGTGGTTGGAATTATTGTCGAAGCATAAAGTTGTTTTAATTATAGTTTTTTGCCTTGTGAATCAAATAAGTGCAAATAATGGAATAGAGATAAACTTTTTAAATAAGGTTTCACAATCTCAAAAAATACAAATTATTGCTATCGCCAATCAAAATACTCACTCTTTGAGCAAAGCTTTGCAAAGTATCGAGTGGATTGAAACATTTGAGATACAAAAAACAATTTTTGGAAAAACGCTGCTTCAAATTAGTGCAAAGATACCTTTACTTGTTTTAAATGATACTTTCTTTGTAGATAAGTCCATGAACTTTTATAAGGTTCATGAATTTGAAGATGACTTGCTCAGGGTGAATTGTCCTGAATATCTTTTCAAAGATATTTTTTATCTTATAAATAATGTCCAAGAAATTTTGAATTTCAGTTTAAAAACTATCAATTATGATGTTATCGAAGGGTGGCATTTGTTTTCACATTCTATGCAAATTAAGTTGGGGCACTCACCATCGTTTGATGAGCTTGAAACACTGACAAAAACTATGGAATATTTGTACTCAAATAGAAAGTTTCCAAGTATTATAGATTTACGAAGTAGTTCTGGAGTTGCCATACAATATGTCCAATAAGATTTTGAAAATGCCTAACAAAAATTTAAAAACAAATGGAGACATTATTGTAGGTTTGGATATTGGAACATCCAAAGTAGTTTGTTTGGTTGGTCGTTACTCTATGTCTGGTGATTTAGAGATTATTGCCCTTGGAACCTACCCCTCCAGCGGTTTAAAGAAGGGTGTTGTAGTTAATATTGATGCAACAACTGATGCAATTGAAAAGGCTGTCGAACAAGCTCAAACCTTTATAGAAGAAAAAATTAAGAATGTTTATGTTGGTATTGCTGGAAGTCACGTTAAAAGTTTAAATTCTGAAGGAGTAGTTGGTATCAATAGCACTAAAGAGGTTAGTCCAGCTGATGTTGAAGCAGTGATTGAGTCCGCAAAAGCAGTTGCGGTTCCCTCCGATCAAACTATGCTACATGTGATTGACCAGGAATATATCATCGATGAACAAGACTCAATACGTGAACCTATCGGTATGACTGGAGTTCGATTGAAAGCTAAAGTTCATTTGGTAACTTGTGCCTCGAATGCCATCTCTAATATTGAAAAGTGTATTCACTCTTGCGGTCTTCATGCAAATGCATTTGTACTTGAGCAATTGGCAAGTTCATGGTCAATTTTGACTGAAGATGAAAAGGATCTTGGAGTGTGTTTAATTGATATTGGTGGTGGAACAACTGACATTGCTATTCTTCGATCGGGTTCGATAGTTTTTACTGGAGTGATTCCCATTGCAGGAGATCAGGTAACTAGTGATATCGCAGTTGCTTTAAGAACACCAACAAATCAAGCTGAAGAAATCAAACAAAAATATGGATGTGCAGTTGCAGAATTTACTTCCGATGAAGAAATGATTGAAGTAATGGGGGTTGGTGGGAGACCACCAAGAGAGTTATCTAGAAGAACCTTGGCAGATATCATTGAACCAAGGTATGTCGAATTATTTGATTTAGTCAGAGCTGAAATTGAAAGAAATGGTTTTGATCAAAAAATTCCTGCCGGTATAGTCCTTACTGGCGGCACATCCAAGATGGAGGGTGTCGTTGAACTTGCTGAATCCATCTTTCAAACAAGTGTAAGGTTAGGTGTCCCAGAATCTTTTTCAGGAATGGAAAATATTCTTAGAAATCCAATTTATGCAACTTCAATCGGATTAGTCGTTTATGGCAAACATAAAAGTAAAGACTCAATAGGAGGGTCATCATCCCCCAACATATTGAAAAGACTGTGGAATTGGTTAAAAAATAATTATTGATTCCAGAATTATTTTGTTTATAATTCATGCACCTTGACTGTTTGAATTACCATTTAGTCTTAAAACCATAAGGTGAATATGCAAAATTATGAAATTGCTTTAATTGTAAACCCTGACATGTCCAGTGATATTGAGGGTTTTAAAAAAGAATTTGAAGGACTATTGTCTTCGTTGGATTTTAACGTAGTAAATGTGAACGATGCCGGGAGACGTCAACTAGCATACACTATCGAAGATCATAACAAAGGCCATTACATTTTCTACTTCGTTGAGGGTAATCCTGAAAATTTGTCAGAACTTGAGAGCAAAGTTAAGTTTAATGAGGTCATTATTAGGCATCTTGTTCTCAAATTGAAAAACTTTTCAGATATTGAATTTAATTTAGCTGTCAAATCAGAAACAACAACTGAAAAGGTAACCAAAAAGTCATCCACCGAATCTATGAAAACTGAAGTAAAAAATGAAGATCCAGATCAGAAGGACACTAAAGCAGATGCACCTGAACTAGACACTTCAGATGAAGATGAAAGCAAAGTTGAAAACCAGGAAAAAGAAAAAGATGAGTAATTTAGATTCAAAATTTATAAACTATAAGAATGTTGAGATGCTTGGAAAGTATATTACCGAAACAGGCAAGATTGTTCCTGGAAGAGTTTCTGGGGTAACCTCTTCACAGCAAAGAAAAATAACCAAAGCCATTAAAATAGCCCGTTATATGGCTTTAATACCTTACACTGATTCACACAAATAAAATGAAAGTAATTCTATTGGACAAAATTTCAAAACTTGGTGAAATCGGTGATGTGGTAAATGTAAAATCAGGTTTTGCAAGGAATTTTCTTATCCCCCACAAAAAAGCATTATTTGCTAGTAAAGAAAATATCGAAGTTGTAGAACAAAAGAGAGCTGAGTTAGCTGCTATCTCTGAGGATCAAAAAGTTCAAGCACAAGCAAATGCTGATGCATTGGCTGGTGCTGAGGTTACAATCAAAGTTGCTGTTTCTGAGGAGGAAACTATGTACGGCTCCATTGGAACCAGAGAAATTGAAGATGCTTGTAAAGCTGTTGATTTAGAAATTGATAAGAGTCAAGTTCAATTACCTGATGGTCCTTTAAAAGAGCTCGGAGAGCATAAAATTTCTATAGCTATGCATCCTGAGGTCTCAACTGAAATTATTGTAAAAGTCATTCCAGAATAGTTGTTTATTTCTGAATATGATGTAAAAATCATATTCCATGTCTGAAGATCTACTCAACCTTAATCAAACAGCCGATGATGCAGAGATGGTTCTGCTTGGCGGTCTAATGTTAGAGACTGAAAGATTTGATACGGTTGTTCTCAAAATCAATCATTATGATTTTCAAAATGAAAGACATCAATTAATTTTTGAGTCCATGGGTGAGTTAGTAAATGAAAATAAACCACTGGACCCAATTACACTATCAGAAGATTTAGATAATAAAAATAAACTACAATTTATTGGTGGTAAAGAATATCTTGTGTCCTTAGCTAAAGGTGTACCTTCTGCTGCTCCACTGGATCATTACGCAGAAATCATTAAACAACGATCTATTACTAGGCAGTTGATGCAAACCAACAGAGGGATTGAAGACTTGATTAAGAATCCTCAAGGTTTAGACGGACAAAAGTTGCTTGATGAGGCTGAACGCAGAATTTTCGCCCTAAATGATGAGGCAAATAATTCTCAGTCAAATATTCTCTCTATGAAAGAGTTAGTCCCTCAATCTATTGATCGACTCCAAGTTCTCAGTGAAAGTGGGTCTGCTTTAATTGGAGCCTCAACTGGATTTAAAGCAATGGATAAAATGCTTCAAGGATTGCAAGATGGTGACTTGATTGTAGTTGCTGGGCGTCCAAGCATGGGTAAGACAGCATTTGCACTAAACATTGCTGAAAATGTTGCATTAAATGAGGAAAATCCTGGAGGCGTTTTATTTTTTAGTTTAGAGATGTCCGCAGAGCAATTAACAACAAGACTCTTAGCAGGAATGTCGAGGTTTAATCAACAAGATATTCGATCAGGAAGACTTGACAATCAACAACTCTCTTATATTTTTGAGCAGGGAAATAAACTTAAAAAGATTCCTTTTTTTATTGATGACAGTTCTTTGCTTTCACCAATGGAATTAAGAGCAAGAGCAAGAAGGGTAAATAGAACAGAACCAAACGGGTTATCTCTTATTGTTGTGGACTATCTCCAACTAATGCAAATCCCTGGTTCCAACGAAAATAGAGTGAACCAAATATCAGAAATATCAAGATCTTTGAAATCTCTTGCAAGAGAATTAAATGTTCCTGTTATTGCATTATCACAACTTAGTAGAGCAGTTGAACAAAGAGGAAGAGATAAAAAACCGATGATGTCAGATTTAAGAGATTCTGGTGCTATTGAGCAAGATGCAGATGTAATTATTTTTTTATATAGAGACAAACAATATAATCCTGATTCAGAGGAGGGTAATAAGGCAGAAATTATTGTTGGAAAACAGAGAAATGGGCCAACAGGCACTGTAACACTTTCCTTCATTGAAGAGTTTGCTAGATTTGAAGATTTTATTTCTGATCACTTTAAACCTGATGAGGATTATTCCAGTCAGTTTGAATGAGCAGTATCACTGCAGAATTATTAATTGATCTGTCAAAGATTAAAAAAAATATTTGTTCCCTCAAATCATTAATCGGTAAAGATTCAAACTTTATGGCTATTGTGAAAAGTGATGCCTATGGACATGATTTAAAGAAGTTAATTGTTCGTATTGATGACATAGTTGATGCTTATGGTGTGGTCCGCTTGGATGAAGCAGTCTCTTTAAGAAGGCATACCCAGAAGCAAATACTCTTGATGCAGGGCATTTATGATGATCTGGAATGGAACATTGTAAAAGATAATTCAATCAACTTTGTTGTACATGACCCAATTCAATTTAAATTTTTAAAGAAAAGATATCCAGGTCAGAAATTTTGGATTAAAGTAAATACAGGTATGAATAGATTAGGGATTTCCTTAGATGATTTAAAAGAAGTCCTCCAAAAAGCTCATTTACAAAATGATGATGTTCTGATGACGCATCTGGCATGTGCCGATATTCCAGATGATGAATTGAACTTGCTACAATTTGCAAATTTTGAAAAAGCATTTTCTCAATTAAATTGTCCAATTCAAAGAAGTATTCTTAATACAAATGGAATTATAAATTTTCCACAACATGCTTATGACTGGGTAAGAGGGGGTATTGGGATGTATGGAGGAGTGCATCATCCAGATTTAGAGACTGCAATGACATTTCGCTCACAGATTATTTCTATAAGAGATATTCAACCTGGGGATAGGGTTGGTTACGGAGGACGACAACAAGCAAAAACCAAAATGAAAATTGCTAATGTCTATGTTGGATATGCTGATGGAGTTCCTCAAAACAGTATTGATGGAACTAAGGTGCTTGTTAACGATCAATATGCCCCAATTTTTGGAAGAGTCAGTATGGATTTAATTTCAGTTGATATTTCAAAGATTGATAATTGCAAAGTAGGTGATTGGGTTGTGTTATGGGGTGACAATATATCAATTAACAAATTTGCTGAAACTAACAGTTTGATTTCCTATGAACTAATGACTAAAATTTCACCACGAGTAAAGAAAATCTTTGTTGAGCTATGAAAATTAAATTAATAGACAAGGCACCAAGAAACCTTATTGATTCTGATGACCTTCCTGAATACATGGGAGTCGGTGATGTTGAAGATGTAGCTGAAATTTTTCATACTCCTCTCACAGGCTCATATAATTGGGATTATACAGTCCAAGACAATCGCATAAAAAAACTTTACGAACTTGGGAAAAAACTTAATTGGAATTCTGAGGTAGATATAAATTGGGATAGACCTGAATCTCATCTACAAAGTCCACCCCCAATTTTTTGGGACGACTATGAACCTTATGCCAAGATGGATGATCAGCAAAAAATGAAATTTTTAAGGCATCGTCAAGCATGGAGTATGAGTCAATTTCTTCATGGAGAACAGGGAGCACTGTTGGTTGCATCTCAACTAACTAGTTGTGCTCCAACATTTAATGCAAAACTCTATGCAGCTTCTCAGACTTTTGATGAAGCAAGACATGTTGAAGCTTTTAACAAGTATATTCAAACAAGAGTTGGATTAATGTATCCAATTGGAAATGCATTGAAATCTATTCTCGATAAAATTCTCACTGATCCAAGATGGGATCTGAAATTTATCGGGATGCAATTGATAATTGAAGGCCTAGCACTAGCTGCTTTCAGAACATCAAGAGATTTAACACCTGATCCTGTATTAAGAGATATGCTTGATCTTATCATTCGTGATGAGGCAAGACATGTAACTTTTGGCATTAATTATCTTGAGGAATTTGTCCAAACATTAAGTGAAAAAGAAATTGAAGAGCGTGCTCAATTTGCATACGAGGCATGCTATCTTAGCAAAGAACGTCTAGTATCTATTGATGTGTATGATCATTTTGGTTGGGATATCGAAGAAGCAAGACAATTTCAATTGAACTCTGAAATAATGCAGACTTTCCAAAAACTTCTTTTTCAAAGAGTAATGCCAAACCTTTCCAGAATTGGACTTCTAACAGATTCTGTAAGACCTAAATTTGATGATTTAGGTCTGCTTGAATATGAGCATGAACCAAGTGATGCAGATATTGATTGGGCCGATTTATCGAGACCTCTTTTTTCGGAAACAGCTGAATTAGCACCATAATTTTTATTTATATCCAGTCCATATTCTGTTAAGCTGTATACCCATCATGATGATCTTTGATGATGGCAAGAACTAAGTACATTTTTATAACCGGTGGCGTTGTTTCTTCCCTTGGTAAAGGAATTGCAGCTGCTTCCATTGGTGCTTTACTCGAATCAAGAGGGTTAAGTATTTCTATGTTAAAACTCGATCCTTATATCAACGTTGACCCAGGAACAATGAGTCCTTTTCAGCACGGAGAAGTTTTTGTAACTAACGATGGGACCGAGACTGATCTTGATCTAGGCCATTATGAAAGATTTGTTCGATTTGAAGCATCAAGATTAAATAATTTTACTGCTGGCATTGTTTATGAGTCAGTAATTAAGAATGAGAGGAAGGGTAAATACTTGGGAGGGACAGTTCAGGTGATTCCTCACATTACAGATGAAATTAAAAGAAGGATTAAACTTGGAGCACAAGGTTGTGATGTTGCAATTGTGGAAATTGGAGGAACAATTGGTGACATAGAAAGTCAGCCTTTTGTTGAGGCTATAAGACAAATGTCACTTGATATGCCCAACCATACCACTTTTGTCCATTTAACTTTAGTTCCATTTATCAATGCATCTGGAGAATTGAAAACTAAACCCACTCAGCACTCTGTTAAAGAACTAAGGTCCTTAGGAATTGGTCCTGATTGTCTTATTTGTCGATCTGAAACGGAACTACCAAAGGACGAAAAGAAAAAAATTGCCCTTTTTTGTTCAGTAGATATTGGAAGTGTTATCTCAATGCATGACGTTGATACAGTATATTCAATCCCTTTGCTTCTGCATCAGCAAAAGGTAGATAAAATTATTCTTAAGCATTTAAATTTAAAAACAAAACCTCCTGTTTTAAATGATTGGAAAAAAGTTGTAAATGCTAAATTAAATCCTAAAACAACGGTCGAAGTTGCGATGGTAGGAAAATATACAGAACTAAAAGATTCTTACAAATCTCTCAATGAAGCCCTTGATCATGCAGGTATAAAGAATAAAGCAAAAGTTAATATCACTTTTGTGGAAGCAGAACAGATTACAAAAAAAAATGTAAAAAATAAATTGTCATTTTGTGATGCCATTTTAGTTCCTGGTGGTTTTGGTTCAAGAGGTGTCGAAGGGATGATAATTGCCTGCGAATATGCTCGATTAAATGCAAAACCCTATTTTGGAATTTGTCTTGGAATGCAAATTGCTTTGATTGAGTTTGCCAGAAATGTATTGAATTTATCTGATGCAAATAGCACTGAATTTAATCCTAAAACAAATCATCCTGTTGTAGCTTTGATAACCGAATGGCAAGATGCCTCTGGTAAAAAAGAAATTAGGAATGAAAAATCAGACCTTGGAGGAACAATGAGACTAGGAGGACAACTATGTATTTTAGATAAGAAATCTAAGTCTTATAAAATGTACAAAAAAACCTCCATTGTCGAAAGACATCGACACCGATATGAGGTAAATCCGACTTACAGAGACAGTTTTGATCAAAAAGGAATGTCGATTGTAGGAACGTCTGAAGATGGTAAATTAATTGAAATGATTGAAGTAAAAAAACATCCATGGTTTTTAGGGTGTCAATTTCATCCTGAATTTACTTCAAACCCAAGAGATGGACATCCTATCTTTAATAGCTTTATTTCAAGTACAATAAAACAAAAAAAATGAAACAAATTGAACTTAGCAATTTCTCTATAAGTAACGATAAAGAATTAACAATTATTGGGGGAATGAATGTTCTAGAATCACATTCTCTTGCGATGCAAGTTGCTGAACACTTTAAAAAAGTTACTGAAAAATTAAACCTAAAATGGGTTTTCAAAGCATCTTTCGATAAAGCAAATAGGAGTTCTATAGACTCATTTCGTGGTTTAGGATTTGAAGAGGGTTTAAAGATTTTAGAGGATATTTCTTCAACATTTGATGTGCCAGTGCTCACAGATATTCACGAGAAAGATCAAGCAATACCAGTTAGTGAAATTTGTGAAATTATTCAAATCCCTGCTTTCCTCTGTCGGCAGACTGATCTTATTGAGGCAGCAGCAAAAACAAATAAAATTATACAATTTAAAAAACCTCAATTTCTCTCTGCTCCTGATATGAGGAATGTTGTAACAAAATGTTATGGATTTGGAAATGAAAAAGTCTTGTTATGCGAACGAGGAAATATTTTTGGTTATAACAATTTAGTGGTAGATATGTTGAACTTTGACATTATGAAATCTTTTGATGTTCCTGTAGTCTTTGATGTTACTCATTCTCTTCAAATGCCAGGTGGTTTAGGCAAATCTACTGCAGGCAGACGTGAATATCTTCTGCAACTAGCTCGTGCAGGAATTTCACAAAAAATAGCAGGGCTCTTTCTTGAAACACATCCAAATCCTGATGAAGCTAAATGTGATGGACCATGTGCATTACAGCTCTCTCTTCTTGAAGATTTTCTATTAAATATTAAAGATCTGGATGTTTTTGTAAAATCGCAAGATGATATTCAAACTTAACTTTTTGTCCTAATTGATGTCAAAGATTTCAAAAATTAAAGCGTTTCAAATATTAGATTCTCGAGGTCTGCCAACTATTGCCACTAAGGTTTATTTAGATGATGGTAGGTTTGCACTAGCATCAGTCCCAAGTGGTGCCTCAACAGGACAAAAAGAAGCATTGGAATTAAGAGACGGTGAAAAGGAATTTGGAGGTAAGGGTGTCAACATTGCAATCAAGAATGTAAATGATGTTTTAGCAAAGCTTTTAGAAGGAAAAAATGTTTATAACCAAGAAGAAATCGATCAAATAATGATAGATGCTGACGGATCAGAATTTAAATCTAATCTAGGGGCAAATGCTATTCTTTCAGTCTCTCTTGCAGTTGCCAAAGCTGGTGCTAGGGCTATGAAAATACCACTGCATCAATACTTCAATGATATGTATGAAAATATTTCTGGAAATGAAACCGACCAAGTTTTGCCAACACCCATGCTCAATATCTTAAATGGAGGAGAGCATGCTGACAATAATATTGATTTGCAGGAATTTATGATTATTCCTTGTGCTAGTTCATTCTCAGAATCTATCAAGTGGGCTTCTGAGATATATTGGAAATTAAAGGATTTATTAAAAGCA
>CACKPV010000008.1 GCA_902602185.1 uncultured SAR86 cluster bacterium
TTTGGCCAGGAATTTGAATTTGCCAATTGCAATGAAATACTAAAAATTGTATTGATGTTTTGCTCTAAACCTTCAAGATTCCAACTCTCATCATACTCATCATTTACCGCATGATATTTATTAAGTGTGTAATCATATAATTTTTCCATTCCGGCAATTTTTCCACCATCAATTAAATCGAAACCATCATCAGAGAATAAAACGGGGACACCTCTTTTTGCAAAACTAATATGGTCAGAACGATAAAAGAATCCTTTTTCTGGGTTTGGGTCAGGATTAATATATCGTCCCTCTTTTAAAAGCTGCCTTTCTAACAATTCTTCAAGTTCAGATGCACCATATCCAATAACAGCCATATCTTTTGTTTTTCCTGTTGGAAGGATTCCGTCAAAATTAAAACCAGCAACAACATTTGCAAGATCTATTGGTGGATAGTTTGCAAAAAATTCAGATCCGAGCAAACCTGATTCTTCAAGTGTAGTTGCTAAGAAGATTAGAGATCGATCAGTATCTATATTTTTAAATAGCCTTGCCAATTCAATTATTCCAGCAACTCCAGTTGCATTATCGACTGCACCATTATAAATTTTATCTTTGCCTTCATCAGTCAAACCAAGATGGTCCCAATGTGCCATAAAGATAATAAACTCATCAGGATTGATAGTACCCTTTTTAAATCCAATTAAATTATGAGAACTAAAATAATTAATGTCACTTTTAATGGTTGCTGTTAGCTTTAATCCTTTTAGTGTAAATGCTTGAAAGTTTCTATCTAATGCAAATTCTTTAAGTGTTAAATAATCGAAACCTGTAAACTCAAGAATATTATTTGCTGATTCCAAACTAATCCAACTCTCGAGAATGCATCTATCAATTCCTAGATTTTTTCTTTGTAAATCTAATTGAGGTCCAGTCCAACTGTTTTCAACAACTGACCAAGGATAAGCAGCAGCATTTTCTTCATGGATAATTATGGCTGCAGCTGCGCCTTGACGAGCAGCTTCTTCAAATTTATAAGTCCACCTCCCGTAATAAGTCATTGCCGATCCATTGAAAAGTCGTAATTTACCTGTGTCAAAACCAGGATCATTTACTAGCATGACGACGGTCTTACCTTTCACATCCACACCGGCATAGTCATTCCATTTATACTCAGGGGCAACAATGCCATATCCGACAAATACTAAATCACTTGATCTAATTATTTGTTCTCCTTTATTTCGTTTTGACCAAAATACAACTTCAGAGCCAAAATCAAATTTTTTATCCTGATCTCTAAAGGAGATAGTAAAGAAAGATTTATCAACAACTAAAGATGAAACTGCTGGAACTTCTTGAAAAAAAGTTTTATCCAGTGGAGTTAGTCCATTTTTTTTAAATTCACTTGCAATGAAGTTTTTGGTAATCTTTGCGCCCTCAGTTCCAGGGTTTCTTCCTTGCATTTCATCAGATGAAAGCTCTTTAATCAGATAATGTAAATTTTTTATAGTTTTAGAGTTAGAGTTTTCGGTTGTACAAGAAAATATAAAAAAAATAGATAAAATTAGATTAAAATAAGTTCTCATTAATAAATATTAACTGTTTTTGGAATCTATTAAAAATGAAAAAAAATAATCTCTTTAAATTTGCAATACTTTTGTTAACAAGTTTTAACGCATTTATATTTGCGGAAAAAGATATTGAAATACCTGAAATAAAATTTGATAAATTCATTCTTGATAATGGTTTAACTGTTGTTGTACATGAGGATAGAAAAGTTCCAATGGTTGCTGTAAATGTTTGGTATCACGTTGGTTCAAAAAATGAAGTTGAGGGAAAAACCGGATTTGCTCATCTTTTTGAACATCTTATGTTCAATGGAACCGAAAATTATAACAATGAATTCTTTGAACCTTTTGAAAAAGTTGGTTCAACAGATCAAAATGGCACAACTAATTCTGATAGAACAAACTACTTTCAAAACGTCCCTACTAATGCGTTAGATTTAGCACTATGGATGGAATCAGAAAGAATGGGTCATATTCTGGGAGTAATCGACCAAGAAAAACTTGATGAACAAAGAGGTGTTGTTCAAAATGAAAAACGTCAGGGTGAGAATCAACCTTACGGCAAAACTTGGATAACTATTGCTAAATCTGCTTTCCCAAAAGGACATCCTTATTCATGGTCAACAATTGGATCCATGGAAGATTTAAATGCTGCCTCAATGGATGATGTAAGAAATTGGTTTAAAACATACTATGGTCCTAATAATGCAGTACTTGTCTTGGCAGGAGATATCAACCTTGAAACAGCAAAGGAAAAAGTAGAAAAATTTTTTGGAGATATTCCAGCAGGTCCAACACTCACAAAACCAAAAAGATGGATTGCAAAGAGGGCAGATAGTAAAAGAGAAATTATGTTTGATAATGTTCCTCAAACGAGAATTTATAAAGTTTGGAATGTTCCGGAAGATGGAACGAGAGAAGCTGAAGCGTTGTCTCTAGCAGCTGCATCCTTGTCGAGTGGAAAAAATAGCCCTATGTATCAAGAATTAGTATATAAGACCTCTTTAGCAACAAGTGCAGGTGCCTACTATTACGGAAGAGAAATTGCAGGTTTATTTGTGATGTATGCTGATGTTTCACCAGGAGGTGATACAGCAGAAGTTGAAAAAGTTATGGATAACACCCTTGCAGATTTCCTTAGAAAAGGTCCTAATGCAACAGCTTTGAAGAATATCAGAACAGAGGTAGTTTCTGGATTAATCTTTGGTTTGCAAAGAATTGGTGGTTTTGGAGGTAAATCAGATATCTTAGCAACATACGAAACCTTTTATGATGATCCAGGTGCCTACAAAGATATTTATGAAATGTACATGTCAATTCCACGAACTGAAATAAAAAATATTTCAAAAGAATGGTTGAGTAGTGGTGAATATACTCTTCTCATACAACCAGAAGAAAAAAGGTCCATAGTTGAAAGTTCAGTTGATAGATCTAAGGGGGTCCCCTATCCTTCTAGCTCATCGGTTCAAGATATTATAGATAATCTTGGGAAGTCATTTCCTAACATAGAAAAAAGAACTCTAAATAATGGAGCAGAACTCTATGTTGCAGAAAGAAATGATCTTCCTATTGTTGAACTTGAAATTATGTTTGATGGTGGTTATGCAATTGAGTCGGATGAAACACTTGGCTTTGTTAATTTCACTATGAGCATGATGGATGAAGGAACAGAAAAATATAATGCTCTTGAGTTTGATGAAAAAGAATCCAGTCTTGGTGCTGGAATAGGGTTTGGATCATCACTTGATACAACATATGCATCACTATCATCACTTAAGGCCAACATCTCAGATTCACTAAAACTTTTTAAAGAGGGTTTACTTAATCCCATTTTCCCTGAGGTTGAAATTGAGCGAACAAAAAAACAATGGCTAGCAAGTATTGATCAATCATTGAACAATCCAAGTGCCATGGCAAATATGGCTATTCGCCCAATAATATTTGGTTCAGATCATCCTTATGGAAAAGCCTCGAGTATGGGAACAAAGAAGACAATTTCTTCTCTTAAAAGAGAAAACTTAATGGAAATGCATAAAGTTTTAACTAATCCTGCTAATGCTTCAATTATTGTAGTTGGAGATATCTCTGTTGATGAAGCTGAGAAGCTTCTTAATACAGAGTTTCAAAATTGGAATAGTTATGAA
This sequence comes from uncultured SAR86 cluster bacterium, assembly GCA_902602185.1. Lineage (GTDB taxonomy): Bacteria > Pseudomonadota > Gammaproteobacteria > Magnimaribacterales > D2472 > CACNXK01. The sequence continues at coordinate 3,692 of CACKPV010000008.1, forward strand.
AACAAGATTAACATTAATCTTCCAGAGGTGTCCTCTCCGCAGAACAGCAGGGTTTATCTGCTCAACAAACCAAATGCAGTCCAATCATATATCTTAGCAGGTCAGTTATTACCTCCAACAAATTCTGGAGATGACATTGTTATTGATTATATGAATTATGCAATTGCTGGAAGTTTTACTTCAAGATTGAACATGAATCTTCGAGAAGATAAAAGTTGGTCCTATGGAGTAAGAACTGGAACAGGATCGGGCAAAGGGCAAAGACTGATGTTGATGAGAGCCCCGGTGCAAACCGATAAAACTATTCCAGCTATCCAAGAAATTCTTCGTGAATATAACGAGTATATCTCTACAAATCCTATCACTAATGACGAATTGGAAAAAATTAAAAACTCTAGGTTGCAAAGAATGCCCAGTCAATATGAAACCTTAGGATCATTATTGGGAGCAATAGAAAATATCGTTAAATATGATAGAGGTTTTGATTACTTGGGCAAACTTGCTGCTGCTCGAGAAAATATTTCTTTACAAGAAGTCAGAGATGCTTCAGTAACTTATATCAAACCTAATACTTGGACTTGGGTCATTGTTGGTGATCTATCTAAGATACAACAAGATATTGAAGCTCTCGAAATTGGGAATGTTGAAGTAATAGAATTATAAGTTTGTAATTCTGAGCGCCTGTAGCTCAGCTGGATAGAGTACTTGGCTTCGAACCAAGGGGTCGGGAGTTCGAATCTTCCCAGGCGCGCCATCTGATGAATGATTTTGGTTAAATCTTTTATATAATAAATGTTTAAAAAGGAGTAATTATGAAAAAAGTTTTATTTTTTAGTTTAGCAATAATATCTTTTCAAGGATTTTCGGAAACAGCAGAAGATTTAGTCAGTAAGATGTGGGCATCTTTTAAAGATAGTGATTTAGAAATGTTTTCAGAAACAATGAGCAAAACATCGACTATGGTAACTTTTGGAACAGATGCCAGTGAAAGATGGGAAGGATGGGATGCTCTTAAAGCATCTGTAAAAATTCAATTCGATGCTTTTGATGTTCAGAACATAAATAGATCAGAGAAAGTTATAAACTATAATTCAAATAAAGATGTGGCATGGTTCTCTGAGGTTGTGGATTGGGAAGTTCTCACAGGTGGTGAGAAAACTTTAATTGAAGGTATTCGTTTTACTGGAGTAATGGAAAAAATAAATGGGGAGTGGTTGATTGTGCAATTTCACTCATCAGTAGGAGTAGCCGGTCAAGTTTTAGAATATTGAAAGGTCAAATAGACTATTTTTCTATTTCACCACCATTTTCTATCCATTCTTTAAATCCACCGATGTTATAAACTCTTTGGTAGCCAATATAAATTAGTGTTTTAGCAGCAAGAGCTGACCTTGCTCCTGCTGCACAGTAAACAAGAATTCTTAATTGAGCTGGATCATTAACATGATCTTCGGGTCTAAAGATAAACTCTAATAATCCTCTCGGTACATGTATAGCTCCTTTGATTTTTCCCAAATCACGAACTTCACTTTCCTCTCTGACATCAAGAATAATTGTATTTGGGTCTTTCATCATCTGCCTAGCAGTTAGATGATCTATTTTTTCAACAATATCGTTTGCTTCAGTTAATAATTCGTTTATGTTTTTCATATTGTCTATTAGTAAAGATAATTCCTAATATAATTAATATCATACCCGATAAGATTCTTGAAGATATCTCTTCTTGCAAAAAAATGTATCCCCAAATTACTCCAAAGATCGGAATAAAATATGCTACTGTTGATGTCTTTACTGCACCAATTTTTTCAATTAAACGAATATATCCAAAAAAAGCTAATCCAGTGGAAATCAATGCTAACCACAACACAGAAAATATTGTTTGAGTAGATGGAAATTGCGAAGGTAAGTTAAATAGAGAAAATGGGATTAAGATCAAAGAAGCAAAGATGAGCGACCAGCCTATTAAAACGACTGCATTTGTCTTGAAGGCATATTTTTCTATGAAATTTGCAGAAAGTGCATAACATGAGGCAGCAAGAATACAAGAAATTGATGCAGTAAGTGTTGTGTAGATATTTGTTGGATTTGCAAGAACAATAATTCCTATCAGACCTGTAAGCACTCCAATGAACTGAATACGAGAAATCTTGTTCTTTAGCCAAAGTACAGAAATAATGGCTGTAATGATTGCTGTAGAGCCATTAAAAATTGCCAACATATTTGAACTTGAAAAAAGAGATGCATATGAGAATAAAGTAAAAGGTAAAGCATTGTTTATAACTGCAAGAAAAAGTATGTTCCGTAAATTACTTCTTAAGAGCTTTAAATATTTTGATTGAAGTAAAATTGGTAAAAACATTAACCCAGCAATAAATAATCTTATATTCACTAAAAAAACGGGGCCTAAATCAGGAGTCGCAATCTTGATAAACATAAAAGCACTACCCCAGATCGCACCGAGAAAAATCAATAGAAACCAATATCTGTTTGCCATGAAAAGAAAAAGCCCTTTTTCAAGGGCTTTTTATATACGAACTGTTCAACTTTTTGTCAAAAAGCTGAACCTCTTGTTCTTAAATTATTAATATTGATAAGACCACCTCCTTTTAAGGGAAACAGTAAAAACAATCTATCAATTCCCATTTCACTGAAAGATTGTGACACCTTCAAATATTATACTTGAAGAAATAATTATGAGATAAAAAAAAACTTAAAAGTTACCAATCTCTGAGGTGATATATTTTAAAAGTTGTTCTTGGTCACCGCCAAAGTATTTAAAGGCTAGTGTTTTAGATGCAGAAGATTTATCAACTGCTTCATCCCACTGTTGTACTATTGAATTATTCATACTGAATATATTACTGTATATTTATACAGTAGTCAAGAAACTCTAAAAATTTCTTTACTATCATTGAAAGCCTTTATTTCAATAGCATTAAAACTAGGGTCATAAAAAAACATAGTTTTTTGTTCTCCAGGCTCTCCTTTAAATCTGAGAGTTGGTTCAATAATGAATTTTATTTCTTTTTTTTGAAGTCTCGAGGCAATTTTATTAAAGTCTTGCATATCCAGAATTATCCCAAAATGAGGAACAGGAACATCTTCACCATCAACAACATTTGTAACTTGATTATTCTTTTCAGGTGAAACATGACAAACAAGTTGATGGCCAAAAAAATTAAAATCAGCCCAAGATTTAGATGATCTACCTCTACTGCAGCCAAGGACTTCAGAATAAAACTCTATTGATGTCTTCAAATCTTTTACTGGTATAGCTAAGTGAAAAGGTTTCATATAATGATTGTAAAGAAAAAAGTGGCGGAGAGACAGGGATTCGAACCCTGGATACGGTCACCCGTATACTACCTTTCCAAGGTAGCGCAATCGACCACTCTGCCATCTCTCCTTTTATAAGAAATAGTATAATACTTGATAATCATCATAATGAAATTGAAAAAAATTAAATTCTCAAAAACTGACATTGAAAGGATTATAGAAATGGCTTGGGAAGACAGAACTAGTTTTGACGCTATTGAAAATCAATTTAGCATCAAAGAAGATCAAGTTAAGGAAATTATGAGGTCAAATTTAAAGAGGAAATCTTATAAATTATGGAGAGAAAGAGTCAAAGGAAGAGTCACAAAGCATCTAAAGAAAAGAAGTTTTAAGGTTGGGAGACATAAGTCTTCAAATCAAGGGAAAATTAAGAATTAAGCTAAATTAATGGTTTAATCTTATCTATCAGTGTTGAAAGCTGGGGTTTGAAATCTGAAATCTCATCGATTGAAAGACCTTGCAATTCATGAGGGAAAACTAACCAATCTGTTGTCTCATGCAAATAATAATCTGGAACTCTATCAGTTTGGTTGTTCAAAGGTTTGAAATATGGTGATGCAACTTTTATGTCAGGGCAGTTTTTTTTACATGAATTTTTTATTTCTGAAATAACTTTATCTATTGAAAGGCCTGTATCGAAAACATCATCTACAATTAAAAGGGTATCACTTGATTTAACTTTTTTAAGAACATAGTTTAATCCGAAAACTTCTACACTTTTTTTTCTTTTATCAATTCCTGAATAATAAGAAGTTCTTATGGCAATGTGATCAGAATGAACCCCAAGCACATCTAAAAACTCTTGAACAGCAATTCCAATTGGAGCCCCTCCTCTCCAGACTCCGATAATGAAATTTGGCCTGAAATTACTGTCGTAGATTTTCCAGGCCAAATTAAAAGAATCTTCTAAGAGATCATTTGGCTGTATAAAGTGTTTATTCATAAACACATTATGCAACACATAGTGTTGCTCTTAAAACGTATATCGCAACCTTGTCATTATTTGTCTTGGAGGTATTAGTTCCAAGCCAGTAGCAGCTACACCGAAAACATCAGTCATACTTGAATTCACACCATCTTCATCAGATGCATTAAGCACCATAACATCAAGATCTAATTCACTATTGATTTCAAAGCTTGCTGTTAGATTAAAAACAGTATACTTATCTATGTCATCAACAAGTGGATTATTATTTACTCTCTGCTGGAAATCACCTCTTCTTGTATATTGAAAAATTCCAGTAAATGCTTTCCCTGAGGGTAACGATGTTTCATAAACCATGCTTACATCTGCGGTCAAACCTGGAGTTTTTGCAAGCTCATTACCTTTTACATTTTCTCTCAGAGCATAACGTAAATCTTCTTCACCAAAGAAATATTGGTAAGCATCAACATTATCAAGAACTTCATAATCAGAAGTAACTTCTGAATCAAGAAATGACATCTTTACATCTAAACTTAGGGAATCAGTTAGAAATCCATTGAACTCAACTTCAACACCTGACATTTCGGATTCTGGAATATTCGCAACTCCTCCTCTGTAAGGATCTGGGTCAGTTGCTTGAAACTGCAAATCTTCATATGTATAAGAAAATGCTGCGATATTTGCAATTGCCCTTCCATCCAATAAATCAGTCTTCAGTCCAAATTCAAAAGCCTCAACTGATTCTGGTTCAAAAGTTTCGAAAACCATTGGAGGAGCATTGTCATCTGCATAACCATAAGTGAGGTTAGTTCCTCCTGGTTTAAATCCGGCAGTGAACGCAAAATAAACCATAGTATCATCATCTAAATCATACTCAGCAGCAACCCTTCCAGTGATTTTGTCCGAACTACTATTCAAATCATCACAAACGGCTGCAAAGAAATTTTTTACACAACTTTCAACTTCATCTTTAGAATACCGAAGACCACTAATAAGGCGAGATTTGTCTGAGAAGCTGTAAGTAGTCTGACCATATACAGAGTAAGACTCCCTAGCTGGATATGCATCAGAAATAAAATCAAATTCACCACCATCTGCAAAAGAAGCCCAGCAATTATTGGGATCAGCATATGGATATGAACAAATATATAGTAATTCTCCATCAAGATTCGTATCTAGGTAACCACGTATATGATTTTCAATTTCATGATCCATATAAAAAGCACCAATTGTCCAGTCTAATTTTCCATTCATGGCAGGTTCATTAGATACTAAATTTATTTCAAAAGTTGTTGTGTCAACAAGAGATGTTTCTGGACGAAATTCTGCCCTTTGATATGTAGCTCCGTCTGGAAAACCAGGTATCGTAAGCATTAGATCACCATAATTATGACGATCATTATCTCTAGTAACCGAGATATCATCCTCTTGAACACTTGCCATTACCTTAAGATTTGCGTAACCAAGATCATTTTCATAGATTGCTGCAAAAACAGAAGAAGTTAATTCATGATTTGAAATAGTATCTTGTGAAAGATTTCTCACTCCAGAAGTTTGATCATCAATGCCCCTCATAGCAGCACCATTTCTGTCAACACTAAAGTATTGACCAAATAACCTCAAAGTTGAAGTTTCAGACATATCAATCATCCAATCAGATCTCACACTAAGATTATTTGCAT
>CACKPV010000009.1 GCA_902602185.1 uncultured SAR86 cluster bacterium
TTTACGAAATGCTGAATTTGTAAATTATTTATCAGATTTATGTGCGAAGTACCCAATTATTTCTATCGAGGATGGCATTGCTGAAAATGACTTAATGGGTTGGAAAATTTTAACGCAGACTCTTGGTAAAAAATGTCAATTAGTTGGAGATGATTTATTTGTTACCAATGAGAAATTACTAGAAGCTGGCATTCAATCAAATGTTGCAAACTCAATTTTAATAAAATATAACCAGATCGGAACAATAACCGAAACAATAAAATGTATTTGTTTAGCAAGAAAAAGTGGTTATACCTCTATTATTTCTCATAGATCTGGTGAAACAGAAGATTCTTCAATTGCAGATTTAGCGGTAGGAACTGGTACGAAACAAATTAAGACAGGGGCACCATGTAGGTCTGATAGAGTTGCTAAATACAACAGGTTGTTAATGATCGAGGCAGAAAATTCATTTATATTTGGATCTAAATCTGCTTTTAAGAATTTCATTAAAGATTCTTAAATGAAAATCACTTACTCCATCATAATTTTTCTTTCGATTATTTTAGGTCTATTGATATATTCATTAAACTTTAGTTCAACAAATTTGAGCAAACTAAAAAAACTTAGCAATCAAAACAAAGTATTGCTTCAAAAAAATCAACAACTTACAGAAGAAAATAAAGTTTTAAAGGATAAGATTATTAAGATTCAAGAGAACCCGGATATTCATGTGGAACATTTAGCTAGACAGCATCATAATCTTGTAATGCCAAGTGAAGATTATGTTTCTTTTGAAAAATTAGATTCAGATACTTCCAATGACTAAAACATTAGCTATTATTACAGCTGGTGGCATCGGAAGACGGTTTTCTCATGAAACTTTAAAGCAACTTGCTCCTTATAGTCAAAATCTTTCTGTGCTAGATAAAACTCTTGAAGCATTTGAAGAGGTTAAAGAAATTGATCTTATCATCATTACATGTCCTCCAAATCAGAATTTCCAAGAACAAATTAGGTCCAGTCTAATGGATAAAATTATGTTTGTTGAGGGTGGCTCTTCAAGAGCAGAATCAATTTATAACGCTTTATTGGCAGTGAAATCTTCTGAATTTAAAAATGTTATTACTCATGATGCAGCAAGACCTTTTATTAAAGCGATGGACCTAAAAAATATTTGGCAGATTTTTAATAATGATCATGAAATCGATTGTCTTTTCTATGGAATTCAGATGACAAATTCTCTCGTAAAAAATCAATCTAGTGATATTTTTTCACGCAGTGATTATCAGCATGTTGATAGAGAAAAATATCTCCAAATTCAAACTCCCCAAATTTGTAACTTCAGTAAATTAAAGGATGCGTTATCACAATGCCTGCATGAAGAGAAGTATTTTCCATCTGATGAAAGTGAGGCAATGGCAAAGTCGGGATATTCTATAAGAGCTCTTGAAGGCAGCACACAAAATATAAAAATAACCTATCCTGAAGATTTACCAGATAGAATTGATTTAGTTGGAAGTGGTTTTGATGTTCATAGATATTCTGAAGGAAAATTTATAATGCTGGGTGGGGCAAAAATACCTTTTGACTATGGAATTGAAGCAATTTCAGACGGTGATGTGATTTTGCATTCTATTGCAGATGCAATTTTTGGTGCTTTGGCTGTAGGGGATTTAGGAACGCATTTCCCTGAGAATGATCCTGAAAGTATTGATTTAGATAGTACAAAGATTATTGAGTACTGTATGAAATTAGTTCATGACAAAAATCTCATTATAAAAAATATTGATATTTCTGTAATTTGTGAGGAACCAAAGATTGTGGATGTGAGGGAAAATATAGTTAATTCAATTGCAAGTATATTCCAAATAGAGGTTAACAGGATTGGTCTAAAAGGAACTACAATGGAAAAAATTGGTCCTATTGGCAAAGGTGAGGGTATTGCAGCATTATCGACTATACTGCTTAGCAAAAAATAAATGAAAATCCTCTTAACAAATGATGATGGCTTCCATGCAGATGGGATACAAGAACTCTACAAGAGTTTATCTGAACGGCATGAAGTCTTTTTAGTTGCACCTGAAAAAAATTGTAGTGGATTTAGCGCCTCTATTTCTTACACAACGCAAGTCGAGATTGATCAAGTCTCTGAAACAGAATTTATCGTCAAAGGAACACCAGCAGACTGCGTATATTTTGGACTTTTTAGTTTAATGGATAAAGATATCGATATCGTGATCTCAGGTATCAATCATGGAGCAAACATTGGAAGCGACGTTTTATATTCAGGTACTGTTGGAGCTGCTATTGGAGGAAGACATTGTAAGTATCCACCAATAGCTATTTCTTCAGTAGAATATAGACCAAAGTCCTTTGATTTCATGAGCAAGAAAAGTATTCAATTACTTGAAGTGATCGCACAATATGACAATCAAAAATTCAAAAATAAGGTAGTAAACATCAACTTCCCTGACATTGATGAAAACTCTTTTAAAGGTTTTAGAGTAGTTCCAACTGCCAGGCGCGACATTCCTGACAAACCTATTGTGCTGGATGAAAATTCATCAAAAAAAACTTATCAATATGGACCTTCAGGGACACCAATTATGGAAGATTTTCTTACAGATGCTCAAGCAGTTGATCAAGGTTTCGTTGCACTATCCATTTTGGATTATCAACTGATAGATAAGCAATTTAATCATAAAGCATTTGAAAATTTGATCAATGAGTAAACAAAACCGATTTATTTTTGAAAGACCCTTAGAAGCAATGATAAGTGAAATGATGGACATGGGAATAAGAGATTTTAGAGTAATTGATGCCATGAGAAGAATTCCTAGACATATTTTTTTAGATGAAGCATTGCATTCAAGAGCTTACGAAAACTGTTCGTGGCCAATTGGTCATAAGCAAACAATTTCGCAACCTTTCATCGTCGCGAAGATGACAGAACTCATTTTGGAGGCATTACCAAGAGATCAAAAAAAATTTAATAGCATCCTTGAAATTGGATCTGGTTGTGGATATCAAACATCTATACTTTCTTTTTTTGCTGATGAAGTTCATGCGATGGAGAGAATAAAGGCACTAGTATTAAAATCCAGAGAACACCTATCAGAACTTAAAATTCATAACACTATAATCAAACATCGTGATGGATTTGAAGGTTGGGATGAGCGAATCAGTTATAATGCAATTTTATGTGCTGCTGCTCCTTTAGAAGTCCCCGAGAGGCTTCTGAAATTTTTGGCTCCCGGTGGTATTTTAGTCCTACCTGTGGGTCCAGAAAATAATCAAATACTAAAAAAAATAACTTTTAATAATGGAGAGTTTACTGAAGTTGACTATACAGAGGTATCTTTTGTACCAATGCTTGCTGGATTGAATAAATGAGAGATAAGATTTTATTCTTCGTTGCTGGTTTTTTTGTTGGCATAGCTGAATTACTTCCTGGAATTTCAGGTGCAACAGTTGCCTTGATGTTTGGCGTATACAAAAAAATAATTTCTTTCATAAATAATTTTAAAGGTATTTCTCTTGTATTCCCTTTTTTGGTTGGGATGGTAATTGGGGTTTTTGGGTTTTCTCAATTAGTTGAATTCTTTTTTCTTAATTTTAGACAATGGTTTGATTTTATAATTGGGATTTTAATGATTTTTTATGGAACCTTCTTAGTATTAACGAACATTTCTGATAAGAGCATCAAAAATTATCTTTTTAATAGCTTCATTTTTTTAATCGCAGTGTTTGTAGGATCTTTATTGAGTCAAATTTCAGGAATAGAAGTACAAAAGACTTTCTTATTGTTACTAGTTTATGGTTTTATTGCTTGTTCATTTTTAATAATTCCTGGAATTTCAGGAAGTGCATTCCTTCTAGCTATTGGGGTTTATCCTGAAATAATTGCAGCAATCTCAAACCTAAATATGGAGATTTTATTTCCATTTGCTATTGGAATGTTAACTGCCATTTTCATTATGCCCAAAGTAATTTATGCATTGTTTAAACAATATGAGTCCAAAATTTTAGTTACTTTTGGTGGATTTATTTTTGGAGCAGGATTTATATTTTTCAGTTGATTGATTTAAAGTTTTAAAAGATATTTTTTATTT
>CACKPV010000010.1 GCA_902602185.1 uncultured SAR86 cluster bacterium
TTATTTTTTAATAAAGCAAAAAATTGAATCTGCATGGATGGAACCAAAAAATATTCCCGATAACTTAGAATGTCATCTTAAAATTTTGGTTAATTCCAGGGGTCGTATTTTAGATATTTCACTTCAAAAAAGTAGTGGAAATTTGCGCTTTGATAATTCTGCATTAAGAGCAGTAAGGAGAGTTGAAACATTTAATTTTTACAAAGAGATGGATCAAGAAATTTATGAAAATATGTTCAAGAATATTTTATTTAGGTTTGATCCAAAATGAAGTTGTATTCAAAGTTTTTGCTTATCATCTTAATTGCTCCAATTAAAGTAGATGCACAGACGGTAATTGACATTACGCAAGGATCAGAAGACCCTTATAGATTAGCTATTATTGCGAAAGAGGGTAACCAAAAACAAACACAAAAAGTACTATCTATTGTAAGTCAGGATTTGAAAAGAACAGGTGAGTTTTATATTTTTGACAATAAACTTTTACTTTCGTTGCCTCAAACTGAGGAAGATATTGAATATCGTGAGTGGCGTTTACTAAATTGTGATTTTATTTTGATCGCAGATATTCAAGAGACAGTTGCTGGCATTCAATTAAGCTATGAAATATTTGATGTAGCTAACAAAGAAAAGATAAGGTCTTCTAAAGTTTATGGAATTACAGATAGGTTTAGACAGCTGGGTCACTATGCCAGTGATGGAGTCTATGAGACCATTACCGGCATTCCAGGCATTGCATCAACGAGAATTATGTATGTTACGCAAACATCAGATTCGAAAAGTAAGTATCAGTTATTTATTGCTGATGCTGATGGATTAAATGAACAATTGTTATTAAGAAGTTCTGAACCCATTATTTCTCCAGTGTGGTCTCCAGATTCTTCAAAAGTAGCATATGTGTCATTTGAGACAGGAGTTGCAAATGTTTTTATTCAGGAAATTGCAACAGGCAAACGTTTTTCAGTAATAAATAAGAAATGTAATGATTGTCGTTTTAACGAACAAATTAGTTCACCTGCATGGTCACCAGATGGCAAATATCTATCTTTAACCCTTTACCAAGATGGAAATGCAGAAATTTATATTTTCAATATCAATAAAAAATTGCTGACAAGAATGACTAATCATTATGGAATAGATACTGAATCAAAATGGTCTAATAATGGCAGAAAGTTACTTTTTACATCCGGTCGATCAGGTAGTCCACAATTGTATGAGATTGACCTAAGAAAACTGAATAAAAGACCAAAAAGACTCACTTTTGAGGGTAACTATAATGCAAAAGGATCATACTTGCCTGATGATTCAGGAATAGTATTTGTGCATCGTGCAACCAATAAGTTTCAGATTGCTATTAAATATTTTGATGATAATTTTGTAATTCCTCTTACTGAATCAAAAATGGATGAATCTCCTAGTGTTGCTCCCAATGGGAATGTGATAATCTATGCTATAACAGAAAATAACCAGGACATTTTGGCTGGAGTAACATTGGGCGGTGTTAAATTTCGATTGCCCTCTGCATCTGGTCAAGTTCGTGAACCGGCCTGGTCAGGGTTTTTAAATTGAAAATAGGGAGTTTAAAATGCATTTAACAAGATCAATTTCAATACTTACAATTTTTATTATTTTTATTGCTTCATGTAGTTCAGTCCAAGTTACCGAGGAATCTGTCAGAGAATCAAGTATTGCAACAGTCGAAGTATCAACGGATGATTCATATTCAACATCAAACTTGGCCATGTCAGTTTCCGCAACTGTTTATTTTGATTTTGATAAATTTAATCTTACTTCAAGATCAATTCAAGCATTAAGAGGAGTGGTCTCTACCATGTCAGAGAATACTGAACTCACCATCGTAATAGAAGGTCATGCAGATGACAGAGGTACTCGTGAGTATAATCTTGCACTTGGTCAAAGAAGAGCTGAGTCTGTTGCAGACTATCTTGAATCAAATGGCATAAACCGAACTCGTTTATCTATTATTAGTTATGGAGAAGAAAACCCAGTGGATGCCTCATCGAATGAAGCAGCTTGGTCAAAAAACAGAAGGGTAGAAATTAAGTAAAACATGCGCAGAGCATCCTTTGGCCTCCTTCTTGTTCTTTCAGGAAGTTTACTTTCATCTGACGTTTCTGAATCTGATGTCTTATTTCTCAAGATACAGGAGTTGGAAAATGAGCTATCAATTCTTCGAAATGAACTAGAAAATCAAGCCTTTTTAATTGAAAAACTTACCTCAGAAATTGATACTAATCAGACTGAACAGTTGACTGAGGAGACTGATTCTAATGATTTAGAAGTTAATTTTAGATTCGAGGGGATCAATGACTTACAAAGTATGGATGAAATTTATTCGAATGCTATTTCCTCTCTTGAATCTGGAAATTTATCTCAATCAAAAGAATTTTTTGATTTTTTTGTTAGCAATTTTCCTGATTCTGAAAAAACCCCTTTATCTTTGTTTTGGCTAGGTGAGATTGCTTTTGCTCAAAATGATCTTGTTTCAAGTAAAAACTATTTTTTAGATCTCATTACAGGTTTTGAAGATCATTGGAGAGTTCCTGTGGCACATAAGAGATTGGGTGATATTTCCTTGAAGAATGATGATATTGAAGAAGCTAAAGCTAAGTACAAATTTGTAATTCAAAACTATTCTGATAATTCAGTATCATCAATTGTCTTGCAGATATTGGAAAATATGGAATAATCACCATCTTTATGTTTATGGGGTCGCTAGCTCAGTTGGTAGAGCAGTTGGCTTTTAACCAATTGGTCACAGGTTCGAATCCTGTGCGACCCACCAATTATGCTTGATTACCTCAAAGATCTTCAAAAATCATTTTCAATAAATACGCTTTTAGGTAGCCTTTTCTTTTTTTTTATTCTTGCTTCCTGGTACACACTTCGTCCATTAAGGAATGAATTAGCAGTCCAAGATATAGATAACATATCAATTTTG
>CACKPV010000011.1 GCA_902602185.1 uncultured SAR86 cluster bacterium
AATACCTGAACACTCGTCATAATATTGGAAGGCATTGGGTTGAAGAAATTGCCAGTTTTAATAACCTAAAATTCTCGTATAAAAGAAATCTAAAATCTTTTATTGCAACAAAAGAAAACATGACTCTGTTGATACCAGATGTTTATGTAAATAATTCTGGAACTTGTGTAAAAAAATTCATGCAATCCACAAATATTACTAGTGAAAAACTTTTGGTTTTTCATGACGACATTGATCTCGAACTTGGTGTTTTAAAATTAAAAAAAACTGGGGGTCATGCTGGACATAATGGTGTTAGAGACATAATGGAAAAAATTGGAGAAAAGAATTTTTATAGACTTAGAATCGGAGTTGGCCATCCTGGTCACAAAGATGGTGTTACAAACTGGGTGCTTGGTAAATTTACCAATGATGAACAGAAAGTTTTAAGTGAATCTTTTAATGCATATCATTTTGAGTTTGATGATTTGAATCTGAGTTTAAGAAACTGATGGGGTTTAAATGCGGCATTGTTGGCCTCCCAAATGTTGGTAAATCAACTCTATTCAATGCCATTACAAAATCATCAATACCAGCAGAAAACTTTCCTTTTTGCACAATTGAACCCAATATAGGAGTTGTAGAGGTACCTGATTCAAGACTCGATCAACTCCAAAACATTATTCAATCAAAGAAAGTTATTCCTGCTTCATTAAATCTAGTTGATATTGCTGGCTTGGTAAAAGGTGCATCAGAAGGTGAAGGTCTTGGGAATAGCTTTTTGTCCAATATCAGAGAAATGAATGCTTTAGCTCATGTAGTTAGATGTTTTGATGATCCTAATATTACTCATGTTGATGGAGAAGTTGATGCTGTTAGAGATGCTGAAGTAATAAATTTAGAATTAGTCTTTGCAGATTTATCTACTCTGTCAAGGAGAAGGGAAAAAATTGAAAAAAAAGTTCGGTCAGGGGATAAAGCACTATCAGAAGAATTAATTCTCATAGATAAATGTGAAGAATTGTTGCAAAAAGGAAATTTTCTAGATGAAACATCCTTTAATGAAGACGAAATACAAATAGTGAGGTCATTTCAATTATTAACAATGAAACCAATTTTTTACATTGCAAATATCTCAGATGGCTACCACTCAGATAAACATTTTAAAAATTTAAAGAATTATGCTGAATCAATGTATCAGGATGTAATTCCAGTACAGATAAAACTTGAGGAAGAAATATCTGTGCTTGATGAAACTGAAAAAAAAGAGTTTTTACTTCTAGAAGGGATTGAAGAGCCAGCACTAAATAAAATTATTAGGAAGGGTTTTAAGATTCTTGGATTGGAAACTTTCTTTACAGCTGGCCCAAACGAACTTAGAGCTTGGACAATTAATAAAGGTTCATTGGCACCTCAAGCTGCTGGAAAAATACATACTGATTTTGAGAGAGGATTTATTAAAGCTGAAACAATAAGCTTTAATGATTTTATTTCTCTAGGTGGTGAAAGTGCTGCAAAAGAAAATGGCAAGTTAAGACTTGAAGGCAAAGACTATGTTGTGAAAGATGGAGACATAATTCACTTTAAATTTAATGTTTGACTTTTATGAGAAGTAAATTATTATCTTTCGTTCAGATGGCTATGTAGCTCAGATGGTTAGAGCACAGCACTCATAACGCTGGGGTCGGTGGTTCAATTCCACCCATAGCCACCATTATTTAATCTTTCTTTAAAACTATTAAAATAATTAGTAGTGCTACAAGCGCCAGCAATGCGTCTTGGCCGAGCAAATTAAGGATATCAGAAACATTTTGATAAACGTCTCCTATAAATGGAGCTGATGTTCCAAAAATAATCCCTAGCAATAAAGAGATTGCAACAAATGGTACCAGTAGTTTTGTGACTTTGTTGAGAAGATTTGTAACTTTAGTAAGAGTTATTTTCATTCTGTTAATTTAACATATCAGGAAGAGTTTCCTCTTCCTGATATGACCATTAAAAGTTATTTTTTACCTAATAACATAAGTAAAATTGCGATTACAAGTAATCCGACAACACCACCGTTAGCAAGATCACTCACTAAAGCTGTGATATTTCCGACAACATCAAGACCTAAGAATTCACCAAAAAGTAAATTTCCTA
>CACKPV010000012.1 GCA_902602185.1 uncultured SAR86 cluster bacterium
CCAATATCAATGTTTGACAAGCCGTAATCTAACAAATCATCTTGTATTTGAAATGCAATCCCCAAATTTTTAGAAACCGTAGTTAAAATATTTGCATCTTTTTTACTTCTTTTACCAATGATTGAACCTGTTTTTGAGGCTGCCTCAAATAATCTACCAGTCTTATAATAATTTATTTTTTCAAGGATTTTTTTGTCAATGCTCCAATTTTTTTTATTCTGCAACTGAATTAATTCACCCTGAGCAATCTTATTTGTTGCATCTGCTAATTCATCAATGATTTCTGGAACACCAATTTGTGCCATTAATACGAAGGCTCGAGAATAGATATAATCTCCAATAAGCACTGCATGAGAATTTGACCAAGCTTCACTTACTGTCTCTTGTCCTCTTCTTTGAGATGCAAGATCTATTACGTCGTCATGCACAAGTGTCGCTGAGTGAAGGAGCTCAATAATTGCTGCAAGTTGGACCCTAATTTCTTCATAGTTGTTATCAAATTTCTCATAATTTGATTCATTTAAAGATGAAATAAGGCAAAGTTTAGCTCTTAATTTTTTACCTGAGACTTGGAAGACATGACGGTATAGGTCATTAACAATTGATTCAGATTCAATAGTTCTTTTAAGAAGCTGATCAACGGCAGCAAGACTAGCATCTATTTTCATTATGACTTAGTTTTGAATTAACAGTATGTATAAAAATTATACATAAGTATTGATAATTTCCTTATAGAAGAGTATATTTTGCGGACTTTTATATATAACAATGTTTGCAATAATAGAATCTGGGAATAAACAACACAAAGTTGAAGAAGGGATGACAATTGAGGTTGACTTACTTCAAACTGATAAAAAAAAGATTGTTTTTGATCACGTATTATTATTTGCTAATGATAAAGATATTCAAATAGGACAACCATATCTAGAAAATGTGACTGTTTCTGCTAAAGTTGTTGATGAGGTTAAAGGTGAAAAACTCCAAATTTTACGATTTAGAAGACGCAAACATAGTATGCGAAAAATTGGTCATAGGCAAAAATTTACAAAAGTAAAAATTGAAAAAATAAACTTAGGTAGTTAAAAATGTCAAAAACAAAATCTGGAGGTTCCAGCAAAAACGGTAGAGACTCACAATCTAAAAGATTGGGTGTTAAAAGATTTGGTGGTGAATTTGTTAATGCCGGTGAAATCATTATCAGACAACGTGGAACTAATACTCATCCAGGATTTAATGTCGGTATGGGTAAAGATCACACGTTATTTGCTAAATCTGCTGGAATTGTTCAATTTACCTATACTGGACCTAAAAAAAGAAAGACTCTTAATATAGTCCCGCAATAATTATGAATTTTATCGATGAAGCCGTCCTTGAGATTATGGCAGGGAACGGGGGCTCAGGCTGTTCTAGTTTTAGAAGGGAGAAATACATACCTAAAGGTGGTCCTGATGGTGGTGACGGAGGCATGGGAGGCAATATTTATATAGAAGTTGATGAGAGCCTAAATACCTTGATTGATTTCCATCACAAAAAAACTATAAAAGCAGGAAATGGTAATCCAGGATCTGGAAAAAATAAAAAAGGTTCAGATGGTAAAGCAAAATATTTATACGTCCCAAAAGGCACGATGATATTTAACAATGAGACCAATGAAATGATTGCAGACCTAAACCAAACCACATCAAAAGTACTTTTAGCAAAAGGTGGTGAGGGTGGTCTTGGTAATGCAAGATTTAAATCCAGTACAAATCAATCACCACGAAAAGTAACTACTGGGACTCTTGGTGAAATAGTTTCAATCAGATTAGAGTTAAGGTCATTTGCAGACATTGGTTTGGTGGGATTCCCCAATGCAGGAAAGTCAACTTTTCTTAATAAAGTCTCATCAGCAAAACCAAAAATTGGAGATTACCCTTTCACCACAATGAGACCACATTTAGGAACAATTAAAACAAATGATGGCAGTTTTGTTATTGCAGATATTCCAGGGATCATTGAGGGTGCAGCCTCAGGACAAGGCCTCGGTATAAAATTTTTGAAGCATATTTCAAGAACTTCAATGATTCTCTTCTTTTTAGAGTTTGGAAAT